>NZ_JAVHWR010000146.1:0-29836 GCF_032159565.1 Mycobacterium sp.
AACGCCGAATCGGCCAAGCTCCACATCGCCCTGCAAAGGATCGCGGAAACCATGCAGACCAACGAACGAGCGCTGCGCGAGGCGGCCGAGAGCCATTCACACCAAATCGGCGCCGTCGGCACCACCATCTGAGGAGGCTGAGCATGGAACCGGTTCTCTCGTACAACTTCGACGAGATCGAGTACACCGTTCGACAGGAGATCCACAACACTTCGGCGCGACTCAACGCGGCGCTCGATGACCTGCGGGCGCAGATCGCACCGCTGCAGCAGATTTGGACCCGCGAGGCGGCGGAGGCGTATCGGCTCGAGCAAGCCAAATGGGACCAGGCGGCGGGTGCGCTGAACGAGATTCTGTTCAGCCTGGGCAATGCGGTGCGCGACGGCGCGGACGACGTAGCGACCACCGACCGCAATGCGGCGGGCGCCTGGGGAGCCTGACGCAGTCACAGACCACTGTGCGGTCCTGTCGGGAGGGGAGCCCGCGGGACCGCACAGTCATACCAATGGACCGGCATCGGCGTCGCCATACCTGAGCGCTTGGTGCTCGCTGGGCTGTAGCCTCCAGCTAACTCACACGGCCGGGGGCCAGCGGAATGGACGAGCGCACGTACCAGGTAGCAGCAGCGCTGCTCGCCGGCCTTTGCAGCCCGTCGCTGACGGTAATGGGGTATTTGACCCCGACGGCGGCGGCGGACACCACGCTCAGCCTTTATGAACACGACACCGAGCAGCACATGGTCGATCACGGATCGCCCGGACCCGGTCCTGGCGACCAGTTCATCTTCGCCGGCGACGTATTCGATCGTCCCGGCGGCTTCTTCCTCGGGCGGGCCAACGGAATTTGTACAACACTCACCGGGGACGACAAGGGCGGCCAGACGACATGCAGCGTGACGTTCAATCTCGATGGCGGTCAGGTCGCGGCTGAGGGCATGCTTGACAGCACAGCCCTGTTCGTCAGTGGCAACCCGAATCCCTTGTTCATCACGGGCGGCACCGGGATCTACCGCAATGCCAGGGGCGACGGAACCATCCAGGTTCCTGTCGATGTTCCCGACCAGACCGATGCGAATTTCGTGCTCGATATCGTCACCCCTTGACTGTGGCTGTTTGACTGCCGTCCATTTCTGCACGAGGGTCGTTATCCGCTGATCGCTGACAGCCCTGATGTAGAAATCGGCGAGCCGGTGCTCGATGGGTCCGTCGACGGCGTTTTGACCTGCGGCGACGGCCGCCGGTATGCTGCTCGGTTGGCGTGCGGTACGCCTTCGGGCACGCCGGTCTCGGGTCAATGTCGGTCGCCGAGACCACTCCGCCCGCAAACGCCTGACCGGCACCCGGGTCGCACCGGGAATCATCCGAGAGAGATAAGGAAAGCGCTGTGCCTACGTACACGCCGAAGGCGGGTGACACCACGCGCACGTGGTACGTCATCGACGCCACCGACGTGGTGCTCGGCCGGCTCGCTGTCGCAGCAGCCAATCTGCTGCGAGGCAAGCACAAGCCGACATTCACGCCGAATGTCGACGGTGGCGACTTCGTCATCGTCATCAACGCAGACAAGGTCGCCATCGGTGGCGACAAACTGCAGAAGAAGTTCACCTATCGTCACTCGGGTTTCCCGGGTGGTCTCCATCGCCGTTCGCTCGGCGACGAAATGCAGCGCCATCCCGACCGCGTGGTCGAGAAGGCCATCGTCGGCATGCTCCCGCACAACAAGCTCAGCCGTCAGATCCAGAAGAAGCTGAAGGTCTATGCAGGGGCGGAGCATCCGCACACCGCGCAGAAACCGGAGCCGTACGAGATCAAGCAGGTGAGCCAGTGACCGAGCCAACCGACACCACCGAGGCCACGGAGACCCCGGAAGTCGAGCCCACCGAGGCCGTCGCGACCGAAACCGTGACCGAGACCGAGACGGCGGCCCCCGAGGCGCGCCAGCCCCGGGAACCGGTGATCATCGACCGTGCCATCCAGACCGTCGGCCGCCGCAAGGAGGCCGTGGTCCGCGTGCGTCTGGTGCCCGGCACCGGCCAGTTCCACCTGGACGGCCGCACGCTCGAGGCGTACTTCCCGAACAAGGTGCACCAGCAGCTCATCAAGGCTCCGCTGGTGACCGTGGACCGGGTCGACAGCTTCGACATCTACGCCCACCTCGATGGCGGTGGCCCGTCCGGTCAGGCAGGCGCCCTGCGCCTGGCGATCTCCCGTGCCCTGATCGTGGTTCAGCCCGAGGACCGGCCCGCGCTGAAGAAGGCCGGCTTCCTGACCCGCGACCCGCGGGCCATCGAGCGCAAGAAGTACGGCCTCAAGAAGGCCCGTAAGGCGCCTCAGTACTCCAAGCGCTGATCTGCTTCACCTCGGTGTGCATCAGCGGCCGAGGAAGTTGCCGAGAATCTGGCCCGCGGCCGAACCGGCGCTGCCGGACTGCTGGCCGCCACCGGTGCCGCTGACCAACGAGCGCGGCACCTCCTCGGACGGCTGCACGACGACGAAGCCCTGACCGGAGAACGACATCGTGAAGGCCTCGCCGGTGCTGCGCCCGATCAGCGTGCCCAGCCCGAACTGATCCGCGCGGTGGAAACCCGTCTGCAACGACGCCGACCAGCACACCGCGGCCTGCGGGTCGGCATAGGTCGGCTGGTCGACCTGCAGGACCACCGGGGTGCCCTTGGTGGTGACCGCGATCCGGCCCTGACCCGAGAACACGCAGTTGAACAGGCCCGCGTTCGACAGCATGCCCGCGCCCTGCACGCGGCGGATGTCGTAGGACAGCGTCGGCTCGAACGCCAGCACGTTCTTGCCGTTGATGGTCAGGCCGTCGTGCGGACCCTCGAGGTCCAGAAGGTGGATGTCGGACGCGAGGTCCGCGAGGAACATGTCGCCGGCGCCGGTGCACCTCATCAGTGGCACGCCTTCACCGGTCACATGCTGCTTGACGAATTGGCCGACACCGCTGGCGCCGAGCCCCTGGAATTGGATGTTGCCCTGGTAGGCCACCATGGCGCCCTGCCGCACCATCATCTCGCCGTTGAGCGCGACCTTGAGCATCTTGCCGTTCTGCAGCTTCATACCCGGTTGTTGGGTCTGGGTCTCGGCATTCTGCGGGGAGAACAGGTCGCTGCGCATAAGGGATCCTTTCGACGCAGGCGACGTTATCGACTGATCTCCGCCAGAAAAATAGGGTGTTTCCCTATCTCGGTCGCGTACCGATTCCGCGGCGGCACGACTTCTGACGTGGGCAGTTGTGTCTGACCGCGCCATTTATGAGAAATTTGTCCGATGGGTCGACTGTTCGGCACCGACGGCGTCCGCGGAGTCGCCAATCGCGATCTGACCGCTGAGCTGGCACTTGGGCTGGGCTCGGCGGCCGCGCGTCGGCTTGGGAACTCCTCGCAGGCCCGCCGCCGCGTCGCTGTGGTGGGCCGCGATCCGCGGGCCAGCGGCGAAATGCTCGAGGCCGCGGTCATCGCCGGACTCACCAGCGAGGGTGTCGACGCGCTGCGGGTCGGTGTGCTGCCGACGCCGGCCGTGGCCTATCTGACCAATGCCTACGACGCCGAATTCGGCGTGATGATCTCGGCGTCGCACAACCCGATGCCCGACAACGGCATCAAGATCTTCGGCGCGGGCGGGCACAAGCTCGACGACGCCACCGAGGACCAGATTGAGGCGCTTGTCGGCGATGAGCCGCTTGCGCGAAGAGCATCAAGCACAGCCGGACCTGGCGAGCGGCCGGTTGGTGCTGCCATCGGCAGGGTCGTCGACGCCGCCGACGCCCTTGACCGGTACCTGCGCCACGCGGCCAAGGCCCTCACCACCCGGCTGGACGAGCTGACCGTCGTCGTCGACTGCGCCCACGGCGCCGCTTCGGCCGCCGCGCCACGCGCGTACAGGGCCGCAGGCGCCAACGTCATCGCCATCAACGCCGAGCCCAACGGGCTGAACATCAACGACGGCTGCGGATCCACCCACATGGGGACGCTGCAGCAGGCCGTCGTGGCCTACGGCGCCGACCTCGGCCTGGCCCACGACGGCGACGCCGACCGCTGCCTTGCCGTCGACGGCGACGGCGAGATCGTCGACGGCGACGCCATCATGGTGATCCTGGCGCTGGCGATGCGCGAGGCCGGCGAGTTGGCGTCCAACACCCTGGTCGCCACCGTGATGAGCAACCTCGGGCTGCATCTGGCGATGCGCACGGCGGGCATCGAGGTTCGCACCACCGGCGTCGGCGACCGCTACGTCGTGGAGGAACTGCGCGCAGGCGAGTACTCGCTCGGCGGCGAACAGTCCGGCCACATCGTGATGCCTGCGCTGGGCCCGACCGGCGACGGCATCGTCACCGGGCTGCGGCTGATGTCCCGGATCGCGCAGACGCGCACGCCGCTTGCGGCGCTGGCGTCGACGATGCGACAGCTGCCCCAGGTGCTGATCAATGTCGAGGTAGACGACAAGGCAACCGTCGCCGACGCGCCTTCGGTCCGCTCAGCCGTTGCCGAGGCCGAGGCCGAGTTGGGTGACACCGGCCGAATCCTGTTGCGGCCCTCCGGAACCGAACAGATGGTACGGGTGATGGTCGAAGCGGCCGACGAGGACACCGCACGCCAGCTGGCCATCCGCGTCGCCGAATCGGTGAGCGAGCAGCGCTGAGGGATCGCGTGGAACCCGCAGGGTTCTGCCGACGTCGTAGCCAGTGTGGGAGAACCTGACATCGCCCGTGTCGACGTTGCGGCGGTGCTCGGCGCTGCGGGCCAGTACGACGCGGCGGCCGACATCCTCGACACCGCCATACGGACACATCTGACCGGTCTCCGGTTCGACGGTGCCGTCGCGGGACGCATACACACCGCTCAGGGCGAGACGCTACGACTGGCCATCGACGACGTGGCGCAACGACTGCGGCAATGGGCGCGCGCCGCCACCGAGATCGCCGCCGAACTGCGATCGTGCGCCGACCGCTACGTCGAGGTCGACGCACGCGGCGCCCGGCGGATCGGCTGAGCCATGGCCGAACCGCTCGACGTCCCCGCCCGGCTGGCCGAGGGGCGCCCCGCAGTCGACAACATCGGCGAGTACGTGTGGGCATGCCATCTGCTCGGCTACCAGAACCCGGACCTCACCCTGCACACCGCGCAGGTTCGGGACTGGTACGGCAGCGAAGACGGCCTGGACTTGCGAGCGCTGGACGCGGATCGAGCGGCGTTGGATGCGGTCGCGGCGGCGGCCGACAGCGCCCGTCAACTGCAGGAGCAGCAAGTCGGCGCATTGGCCGGTGCATGGCAGGGCCGCGGTGGCGACGCTTCGCGCGAGTTCCTTCTCCGGCACGGTGCAGCATCCGCGGCCGCGGCATCGGCCGTGCGGGATGCGGTCGACGCACTGGCCGTACTTCGCGACGATCTCTGGCATGCGGTCGACGACAAGGTCGCGGGCGCCGTGACGATAGACGACCGCCGTCAGGCGCAGCGTGCCGAGTGGCTGACCGCCACGCGAACGGTGACCACTGGAGCGGGGGACCGCGCGGCGGCGAGCGAGCTGATCGATCAGCAGGTGAAGCCGTTCGTGGACAACGATATTCGAGCGGATTGGTTGCCGGCGATGCAGCGCGCGATGGCCGCCGTCTCCGCGGCGTTCGACGCCGCGACCAGCGCCCTGGCTGGTGATCTGACTTCGCCGTTCGAGGTACCGGGTGATCTTGGGCCGACGTCGGTGCCGCCTCCGCCGAGCAGTGCATCACCGGCCCACCTGGCGGGCACGGAGCCGGCTGCCTGGTCCAGCCCTGCTCCGGCGGCGGCACCGGCGGTGGGTCCGTCGTCGGCCCCCATAGCGCCCGTGCCCGCCGCGCCCGTGGCCGCCGCGCCCGATCTCCCCGCGGCGGCCCTTCCCGCGGCCGCGGCGCCTGCGACCGGCCCCGCATCAGCGACCCCGGCGATGCCAACCATGCCGTCACTCGGTGAGCTCGGTGGCGGATTGCCCGGCGCCGCAGGCGGACTCGCAGGCATTGGCTCGCAGCTCGCCGACGCCATCGGCGGCCTGCTCGACCAACCCGACGATGCGCTGCCCGATCCGTCGGAAGTGAGCGACGATGCCGTGGACGAGGACGAGCCGGCGCCCGATGAGAATGAGCCCGCGGACGACGAGGAGGACGAGCAAACAGAAGGCGGGCCCGACGTGGAGACGGCCGAACTCGCAGAAGAAGGTGATCCGACGGCCGAACCCGTCGACGCCTGCGCGGACGACGAGCCCGTCGACGAAGCGCCACAAGCCGACCCGGTCCCGACGCCGCCACCCGCGCCGATGCCGCCGCCACCGGAACCGGTCGCCGAATCGCCGCCGGACGCCGCGTCGGTCGGGGCCGGAACGCCGTGTGAGATCGCCGCCGACGAACTGCCGCAGGCGGGGCCGTGACGAGGCGACTACTCGACTAGTGCGTTACCCGTGGGTAGCACCGACTTCCGTGCCTACGCTCCAATCCGACGCGAAATCCGCGCCTGCCGATGCGAAGCGCTGGAGGACACATGCCACCGGTGATCAACCTTCCGACGCCTGACTTCACCTTCGATCCGACCGCACCGGGCGCGTGTGTCGCCGGCGTGCGCCCATACCGCAGCGGCTCGTACAAGCTCGGACACGAGATGGCCGGCGAAAAAATCCTGATACACAACTACGGCCACGGCGGCGCGGGGATCACCTTGAGTTGGGGCTGCGCTCAGCAGGTTAGCGACATGGTCGCAGGCCGCATCGCCACGTCGCACGACACCGCCGCTGCAGTGCTGGGCGCTGGTGTCATGGGCCTGACCACAGCGACGCTGCTGACCGATCTCGGGCTCACTGTCACGATCTACGCCGACCGGCAACCGATCGACACCACGTCACACAAGGCAGGCGGGCAGTGGGCGGTCTCGGTCGTCGAATACAACGAGCCACAGGAATTGAAGAAGATTCTCACGGACTCCTATACGCGGTTCAAGACCGAGCTCGGTTCGGGCTTCGGCGTCTACGAACGCCCCAATTACACACACGAGCGGACCAAGAACTTCGATATCGTGCTGCAGTTGTGTCCAGGCCTGATCCCGGAGCCAATTCCGCTGGCACGTCTGCCATTCCAGGGCCACACGATCCCTGGCTACGAATACCACACCCTATTGATCGAGCCACCGGTTTTCCTGGCACGGCTCGAGAGTGATCTGCGCGACCGCGGGGTCACTTTCGTCGACCGACACTTCCTCGACCGCGGCGACGTGCTCATGACACTGACGCAGAACATCATCGTCAACTGCACGGGCATGGGCGCCAAGAAGTTGCTGAACGACGCTGCGATGCAGCCGATCAAGGGTCAACTGGCCATGCTGCCCGCGCAACACAACCTGGAGTACCTCTACAGCGGTGACGGATACCTGTTCCCGCGGTGCGACCGCGTGGTCGTCGGCGGAACTTACGAACCCGACCCTCCCGACGAGACGCCCGCGCCAAGCGTGTGCAAAGACGTTGTGAAATACATGGCATCGCACTTCGGCGTGGTGCCTGCCGAGCCGATGCCCCAGATCCATATCAACCACCCCGACCACGCCGCAATTTACGATCCGGTGCTCCCCGATGACGCGGCGCAGCCGAGCCTGAACGCGTGAATGGCAGGGAGCGCAACATGGCAATCCCGGTCGTCGACTACGTGCTGACGAGGCTGAAAGAACAAGGCGTCAGCCACCTCTTCGGGGTGCCCGCGCTGTACTGCGCGGCACTGTTCGATGCGGCGCCCGCTCACGGCATCACCCCGGTGGTGACCGCGAGTGATCTGGAAGCGGGTTACGCCGCAGACGGATACGCGCGGACCAAAGGACTGGCCGCGGTGTCGGTCGCCAACGGTGTCGGCACGTTGAGCCTCATCAATGCTGTTGCCGTGGCCTATGTCGAGCGCAGTCCGGTGGTGGTCATCAATGGTGGACCGACCGCGGGCCATCTCGCCGATCTGGCTGAGCGCGACGTCCTCTATTCCCACTCGACGGGTCGCGCAAATGCCGAACTCGACGCCTTCGCCCTCGTCACCGCCAAATCGGTGCGTGCCGCCACGAAGGAAACGGTGCCCACCGTCGTCGACGGTGCGATCACTGCGGCGCTGACGTCGAAGCGCCCCGTCTATCTGGAAATCGCGATGGATCTGTGGCGACAGCCATGCGATAGCCCCGGCCCACCGCTGACATCGAACGTGCAGGCTGCCGGCACCGAAACCGCGCTTGCGGCAACGATTGTGGGTTTGATTCGCGGCGCGCAGAAGCCAGTCGTTCTGATCGGCATCGAGGTTGCGCGCTACGGCCTCGCCGATGCGGTTGCAGACCTGATCGCCAAACTCGGTGTGCGGTGGGGCAGCGACATGCTGTCGAAATCGACGCTCGCCGAACAGGGTGCGGGATGGATCGGTGTCTACGACCCGCCGTATGTGCCGCAGGCCATTTCTACTGAAGTCGAATCGACCGATCTGTTGGTGACCCTTGGCTGCGTGTACCCCAACAGGTTTGCGAGCCTGATCACTCAGAAGTTCAACAGCATGGTCGCCGTGTACGACGGCAAAGTGCGGGTCAACAATCAGCCCAAGCAGAGTGCCGAGATCCGGGCGCTGGTGGCTGCGATGCAGACCGTGGCCGCCGAGCAACCGCCTGCGAATGTGCCCGCTGGTGTAGTGCCGGCGGTTCCTCCCGCTGCCGCAGGCACGTTGACCTACAAGCAGGTCTTCCAATGCGTGGGCAACGCTTTGGACGAGACGCTGATCACCATTCCGGATACGTTTCTCGGAACCTACTCCGCGGCGAACCTGCCCGTGAAGGGCAAGGACGCATTCCTGTGCGACGCGGTGTGGGCATCGATCGGCCATTCGGTCGCCGCTGCAGTGGGCGCATCGTTCGGTTCGACCAGGCGTCCGCTCGTCATCTGTGGCGACGGAGGATTCCAGATGACCGCTCAGGCGCTGTCGACGATGGCGCGGTACGGGCGCAGTCCCATCGTCGTGCTGATCGCCAACGGCATCTACGGCTTCGAGCAGTTTCTGTTGGACCGCACCTACTTCAACATCAACAGCAACACACCGGCCCGTCCCTACGCGGTCATCGGCCAATGGGATCTCGTCAAGCTCGCCAACAGCATGGGTGTGAATAGCGCAATAGCCGTCGACACGGCCGCGGCGCTCGACTCGGAACTGGCAGCCGCCATGGCGAACCCGGGCCTGAGCCTGATCGTCGCGCAGGTTGCCCCACGCGGGCTGCCCACCGAAATGGAGTGAGTTATCCGAGCAGCTCCCGGAGTTCCTCGACGTAGCGCACCGACTCGCGACGGTCGCCGGTCAGCGGATGCACCAGCAGCGTCGTCACTCCGGCTTCCGCATAGGCGGCGAGACGTTCCTTGACGAAACCCTTTGGCCCGATGAGCGATACATGTCGTACCAGATCGTCGGGCACGGCATCGATCGCCTCGGTCTTGCGGCCGGACAGGTAGAGGTCCTGGATGCGATCGGCCACCTCGCCGAATCCGTACCGCGTCGCGAGGTTGTGGTAGAAGTTCTTGCCGCGAGCGCCCATGCCGCCGATGTACAGCGCCAGTTGCGGTTTCGCCCACGCCAGCCGGTCCTCGACGTCTTCACCGATGGCCAAGGTGGCGCTGACCATGATGTCGAGCTGTCCGAGCTGCGGGTCGCGTTTGGCCATACCTGCGCGCAACGAGTCACCCCAGGCGCGGTCGGCCTTCTCCGGATAGAAGAACACCGGCTGCCAGCCTTCGGCGATCTCCGCGGTCATCTCCACGTTCTTGGGGCCGAGCGCGGCGATCGTGATTGGAATACGTTCGCGCACAGGATGATTGATCAGGTGTAACGGCTTGCTCAGCCCGGTGCCCCGGTCGTGGGGCAGTGGTATCTGGTAGTGCTTGCCGTCGAACTCGACGTTCTCGCGACGCCACACCTGCCTGCAGATCTCGACGACCTCGCGGGTGCGGCCGAGCGGGGCGTCGAACGGGACGCCGTGAAAACCCTCCATCACCTGGGGCCCTGACGTGCCGATGCCCAACCGGAACCGGCCGTCGGACACGTAGTCAAGGCCCGCGGCCGTCATCGCCAGCAGCGACGGGGTGCGGACGTAGATCGGGACGACTCCGGAGCCCAGCTCGATCCGCGATGTCTTCGCCGCCAGGAAACCCAGCTGGCTGATCGCGTCGAACGAGTACGCCTCGGCCACCAGCGCGATGTCCACGCCGACCTTCTCCAGCTCGACGACCTCGTCGACGGCTTCCAGGAAGCCGCCTGCGTAGTTCAGAAAGATTCCCGTCCGCATGGAGGGCACTGTAGACCCAGACGGGTCATACGCCCGACCGGTTGGTCGGCCACTCAGGGCTTCAACAGCGCGACGACCTTGTTCTCCAGGTCAACGGGGTCGTCGGCGAACGGATCCATGGTCGTCGCCTTGGGGAGGGCCGACTCGGGGTCGGCGAAGTCGCGGTAGGTCTTGTCACCGGCAAGTACGTGCAACAGATAGCCGGTCATCAGCGCCCGCACCATCTTCTGCGTGCCGCGGTCGGCGCCGGGCAGACCGACAACTCGAGCCAGCCTTCGCCCCTCGATCAACCCGCCTGCCTTGGCTTTCGGCATCGCCCGCAGCGTCGCCGCATCCCAGACCCGCGCCAGCTCGACCGCGTTGGATCGCAGCGACATCGGATCACCCGGATCGGTGAGTATCAGGCCGGGCACCTTGAGCGTCGCGGCGGCCTCCTCGGCGCGCGGCGTGGTGACGGTCGGAAAGGCCGCCACGACGGCCTTGGGCTTCGCCGGCATACCGGCGGCGGCGAACACCGCCGTCGACGCGCCGAAACCGTGGCCGACGAGGCCCAGCTTGGTTGGGTGCACGCTGATCTTCCCCTCGCCCAACCGCACGCCGGCGATGATGTCCAGCGTGGTGCCGAGGTCGAACGCCAGGTTCAGCGGCGACGGCGCGATGCCCTTCTCCGTGTCGGGTGCCGCCGCGACGATGCCCCACGAGGCGAGGTGCTCGAGCGTGCCCTCATAGCGCTCCACACCGGTCAGCCATTCGTGGCCGAAGGCGATACCGGGAAGGTTGTAGCCCGACTCCGGGGTGTAGACCACGCCGGGCAGGCCGGCGAACGACAGATCGCCACGCAGCACGCGGTGCGGACCGCGGCGTCTCAAAGCGGCGAAAAGCTTCTTGGTGGCGGCCACTTGACGACCGTAACCCACCAGCGAGATGGCGGCGTTGGCGACTTCTGGGGTCTGGCCGGATCACTACTTGTCTTTCCTCCGACCGCTACCTGGTTTTGCCGCGAAGCCTTCGTTGCGAGCTGGTTGCTCAATACGTTGTCCACTCGGAGACTTTCCTGCGGGGGTCGTACGGCCAGGGCAGCGCTCCCGGTGGCACAAATGGCGGTGGTGCAAACGGCGGTGCAGGCGGCACGCCCTACCTGTTTGGGCCGGCGCTAGGGTCCTTCCTGTGAGATTGCGGTGGCCCGTCGCGATGGTCCTCTCGCGATGGGGGCGGTGGCGTCGCTCGTCGGCGACCACAGTCACGTCGCCACCGGTACCACCGAATATCTGTCCGACGGGGTGCCGTTCGTGTGGAGCAGCGCGCTGTGGTTCCCGATCATGGTCGGTCTCGCGACCGTTTCGATTGCCGAGCTGCGGCTGCACATGCCTGACCTGCGCTCGTCGGTCACCGTGCGGCAGGGGATCGCAGGCGTCGCCGCGGTCATCGGCATCTATGTCACCACCGCGCTGGTGCACACCGCCCCGGCAATACCGGCGAACGCGCTCATCTACTCGCTTGCGGCCATCACCTGGTGCGCGCTTGGCGATCGGTGGGGCGCGCTCTATGGTGTGCTTGCCGCGGCCGTCGGGCCCGCCGTCGAGGCCATTGTCGCTGCGGCGGGCCTTGCCCGCTACGCGGAGGACTCCGATGCGCTGATCGGGGTGGCCCCGTGGTTGCCCGCGCTGTATTTCGCGTTCGGTGTGGTCGTGGCACTTCTGGCCGAAATCGGCCTGCGCCGGGATACATAACCTCGTCACAGCGTCTACACATACGGCGCGGCGTAGCGTCGAAGTCAGACATCAGGGGACGGGTCAGGGTGTCCTGGAACGACATTCGTCGTGCAGTGAACGAGGTAATTCGGGAGTTCACATGAGGAATTTGAGGTTTATCGCAGCGGGGCTCGGCATCGCAGGGGCACTCAGCTTCGCGGCTGTAGGAATCGGTGCGGGCATTGCGAACGCGGCGCCGCCGGTACAGGCCGGCTTCGCGCAGTGGGGTGGTCCCGGCTGGGGCCCAGGACCGGGTCCCTGGCGGCCGGGACCGCCACCACCACCTGCATGGGGTGGCGGCTACAACTACGGCTACGACAACTATGGCGGCTACAACAACTACGGCCCGCCGCCTCCGCCGTGCATCAGCGGCCCGCTGGGCTTCCTGCAGGTGTGCCCTTGAGGGGCCCATCCGGTACTCGATATTCGCTCAACTTGCACCACTAGGGATAAGTTGCACTAAGCGGCAACTTATCTGCTGAGGTGACGTTAGCTGGATAGTCGTCTACGCTTGGTACCTATGTGTGGAATCGTCGGCTACGTCGGGACGCGGGACGCTCGCGGAGTCGTTGTCGACGCGCTGCGCCGGATGGAGTACCGCGGCTACGACTCCTCCGGTGTCGCCCTGCTTGACGGGGCAGGCGGCCTGACAGTCCGGCGGCGCGCCGGTCGCCTGGCCAACCTCGAGGCGGCGCTGGCCGAGACGGATTCCGCGAGCCTCGCGGGTAGCACCGGCCTCGGCCACACCCGCTGGGCCACCCACGGCAGGCCGACCGACCGCAACGCCCACCCGCACCGCGATGCGTCGGGCAAGTTCGCAGTCGTCCACAACGGGATCATCGAGAACTATGCCGAGCTGCGCGCTGAACTCGAGGCCACCGGCGTCGAGTTCACCAGCGACACCGACACCGAGGTCGCCGTCCACCTTGTCTCCTGGCAGTACCACCACGGGCCGACGGCAGGGGATTTCGTCGGCTCTGTGATGGCGGTGCTGCCGCGGCTGGAGGGCCACTTCACGCTGGTGTTCGCCAACGCCGACGAGCCGGGCACGATCGTCGCCGCACGTCGCTCGACCCCGTTGGTCGTCGGTGTCGGCGACGGTGAGATGTTTCTCGGCTCCGATGTCGCCGCGTTCATTGAACACACCCGCGACGCCGTCGAACTGGGCCAGGACCAGGCCGTCGTGATCACCGCGGACGGCTACCGAATCACCGACTTCGATGGCAACGACGACGCCGCAAACGCGCGTGAGTTCCATATCGACTGGGACCTGTCGGCCGCCGAGAAGGGCGGCTACGACTACTTCATGCTCAAGGAGATCGCCGAGCAGCCCGCCGCCGTCTCCGACACCCTGTTGGGGCATTTCGTCGACGGCCGCATCGTGCTCGACGAGCAGCGCCTCTCCGACCAGGAGCTGCGCGAGATCGACAAGGTCTTCATCGTCGCCTGCGGCACCGCATACCACTCCGGCCTGCTGGCCAAGTACGCGATCGAGCACTGGACGCGGCTGCCCGTCGAGGTCGAGCTGGCCAGCGAGTTCCGTTACCGCGATCCCGTGCTGGACCGCAGCACGCTGGTGATCGCCATCTCGCAGTCCGGCGAGACCGCCGACACTCTCGAAGCGGTTCGGCACGCCAAGGAGCAAAAGGCCAAGGTGCTGGCGATATGCAACACCAACGGCAGTCAGATCCCGCGTGAATGCGACGCGGTGCTCTACACCCGCGCGGGACCCGAGATCGGTGTCGCGTCGACCAAGACATTCCTGGCGCAGATCGCCGCCAACTACCTCGTCGGCCTCGCGCTGGCCCAGGCCCGCGGCACGAAGTACCCAGACGAGGTCGAGCGCGAGTACCGCGAACTGGAGGCGATGCCCGAGCTGGTGAAGCGGGTGCTTTCGACCCTTGAACCCGTCTCCGCGCTGGCGCAGCGGTTCGCGACCTCGCAGACCGTCCTGTTCCTCGGCCGCCATGTGGGCTACCCGGTGGCCCTCGAGGGGGCGCTGAAGCTCAAAGAGCTTGCCTACATGCACGCCGAGGGATTTGCGGCCGGCGAGCTCAAACACGGCCCGATCGCGCTGATCGAGGACGGCCTACCGGTAATCGTCGTAATGCCGTCGCCGAAGAACTCGGCGATGCTGCACGCCAAGCTGTTGTCGAACATCCGCGAGGTCCAGGCACGCGGCGCGCTGACCATCGTGATCGCCGAGGAGGGCGACGACACGGTTCGGCCGTACGCCGACCACCTGGTCGAAATCCCCGCAGTGTCAACGCTTCTCCAGCCACTCCTGTCTACGATCCCGTTGCAGGTGTTCGCCGCCGGGGTGGCGCAGGCCCGCGGCTACGATGTGGACAAGCCGCGCAACCTGGCCAAATCGGTCACCGTCGAGTAGCGAATGGAGGCTCTGACGATGAGCACGATATCCAACGAATCTTCTGGTGCTTCCAGTCCGTCGGAAGGCGCTTCCGATGCATTCCTGGACTTCATCGAGGAGCGCTACAGCCAATGGGAGCGTGAGTTCGCCGAAGAGGTGCATGTGAGACGCACGACGACGTCCAATCCCAAGCGTTAGAAGCCGCTGCTGTACGGCTAGTCGGCGGGCAGACAGGCCGGCTGCACTCACGGTCGAGCCGGCGCGTTTGCTGTTGCCTATCACTCCGCCCGAGATTGAGCGGAAACGGTGGGAGCGCGTCCGACCTATTCGGGCTGGCTGCCGCGTGCGTCGAGCCTGCGCAGCACGCGGTCGGCGATGGTCGGGTCGGTTCCGGACTGGGTGCGGCTGCGCACCACCGCGTTCCTGGCGGCCGCCAACATCTCGTCCTTCACCGCATTGACCGTGACCGCATCCCCGGCGCGGTCCGACGCGCGCCGCGCACCGCCGTCGCTGCCCTTCGGCGCGTAGCCAAGCGAATGCCACATCCGGTCGGCGTTGTCCCTCGCCTGTTCGATGACGTCGCTGTCGGCGTCTGCCTGTTCGCGGAGTTCGTCGAGTCGGTCAAAACCCGCGTCCCTCGCCCGTCGGATCAATTCCTGCTCCGCCCGGTGCCGTTCCTCATCGGACCCACTCACATCGAGGCGCCGCACAAGCCACGGCAGCGTCAGACCCTGCAGGAGCAGCGTGACGGTGATGACGACGAACGCGATGAAGATCAGCCGGTCGCGCTCCGGAAAATTCTGCGGCAGGGCCAGTGCGGCCACCAGCGTGACGACGCCGCGCATCCCTGCCCACGACGCGACGGTCATCTCACGCCAGCCGACAGGTTCGGCGAGATCCTTGTTGCGGCGGCGGCGAATCTTCTCGTCGATGGTGGCGGCCGGAAAGATCCACAGGAAACGGACGGCGATCACCACGGCCGTCACGATCGCGGCCTGGCCGATCATGGTGTCCAATTGTCCGTCCGCCTCGTCGGCCACCGCGCGCAGTTCGAGGCCGACGAACGCGAAGGCCGCACCGGTCACCAGCAGTTCGATGATCTCCCACGTCGTACCCGCTACCAGCCGGGTCTGCGAGGACTCGGCGTCGCCATACCGGTCCAATGCCAGGGCGACGGTGACGACCGCGAGCACACCACTGCCGTGAGCGGCGTCGGCGGCAGCGTAGGCGGCGAACGGTATGAGCAGGATCAGCGCGCTACCCGCGGGGTGAGCGGGCAGCTTCTTCAACAGGAGCCGACCGATGACGGCGATGATGATTCCCACTCCGACGCCGACTACGACCGCGATTCCCAGCGCCGATGCACCGCGCCACGGCGAGAACGTACCCGTCAGGGTCGCTGCCACCGCCACTTCGTAGAGCACGAGCGCAGTCGCGTCGTTGGAGAGCCCTTCCCCCTCCAAGATCGTCCGCAACCGGTGCGGAAGCCCCAGCTTGCGGGCGACTGCGGTGGCGGCAACGGGGTCGGGCGGCGCGACCGCCGCACCGAGAGCGAGCCCGGCGATCAGCGGCAGGCCCGGCATCAGCGCCTGCAGGGTCATCCCCACCGCGAATGCCGTCACCACCACCAACGCGACTGCCAGCAGAGCGATCGGCCTGCGGTTATCCAGGAACTCGCGCCACGAAGTCCGGCGGGCGGCGGCGAACAGCAGCGGCGGCAGAACCAGCGGGAGCAGCAGTTCGGGATTGACGGCCGGCAGCGGCAAACCGGGAACGAACGCAAGCATCAGGCCGAAGACCAACAGCAGAACGGGATAGGGGATCGAGACGCGCTCAGCAACCGGCGCGAGCACCACCGTCGCCGCCATCAGCACCAGAAGCAGTGTCAAGGAAGCCAAGCGGCAACTCTCCCATTCTCCCCGGCGTGTGTGAACTGCCTGGGTGGATTCCCGTTATCGCCGGTCTGAATCCGACCGGGATATAACGTTGCAGTGATCCGCGTCGCAGCGCGGCCGGCAAACCGACGGGACGGGAGCTGATGCGGTACTACTACTCCGCTGATGCGATCCGCGAAGCCGAAGCACCGCTGCTGGCATCGCTACCCGACGGCGCCCTGATGCGGCGGGCTGCCAACGGACTGGCGACCGCGATCGCTCGCGAGCTCGTGGTGCGCACCGGCGGCATCGCGGGCCGTTCAGTCTGTGCCGTGGTCGGCTCCGGCGACAACGGCGGTGACGCGCTGTGGGCGGCGGCGCTCCTGCGCCGCCGCGGAGTGTCGGCCGCGGCCGTCCTGCTCAATCCCGAACGCACCCACCAGAAAGCGTTGAGGGCGTTCCGGAAGGCAGGCGGCCGAGTGGTTCAAACCGTTTCGGCGACAACCGATTTGGTTATCGACGGCGTCGTCGGTATCTCCGGATCCGGACCGCTGCGACCGGCCGCCGCAGAGGTTTTCGCCGCGGTCGACGAGGCAGGGATCCCCGTGGTTGCCGTCGACGTTCCGAGCGGCGTCGACGTGAACACCGGCGCGGTCAGCGGCCCCGCCGTACGCCCCGCGTTGACCGTCACCTTCGGCGGCCTGAAACCCGTTCACGCGCTGGGTGAATGCGGCAGGGTTGAACTAGTGGACATCGGCCTCGACCTGCCTGCGTCCGACGTCATGAGTTTCGACGCGGCCGACGTCGCGACCCGGTGGCCAATGCCGGGGCCGAAGGACGACAAGTACACCCAGGGCGTCACCGGCATCCTGGCCGGCTCGTCGACGTACCCGGGCGCGGCCGTGCTGTGCACCGGCGCCGCGGTGGCCGCCACCTCCGGTATGGTCCGCTACGCGGGAAGTGCTGCACAGCAGGTGCTTTCGCATTGGCCCGAGGTCATCGCGTCGCCGAGCCCGGCCGCTGCGGGCCGGGTACAGGCGTGGGCCGTCGGTCCGGGTCTCGGCGTCGACGACGTCGGGGCGTCGGCGCTGTGGTTCGCCCTCGACACCGACCTGTCCGTCATCGTCGACGCCGACGGGCTGACCATCCTCGCCGCGCATCCCGACCTGATCGTCAACCGCAAAGCGCCGACGGTGCTGACCCCGCATGCGGGCGAGTTCGCGCGGCTGGCTTCCGGAGCCGGGCTGCCGGCGACATCGGATCAAGCGGCGCCAGGCGACGACCGCATCGCGGCCACCCGCAGGCTCGCCGACCAGTTCGGCGCCACCGTGCTACTGAAGGGCAACGTCACCGTCATCGCCGAACCCGGGGGGCCGGTGTACCTCAACCCGGCAGGCCAGTCCTGGGCGGCCACCGCCGGATCGGGCGATGTGCTGTCCGGCATCATCGGCGCGCTGCTCGCCGCGGGACTGCGCCCCGGAGAAGCGGCGGCGGCCGCCGCGTTCGTGCATGCGCGCGCGGCCAACCTGTCCGCCGCGAACCCCGGCCCGCGGCCCGCCCCGACGTCGGCGTCGGGCATCCTCACCCACGTCCGTACCGCAATCGCGCGTCTCTAGCAGTCACCGAAAGGACTCTGCATGGCCCCCAGGCACACCCAAAGCCCAGTGATCGCACCGGCATACACCGGGCGGATGTCGATGGCGCCCATCCCGTCGCTACGGATGCCCGACGAATCGATGAATCCCGATGCCGCATACCGGTTCATCCACGACGAGCTGATGCTCGACGGCAGCTCCCGGCTGAACCTCGCGACGTTCGTGACGACGTGGATGGACCCGCAGGCCGAGAAGCTGATGGCGGAGACGTTCGACAAGAACATGATCGACAAGGACGAGTATCCCGCCACCGCCGCGATCGAATCCCGCTGTGTGTCGATGGTGGCTGACCTGTTCCACGCCGAGGGGCTGCGCGACGACGACCCGTCAAGTGCGACAGGAGTTTCCACGGTCGGCTCCAGCGAGGCCGTCATGCTCGCCGGTCTCGCCTTGAGCTGGCGGTGGCGCGAACGCGTCGGCAACGGAAAAGACGGCTGGCGCTCGCGTCGACCCAACCTGGTGATGGGGTCCAACGTGCAGGTGGTGTGGGAGAAGTTCTGCCGGTACTTCGACGTCGAGCCGCGGTACCTGCCGATGGAGAAGGGCCGCTACGTCATCACGCCCGAGCAGGTACTGGAGAACATCGACGAGGACACCATCGGCGTGGTCGCGATCCTGGGCACCACCTTCACCGGCGAGCTCGAACCGATCGGCGAGATCTGCGAGGCACTGGACAACCTGGCGGCCGGCGGCGGGCTGGACGTCCCTGTGCACGTCGACGCGGCGAGCGGCGGCTTCGTCGTGCCGTTCCTTCATCCCGACATGGTCTGGGACTTCCGGCTTCCGCGAGTGGTGTCGATCAATGTCAGCGGCCACAAATACGGCCTGACGTACCCCGGCATCGGGTTCGTGGTGTGGCGCAGTCCCGAGCATCTGCCGGAGGACCTGGTTTTCCGGGTGAACTACCTCGGCGGCGACATGCCGACGTTCACGCTCAACTTCTCCCGGCCCGGCAATCAGGTGGTCGGCCAGTACTACAACTTCCTGCGGCTCGGGCGGGAGGGCTACTCGCAGGTGATGGAGTGCCTGTCGCAGACCGCACGGTGGCTGGGTGACCAACTGCGCGAAAGCGAGCACTTCGAGTTGATCTCCGACGGCTCCGCGATCCCGGTGGTCAGCTTCCGGCTCAAGGGCGATCCCGGCTACACGGAGTTCGACGTCTCAGAGGCACTGCGGTCATTCGGCTGGCAGGTGCCCGCCTACACGATGCCGGAGAACGCCACCGACATCGCCGTGCTGCGCGTCGTCGTGCGCGAAGGTTTCTCGATGAATTTGGCCCGAGCACTGCGCGACGATGCCGTCACCGCGCTGAAACACCTCGACGAGCTCAAGCCGGACGGTCATTTCAACGAGCTGCAGCCCTTCGCGCACTGACGGTGAATCCGTGAAAGACGCTGACGCGGCATTCGACGTCGAAGCCTTGCGGGATAGATACGCCCGCGAGCGCGACCGACGACTGCGGCCCGACGGAATCGCGCAGTACGTCGAGATCGCGGGGCCCTTCGCCGGATTCGCCGAAGATCCCTGGAGCGACCCGCATTTCACTCGTGTTCCGTTGCAGGATGACGTCGACGTCGCGATCGTCGGCGCCGGGTTCGGGGGGCTGCTGATCGGGGCGAGGCTGCGCGCGCTCGGAGTGCAGAACATCCGGATCATCGACAAGGCCGCCGACGTGGGCGGCACCTGGTACTGGAACCGGTACCCCGGCATCGCGTGTGACGTCGAGTCTTACGTCTACATGCCGCTGCTGGAGGAGCTCGGTTACCTACCGACCGAGAAATACGCCAAGGGCGACGAGATCCTCGCGCACTGCAGGCGCATCGCCGAACACTACGACCTCTACCGTGATGCCTGCCTGCAAACGGAGGTCACCGAAATCCGCTGGGACGGTCGGCTTTCCCGCTGGATCATCGCCACCAACCACGGTGACGCGATTCAGGCGCGGTTCGTCGCGATGGCCAACGGTTACCTGCAGAAACCGAAACTTCCCGGCATCGAGGGGATCACGGACTTTCGCGGGCACGCATTCCATACCAGCCGCTGGGACTACGGCTACACCGGCCACAATCTGGCCAAGTTGGCCGACAAGCGGGTAGGAATCATCGGCACCGGGGCGACCGCGATTCAATGCGTACCGCACCTCGGCAGGACGGTAGGGCACCTGTTCGTCTTTCAACGCACACCGTCGACGGTGGATGTGCGCGGCAACCAGCAGACCGACCCGGAATGGTCGGCGGAACTGAAGAACGGCTGGCAGCGTCACCGGATCGAGAACTTCCAGCTGCTCACCGCGGGCGGCGAGGCCGATGAGGACCTGGTCGACGACGCTTGGACAAGCATCGTCAAAAAGCTGTTCGTGATGCGCCAGCGCAGCGTCGCGGGCATGTCGGACGAGGACCGTTTGCGCGCAGTCGAAATGGCCGACTTCACCAAAATGGAGGAGATCCGCGCGCGCGTCGACTCGGTCGTGGCCGACCGTGCCACGGCCGAGGGCCTCAAGCCGTGGTACGGCTACTTCTGCAAGCGGCCGTGCTTCCACGACGAGTACCTGCAGACGTTCAACCGCGACAACGTCACGCTCGTCGATACCCGGGGCCTCGGCGTCCAGCGCATCACGGCAGGCGGTGTCGTGGTCGGCGGCACCGAACACGTCGTCGACTGCCTGATCTTCGCGACCGGATTCGAGGTCGGCACAGACTACTCGCGGCGCACCGGGTTCGAACTCGTCGGACGCGACGGACTGGCGCTGACCGACAAATGGCGAGACGGCGTCCGCACATTGCACGGCCTCAGCGTTCGCGGCTTCCCGAACTGTTTCGTGCTCAGCATCGCCCAGTCGGGTTTCACCGTGAACTTCCCCTATCTCCTCGATGTCCAGGCCACCCATACCGCCTGGATGATCGCCTGGGCACTGCGCAATGGGGTCGACAGACTCGAGGCCTCCGCCGAGGCCGAGTCGGCATGGGTGGGCTCCGTCGTCGAGCGGTCGTCGGCGAGCCTGGCAAGGGCCAAGGCGTGCACCCCGGGCTACTACAACCGGGAGGGCCAGGCGAACGCGAAGACGCGTCAGGGCAGCTTCTTTTTCGGCAGCCCGACCGAATATGCCGACATCCTCGCCGCATCGCGGGCGAACGGGTCACCGGAGGGGTTCGAGTTTTCGTGACGCGCCGCTATCTCGTCGGGCGGCTGTCGGCGCTCTCGCGTCGTCGCCGGTCGCCGCGAGTGGTCGTCATCGGGGCCGGCTTCGGCGGGCTCGCGGCAGCGGTCGCGTTGCGCCGCAAGGGCATCGACGACCTGACGATCATCGAACGCGCCGACGGCGTCGGCGGGACCTGGCGGCGAAACGTTTACCCGGGCGCGGCGTGCGACATCCAGAGCCATCTGTATTCGCTGTCGTTCGCGCCGAACCGGGCGTGGACCCGTACGTATGCGTATCAACCGGAGATCCTCGCGTACCTGGAATCGGTCGCCGACGAGTTCGACCTGCGCAGGCATCTGGTGCTGGACACCGAGGTTCGCACCATGCGGTGGGACGCCGACGCGTCGCACTGGGACGTGGAGTTGGCCGGCGGCCACACCGTCGTCGCAGACGTCGTCGTCAGCGCAGTCGGGCTGTTCGGTTCCGTCCGGTACCCCGATATCGACGGGGTCGCCGGCTTCTCCGGCACCCTGATGCACACCGCGCAATGGGATCCGACCGTCGACCTGACCGGCAAGCGGGTGGCGGTGATCGGAACGGGTGCCAGCGGGGTGCAGGTCGTGCCCGAACTCGCAGAGGTCGCAGGCCGATTGACCGTCTTCCAGCGCACACCGCCGTGGATGGTGCCGAAGGAGGACCGGCCCTACAGTGCCGAGGAGTTGTCGCGGTACCGCCGGCTGCCCTGGGCTTCATGGCGCGAACGGTGGCGGTTGTGGAAGCTGCAGCACGACAACACCGCGTTGACGCCGGGCCATCCTCGGCTGGGGGCCGTTCAGGAACTGTCCGAACGGTTCCTGCACAAGCACGTCAACGACGAGATGCTGCGCGATGCGCTGACGCCGCGCTACCCGTTCCGGTGCAAGCGAGTTCTGCTCGGGGAGAAGTACTACACCGCATTGCAGCGCGAGCACGTCGCTCTCGTCACCGACCCGATCAGCCGCATCACCGAGACCGGGATCCTCACCGCAGGCGGAACGGCCGTCGACGCCGACGCCATCGTGCTGGCGACGGGCTTCGAAACCAGCAGTTACCTATCGGGAATCGACGTGATCGGCGTCGGCGGCGAACGCCTGCATGCGCGTTGGGGTCTCGACCCCCAGGCCTATCTGGGTGTAGCCGTGAGCGGCTTCCCGAACTTCTTCATGCTGTACGGCCCGAACACCAACCAGGGGGCCAACTCGATCATCTACATCCTGGAGGCAGGCGCGCGGTTCGCCGCCAGTGCGGTCGGTCGCCTTGCACGCCGCGGCGGGTTCGTCGACGTCGACCCCGGCGTCGAGCGCCGGTTCAACGATCGGATCTCCGCGGATCTCGAGCAGACGATCTGGACGCGTTGCGACAGTTACTACCGCTCGCCCTCCGGCCGGATCGTCACGCAATGGCCCCGTTCGGAGCTCGATTACGCGAGGGCGACATGGCGGCTGCGGTCACGGGACTGGGTGCACGGCGGGCTCGAGTAGGCCATCCGTTAGCTGCGTGCGATACACGCTGGTGGGAGCGCTGTCGCCGGTCTGGGACAATCGGGGGTGGTGACATGACCATGCCGACGACCGAACTGACGACTTCTGTGACGCCCAGCGCCAACGCCGAGGCGGTGGTCGACCTCGCCTCGATCGCGCACAACGTCCGCGTTCTGCGTGAGCACGCCGGTTCGGCGCAGGTGATGGCGGTCGTCAAGGCCGACGGCTACGGCCATGGGGCCACCCAGGTCGCACGCGCGGCGCTGGAGGCGGGCGCCGCCGAGATCGGTGTCGCCACCATCGAGGAGGCGCTCGCACTGCGCCGCGACGGCGTCACCGCGCCGGTACTCGCATGGCTGCATCCGCCCGGCACCGACTTCGCGCCCGCGCTGCAGTCCGACGTGCAGGTCGCACTGTCGTCACCGCGGCAGCTGAACGAGTTGCTGGCCGCGGCCAAGCTCACCGGAGTCACGGCCGACGTCACGGTGAAGGTCGACACCGGGTTGAGCCGCAACGGCGTAAGTCCCGCCGAGTTTCCGTCGATGCTGACGGGGCTGCGTCATGCGGTGGCCGACGAGGCGATCCGGTTGCGCGGCATCATGTCGCACCTGGCCCGCGGCGACGAGCCGGACAACCCCGTCAACGACCTGCAGGCGCGGCGGCTGGCCGACATGCGTGAGCAGGCCCGCGACCATGGTGTGCACTTCGAGATCGCGCACTTGTGCAACTCGCCCGCGGCCATGTCGCGTCCCGACCTCGCCTACGACATGGTCCGGCCTGGCATCGCGGTGTACGGCCTGAGCCCGATCCCGGAACGCGGTGATATGGGGCTGCGGCCCGCGATGACGCTGAAATGTCCTGTGACAGTGGTCAGGTCGGTGCACGCCGGCGACGGCGTGTCCTACGGGCACACCTGGATCGCCGATCGCGACACCACCCTTGCGCTGCTGCCGATCGGATATGCCGACGGCGTGTACCGCAGGTTGAGCAACCGGATGAACGTGTTGATCAACGGCAGGCTGCGGCCCAGCGTCGGCCGCATCTGCATGGACCAGTTCGTCGTCGATCTCGGCCCCGACGCAGGCGATGTCCGTGAGGGCGACGAGGCGATCCTGTTCGGGCCGGGCACCGACGGTGAACCGACCGCCCAGGACTGGGCCGAGATGCTGGACACCATTCACTACGAGGTTGTCACCAGTCCGCGGGGTCGGGTCGTCAGGACATATCGCGGAGCAGGTGACGGTGGGCGATAACGACCCGAAACGGCTGGAGCGCAAGGCGAACGCCGGCCTGTTGGCGGGTGTCGCTGGGCTGGCCGCCGTCGGCGCCATCGCCGGGGTGTCCGTCGCGCGGTCGATGACTCGGCGCCCCACCGCCGGGGATCCCTACGCGGGTGAGGATTTCGAGCTGCTCGACGCCGACCGCAGCTTCGTGGTGACCACGCCAGACGGGGTGGACCTCGCGGTGCGGGAAGTCGGTCCCGAGCATGCGCCTCTGACTGTCGTATTCTCCCACGGGTTCTGTCTGCGCATGGGCGCCTTCTACTTTCAGCGAGCGCGGCTGGCACAGGAGTGGGGCCCGCAGGTGCGGATGGTGTTCTACGACCATCGCGGGCACGGCCAGTCGGCCGAGGCGTCGCCGGACACCTACACCGTCGAGCAACTGGGCAAGGACCTGGAAACCGTGCTCGCCGTGACGGCACCCAAGGGACCCGTGGTGCTCGTCGGGCACTCGATGGGCGGCATGACGGTGCTCTCGCACGCCCGGCAGTTTCCTCGTCGTTACCCCACCCGCATCGTCGGCGTTGCGCTGATCTCCTCAGCGGTCGAAGGTGTTGCGCGGTCCCCGCTGGCGGAGATCCTGAAGAACCCTGCGCTGGAGGCGGTGCGGTTCGCGGTCCGGTACGCGCCGAAGACCGTGCACCGAACCAGGGGCGCGGCCAAGTCCGTCATCGCACCGATCCTGCGGGCGGCGTCCTACGGCGACGAGAAGGTCAGCCCCAGCGTGGTGGCGTTCTCCGAGAAGATGATGCACTCCACGCCGATCGTCACACTCGTCGAGTTCCTGCACGCCCTGGAGGTGCACGACGAGGAGTCGGCGCTTCCCACGCTGGCCAAGGTGCCGACGCTGATCGCCTGCGGTGACCGCGATCTGATCACGCCGGTGGAGCACTCCGAAGCGATGGCGGCCAGGCTGCCGAAGTCGGAGCTGGTGGTCGTCGAGGGCGCCGGTCACCTGGTGCAGCTCGAGCAGCCCGAGATCATCGACGACGCTTTGGTCCGGCTGGTCGAGCGGGCCACCCCTTCCAAACTCGTGGCGATGACGCGCCGGCTGCGCGATCGGGCTCGACCCCATGGCTGATCAGGCCGGGACAGCGGAGCTGCCGACCGCTGAGGACACCAAGGCGCTGGGCGCCCAGCTCGGCGGGCAACTGCACGCCGGTGACGTGGTGGTGTTGTCCGGACCGCTGGGTGCGGGAAAGACGGTGCTGGCCAAGGGAATCGCCGAGGCGATGGATGTGGACGGCCCCGTGACGTCGCCGACCTTCGTGCTGGCCCGCCTGCATCGGGCGCGACAGCCGGGGGCGCCCGCCATGGTGCATGTGGACATGTACCGGCTG
The DNA here is from genome assembly GCF_032159565.1 of Mycobacterium sp. Taxonomy (GTDB): domain Bacteria; phylum Actinomycetota; class Actinomycetes; order Mycobacteriales; family Mycobacteriaceae; genus Mycobacterium. The sequence continues at coordinate 25,243 of NZ_JAVHWR010000146.1, forward strand.
CTGGACCACGCCGGCGCCGACCTTCTCGGCGAACTCGACTCGCTCGACCTGGACACCGACCTCGACGACGCGGTTGTCGTCGTCGAATGGGGCGAGGGCATCGTCGAACGGCTCTCGGAGCGGCACCTCGACATCCGGCTCGAGCGCGGCACGGATACCGACGTGCGGACGGCGATCTGGCAGTGGAGCCGATCATGACGGATCTCGTCCTCGCGATCGACACCGCGACGCCCGCTGTCAGCGCCGGGATCGTTCGGCGCGACGGCGACAGCATCGATGTGCTCGCCGAACGGGTGACCGTCGACGCGCGCGCGCATGCCGAACAGCTGACCCCGAATGTGCTTGCCGCGCTCGCCGACGCAGGGGTGGCTGTGACCGACTTGACCACCGTCGCGGTCGGGTGCGGGCCAGGGCCGTTCACCGGGCTTCGGGTCGGCATGGCCACCGCCGCCGCCTACGGGCAGGCGCTCGGCATTCCCGTCCACGGCGTATGCAGCCTGGACGCGATCGGCGTCGACACGGCGGGGGAGGTGCTCGTCGTCACGGACGCCCGTCGCCGCGAGGTGTACTGGGCGCGTTACCGCGACGGCCTGCGCATCGACGGACCTGCCGTCAGCGCACCCGCGGACGTACCGACCGACGTCGGCGCCGTTGCCGGTTCGCCCGAGCACGCGGCGCTGTTCGCCCTGCCGCGGCAGCCCGCGGTCTACCCGACGGCATCGGGTCTGGTGCGCGCCGTCGACTGGACGTTGCCGCCGCAGCAGCTCGTTCCGCTCTACCTGCGCAGGCCCGACGCCAAACCGCAGCCCGTTGCACCGGTGGCGCGCGCATGACCGTCGTCTACGGCGAGTTGGGGCCGGGCGACGCGGCGCGATGCGCGGAGCTGGAGGCTCAGCTTTTCGAAGGCGACGACCCGTGGCCGGCGGCGGCCTTCCGCCGCGAGCTTGCCGCGCAGCACATCCACTATGTCGCCGCCCGCGCCGACGACAAGCTCGTCGGATACGCGGGTATCGCCCGCCTCGGCCGAAAGCCTCCCTACGAGTACGAGATTCACACCATCGGTGTGGACCCCACATACCAGGGACAGGGTGTCGGCAGACAGATGCTTAACCGCATGCTGGAGTTCGCCGGCGACGACACCGTCTATCTCGAGGTGCGGACCGACAACACGGCGGCGATCGCGATGTACCAGAGCGCCGGGTTCGTCAACGTCGGGCTGCGCAAGCGCTACTACCGGGTGAGCGGCGCCGACGCCTACACCATGCAACGTCCCGCACGAGGAGATCCGACGTGACTTCACCCATCCCCGGGTCGCTTCGCTCCTGCCCCAGGACGATCCTGGCCATCGAAAGCTCCTGTGACGAAACCGGAATCGGCATCGCCTTGCTGGCGGCCGACGGCACGGTGACACTGCTGGCCGACGAGGTGGCCTCCAGCGTCGACGAACACGCACGGTTCGGCGGTGTGGTGCCCGAGATCGCGTCCCGCGCGCATCTGGAGGCGCTGGGGCCGACAATGCGCCGTGCGCTCGACGCGGCGGGCATCGCCAAGCCGGACGTCGTCGCCGCCACGATCGGGCCGGGGCTCGCGGGCGCTCTGCTGGTGGGCGTCGCCGCGGCCAAGGCCTACGCCGTCGCGTGGCAGGTGCCGTTCTACGCGGTCAATCATCTCGGCGGCCACCTCGCCGCCGACGTGTACGACCACGGCCCGCTGCCCGAATGCGTCGGCCTGCTGGTTTCCGGCGGCCACACCAACCTGCTGCACGTGCGGTCGCTGGCGGAACCGATCGAAGAACTCGGCAGCACCGTCGACGACGCCGCGGGGGAGGCCTACGACAAGATCGCACGGCTGCTCGGCCTCGGCTACCCCGGCGGCAAGGTGCTCGACGATTTGGCGCGCGAGGGCGACCGCGACGCGGTCGCGTTCCCACGCGGCATGACCGGGCCGCGTGATGATCCGTACGCCTTCAGCTTCTCGGGTCTCAAGACCGCGGTCGCACGGTATGTCGAGAAGAACCCCACCGCGTCGCAAGCCGACGTGGCAGCCGGCTTCCAGGAGGCGGTGGCCGATGTACTCACCGCGAAGGCCGTGCGGGCCGCCACCGAGCTCGGGGTGTCGACACTGCTGATCGCCGGTGGCGTCGCCGCGAACTCGCGGCTTCGTGAGATGGCCGAGGAGCGCTGTGCGGCAAACGGTTTGACGCTCCGGATCCCGCCACCGCGGCTGTGCACCGACAACGGAGCGATGATTGCGTCGTTCGCGGCGCACCTGGTCGCGGCGGGCGCGCCCCCGTCTCCGCTGGACGTCGCCAGCGACCCGGGTCTGCCGGTGGTGAAAGGTCAGCTGTGAGAGCTGGCGGCCGCCGACCTGCTCAACCCCGGCGCGCCGACCTCTTCAACCGCTAGTCATCGCGTATTTCGGCGATGTTCGCGTCCGGCACGGGAGATAGGCAGGGGGCGACCTTGAGTGCTAGCACTCTCATGTATAGAGTGCTAGGTGGCAGGCGGCCACGCCCTCGACCGGCACCCGCGACGACGGCGCGAGGGCACGGACGCATGCCGAACACCTGTTAATGCTGTCAAGTCAGTAGATCCGGGGATGCGCCCCGGGTCGACCCCGATCTAACGGAGGGCTCCATCGTGGCGAGCGTGAACATCAAGCCACTCGAGGACAAGATCCTCGTACAGGCCAACGAGGCCGAGACCACGACCGCGTCCGGTCTGGTCATTCCCGACACCGCCAAGGAGAAGCCACAGGAAGGCACCGTCGTCGCAGTCGGCCCCGGCCGGTGGGACGATGACGGCGAGAAGCGGATTCCGCTGGACGTGTCGGAGGGCGACACGGTCATCTACAGCAAGTACGGCGGCACCGAGATCAAGTACGGCGGCGAGGAGTACCTGATCCTCTCCGCCCGCGACGTGCTGGCCATCGTCAACAAGTAACGACGAAACGTGACCGCCCCGGCGATCCCCGCGTAAAGCGGCGGATTCCCGGGGCGTCATGCATAGCAAGGACGGACACGTTTTATGGCTAAACAGATAGAATTCAACGAAACCGCGCGTCGCGCAATGGAAGCCGGCATCGACAAGCTCGCCGATGCGGTCCGCGTGACGCTCGGCCCGCGCGGCAGGAACGTGGTGCTCGCGAAGTCGTTCGGCGGCCCGACGGTCACCAACGACGGTGTCACCATTGCCCGCGAGATCGAGTTGGACGACCCGTTCGAGAACCTGGGCGCTCAGCTGGTGAAGTCGGTCGCGACCAAGACCAACGACGTTGCCGGTGATGGCACGACGACGGCCACCGTGCTGGCACAGGCGTTGGTCAAGGGTGGGCTGCGCAACGTCGCCGCCGGTGCCAACCCGATCGAGCTGGGGTCGGGCATAAGCAAGGCCGCCGACGCGGTCTCCGAGGCCCTGCTGGCCGCGGCTACCCCGGTGTCCGACAAGAAGGGCATCGCTCAGGTGGCCACGGTCTCCTCGCGCGACGAACAGGTCGGCGAGTTGGTGGGCGAGGCGATGACCAAGGTCGGCAAAGACGGCGTTGTCACCGTCGAGGAGTCCTCGACGCTGGACACCGAACTCGAGATCACCGACGGCGTCGGCTTCGACAAGGGCTTCATCTCGGCATACTTCATCACCGACTTCGACGCCCAGGAAGCGGTGCTCGAGGACGCACTGGTGCTGCTGCACCGCGAGAAGATCAGCTCTCTGCCCGACCTGCTGCCGCTACTGGAGAAGGTCGCCGAGTCGGGTAAGCCGTTGCTGATCATCGCCGAAGATGTTGAAGGCGAGGCGCTTTCGACGCTGGTGGTCAATGCGATTCGCAAGACCCTCAAGGCCGTCGCAGTGAAGGCACCGTTCTTCGGCGACCGCCGCAAGGCGTTTCTGGACGACCTCGCCGTCGTCACCGGCGGTCAGGTCGTCAACCCCGATGTCGGTCTGCTGCTTCGTGAGGTCGGCCTCGACGTGCTGGGCACCGCCCGCCGCGTCGTCGTCAGCAAGGACAGCACCGTGATCGTCGACGGCGGCGGATCTCAGGACGCCATCGACGGCCGCAAGGCACAGCTGCGCGCGGAGATCGAGGCCACCGACTCCGATTGGGACCGCGAGAAGCTGGAGGAGCGGCTGGCGAAGCTGTCCGGCGGCGTCGCGGTCATCAAGGTCGGCGCTGCCACCGAGACGGACCTGAAGAAGCGCAAGGAAGCTGTCGAGGACGCCGTCTCAGCCGCGAAGGCCGCGGTCGAGGAGGGCATCATCACCGGCGGCGGCGCCGCTCTGGTGCAGACCCGGTCCGCGCTCGAGTCGCTGAAGGAGTCGCTGTCCGGGGACGAGGCGCTCGGCGTCGACGTGTTCTCGCAGGCGCTGTCCGCACCGCTGTACTGGATTGCGGCCAACGCCGGCCTCGACGGGGCCGTCGTGGTCAACAAGGTCAGCGAGCTGCCGGCCGGGCACGGCTTCAACGCCGCGACGCTCGAGTACGGCGACCTGGTCGCCGGCGGTGTCGTCGACCCGGTGAAGGTCACCCGCTCAGCGGTGCTCAACGCCGCATCGGTGGCGAGGATGGTGCTCACCACCGAGACCGCGGTCGTCGAGAA
>NZ_JAVHWR010000181.1:0-21942 GCF_032159565.1 Mycobacterium sp.
CGGGCACGGTCGCGACCATCACCTACCTGGACGTGAACGCCCAGCCGCAGCGGGCCGACGACGCGACGCTGCCGTGGGCCTACGACACCACCACCACCCAACCGGCCGTCTTCGTCAACGTCTCCGCGCAAGGCGACACCGACTCCATCGGCTGCCGAATCAAGATCGACGACGTCGTCAAGGACGAGAGAACGGTCAATACGCTGAACGCCTTCACCTACTGCCTGGACAAGTCCGGATGACCCACCACGTTTCAGAACGCCGGACGTTTACGGACCGCGCCGCGACGTGGATTCGTTGGCTCTGTGTGCCGATCGTGTTGTTCTGGGTGGCCGTCGCCGCGCTGACGAACGTGCTGGTGCCGCAGCTCGAAGCGGTCGGTGAACAACACAACGTGGCGTTGAGCTCCCCCGATTCGCCCTCGCTGCAAGCGTTTCAGCGCATCGGGAAGGTTTTCGGTGAGTTCGACAGCGACAGTGCGGCGATGGTGGTGCTCGAGGGTGACAAGCCTCTCGGCGCCGACGCGCACGCCTACTACGACGAGCTGGTCAAGCGATTCGACCAGGACACCAAGCACGTCCAGCACGTACAGGACTTCTGGGGCGATCCGCTGACGGCCGCGGGCTCGCAGAGCCCGGACGGGAAGGCCGCGTACGTGCAGGTGTTCCTCGCAGGCAACCAGGGCGAGGCGCTGTCACTGCAGTCGGTTGACGCGCTGCGCGACATCATCGCCAAAACGCCCGCACCACAGGGTATTCACGCGTACGTCGCCGGCTCGGCAGCCCAGATCGCCGACCAGTTCGAGGTGGGCAACGAGAGCACCGTGATGGTCACCGCGTTGACCGTCGGGGTGATCGCGATCATGTTGCTCATCGTCTACCGGTCGCCGGTCACCATGATCATCGCGCTGCTCACGGTGCTCATCGAGATGTCGGCGGCGCGTGGCATTGTCTCGTTTTTGGCGAACGCCGGGGTCATCGGCCTGTCGACGTATTCCACCAACATCCTCACGCTGTTGGTCATCGCCGCGGGCACGGACTACATGATCTTCCTGCTCGGCCGCTATCACGAGAGACGCAACGAGGGCGTGGAGCGGGAGGCCGCCTTCTACGACATGTATCGCGGGACGTCGCACGTGATTCTGGGTTCGGGGCTGACCATCGCCGGCGCGGTGTTCTGCCTCTACTTCACCCGCATGCCCTACTTCCAGAGCCTCGGTATTCCGGCGGCGCTCGGAGTTCTCGTCTCGTTGGTCGCCTCGTTGACGCTGGCGCCCGCCGTGCTGGTGATCGCAGGCCGTTTCGGATTGCTGGAGCCCAAGCGCAAGACGGCCAAGCGGGGCTGGCGGCGGATCGGCACGGCGATCGTGCGGTGGCCCGGGCCGATTCTGATCGCAGCGCTGGCGCTCGCCTTCGTCGGGCTGGCGGCGCTGTCCGGCTACAAGGCCAGTTACGACGTCAGCCGGTACATGCCGGCTGATGCCCCGTCCAATGTGGCGTACGCCGCCGCGGAGCGTCACTTCTCGAAGGCACGGTTGAACCCCGAGCTGCTGATGATCGACACCGACCACGATCTGCGTAACCCCACCGACATGATCCTGCTGGAGCGGGTGGCCAAGGCCGTCTTTCACACCGACGGCATCGCGCAGGTGCAGTCGATCACCCGGCCGCTGGGCACGCCGTTGGACCACACGTCGATCCCGTTCCAGATCAGCGCGAACAGCGCGGCCCAGATCAACAACCTGCCCTATCAGCAGGACCGCGCCGCCGACCTTCTCAAGCAGGTCGCCGAGATCAACAAGACCATCGACATCCTGCGGCGGCAGTCGGCGCTGCAGCAGCAGTCCAGCGACATCACGCACGAGCAGAGTGAGGCGTTCAAACAGACCGTCGCCGTGGCACAGGATCTGCGCGACAAGATCGCAAACTTCGACGACTTCTTTCGGCCGCTGCGCAACTACTTCTATTGGGAGCCACACTGTTTCGATATTCCGGTGTGCTTCGCGCTGAGGTCTCTCTTTGATGCGCTCGACGGGATCAACTCGCTGACCGACCAGCTCGCCAATGTCTCGGGGAGCATCGCCAAGCTGGATCAGCTGCAGCCGAAGCTGGTCGCGCTGATCCCGCCGCAGATCGCCACCCAGCAGACCAACCGCGATCTGACGATGACGAACTACGCCACTACGTCAGGGATTTACGACCAGACGGCGGCGGCGCTGGAGAACTCGACCCAGCTGGGCGCCGCGTACGACGCCTCGAAGACCGACGACTCGTTCTACCTCCCGCCGGAGGCGTTCACCAACCCCGAGTTCCTGCGCGGGCTGAAGCTGTTCCTCTCGCCGGACGGCAAGGCCGCACGGATGATCATCACCCACGACGGCGATCCGGCGACGCCCGAGGGCATTTCACACATCGAGGCGATCCGGCACGCGGCCCAGGAAGCGGTCAAGGGCACGCCGTTGGCCGGGTCCAAGATCTACATCGGCGGTACGGCGGCCACCTATAAAGACATTTCGGAGATGGCGCACTACGACCTGATCATCGCAGGCATCGCCTCGATGAGCCTCATCCTGCTGATCATGATGTTCATCACCCGCAGCCTGGTCGCGGCGCTGGTCATCGTGGGCACGGTGGCGTTGTCGCTGGGTGCTTCGGTCGGACTGTCGGTGTTGGTCTGGCAGCACCTCATGGGCATCGACTTGTATTGGGTGATATTGCCTTTGGCGATCATCCTGCTGCTTGCCGTCGGGTCGGACTACAACCTGCTGCTGGTGTCCCGGTTCAAGGAAGAGATCCACGCAGGCATCAACACCGGCATCATCCGGTCCATGGCAGGTAGCGGCTCGGTGGTGACGGCGGCGGGACTCGTGTTCGCCTTCACCATGGCGTCGTTCATCTTCAGCGACCTGCTGGTGCTCGGCCAGATCGGCACGACGATCGCCCTTGGCCTGCTCTTCGACACGCTGATCGTCCGGTCGTTCATGACGCCGTCGATCGCCGCCTTGCTCGGGCGGTGGTTCTGGTGGCCGGTGCGGGTCCGCCAGCGGCCGGTTCCCCAGAAGTTCGGCGACGAGAGCACGCGCCAGTTGTCGCTGTTCTAGGTCGAGTAGGGCCTGCTCGCACCTTCTGCACGGACCGAGCCCCGCCGTCGATCGACACCGGCGGCGGCCAGCGGGGTGGCGACTTCTTCCAGCGACTTGCCTTCGGCGTCGACCGCGAGGAACCAGGCGACCAGGCCGCCGGCGATCATCACGCCCGCACCCAGCAGGTAACCCAGGAACAGCATGAACGGATTGGAGCCGTCGCCGATGAGCGCGCCGTAGATCACCGGGCCGAGGGCACCGAAGCACTGGGCGATGGCGAAGAATACCGCGATGGCCTTCGCCCGGACCTCCAGCGGGAAGATCTCGCTGACGGTGAGATAGGCGGCGCTGGCCCCGGCCGAGGCGAAGAAGAAGATGACGCACCAGGCGATCGTCTGGGTGATCGCGTTGAGGACTCCGGCGTTGAACAGGACCGCGCTGATCGCGAGCAGAACACCCGACAGTAGGTACGTCCCGGCGATCATCTTCCTGCGGCCGATGGTGTCGAAGAGGTGCCCGATGGCCAGCGGGCCGGTGAGGTTCCCGACGGCGAACGCGATGAGGTACAGCGGCGTCGACCCCGAGGCCACTCCGTAGAACTTGCCCAGCACCAAGGTGTAGGTGAAGAAGATCGCGTTGTAGAGGAACGACTGGCTGATCATGAGCGACGCGCCCAGAATGGACCGAGAGGGGTATTCGCGGAACAGCACTCGCGTCAGTGCCAGATAGCCGATCTTCTCGGTCGGCTTCAACTCGATGGCTTTGCTCTCGTCGACCGGCGGCAGCGTGACGCCGGTGGCCTCCACCTCGCGCTCGATGTAGGAGATCGACTCCTCGGCGGCGTCCACGCGGCCGTTCATCACCTGCCAGCGCGGGCTTTCCGGCAGGTGCCGTCGCACGAACAAAATCACCAGACCAAGCACCGGGCCGATGAGGAAGGCCAGTCGCCAGCCCAGGCTGGGGTCGACGACTTTGAGGAATATGAAGGTCCCGAGCGTGCCGAGAATCGCACCGCCCCAATAGGTTCCGTTGACCGCAATGTCGACTCGGCCGCGGAAGCGGGCGGGGATCAGCTCGTCGATCGCCGAGTTGATGGCGGCGTATTCGCCACCGATACCCATGCCGGCGATGAACCGGGTGATGTAGAGGAAGATGACCCAGCCCGCGCCGTTACCAAGTGTCAGTGCGGTCAGCCCGCTGCCGACGAGGTAGACGCCCAGGGTGATCATGAACAGGTTGCGTCGGCCGAGTTTGTCGGACAGCCGCCCGAAGAAAAGGGCGCCGACCACTTCGCCGGCCAGGTACACGGTGGCGATGAGCCCGACCGCCGCCGAGGACAGGCCGAGCGTCTCGGGCTGGCTGAGCGTGTCGGCCACGGCGCTGGCCACGGTGATCTCCAGACCATCGAGGATCCATGCCACGCCGAGCGCGACGACCATGCGGGTGTGGAACGGTGACCACGGCAGCCGGTCGATCCGTGCGGGAATGGTGCTCCGGATGACGCCTTCTGCCTCAGCTGGCGCTGCCATGGTCGCCTCCTTGCGAGCAGGACAATCAACGAGGACGGCTTTCCCGCAGCTCGGTGATCGCAAACCTTTCCACGCGCGCGGGACGACGCGGTTGTCCCGAAGTCACAACAGCAACATCGGTCACAGGCTTGGCCCCGGCTATCTTGCAAGGTGTCAACAATTGATGACGCTTTGCGCCGTCGAATGGCGGCGACAAGCGGCGCCGATGAGTTTCTCAGGAGGCAGCAGTCTTCTTGAGGGCATACCCAACACGAATCGAACCGACGGAACGGAACTTGGCGTGACGCGAACCAACCTCTCGATGTCGATCTCCGCCGACGGCTATGTCGCCGGGCCCGATCAAAGCGAAGAAAACCCGCTCGGGGTGGGCGGACTCGCTCTTCACGGATGGCACATCGGCCCGGCAATGGACCATCCCGTGAACCGGCAGGTGATGTCCGACATGCTGGACGGGATCGGCGCAACCATCATGGGCCGCAACATGTTCGGACCGGTCCGCGGCGAATGGGGCGAGTCGGATTGGCGAGGCTGGTGGGGCGACACCCCGCCATACCACTGCCCCGTGTTCGTCCTGACCCATCACGAACATGACCCCATTGAAATGAACGGTGGGACAACGTTTCACTTCGTCACCGACGGAATCGAATCTGCCTACGCACAGGCGAAGACGGCTGCCGGCGAACGTGACATCTCAATCGCCGGGGGCGCCTCGTGTGCCCGGCAGGCGCTCAAGGCCGGTCTCGTCGACGAGATCGACCTGCAAGTGGCGCCGACGATCCTCGGCTCAGGTGAACGGCTGTTCGACGGCTTCGAGGCCGGCATCCCCGAGCTTCAACTCGCCCGCGTGTTGCACGCCCCCGGGGTGGCCCACCTCCGCTACCACGTAGTGCGGTGAGAAACGTGCGGCCGCAACACAGCGAAAAATCGGCAAATGGGGTACATCCCTGGAATGTCCGCCGAAGATTCGATGCGCCACGACGGTACTGACCTGCCCGACGCCGACGTGGCGGCGCCACCCGATTTCACATTATTGGCCCGCGAGTGGCGCACCGTCGCCGAGTATGTCGCCGCCCGCCGGGCGGCAAGGCAGATGTCGCGTTGGCCTCAAGGCGATGGGCACCCCGTCTTGGTGTTGCCGGGTTTGCTCGCCGGCGCGCCGTCGACGCAGTTCCTGCGTCAGGTGCTGCGCAGGCTCGGCTACCGGGCGTATGACTGGCGGCTCGGCTACAACCTTGGAGTCCGCCCGGCCATGATCAAGCGATTGCCCGCCACGGTGAACGACATTCGGTCGCGCAACGACGACCGCAAGGTCAGTCTCATCGGCTGGAGCGCAGGCGGAATCTTCGCCCGCGAATTGGCGCGGCTCCAGCCAGATGATATTCGGCTGGTGATCACGCTGGGTTCGCCCATCCGGGGAAACCAGCAGGCCACCCACGCCTGGCGAATGTGGCGACTGCTGAACCGGAATTCGCGGGCGCGCGACGTCGTATCGGATGCGGCCCGCATCGCGCGGGAGGAACCCCTTCAGGTTCCGACCACCTGCATCTACAGCAAGTCCGACGGCATAGTGGCGTGGCAGTGCTGCCTCAGCCGACCCGCCGCCGAGACAGAGAACGTGGAAGTCCGCAGCAGCCATCTTGGTTACGGCCACAACGTGAAGGCACTGCGGGTGATCGCTGACCGTCTGGCTCAACCGGAAGGACAATGGCGGCCCTACCAACCGTCGCGTCCAAACTAGTGAACGACCGCCTCCTCCTGCAGCGCCAGGTCCGCCTCCCGTAGGAGTATGGCCTCCGCCTCCTGATACAGCCGCCATGCTTCCTCGGGACTGTCGCCGACGGCGGTCATACCGATGCGGCCGCACTCGGTCAGGCAACTGATCATGTGGAATACCACTCCGGTGCGACGCGACTGATCGAAGTGCACGCCGTTCTGCACCACCACATCGAAGAGGTCCTCCACGGTCAGCACTTTGAGCCGGTCGTCTTCGAGGTGGTCCGTTGCGACGAGGTACTTGGCGTTGCCCTCGGGAGTCACGAAGACGCCGCGTTCGCCGTCATAGCTGCCACCGCACAAGAACTGCAGGGTCTCTCAATAGCAACATCGGCCACAACTTCGGAGCGGTACGTCTAATGCAGCCCGTCATCAATTGATGACGATTTGCGCACGAGGGCTACAGGATCAAAGAGAAATGCTGCCTGTCGCTCGGTCGGCGCGCATGACACGCCTGTGCTGCATCGACGGCCACAACGCCGCAAGGCAAGCCCACGTTATACCGATAGCCAGCCACATCAATGCCTGGTTCATCAACGAATACAGCCGAAATTCCGCAAGCACCTCGGCCGGGAAGCCGTCGAACACCAGTCCGTCAGGTCCGGAGAGTGAACCGGGAACCTCGTGGAAGCTCGGCAGCAGCGCCATCGCGCCCAGCACCACCGCGATGTAGCCGCTGGTCGCCAGTGCACCGGCCCGCCAAACGCCCCGTCGGTGCGACCAGGCGAGCCCGGCTGCCACTGCGGCGACTGAGCTCACTATCGAGATTGCGGTAATGAGAAGGAAAGTCGTGCTACGGCCTTGCACCGTGTCTTCCAAACCGACACCGGGTGGGTTCGCCGGAAACTTCAGGCTCGGCATCAGTGCAATAGCCACGAACATTCCCCCTGCAAGCAACAGCGCGAGACCGGTGGGATCTGGCCGACGGCCCCGTCGCCCCACCACCGCGCGAATCGCCGCATACGCGACCGCGAACAGGACACCCATGACGATGCCGAATACGACCACGCCGACTACAGCGCCGAAGTTCTCTTGGACGGACCTGGTGAAGAGCTCGTGACCGTGTTCATGATCACCGCCGACGAGTTGGGACTCGGCGTGCTCGCGAGCAGTCTCGTAGTCCACCGCGGCGCCGATCAACGGCTCGATCATCACTCGGCTGAAGATGGCGGACACTATGCCGGCTACCGCGCCGGGAACGAGATATCGGACAACAGAGGGTATTTCGGTGCTCAGTGGCATGGGAATCCCAGGAGGTGTCGGCCGTCGTGCAAGAACTCGTGGATGTGGGTGTCCGAGCCGAACACCGACACTGCGCCTTGGTCGAAGCCGACGAAGTAGTACGCGACCAAGGCCAGCATCGTGATCGCGGTCAGCCGGGCCGGGGTGGCGAGAGACGCGGCAGCCGCCCGCAGGTTCACGCGCGGGATGGCGAGGGCGGGGTTGGCATTGCTCATGTGGAAATCCTCACGGTGTGATGTCGGGCTAGTGGTCGTGGTCGTGTGCAACCGCGTGGTCACCGGCATCGGTGAGCACCGGGGCGGTCAACAGTTCGTGACGGTCGACGAGCTTCTCGAGCGCCGCGACCCAATGGTCGTAGTACTCCCACTGTCCCCGTTCGGCTTCGGGCATGCTCTCCCACTCGCCGATCGTCGCGATCAGGGTTTCCTGGAATTCGCTCCAGGGATAGTGGCGGAACTCAGAGAGCGCGAGCGCCAGCCCGAAGGCTCTGCGCTGCCATTCCTGGTCGAACTGCGGCGCCGCCTGGTCGGTGGTGCAGGTCTCGTGCAGTTTCATGACACCGGCCCGGCCTGCGCCACACCGATCATCGCCTCGGTGGTCACCAGGTCCATCAACATCTCGTCGGTGAAATCGTCGGTGCCGGTGGGCCTTTGGGGGATGACGAACCAGCGTGAGTGACCGCTGGAATCCCATACCTTGATCTCGGTGTCGGCCGGCAGATCGAGGCCGACTTCGGCGAGCACCTTGCGCGGTTCGCGGGCGGCGCGCGAACGGAAGGTCGGGTCCTTGTACCAGTAGGGCGGCAGTCCGAGCACCGGCCACGGGAAGCAGGAGCACAGGGTGCAGATCACCAGGTTGTGCACTCCGGGGTTGTTGGCCACGGCCTGCAGGTGCTCGCCTTCGGCGCCGGCCATGCCGTCGGGCAGGTCGAGTTCGGCGATGGCCGCGGGGGTGTCGACGACGACCTTCTCGGCGAATTCCGGATCGGTCCAAGCCTTCACCACGATTTTCTTGCCGTTGAGCGGCGTCATCTCGGTCTCGAAATACGCGAGCACCTTGTCCACGGTCTGGGGTGTGATGACGCCCTTCTCGATGAGCAGAGACTCCAGCGCGGCCGCCTTCTTGGCGCTGGCCTCCTCGCGGTCGGGAGGGTAGGCGAACTGGCCGGTCATGACTTCTCCTCCATGGGTTCCAAATAGGCTTCGAAAAGCTCGGCATACAGCGACAGCGGTCCATCCTCGGCGCGCGGGCCCCAGATCTCTGCCGGCTCGAATTCGACGATGTAGATCGGCATGGGGTCCCCGATGCCGTCGCCGGTGTGGCAGAAGTACGCGTAGTCACCTTCGAAAACGCGTTCCACCGTGCCAATGCGCCCGCGCAGGTAACCCGGCAACCGGCTGTGTGCGTCGGCAGGCACGTTGGTGATGCGGACCGTGGAGCCGACGGCGAACTTGGGGTGTGCGACATCGCGCCGGGGGCTGTCACCCGAACGCAGATAGGCGATCACCTGATCATCGATCGTCTCTGCGCCCGCGGTATCTGCTGCCGGCGAGAGGTCGGCCATTCGGTCGGCGAGTTCCTCTTCGGTCACGTAGCCCTTGTCGACGAAGAACTGGGTGATCCCGCCCAACCACTTCTCGTAGTAGCGGAACTTGAAGTAGTCGAACGGGTTCATCGCCTCGGCGCCGGTGCGCAGGTCGGCCCACGTCCACTCGTCTTCGAAGGCCGTCGGCACCTCGTCGATGGGGTAGGCAGGCAGCGCCGACCCGAGGTGGTTCGACAAGCCCATCATCGCGACGTGGATGCCGAAGATGCGTTTCTCCCACTCCTCGACGAAGACGCGCTCTTCAAGGGTCAACGGCTCGGGAAGGCCCTCGAGGCCGCCGAGATAGTGCTGCAGTTTCATCAGGCAGGGCTTCCTTCGGTTGACGGGCTCTCCGCGCCGGCGGCGGGTTGGTCGGCTGATTTCTTCGTCATTGCGGTGGCGACGTATTCGGAGAGCAGTCCGAACGACGCCCCGAGCACACAGGCGACCGCGGCGACCAGCCCCGGGTGGGAGATGGTCGTGACAGTGATGTCGCTACCGGTTCCAGCGACCGTCGACACGGTGGAGGCGAAGCCGACGACGACAGCCGGGGTGGTGGCCAGCAGCGGCACCCACGACGCCTGCACCATCAGCGCGCTGCCGACGCCCACGGCGATGGCGGTGACCAGCAGGCTGCCGCCCATCAGGTAGGCGGCATACAGGCTCGCCGAGGCGATCACCACGCCGACGATGTTCGACGTCACCGAACGGATCCAGCCGGCGACACCGCCACCGACGAAGAAGAACGACGCCCACGACAGGAACACCACCCAGATGGGCACCGTGATGACTTCGGCGGTCAGCGCGACCGCCAGCCCGCCGAGGACGCCGATGCTCAGCGTCAAGGCTGTCCGAGAATCCATGGCCTCACCTTCCCCGAAGATCGGAGTTTGCCTTCGCTTCGGCGCCGGAGCGAAGTACGATGAAATCAGAGTCGCGTCAGCAGGTTTCGGCCGCGTTACACCTGGATTTCTCCGACCGTCAGGACCGGACACGAATCGCGCAGTTCCGGACGTCGCTTTCTGGTCCGGGGCCGCTCGCGCTGCCGTCGTCACAGATGCGCGCTAACTTGGCTCTCTCATCAGATGGGGTCACGAAAGGGCAGCGCAGGTGTCCGACGAGAAGAGACCGCATCGGCCGGTCAAGGCGGCGGTGCGCCGATCCGCAAGCGCCAAAGGACCGAAGACCCCGAAGATCGTCGTCTTCGCGTTGTACAACAAGGTGACGTTGCAGGACGTGGCCGCGCCGCTGGAAATCTTCGCCCGTGCCAATGACTTTGGGGCGCAATACCAGGTGATCTTGGCCTCGCCGACGGGTGAGGCAGTCAATACGACGTCGTTCGTCGCGCTCAAGGTCGACATGCCGCTTGCGGAGGTACCGGACAGGATCGACACGTTGATCGTGCCGGGCGGAGTACCGCCCGACTTCAATTTCACTCCCGGCGAGCATGACATCCCCGAAGAGCAGACACCGGACGTCGTCTCGGCCGCGCTGGAGATGGTGGGCGAACTGGCGCCGCGGGCGCGCAGAGTGGCCTCGGTATGCACCGGCGCATTCGTGCTCGCCGCACTCGGATTGCTCGACGGCCGTCGCGCAACGACGCATTGGGCCCATTGCCAGGAATTAGCGCGTACCTATCCCGATGTCGAGGTCGACCCCGATTCGTTGTTCGTGCAGGACGGACGGTTCATCACCGGTGCGGGGATCAGTGCCGGCATCGACCTGGGCCTCGCGATGGTGGAAAGCGACTACGGGCCGGACGTGGCGCGGCGGGTAGCACGGTGGATGGTGGTGTTTTTGCAGCGGCCAGGCGGTCAGGCGCAGTTCAGTGTGTGGACGGAGTCAGCACTGCCGGTGTCGAAGGGGCTGCGCGAGATTTTGGACTCGGTGGTCGCGGACCCCGCGGCCGACCACTCGATCGCGACGATGGCGGATCGAGCCGCGGTGAGCGAGCGGCATCTGGTGCGCATGTTCCGGGTGCAGGTCGGGATGACGCCGGCCCGGTTCGTCGAGCAGGCGCGGCTGGAGGCAGCGAAGGTCCTGCTTGCGACAGGAGACCACGGTCAGGAAGCCGTTGCGCGACGAGCGGGCTTCGGGTCGGCAGACACCATGCGACGCACCTTCCGTCGCGCCCTCGGCGTCTCCCCCAGCATGTACCGCAGTCGATTCCGAACGACGGGCATTCATCAAAGCGTGTAGGGCAGTTCGAAAGGGGTCCTTAGCGTAACTTCGCCCGACGAAGACGACATGCAAAGCCCGGACCAAAGCGATTGATCCATTGTCAACAAACCTACGGTCCGGATACGCTCCGAGCGTCTCGACCGCTCTGCCGAGAGGACGCTGTGACCGAGCTGGCGCAAGCGCTTGTCGGGGGAATTCTCATCGGTGGTCTCTACGTGGCCATCAGCATCGGCTTCTCGTTGTCCTTCGGAGTTCTCGACGTCGTCGACCTCGCGGTCGGGATGTGGGTGGTCCTCGGCGCATTCGCCGCGGTCGTGGCCAGCGAAAAGCTGAGGGTGGACGCGTTCTTACTGCTCCCGGCCGTCTTCGTCGTCTTCGGGGTCGTCGGCTGGCTCATCGCGCCGCTGATCTACCGGGTCCGGACGAGCAAGTACGCACTGCCGGCGCTGATGGGGCTGGCATTCACCTTCGGGCTCGCCACCCTGATCCGCGGCGGCCTGCTCACGCTGTTCGGCTACACGCCTCGCACGGTGCACACTGCCTTCTTCTCCGGCAACGTCGCGCTGCTCGGCATCACCGCACCCGCGATCCGGGTGGCCGGTTTCGCCTTCGCAGTCGTGGCCACCGGCCTGTTCCTCGCGTTCCTGTTCTACACGCGCACGGGCCTCGCGATCCGGGCCACTGCGCAGAGCAAGGAGAACGCGGGGTTGATGGGCGTCGACGTGAAGCGGATCAGCAGCCTGGTGTACGCCATCTACACCGGCCTCACCGCGATGGCCGGCGCCATGCTCGGCGCCATCTACGCCATGACCCCGGAGGTCGGCCTGCGCTACACCCTGTTCGCATTCTTCGTCGTGGTGCTCGCCGGGCTCGGCTCGGTGGTCGGCGTACTGGCCGCCGGATTGTTCCTCGGCGTGCTGCAGTCGTTGGTCACGACATATGTGGGCGCGGACTACACACTAATGGTGGTCTTCGCGGTGCTGTTCGTGGCGCTGCTGTTGTTCCCGCAAGGCATCTCGCGCCGGGGCCTGGCATGACCAGACCGGCCTCGGGGGGCAACCCGTACCTGAACCTCGGCGTGCTAGCTGCCGTCGTCGCGGCGATGTGTCTGCTGCCGATGATGACGTCGCCGTACTACATCCGCGTAGCCACCGGTGTCGCGATGTGGGCGGGAATCGCGCTGTCCTGGAACGTGATCTGCGGCTACGCCGGCTACATCAGCTTCGGTCATGTGGCGTTTTTCGGCATCGGTGCCTACACCACCGCGATCCTGATGCAGCCCGACGTCGACTGGAACTTCTGGGCGACCCTTCCCGTCGCGGCCGTCATCGCGGGCGCCGTCGCGGCGCTGGTCGGCTGGCCGGCATTACGCCTGAAGGGCGCGTACTTCGCGATAGCGACCTGGGCGCTGGCCGAGGCCGTCCGCGAATTCGCAACGGTCGTCCACTTCACCGGGGGTTCCGGCGGACTCAAAACGCCGATCCGCCTCGACGACAACTTCTTCTTCTACACGATGCTCGGTGCCGCGGCGATCGCCTACGCCCTGTGCTACCTCCTGCTGGAGCGATCGCGATTCGGTTTCCGCGTCAAGGCGGTGCGCGACAACGAAGCTGCCGCCCGCGCACAAGGCATCAACACCACGCTGGTCAAAATCGAGGCGTTCATGCTGAGCGCGATGATCCCGGCCGTGCTGGGCGGCATCAACGCCTACTGGATCACGTTCATCAACCCCGACAGCGTGCTGAACACCATCATCACCGACCAGCTCGTCGTGATGGTGCTCGTCGGCGGGCTCGGCCACGCGTGGGGCCCGGCGCTCGGTGCGGCGGCGATGTTCCTGACGCAGGAGCAGCTCCGGGTCAGCTACGGCGAGACGACCGCCTACATCATCGTCGTCGGCGTGCTGGTGATGGCGGTCGTGCTGTTCCTGCCCGACGGGCTGGTCAGCCTCGGCCGGCGGGCGCGACGAATGCGGTTGGTGCGTCAGCTTCTTGGACGCGCCCGCGACGACGTCGCGCCGAACCAGAAGGAAGCCGAGACAGAGGAGGCCGCGCGGTGACGGTGCTTGCGGTCGACGACCTGTTCCGCTCCTTCGGCGGCATCCGCGCGGTCGACGGTGTCACGTTCGATGTCGAGCAGGCCGAGATCGTGGGCATCATCGGGCCGAACGGCAGCGGGAAATCCACGCTGTTCAACCTGCTCACCGGCGCGCTGAAACCAGACAAGGGCACCATCTCGTTGTTCGGCAAGAACGTCACCAGGCTCGCCCCCTACAAGATCGCCCGCACGGGCCTCAGCCGGACCTTCCAGATACCGGCTCTTTTCGTGAATATGACTGTGCGGGAGAATCTTTGGACCGCGGCGGTGCAGTTCGACTGGGACAACGCGACGGCGGCGGCGGACGCCGTGCTGGAGCGGCTGGAGCTCGGCCGCGTCGCCGACGACCTCGCGAACACCTTGTCCGGCGGACAGCAGCGACTGCTGGAGATGGGGCGGGTGCTGATGCAGAACCCGAAGATCGCCCTGCTGGACGAGGTCGCCGCCGGTGTCCATCCGCGGCTGCGCCAGATCATGCTGGACGCCATCCGTACCCTGCGTGACGACGGCACGACGTTCCTGGTGATCGAGCACGACATGGAACTCGCGCAGGACATCTGCGACCGCATCATCGTGATGGACGCCGGAAAAATCGTGGCGCAAGGCAGTTTCGAGGAGATCTCCCACGATCCCCACGTGATGGAGGCGTATCTGGGGGTGTCGGCGGAGTGAGTGAACCCCAGGGCAGCGGCACACGGGACGGCGTGATCACCGTCGACAGCGTGGACGCGGGATACGGCAGCGTGCAGATCCTGCACCAGGTGTCGATGACCGCCCGCACCGGCGAGATCACCTGCGTCTTCGGGCCGAACGGCTGCGGGAAGAGCACCTTGCTGAAGGCGATGGCCGGAGTCATCGACCCGTGGACGGGCACGATCACGCTCGACGACGCCGATCTCACCCACCTGCCGTCTCATCGCACGCTTGGTCACGGGCTCGCGATGATGCCGCAGGGCGGCGGCGTGTTTCCCCAGCTCTCGGTGCGCGACAACCTGCGCATCGGCGGCTACACGCTGCGCTCCCGGAGCCAGCTCGACGGGCGGATCGAGGAGCTGCTGCAGGAGTTCCCGCGACTGCGCGAGCGCTACGCTGTGCAGGCCGGCCAGCTCTCCGGCGGTGAGCAGATGATCCTGTCGATCGCCCGCGCGCTTGTCCTGCGCCCACGTTTCCTGCTGTTCGACGAGCCGTCGGCAGGCCTGTCCCCCAAGCTGGTCGGCGACGTCCTGGTCCGCGCCACCGAGCTGGCCCAGCGGGGCGTGGGCGTAATCATGATCGAGCAGAACATCCGCGAGGCGTTGCGGGTGGCCGACCGCATGTATGTCCTTGTGGCGGGGCGCAATCGGTTCGAAGGCACACCCGCGGACGTCGAAGACGACCGCGAGCTCATCCATCTGTATCTAGGGGGTCGCTGAACGATGCGCCGCTTCGGCCCGCTGCCCGCATGGGCAACTCGAGAGGAGAAATGATGTCCAACTACATCAACCGTCGACGCTTCATCACCAGGGCCGGCCTCGTGGTGGGCGGCGCGGTTGCCGGCCCGAGCCTGCTGGCCGCGTGCGGCGGCGACACGGGCGGTGGCGGAGCATCGGACAAGTTCAAGGTCGGCGCCGTGCTCGAACTGTCCGGCGAATCCGCGACGGGCGGCCAGATCGCCCAGCGTGGATACCAGCTGTGGGCCGACACGGTGAACAAGGCAGGCGGGCTGTCCATCGGCGACAAGAAGTACCAAGTCGATCTCGTCGTGCAGGACTGCAAAAGCGATCCCGCCACCGGCGCCGACGCGACGTCCCGGCTCGTCACCGAGGAGGGCGTGAACGCCATCTTCGGTGCGTACACCAGCGGCGTGCAGATCGCGATGGACCCGATATGCGCCAAGTACAAGGTACCGTGCATCGCCGGCTCGGCGGAGTCCCCCAACATCTGGAAGAGCAAGCCCGAGTTCACCTTTGGCGTCATCCCCGCCGTCGATACCACGGCGGCCCGCTCGATCCAGGCGATCGTCGACAACGCGAATCCCAAACCTGTGACCGCGGCGGTCGTCGGCGCCAACGAGCCGTTCTCCGACAACACCGCCCAGGGCTTCCGCACGGGGGTACAGGACGCGAAGCTCCAACTCGTGCACTACGGGCTGTTCCCGCCGAACGCCGACCTGGCGCCGGTGGCCGGCGCGGTCGCGGCTCAGAGGCCCGACATTGTGGCGGTCGGCGGCCACGACATTTTGCTTGTCGACTTCGTGAAGGCGATGGCCGCGTCGGGTTACACGCCGAAGGCGATCATCGAGCACTACGGGATCACCGATGCCTCCTTCGCGAAGGCGCTCGGCCGTCAAGCCGACGGCGTTTTGGGGATCTCGGTTTGGCTGCCGACCGCGACTTTCCGCGACGACCTGTTCGGCTCGGCAGGCGACTACGCGAAGACGTTCGAACAGCAGCACGGCTCCCCACCGGATTACACTGCCGCTGGATGCAGCGCCGCCGGGCAGGTGCTGCAGGCCGCGGTCGAGAAGCTCGGTGAGCCGCCGTCGCTGTCCGAGGAGGCCCGGGGCAAGCTGAACGATCTGATCGCCGGCACCGACCTGACAACCTTCTACGGACCGATCAAGTTCGCATCGGACGGCGACCATTTCCACAACAACACCGCGCTCAACCCGATGCTGGTCCAGATCCAGGGCGGGCAGGTCAAGGCGATCGCGCCGCCGGACTCGGCACAGGCGAAGATGATCTATCCGCTTCCGCCGCTGGGCTGAGCGCAGTCAGCGGCGTGCGCCAGCCGCATTCTTCGGGGCGTGCTTGATTCGCTTTGGTCCGCTGCCACCCGACACCGTTTTCTCGATCGAATCCGGCGGGACGTCAGGTCATGTCGTATCGCCCGTAAGCTGCACGCCGATCAGCAACTGATCCTCGTCGCCGAGCGTGGATGCGTGCTGACGTAGCTCTTCCGTCCCACGATTGACACCTAGCGTGGGTATCACATGTGCTGCACACTGCCTGGCGAACGAAGCCCCTGTTCAGGCGGCTGCGACCGCCGTGACCGCAAAGCGACGGGACAGCTCCGCGGGACGGCCTCCTTGATCGTTACCAAAAACGCCGTGCTTCGTTACCACGAAACATCGGCCAACTCACGCATGCGTCGGCGGAATTGCTGCACCATTTCCTTATGAGCCGTGCGACGGGGGAGGTCGCGCCAGGCTGACCAGGTTGGGCACAACTGGCATGGGGAGGAACACATGCGCCAGCCAACGTCCGCACTTGCGGTTGCAGTCATCTGCGTTTCGATCGCCGGGTGCGCCAGCACGATAGGCAACGCCGAGTTGCCCACCACCACCCGGTCGATGATTCCGCGCCCTCTTGTCGAGCGCGAGCTGGTAGGGCTGCTGCTCAACCCTGAACAGGTGAACTTCGCTATGGGGACGGCCGGGATGGCGGTCACAAATCAGCAGACCTCGATGTCTGACAACAGCGCGACTATGGCGCCTCCGGAGTGCCTGGCCATCGACGGCGCCGCCGAGGCACCCGTCTATGCCGACAGCGGTTACTGGGCCGAGCGCGATCAGAGCCTCAACAACGGCGACAAGTTCACGCACTATCTCAAGCAGGCGCTGGTGTTGTTCCCCACCATCGAAAAAGCCAGCGCGTTCTTCGACGCCTCCGCCGAGCGGTGGCCGGCATGCCGCGGGTACACCCACACGCAGAGCAAGACGCAGTGGTCCGTCGGACAGATCTCCAACGCTGACGGCGCACTGAGTGTCACCGCGACCGAAAAGGACGCCGCCGCCCCCGGCTGGGGCTGCGGACGCGCGCTTACGCACAGAAACAACATCATTATCGACGTCAACACGTGCAGCGCTGACCCCGCTGATTCGGCGGTCAAGATTGCCGAACAGCTCGCCGCCAATGTAACTGCGCGGTGGTGAGGCTTCGTCGACACGCTGATCGTGCGGTCGTTGTTTTAGCGCGCCATTCTTGCGAGGCAGCGCGGTGCGCAAGACTGACTGTCGATGACTTCAGCGGCACCGGCGCAGGCGGGCTCGACGTGGGCCCCGCTGCGGTCGCCGGTGTTCCGGGCGCTGTGGATCGCGCAGTTCGTCTCCAACCTGGGCACCTGGATGCAGACGGTGGGTGCGCAGTGGATGCTCGTCGGCGATCCGCGCGCCGCGGTGCTGGTGCCGCTGGTTCAGACCGCGACGACGCTGCCGGTGGTGCTGCTTGCGTTGCCGTCGGGGGTCCTCGCTGATCTGGTCGACCGACGCCGTCTTCTCATCGCGACCCAGGCGGCGATGGCCGCGGCGGTGGCACTGCTGGCGTCGCTGACGGGCGCCGGACTGACCACCCCGACGGTGCTGCTGTTGCTGCTGTTCCTCATCGGTTGCGGGCAGGCGCTCACCGCACCGGCATGGCAGGCAATCCAACCGGATCTCGTTTCGCCTGAACAGATCCCGGCTGCAGCAGCACTGGGCAGCATGAGCTTGAACGGCGCGCGGGCGATCGGGCCCGCGATCGCCGGTGCCCTGGTATCGCTGGCGGGGCCGACGGTGGTCTTCGCCGTCAACGCGGTGTCGTTCGTGGGCATCGTGATCGTGCTCGTCGTCTGGCGGAAACCGGCGATCGAGCACACGTTCCCGGCGGAGCGGGCGCTGGCGGCGCTGAGCGCCGGCGGTCGGTACATCCGCCGCTCCCCCATCGTGCGGCGCATCCTGCTGCGCACCGCGTTGTTCATCGCGCCCGCGAGCGCACTGTGGGGCCTGCTGCCGGTGATCGCGAAGGATCAACTGGGACTGTCATCGTCCGGCTACGGACTGCTGCTGGGGGCGCTGGGGGTCGGCGCGGTACTCGGTGCGCTGGTGCTGTCCCGGCTGCGGTCGCGCTTCGGCCAGAACGCGCTGCTCACCGTCGGGGCCATGGGCTTCGCCGCGTCGACGGTGGTGCTGGCACTCGTGCCGAACTTCGCGACGGTGCTCGTCGGATTGGTGTTCGGTGGCGCGGCGTGGCTGTTGAGCCTGTCGACTCTCAACGCGTCGATGCAGCTGAGCCTGCCGGGGTGGGTCCGCGCCCGCGGATTGTCGGTGTACCAGCTGATCTTCATGGGCGGCCAAGCGCTGGGTTCGCTGGTGTGGGGTGTGCTCGCAGGCGCGACGTCGAGCGTCGTCAGCCTGCTGGTCAGTGCGGGACTACTGGCGATATGCGCCTTGTCGACGCTGTGGTGGCCGCTGCACGCCCGCACCGGCAACCTGGACCTGACGCCGTCGTCGCACTGGCCGGAACCGACGCTGGTGTTCGAACCCGAACCTCTCGACGGCCCGGTGCTGGTGATGACGACCTATCACGTCGAGCCGAAGGACGAGGCGGCGTTCCTGACGGCCATCGCCGCGATGGGCCGCTCCCGGCAACGCACCGGCGCGGCGCGGTGGCGGCTCTACCGCAGCGTCGAGCGTGAACACACCTTCGTGGAGACTTTCATCGTGCGATCGTGGGGTGAGCATCTGCACCAGCACTACACGAGGCTCACCGGTAACGACCTGTTGATCGAGCAGGCGGTCGAACAGTTTCTCGACCACGAGCCGGTGTCACACCATCTGATCGCCGTGCACGACGTGGGCTGACGGTCACCGCGAACTCGTGAATGGGATCTCGCGTTTCAGCGTTAGGTTTGACGGATGGAGGACGACGTCGGCGCGCGTGACTGTGACGACGTGAAGGAAGGCCTGCTGATGGAGGGATTACAGGACTGGATATATCTCTCCTGGATCCATGCAGGATTTGAGTTCGACCACTACACCCCCAAACACTCGGTCGCCGAAGCGCAGAAGTTGACGCTGAGGATGATCCGCGAACTCGTCGACGAGGGCCTGTTCATTCTTGGTGAGCCAGACAAGAAGGCAGCGTCCGGATTCCAACCGTGGGACCTGCCCCTCGACGAAGCGATGACCATGATCGAGCACAAGTACGTGACAAATTTCGACGATCGGTGGAACTGGGTGACGTGCGCTTGGTTGGAGCTCACCGAAAAGGGAAAGGCGTTGGCGCTAGAGCTGTATCACGCCGATGATCCATAGGCGGACTAAGCCTTCGTCGGCTCCGCACCAAGTTCTGCCACGAGCGCATCCCTCGAAATCTGCGTATCCGGTACCTCTCTCACAGAGGTAGTTTCATGAGGTGCGCGACGAGACGGGAACTTCCGAACATGATGACGTGAAGGAACGCCTGCTGATCGAGGGACTACAGGACTGGATTCATCTGTCGGAGATACACCAGGCCTTTGCATTCGAAAATCACGCGCCCAAACGCCCAGTCGCTGAGGCGCAAAAACTGACGTTGAACATGATCCGAGAGCTCGTCAACGAGGGCCTGTTCGTTCTGGGTGAGCCAGACAACAAGAGGCCATCAGGATTCGAAACGTGGAACATGTCTCTGGACGAGGCGATGGCCGAGATCGAGGATGCATACGTAACCAACTTCGAAGATCGTTGGGGTTGGGTGACGTGCGTGTGGCTGGCACACACTGACGAAGGTAAGGCGCTGGCGTTACAGCTGTATCACGCCGACGATCCATGATCGGCTTTGATGCCAACAGCCGCAACAGTCAGCGGGCGATCTGGCCGCTTGGCGTGGCTACCGTCCCCAGCAGGCCGCCGACGATCACGATGCCGCCGACGATGACACTGCCGACCGCCTCACCCGTGTCGACGAATGCCTCGCCCATTTCGGACAGCCCCGGACCGTCGTCCGGGGCGGGCGCTGACGCCTGCGGTGTGTCTGGCAAGGCAACGCCGGGCATGATCGTCGGTGGCTGGGCCGGGCTGTGAAGGCCTGGCGCCGAGGCATTTTGCAGCCACGGCGGCAATCCGTTCGGCTCGAAAATCCCTGCCGGTGGCAACGTGGTCGGCGGGTGTGTCAGCTGCGGCGGCATTACTTGCACCAACGGGATGCTAGCGGCCGGAGGGAGTTGCGGAGGGCCGCTGACGAGGGGCGGAAAATACGGCTCGTACGGAGTGTGTCCCTTCGAGTAGGCGTCTGGATACCAGACGTCAATGGTGTCGCCCCACCTACCGCTCCCGCGATAACCGATTCTCGTGCCATCGGGGAGCACCCGCACCGGACCCCTGTAGTCGGGCGGGGGTGCACCGTCGTTGGCATTGCGTGTGAGGTAATCCCACAGCCGCTTCATCGAGGACTCGTCCCATATCTCTTTGACGTCCGGCTCGGTCCCCACGCCGTTTGGCCCCCTCCTGCCGCCGTTTTGCAGAGGCTCGAGAACTCTTCTCACATCATCAGCGCCGTTGATGGGTGGCATGGGTCCAGGTGTCGGATCCGGCGGGGGCGGCTGAGGCGGCGCCTCTTTCAGGACGCGGTTATCGATGGCGTGAATTGCTCCGTCGCGACCCGAGTCCGCCTCATCGGCGTCTGTGAACGTGAGGGTGCCGATACCGTCGGCGGCTACCGCGATCCGTGTAGCGACCTGTTGGTCGAGTTCGAGCAATTCCTTGATGCGGTAGTGCAATTGCCACCCGAGCTCACGCATTTCCGCTTCAGCGGCCGCAATCTCCCGGGCACTCGCCCGATAAGTCGTGAACGAAAAGTCGTCACCCACAGTGAAACCACTTGCTTCAGCCGCTTCGACAGCAGCGAGAACTCGCTGCTGCGCTGACTGGATTTGTCCTGCAGCCGTGCGGGCGACGGAAGATGCGGTGTACAGCTGGTCTGCCACAGCGCTTACGCGTCGCCGATCTGCGTAGGCGCGGTCCTGCGCAGCGCGAGCGGCCGCCCCCTCCCATGGCGTTCCGCCCGGCATGTGAGTTGCCTGCTCCAGCGTTAAGAACGCGTCTTCCCAGCGACTGGCCGTGGCGGACCAATGACGCGCGGCGCTCGTCAAATGCTCGGTGTCCCACTCGCGAAGCTGCGATAGCGTCAGACTCACGTCGGTAGAGAGTGTATGCAAGCCACATCCCAAGTCTAAAAGCGTCAAACCAGCCGGCTCCGCACCAAATTCTGCCCCGCCGTATTGCTTGTGAATCCGCGTATCCGGCGTGGCTTTCACGGAGGTAGCTTCATGGGGTGGGAGACGAAATGGGCACGTCCGAACACGATGATGTAAATGAAGATCTGCTGATCGAGGGACTACGGGACTGGATTCGCCTCGGCGAACCGCACGCCACCTTTCTGTTCGACAACCACACTCCCAAACGCCGCGCGGCCGAGGCGCAGCAACTGACATTGAGCATGATCCGTGAACTCGTCAGCGAAGGCCTGTTCGTGCTGGGCGTGCCAGACAAGAAGGCTCCATCCGGATTCAAGCCTTGGGGCCTGCCGCTCGATGAGGCAATGGCCAAAATCGAGGAGAGATACGTGGCCAACTTCGACGACCGCTGGGGCTGGACCGCCTGCGCGTGGCTACACCTCACCGAAAAGGGGCGGGCTCTGGCGCTGCAGCTGTATCACGCCGAGGACCGTTAGCTA
>NZ_JAVHWR010000184.1:0-105751 GCF_032159565.1 Mycobacterium sp.
CATTCATGGCATAGTGTTCCCGCACGCACGTCTCACGCAGCTCGGCCAACATGTCATATCCTGCGTCCGTCCCCTCAGGGTCTCCCTCCGCGAGCGCGATACCCATGGCGATTCTGAGCAGAACCACAGCGATATCCTCGGCCGACTTCTCGGCCATCTGCATGGCGGCACCGATCTCGGCCAGCGCAGCATCGGACGTGGCGAGCACCCCGTGCGAAATCGCGTTGTAGCTGTAGGCGATGACGGCAGCATGCGAAACCGAGTCGGCGACGCTGCTCAGCGAGATGGCGCGTCGCATGTCCTGACGCCAACCTGGCCGTCCTGAGCTCCACCTCGCAACTGCGCGGAACGCCAACGCCATCGCAAACGGCGAGCCAAGAATGATGCTTTGGGCCTCGGGTTCGGTTTCTGTTCGATGGATGACGGCCTGCGCCCAACGCAGAACGTCTTCCATCTCGTTGACTTGTACTTTGGCGACGCAGGATGCGAACGACAACGCCACCGTCAGCGACGGATCATCGATCGACTCGATCAATATCATCGTCTCCGAGGCGAGCACAGATGCCTCCTGAAGGCGCCCACGCACAACATGCTCCATCACCAGACCCGACATCCCGATTGCCAGCGAGGCCTTGTCTCCCGCAGCTGTGCAGAGTTCGCGCAGCTCCTCAAAGCGAGCGGGCATGTCGGGATGGAATCGTCGAAACACATTGCTGCACAACAACGACCGTGGGGCGATACGCATAGCGACAACGTCAGGTTCGTCGTCGGGCAGCGCATCGGCGACCTGAAGCGCGCGCTCCCAGCTGATTTGAGCGGCGGCATGATCGCGGTTGGTCGACCACGCGCCCGCCCGCATGTGCCAGTCGTACGCACGGCGTAGGTCACCGGCAGCTTCCAGGTGCTCGGCGATCAGAGCCGCGTTCTGCTCGGTCTGATCGATCGCTGCCGCGACACGCCGATGCAGTTGCCCGCGAGCGGATTTCAGCTGTGACTCGTAGGCGACCGCACGGACCAATGGATGCCGGAACGCGTATTCGGGGTGAGGGCTGAATGCGGTCTGGTCGATGAGCTCCGCCGTAATGAGATCACCCAATACAGGCTCGATCTCAAGGGCCGTCAGCATGTCGGGCTCGAAACGCGATCCAATGACCGCGGCAGCGTTCAGTATTCGCTTGGCTGCCGGGTTCAGCCGGTCGATGCGCGCGGCGATCACCGCCTGCAGTGTGTGGGGCACGTGGACGTCGGCGGACGGACCGACACACAGGTAGCAGCCTCGGCCTCCGACCAGCACATCACGCTCGCTGAGGTCCCTCACGATCTCCTCGGCGAAAAAGGGGTTGCCCGCTGCCCGCTCGGCGACGAGGTCTGCGAGCTCGGTCACCGAGGAATCCCTGCCGAGTAGGTCGGCACTGAGCTCTAACATCTGCGAATCATCCAGTGGTTCCAGCGCGATGGTCTGTGACCGTGGCCCATGCGCCAGTGCGCCGGTGTATTCGGGTCGGTATGTGATCACGGCCAGGGAACTGGTCTGCGGAACGACGGCCAAGAATTCGGCCAGTAGCGACTCGCTGACGCTGTCGATCCAGTGTGCGTCCTCGATGACATAGACAGACGGCGCCGACCGCGCCAAGGCGGACGCGTTGACCATCGAAGCCAGCCGTCGACGTCGGGCGTCGGGGTCGATCTGCGGGACGGTGATGTCGGGATCCCCGATTCCCAACACGTCGTCCAGCAGTACCAGGTCTTCGTCATCGGCATCGGAGAACCTTTCGTGCACTCGCGCGCGAGCGGCCGAATCCTCCAGCCCGGCGGCACCGGCGACGTCGAGAAGCAACTCGGCAACGGCGCGCAACGGCAGCTCTGCGGTGTGCGATTCGCAGTACGTCGTGAACACCTCGGCGCCGGCATCCTTGGCGTGTGCGGTCAGCTCCCGAACGACACGACTCTTGCCGATACCCGGCGGCCCGACGAGGCCGACGACACTTCCGTTGCCGTCGGCCGACCGCTCGAGGACGCCGGTGAGAGCGCCCATCTCCCACTGCCGGCCGACGAACGTGGGCTCGACGCGACCACGGCGCCGACCCGTCGCCATCCCGAGTAACCGGTGCGCGGGCACCGGATCGCTGGCGCCCTTGATGTGGACCTGCTCGGTCTCGCCGAGCATCGCAACGGTCTCCACGAGTCGTGCTGTCGACTCGCTGACCATCACGCCGCCGGGCGGCGCCACCGACTCCATCCGCTGCGCCATACCGACCTGCTCACCGACGGCGGTGTAACTCATTGGGCCGGAGCCGATTTCGCCGGTGATCACCTCGCCGGAGTTCAACCCGATCCGCAGCTGCAGGGACGCGTCGTCGCGTCTTTGCACCTCTGCCGCCAGGTGCTGCGCGTCGGTCTGGATGTCCAGTGCCGCGCGGCACGCTCGCAGGGCGTGGTCCTCGAGTGCGATCGGCGCGCCGAACACCGCCATGATGCCGTCGCCGGTGAACTTGTCCACCGTGCCGCCATAGCGCTGCACGATCACCGACGACCGGCGGAACACCTCGCCCATGATTTCCCGAAGCCGTTCCGGCCCGACGGCCGCCGCGATGTCCATCGAGTGCACCACGTCGGCGAACAGCACGGTGACCTGCTTGTACTCGGCGTGGCTGTCGGCGGCGGCGACGGGCGAACCGCAGGTGTCGCAGAATCGGGCGCCGTCCCTCAGCCCGGCGCCACACGCACCGCACGATATGGCCACCCCCTCATCGTGCCGTCGAAAGACAAGCCAGGGCTGTTAATCGCTGAGTTGACGACCGGGAATGTCCCCCGTAAGCGGGTGGTGCCCTGCTCGCGGGGAGTGCCCCAATTAGCGAGCGAGCTTGGCGAGGATAGCCTGCAGCTTCCTCAGTTCGGCCTGGTCGAGGGCCGACAGGATCTCCGGCGCGGGATCCTCGACGGAGCGCATGGCTGCCACCGTCTCGCGGCCCGCATCCGTCAACGACACCACCTTGCACCGCCGGTTGGCCGGATCGGTCTCGCGAACGACGAGGCCGCGACTCTCGAGGTCGTTGACCGCGACGGTGGCCGCGGGGGCGTCGACGGTCGCGGCCTGCGCGATCTCTTTGACCGTCATCGGTTGACGGGCCAGCCTTCTCAGTATCCGAATGCGGCTGAAGGGCAGCCCCGTCCGCTCGATCACGGCGCGCTTCCAGCTGTCACGGTTGTCGTTGACGAGCGACGCCATTGCGCGCCAAACCTCGTCCGCCAGTGCGTTACCGGACACGGACACCCTCCCACTGCGTTGGGTCGATCAATGGTGCGAGGCGTTGCGCCGAACGGGTGGCGCGGGCAGACGTCGACAACATGCCCAGTGCGAAGATGGCGACACCGAGGGCTGCGCAGATGTACCACAGCGGCTGGGCCGCCGCCGCGAAATCCGCGCCCGCCGTCGCCAGAGCGGCACCGGCGACCGAACCACACAGCGCGACACCGAGACTGACGCCGACCTGGCGGCTTGTCGACGCCACCGCGGAAGCCGCACCCGCGCGATCGGTCGGCATGCCGCTGACCGCCGCCGTGGTGATCGGTGCGTTCACCATCGAGAACCCGACGCCGAACACCGCGAAGACCACCAGCAGTTGCCACACCGCCGTTGTCGCGGTCAGTTGGGTGAGCATCAGCGTCGCGGCGGTGATCAAGGTGCCCGCGACGAACAACGACGGCCGGCTGCCGAATCGGCCGACCAGTCTGCCCGAAAGCGGCGAAAAGATCAGTGCGCCAACAGCAACGGGCAGATAGATCAAGCCGGTGTGCATCGCCGAGAACCCGCGCTGGCCCTGCAGGTACAGCGACATCATGAACAAGAACGCACCCCAGGAAGCGAACGCGCACACCGCGATCATGGTCGCGGAGGCGAACGGGATGCTGCGGAAGAACCGAAGATCGATGAACGGGTCGTGGCGTCGCGACTCGTAGTACAGGAACGCGACGAACGCCAGCACCGCGATCACGGCCACCGTGACGATGCGGGTGTTCGTCCAGCCCATCCCGGGACCTTCGATGAGCACGAACACCACGCCGAACAGAAAGGCCATGCCCAGCGCCTGCCCGATCGGATCGACGTCGCGCATAGTGGCCGACTTCGACTCCGGCACGAAGATCGCCGTCAGCACGATGGCGATCGCGCAGATCGGCAGGTTGATCCAGAACACCGCCCGCCAGTCGACGTATTCGATGAGTGCGCCGCCGACGATCGGGCCGAGCGCCATCGAGATGCCGACGACCCCACCCCAGACGCCGATCGCCCGTGCGCGTTCCACCCGCCCCCGGAAGACCTGGGTGATGATCGACATCGCGACGGGATTCATCATCGAGCCGCCGATGGCCTGCAGGAAGCGGGCGCCGATCAGCATCTCGATGCTCGGCGCAAGGCTGCACATCAACGACGCGACCGCGAAGACCGTCAGGCCGATCTGGAATGTGCGCCGCCGGCCGAACCGGTCGCCGGTCGCGCCCGACAGCAGTAGCAGCGAGGCCAGGACCAGGGTGTAGATGTCGATGACCCATTGAATCTGCGACGCGGACGCGCCGAACTCGGCGCGGATACTGGGGATCGCGACGTTGACGATGGTCGCATCCATCGAGACGATCAGCAGGCTCAGACAGCAGGACACCAAGATGATGGCCTTGCGACGAGCGCTCAGAGATCGGACGACGGTTTCATTCACATAACTATTGTGAAACTACAACTGTTGTTCGGGCAAGGCGAATGACAGTGAAATGCCTCTCAGGTCGCCGCCGAGATCGACGAAATGGCGCGATCCACTCGCAAAAGTTCGCCCGAACGTGAGTTTGGGCGGGTTAGCGCTTGCCGAGGTCGGTGTAGTCGCGCTCGGTGTAGCCGGTGTAGATCTGGCGCGGGCGGCCGATCTTGCCGCTGCCGTCCTCGTGCATCTCCCGCCAGTGAGCGATCCAACCCGGCAGCCGGCCGACGGAGAACAGCACGGTGAACATCCGGGTCGGGAAGCCCATCGCGCGGTAGATCACACCGGTATAGAAGTCGACATTCGGATACAGCTTGCGCTCGACGAAGAAGTCGTCGGTGAGCGCAACCTCTTCCAAGGCCTTGGCGATGTCGAGCAGTTCGTCGTCGCCGCCGAGCTTGCCCAGGATCTTGTCGGCCTGCTCCTTGACGATGCGCGCCCGCGGGTCGTAGTTCTTGTAGACCCGGTGCCCGAAGCCCATCAACTTCACGTTGTCTTCGCGGTTCTTGACCCTCTTGACGAAGTCGTGCACGTCGCCGTCGGACTGGCGAATCTTCTCCAGCATTTCCAGCACAGCCTGGTTGGCGCCGCCGTGCAGCGGACCCCACAGCGCGTTGATGCCGCCGGAGATTGAGGTGAACAGGTTGGCCTGCGACGAGCCGACCAGACGCACCGTAGACGTCGAGCAGTTCTGCTCGTGGTCGGCGTGCAGGATGAGCAGCAGGTCAAGTGCCCGCACGACTTCCGGGTCCACCTCGTAGGGCTCGGCAGGGAAGCCGAACGTCATCCGCAGGAAGTTCTCGACCAGCGTCAGCGAATTGTCGGGATACAGGAACGGCTGGCCGACCGACTTCTTGTAGGCGTACGCGGCGATGGTCGGCAGCTTGGCCAGCAACCGGATCGTGGACAGCTCGACCTGTTCGTCGTCGAAGGGATCCAGCGAATCCTGGTAGTACGCGGACAGCGCATTGACCGCACTCGATACCACCGGCATCGGGTGCGCGTTGCGCGGAAAGCCGTCGAAGAACCGCTTGAGGTCCTCGTGCAGCAGCGTGTGCCGCTGGATCTGCCCGGTGAAGGTGTCCAGCTGATCCTTCGTCGGCAGTTCGCCGTAGATCAGCAGGTAGGCGACCTCGATGAAGCTTGACTTCTCGGCGAGCTGCTCGATCGGATATCCGCGGTAGCGCAGGATGCCCGCGTCACCGTCGATGTAGGTGATGGCGCTCTTGGTGGATGCGGTGTTGACGAAGCCCTCGTCGAAGGTGGTGTAGCCGGTCTTCGCCAGCAGCGACCCCAGCGCGATACCGTCGGAACCCTCCGTAGCGTGGACGATATCCAACTCAATCTCGCCGCCGGGATAGCGCAGGCTGGCGTGCTCGTCTTTTTCTGCCACAGGCATCCCTTCGTCGCTGAGAGAACCGACCTCTGCCCTCAAAAGGTAGTCCCATTGTGGCAATCGCGCCCGCGCGGGGTGCGCGCAGGTTCAGACGGGCTGCGCGACGCCGTCAATCAGGCCTGCGAACTGGTCGAACGTCGCTTCGATCCGGTCCACGGCGTCATCGATGTCGACGCCCTGCCAACGGGTGTCCATGCCCAGGTCGGCCAGCGCGGTCATGATGATCGACGCCCACACCGCGGCGACCAGCTGCAGCCCTCGGTCTTCGAGTTCGACGTCCATCCGCCTGGCCAGCTCGACGTTGAGCGCGTGCGGCCGGAACTCCATGGTCGCCTGCCGCAATGTCGGTGAGGACATGATGATTCGCAGCGTGCACATCAGCCGCGGGGCCGTCAGTTCGCCGATGCCGGCGTTCTTGGTGTTGCGGTACATCGTCACCGACGCGCGGTACAGCGCCTCCAAGTGATTCATGTCCCCGGGCAGGCGGCCCAATTCCACTGCGGTTACGTCGACGGCGTCGTCGACGAGGGCCAGACACACCGCTTCCTTGGTGGCGAAGTAACGGCTGAAGGTGCGGGGCGAGACGTCGGCGATCGCGGCGATCTGCTCGACGGTAGTTTGCTCGAACCCCTGCGCTTCGCATAGCTCGATGGCGGCGTCGATCAGCGTGGCGCGCGTGCGCTGTTTCTTACGCTCGCGCAAACCAATTGCTGCCGAATCCCACGAATCACCAGGCACGCCAGGATGTTAACTCGACCGCTTGAAGTTGCCAAGGAAAGTGTCTTGGATCGTAATCTGCCGCAATCAGACTTTGTCGTCATCCGGCGTATGTTCGCTGGCTAATTCCGGACCGCCGGTGCGGGGCCGGCTGACCCGGTACCGCACGAATACGGGCGCGAGAACCGCCGCAACCAGAACCCCCACGACCACCAGTCCTCCGCCACCGGCGGCGGCGATCGTTGTGCCGACAGCCGCCGCGGCGGCGCCGTGCACCGCATCGGCGAGGCGGGGACCGCCCGCGACGACGACGGTGAACACCCCTTGCAACCGGCCGCGGACATCATCGGATGCCGCTTCTTGCAGGATTGTGTTGCGGAACGCCGACGACACCATGTCCGCTGCACCGCCAATAGCGAGAAACACCAAGGCAATCCACAACATCAGCCCGGCCGTTCCGCCGGCCAGACCACTGGCCACGCCGAACCCGATCATCGCCACGCCCCACACCAGGATCGCGAGGACCACAGCCAAACCCTGGCGCTGAATGCGCGGTAGCCAGCCGGAGAACACGCCGCCCGCCACGGCGCCCACCGAGATGGCGGCGGCCAGCAGCGCCATGGTGGTGCCGCCCTCGACGGGTCCGCCGAAGCTTTCGTGAGCCATCTGCGGAAAGAGCGCCCGCGGCATGCCGAAGATCATCGCGATCAGGTCGACGACGAACGACATCAGCACGACGGTGTTGCCTGCCAGATAGCGGAACCCGTCGAGCACGGCACGGAATCCCCAGCCCGACGAGCCGGCCTCGCCGTTGCTCGGTGGAATCGGCTTGAGCCGGAACGTGGCCCAGATGGGTGCGATACAGGTGATCGTGTCGATCAGGTACAACGTGGACAGGTCGACCCAGCGCAGCATGACCCCTGCCATCAGCGGGCCGACGATCGCGCCGAACTGGAACACTGTGATGTTGAGCGAGTTGGCCGCAGGCAGTTGGTCGGCGGCCACCATCCGCGGGATCGCCGCCGACCGCGTCGGCTGATTGATCGCATAGAACGCCTGCTGCACCGACAGCAGGCAGAGCACCACCCACACGTTGTTGAGCGACAGTGCAGCCTGCACCCACAGCAGCACCGATGCCACGGCCAGCCCGCAGGAGGTGATGATCAGCAGCAGGCGTCGATCCATCGCGTCGGCCCAAGCGCCTCCCCACAGGCCGAACACCACGAGGGGAACCAGCGCGAACAGGCCGGAAAGACCGACGTACGCCGAGTTCTGGGTGAGCGCATAGATCTGGACCGGCACCGCGAAGATGGTGAGGTTGGCCCCGACGACCGTGACGACGCCGGCCGAGAACAGCCGTCGGAAGTCCGGCGAGGTCCGCAGCGGAGTGACGTCGGCGAAGAACCCCGCCACTACGGCTGAAGCCGCTGGATGCGGCCCTCTGCTACCCGAATCCTGTTGTGCACCCGGTTCTCCCGGCCCTGCCAAAATTCGACGACGTCCGGCGCGACGAGGTATCCACCCCAGTTCGGCGGCACCGGGACCTCGTCGAGGTCGGCGAAACGTTGTGTGACGTCGGCCAACTGGTCGAGCAGAGCCGCGCGCGACTCAATCGGATGAGATTGGTGCGAAGCCCAGGCGCCCAGCTGGGAGCCGCGCGGCCGATGGCGCCAGTAGTCGGCGGTCACCTCCGCGGACACCCTCGTCACCGGGCCGCGCACGTGCACCTGGCGGCCGAGCGCAAACCACGGGAAGGTCGCCGACGCGTACGGCGTCGAGGCGAGTTGCTCACCCTTGGCGGAGTCGTAATTGGTGAAGAAGGTGATCCCGGTGTCGTCCACGGACTTGCACAACACAGACCGGGTCACCGGCCGTCCTTCGTCGTCGACCGTGCCGACCACCATGGCGTTGGGCTCGGCGACTCCTGCGCCCTCGGCGTCGGCTAACCATTTGCGCAGCAGTGCAACCCACCCGTCGGCGAGCCAGTCGGCATCCAGGTCGGGGCTGCCGTCCTTTTCCGCCGAGCCGTACTCCACACGCATTGCGGCCAGTCGTTCGTTTTCCGGGGTGGCCACCGCGCCAACGCTACGCCCCAACAGTTCGGCTACTTGTTACCGACCGGTAGCGAAGGGCCCCGGGGTGGGTGCGAGAATCACCCCATGACTGAGGTACCCGAGGACTTCGTCTCTGGCCTGGAAGGCGTTGTGGCCTTCACCACCGAGATCGCGGAACCGGACAAAGACGGTGGCGCGCTGCGGTACCGCGGCGTCGACATCGAGGAGTTGGTCGACCGGCAGGTCACTTTCGGCGACGTGTGGGCGCTGCTCGTCGACGGCGGGTTCGGGCGTCCGTTGCCGCCTGCCGAACCGTTCCCGTTGCCGATCCACAGCGGCGACGTCCGCGTCGACGTGCAGGCCGGCCTGGCGATGCTCGCGCCGATCTGGGGCTACCAGCCGCTGCTCGACATCGACGACGCCACCGCCCGTGACCAGTTGGCCCGCGCGTCGGTGATGGCACTGTCCTACGTCGCGCAATCCGCCCGCGGTATCTACCAGCCCGCCGTCCCGCAGCGGAAGATAGACGAATGCTCTACTGTGACAGCGCGTTTCATGACCCGCTGGCAGGGTGAGCCTGATCCCAGGCACATCGAGGCGATCGATGCCTACTGGGTGTCGGCCGCCGAACACGGCATGAACGCATCGACGTTCACCGCCCGGGTGATCGCGTCGACGGGCGCCGACGTGGCCGCCGCGCTGTCCGGTGCCATCGGCGCGATGAGCGGCCCACTGCACGGCGGCGCGCCCGCGCGGGTGATCCCGATGATCGAAGAGGCCGAGCGCACCGGCGACGCACGGACGGTCGTCCGCGGCGTGCTGGACCGCAAGGAGAAGCTGATGGGCTTCGGCCACCGCGTGTACCGCGCGCAGGATCCGCGGGCCCGAGTGCTGCGGGCCACCGCCAAGCGACTCGAGGCGCCGCGCTACGAGGTTGCCGCCGCGCTCGAGCAGGCCGCGCTGACCGAACTGAGGGAGCGTCGGCCCGACCGAGCCATCGAGACCAACGTCGAGTTCTGGGCGGCGGTGATCCTGGACTTCGCCGAGGTGCCGGTGAAGATGATGCCCGCGATGTTCACCTGCGGGCGCACCGCCGGTTGGAGCGCGCACATCCTCGAACAGAAGAGACTCGGCAAGCTCGTCCGCCCGTCGGCAATCTACGTCGGCCCCGCTCCGCGCAGCCCCGAATCCGTCGAGGGCTGGAACGAGATCGCGAAAGGCTGACCACGGTGGCGGCCACGGTCACCACTTTCGAGTCGGCGGCACGAAGCTTCGCCGGTCTGGTCCACCGGATCCCCGCCGACGGCTGGGACGGGCCGGGACTCGGCGACTGGGACATGCGGTCGTTGGTCGGGCACGCGTCGCGTTCGCTCATCACCGTCAGCACCTATCTGGAGACGTCCGCGGAGCACGAGGACGTCGCGACTCCGCAGGACTACTACGCGGGGATCGCCGACTACATGTCGAACGCCGATGCGGGGGCGATCACCGAACGCGGCAGACAGGCGGGCCGCGACCTCGGCGACAACCCGGCGCAGACGATCGACGACCTTATCGAACGCGTGCTGGGCGAACTCGCGACGGCGGCCGCCGACCCACTCGTCGCGGTGATCGGCGGGCTGGGGATCCGTCTGCACACCTATCTGCCGACGCGAACCTTCGAACTGGCCGTGCACAGCCTGGATATCGCACGCGCGGCCGCGCTTTCGTTCGATCTGCCCGACATCGTGCTCGACGAGGCCACGGTGCTCGCGGCGCGGATCGCCGTGACGACCGGGCGGGGCAGCGAAGTGCTGATGTCGCTGACAGGGCGACGTGTCCTACCGCCGGGATTTTCGGTCGTATGACCGCGATGAATTTTCGGCGCGGCGATAGTCGTTAGTAGCGACCACCCCAGACAGGAGACCACCATGGCAATCGAAGTCCAGCCCGCGGTGCTGCCGCACCTGATCGTCGACGACGCCGCCGCCGCGATCGACTTCTATGTGAAGGCGTTCGGCGCCGTCGAACTCGGCCGGGTGCCCGGTCCGGACGGCAAGCTCGTCCACGCCGCCCTCGCAATCAACGGCTCAACGGTGATGCTGAACGACGACTTCCCGGAGATGAGCGGCGGTAAGTCGATGACACCGAAAGCGCTCGGCGGTTCACCGGTGACCATCCACCTCGTCGTCACCGACGTGGACGCGAAGTTCCAGCAGGCTATCGACGCGGGCGCGAGCGTCGTCATGCCGGTCGATGACCAGTTCTGGGGCGACCGCTACGGCGTGCTGCGCGACCCGTTCGGCCACCAGTGGTCAATGGGCCAGCCGGTGCGCGAGGTCAGCATGGACGAAATCGAAGAGGCGATGAAGCGGCAGTAGCCGCTGCGCCCGCGGCTAGAAGACCTCTTTCTGGACCTGGTCGGGGCCGTCGTACTCCTTGTCGGGTATCCCCTTGAGGCTGTCGACGATCTCGTCGTTGGCCCCGTGCTTCCTGGCATGCTCCACGAGGTCGTCCTTGCGCGCCGGGTAGTTGACTCCGCCCAGTGACTTCTGCAGGTCGATGGGATTGGGCATTTGGTTGCTCCTTTGCGACTGGCTATCGCGCCGGGGTAGCCGAATGCCTTCGAGTGAAACCTCCCCCATCACAGCGGGTGACGTTTCGCAGAAAAAGTTCGAGAAGTGCTCTGCGAAACGTTGATTGCTGTGATTCCAGTGGCGAAACGGTGCCGGTACTGCGTCAGCGCCGCAGCCCGGCCAGCAGGCGCTGCCGGAGCGGCGGAGCGGGTGCCGTGGCCGCGACGGCCAGCATGTCGGCGATCGACGTGAACTTGTTCCGTGGCCGGTTTTCTCCGCCGCGAGCGATCTCGGCTTCATCGATGGCGTGCCAGCCGGCCGCGTCCACCACGTCCGCTCGGCGGCTTCGCACCAGCTTGTCCAACTCCGCCGGTTTGGCCGCCGGGTCGGTGAGCAGGCCCGCGTTGTAGTCGTCGACCAGGTTCTGCACCGTCTGAAACGCGCACGACTTGTTGGTGCCGATGAAGCCGGTCGGTCCGCGTTTGATCCAACCCGCGACGTAGCTTCCGCGCACCGGTCGGCCGCTCCGCGGGTCAACGACCCGGCCGCCGTCGTTCGGCACCACAGCGGCGGTGTCGTCGAACGGCAGATCCCGAATCGGCCTGCCGCGGTAGCCGATAGACGTCAGCACGAGGCCGGAGTCGAGCCGACGGGTTTCGTCGGTATCGGTCACCGTGAACTCGATGCCGGTGACCCGGTCGGCGCCGAGCACGCGGTGCGGCGTCATGCGGTAGGCGAAACGGATCCGCGGCCGCGTAGCGGGTACCGACGCGTCGCCGAGCTTGCGCAGGATCTCCAGTTTATTGCGGGTCAGCGGGTCCTCAACGGTGGCCAGGTCGGCCAGCACCAGGTCGTGGTCGGCGGCGTCGAGCACCACGTCGCACGTCGACGTCAGCCCGATGAGTTCGGGCAGTGTGAACGCGGACTGCGCGGGCCCGCGGCGGGCGGCGATCATCACCTCGGTGACCTTCGACTGCCGCAGCGCCGCCAGTGCATGATCGGAGATGTCGGTGTGGCTCAACCCATCCGGATCGGTCGTCAAGATACGTGCGACATCCAGGGCGACGTTTCCGTTGCCGACGATCACCACGCGCTCGTGCCGCAGATCCACGGGTAGGTCGGTGAATTCGGGATGCCCGTTGACCCATGCGACCATCTCGGTGGCCGTGCCCGTGCCGGGCAGCCCCATGCCGTCGATCTCGAGCCTGCGATCGTTCGGGGCGCCGACGGCGTAGAGCACCGCGTGATGGTGGTCCAGCACTTCGGCGTGAGACAGGTCCGAACCCACCTCGACATTGAGGAAAAGCCGGAAGCCCCGTCGCTTCGCGATCTTGTCGAACAGCCGGGTGACCCTCTTGGTGCTCTGGTGGTCGGGCGCCACGCCCGCACGCACCAGGCCATACGGAGTCGGCAGCCGTTCGAAGACGTTGACACGCACACCCTGTTGGGTCAGCAGTTCGTCGGCGGCGTACATCGCAGCGGGTCCGGAGCCGACGATCGCCACAGTCAACGGATTCGCCCCGCGCACATGCACTTTCGGCGCGTCGATCACCGGCGCCAATTTCGACGTCGGAGGCAGCTTCTCACCTGCGGGCCGGTCCGGGTAGTACGCCGCGTTGAGCGCGACGAAGGGCAGCTGCTTCGGCTCGAGCTTCGTGTCGGGCGCGATCGCGCCGACCGGGCACGCGCTCACGCACGCACCGCAGTCGACGCAGGCGACCGGATCGATGTAGAGCATCTCGGCGGTCGCGAAGCCCGGTTCGTCCGGTGACGGATGAATACAGTTCACCGGGCAGGCATAGACACAGGACCCGTCGCTACAGCACGACTGGGTGATCACATGGGGCATAGGAAGTTCCGGCGTGGGTTGCGCTTAGGCGGCCGACACCAGATGTTGGCGGGCGGGTTCGCTGCGGTAACGGCTGGGCCTGCCGTCGATTCTGCAGATCCGCCATACCAGCTTGGCGATCGGGTTGATCAAGCCGGTGTCGTGGCAGAGCATCCGGACGTCACCGAACATGTCGCGCAGCATCTGTCGGGATTCGGGCGATCGGAAGAAGATTTCCTTGCGGACCGAGCGGGGGATGTCGAATTCCTTCCAGAACGCCCGCGGCGGAACGATGATGGCCGAGCACAGGATCCGCATCGTCAGCGGAACGAAGAGCGACAGCCAGAACCGCTTCCGCCGCGGCAGGTGAGGAACTCGCTTGCGCAGATATTCGTGCGCGAACGAGATGTGCCGGGCTTCCTCGGCGACGTGGATGGCCATCACCCGTTCCATGATCGGATGCAGCGTTTTCCCTTCGCGCAGAACATTTTTCTGTGTGTGGTCGATCGGTTCTTCGCCGGCGAGAATGCCGAACCAGAACGGAATCGGTAGGGGCCCCGCAACCAGCGGGATGAACGGCTGGATCCACTTGAGCAGCCGTGGCATCCCCGGCACATCGGCACCGATGCGGTTCACCATCTCCTGGAACATCATCGTGTGGTTGCATTCCTCGACCGCCTCGTGCAGGCAGTACCGGTATTCCGGCGAGCCGTTGGGCGTCCAGAACGCGTACTCCATCAGGCCACGGATCAGGATCGATTCGAAATGCAGGCCGACCTTCGCCACGTTGGCCTGTCGCCACATGCCGATCTCGATCTGACGCTCGAGCGGTTGCGCCCTGTACCAGCTGTGCCGGCCGATCGGATCCGTCGCGGGCAGGATCCATCGCTCGTCGTTGTCGATCACCGCGAACTCCGGAGAGTCCCAGTCGATGTCGGTGTAGGGATTGAAATTGCGCCGCACCGACCCCTCGGACAGCGTGGTGAGCATGTCGGTGTATTCGGTGTCGTCGACGACATCCATGTTGCGACGCCACCGCCTGACCATCTTCGTACGAGCCATCAGAAGCCTCCCCTGAGGTTTACATTTGCGGCCTGCGTGTCCATCGACGGTACCGCAGGTATCGCATATGTGAAATGCCCTGATGCGCGATGTGCCAAACGGGCCCGCGCGACCGCATATGTGATGCAGATCACAATAGCGGGTAGACGTGCAGGCAGAAGTCGAGCTGAGGCCGTCGGGCGCTTTACGAACTGATGCCTAGTCGGACGGCCGCGCGCGCCCGCATCCTGACGAACCAGATTTACGGAGTGCCGAAGTCGACCGTCCAGTAGTTGCCTCCCGGACCACCGCTGAGATGAGCCGCCCCGGCCTGTTGCAAATCGCAGTTCAAAATATTGTTGCGATGTCCCCACGGCGGACTTGCCGTCGCGTCGTTCTGCATCCAGGAGACGAGTGCCTCATTGGGGCTCCCCTGCCCGATAGCCACGATCTCGGCGCGCCCTGAGTTGTATCCGGCAGCCTGGATCGGACCGCCGTCATCCCAAGACTGCTTGCCATTGGCGTTCTGATGCGGATCGCCGCCCGCTCCCGGGCCGGCGATGAACTGATTGTGGGTTGCCGCCGCAGTGCCCAGATTCGCCGAATTGGCGAGCGGGTTGTCACAGGCCGTCATCTTGGCACCCGCACCGGCATTCACGTCACCGTTGGGCGGGTATTTTTCGGGGTGGCCCCGCGCGTCGTTGACTGCAGCGAGAAGTGCCGGATCCGGACCACCGGAACCCACGTTCCCGCTACCGCCGCCGGCGGCAGCGTTGTTGGGCTTCAAACCGCCCGTCGCGCCGACACCTGCATTGGCGTTCTGCTGCCACGTCTCGGTGCGTCGTGCCGGGGTGACGCAGATGCCGTCACCGTCGTACGCTTCCCGCCAGACCAACCCATTTATGCAGGTGAGCGGCCCATAAGCGCCTCCGCCGGCATAGCCCGCGTCCTTATTGGCGTTCTCCTGCTGGACGAGCGCTGCGATGGCGGGCGAGACGCACACCATGTCGCTGTCGTTGGCTTTGCGCGGCACCTGGCCTGCAGCGTCGTTCGAAACACAGCCACCGTCGGCTTGAGCCGGAACCGCCGTGAGCACGGATCCGAAGACGGTGACCGCTGCCGCGCAGATCGGCAGCAATACGAATGATTTCGCCGTGATACTCATCTGTGGCCTCCTTCGGGCCTGATTGCGAGCTAATGGTCCACAGGGTGACGCTATGCCTGACGGGGCCGCTGACGAATCGGGTGTTTCCCTACGTTTTCGCCTTGGCTTCGGAGCCGCTTCGAATGTCTTGACCACGTCCGAACCTCGACGGCGGGCGCCGAAGGAGCCCGAATTATGAGTGCTTGCCGACCCGCTACTTCCTTCCGAAGTCTCCGGCAGCCGTCATGTTGTCGCCGTTGCTCACCGCGGAGAACCCGGCATCGGTCAGTGTGCAGTCGGTGATGATCGCGCGGTGGCCGGGACTGTTCATCCACCAGGACACCGCGGCGGCGGGCGCGTCGCTCAAGCCGCTGCTCCAGAAAATGACCTCGCCGAGCGAGGCGTACGGCGCGTAGCCGGCGTCCGTGACGCGCTGCACCAGGGAGGAGCCGTCGGAACCGGTGTGGTCCGTCACCCCGTTGGCGAGCATGTCGTTGGCCTGCCGCGCGGCGGAGTGGGTCAACTGCGGGTTGGCCGCAACAGGGCCGCATCCATTGGCCGCGCGCGTGGCGTTGATTTCGCTCAGCACGACGCCGCCCTGGTCACCGCCGTCGGCCTGGGCCGGCACCGCGGCGAGCACCGGACAAAGAACCATTACCGCCGCTGCACAGACCGTTGTCAGCGTCGAGGCTTTTCCGTTGTTCATAACGCGACCCCACATCGGGCTCGAATTGCAGTCCCGACCAGTCACAGTATGGACTCAGCCGGTGCCGACGAATCGGGTGTTTGGCATATTTCCCGCGTTTCTCACACCGGCCTCCCCGCAGCGAGGGCCCAGATCCGGTCACTACCCTTGTCCCCATGGCCGAACTGACGATTCCCGCCGACCTCAAACCCGCCGACGGACGATTCGGCTGCGGACCGTCGAAGGTGCGCCCGGAGCAATTGCAAGCGCTGGCCGCCGCGGGCGACCTGTTCGGCACGTCGCACCGGCAGGCGCCGGTGAAAAACCTGGTCGGCCGGGTCCGCGACGGAGTGCGTGAGCTCTTCTCGGCCCCCGACGGCTACGAGGTCATCCTCGGCAACGGCGGCTCGACCGCGTTCTGGGACGCCGCGGCATTCGGCCTCATCGACAAGCGCTCGCTGCACCTCACCTACGGCGAGTTCAGCGCGAAGTTCGCCTCCGCCGTCGGCAAGAACCCGTTCGTCGGAGACCCCGTAGTCGTGAACGCCGACCCGGGCAGCGCCCCGAAGCCGCAATCGGATCCGTCCGTCGACGTCATCGCCTGGGCGCACAACGAGACCTCGACCGGGGTGGCGGTGCCCGTGGCCCGCCCGGAAGGCTCCGGCGACGCGCTCATCGTCATAGACGCCACGTCGGCGGCGGGCGGCCTCCCGGTGGACATCACCGACGCCGACGCGTATTACTTTGCGCCGCAGAAGAATTTCGCCAGCGACGGCGGGTTGTGGGTTGCGGTCGTCTCCCCCGCCGCACTCTCGCGCATCGAGTCGATCGCCGCTTCCGGACGCTGGGTGCCGGACTTCCTGTCGCTGCCCATCGCCGTCGAGAACAGCCTGAAGAACCAGACCTACAACACCCCGGCCATCGGCACGCTGATCCTGCTTGCCGAGCAGCTCGACTGGATGCAGGCCAACGGCGGGCTGGACTGGGCCGTCAAGCGCACCGCGGACTCGTCACAGCGGCTCTACTCCTGGGCCGAGGCGTCGCAATTCGCCAAGCCGTTCGTCGCCGATCCCGAGCTTCGTTCACAGGTGGTCGGCACCATCGACTTCTCCGACGACGTCGATGCCGCGGTGGTCGCCAAGGCGCTACGGGCTAACGGCATCGTCGACACCGAGCCCTACCGCAAACTCGGCCGCAACCAGTTGCGGATCGGCATGTTCACCGCCGTCGAACCCGACGACGTGACCGCGCTGACGCGATGCGTCGATTGGGTGGTGGAACGGCTCTGACCTGGGTAGCTCGGGCGTGTCGGGCCGGTAACGAGCCGATAACGCAGTAGGGTGACCTGCTAATCGGGCACGGCGTCCCGGCGCCAATGAAGCCCGGAGGAGGTCGGCATGCGGGAACTCAAGGTCGTCGGGCTCGACATCGATGGCAAACGCATCATCTGCGAAAGCGACGACCCGAACGAGAAGTTCATTCTGCGCGCCGACGACCGGTTGCGGGCCGCTGTGCGCGGCGAGAAGTCTGTTGCCAGCCAACCCCAATCCGATGCCGAGGTTCCAAACGTGCTGTCTCCCAAGGAGATTCAAGCCAGAATTCGCGCGGGCGCGTCCGTCGAGCAGGTCGCGGAATCGGCAGGCGTCGACATCGCCCGTGTCGAGCGCTTCGCGCATCCCGTCCTGCTCGAACGCTCACGCGCGGCCGAACTGGCAACTGCTGCACATCCCGTTCTCGCCGACGGCCCCGCGGTGCTCACCCTGCTGGAGACGGTGACGTCGGCGCTGATCGCCCGCGGCTTGGATCCCGACTCCGTCAACTGGGAGGCGTGGCGAAACGAGGACGGACGCTGGACGGTGCAGCTGTCCTGGCT
The DNA here is from genome assembly GCF_032159565.1 of Mycobacterium sp. GTDB lineage: Bacteria > Actinomycetota > Actinomycetes > Mycobacteriales > Mycobacteriaceae > Mycobacterium. Next base: position 18,042 of record NZ_JAVHWR010000184.1, read on the forward strand.
GGCCGGTCACTCGGAGAACACCGCGCACTTCCGGTTCACCCCTGGCGCCCACGGCGGCACGGTGACGGCATTCGACGACGCCGCCTGCGAACTGATCGATCCGGATTTCGCACGGCCGCTGCGGCCAGTTGCGCCGCTGGCGCAACTGGCGATCGACGAGGCCGAGCCATCGTTGCAGGTGCAAGAAGAGCCCGAGCCACCGAAAACCGCCCGCACGCCCCGCCCCCGCAAGGGCAAGCCGCCCGTTCCGGCGTGGGAAGACGTGTTGCTCGGAGTGCGCTCCACGGGCCAGCGCTAGCCGAGAGTCAACGCCAGCAAGGCCAGCCACGCGCCTGCCACCCCGACGCCGAGACCCAGCACGAACCACCGCAAGACCGGCGTCGCTCGCCACCCCCACACCGTCGGCGCCAGACCCCCGACGGCCACCAGGTTGAGTCCGACGGCCAGCAGCGGATGAACGCGGATCAGTCCCGTGCTCAACACCACCACCGCGCCCGCGGTCACGATCGCGACAAAGGCGGCAACGGTCAGCCCCGTCGCCCACGGAGTGGCGTCGTCGGTCACCGCGCCAATCTAACCCGCTCATAGAACGCCAGCGCGGCGGCGGTCGCCACATTCAGCGAGTCGGTGCCACGGGACATCGGAATCCGAACCCGGACGTCGCTGGCACGCATCGCCGTCTCGGTGAGACCGGGGCCTTCGGCGCCGACAAGTATCGCGACGCGGTCGTCGGCGACCGTTGCCATCGCCTCCGACAGCGTGGCGGCGCTCGCGGCGGGCGTCATCGCCAACAGGCGAAAGTCGTTGTCACGCAATATGGACAGATCAGTCGGCCAGGCCGTGGCCCAGGCATAGGGCACCAGCAGCGCATGGCCCATCGACACCCGCACCGCGCGGCGGTACAGCGGGTCGGCGCAGCCGGTGCCGAAAACAACCGCGTCGACGCCTAGCGCGGCCGCGTTTCGGAAGATCGAGCCGAGGTTCTCGTGGTCGTTGACGCCTTCGAGCACCACGACCGTTCGCGCGCCGTCGAGCACCTGACCGACCGTCAACTCATCGGACCGCGACGCGGCTGCGAGCACCCCCCGGTTGAGATGGAACCCGACCACGTCGGCCATCACCTCGGCCGTCGCCCGGTAGTAGGGCGCGTCGGTCACGTCGAGATCGGCGGCCAATTCGCACAGCCGCCGATCGGTGCCCAACATTGCGCGAGGCCGGAACCGGGACGCCAGCATCCGCTGCACCACCAAGACGCCCTCGGCGATCACCAAGCCCTTGCCGGACGGCAGATCGGGCCTGCGGTCGACGCTGTTGAGATGACGGAAGTCGTCGAGGCGCGGATCGGCGGGATCGTCGACGTCGACTACGGGACTCATCTCCCGCAAGCTACGCGTGCGACCGCGCCTACGCTGATTCGTCGACGAGCGCAGACATCAGGTCGGCAGCTAGGAGCAGCGCCTTGCGCTGGTCGGCGTCGAACTGCGCGAGGCGCTCCTGCAGCCATTCCTGGCTAGCTTTTCGCTCTGCTTCGATCAATTCCGTCCCCGACGGCGAAACGGAGACCAGGACCTGGCGACCGTCGGCGGGATGAGCACTTCTCGCCACGAATCCGAGTTCGGCGAGCGAGGCGATTACGCGTGTCATCGAAGGCGGCCGAACCCGTTCGCGGAGTGCCAATGCACCGGGCGTCATTGCGCCTTCTTTAGCAAGCGTCGATAGCGCCGACAACTGCGATAGGGAGACCGACGAACCCGGGCGCCGAAACCGTAAATGACGCGCCAAACGCATAACCGCCAGCGACAAGTCACTCGCCAACCGAGTTTCGGTATTGTTCACATTGCAAACAATAGCGAAGCAGTTCTTTGATGCGCAGCAAAACACCTCAGGCTTCCGGCCAAACGAGCTTCCGACTAGGTTGGGAACCGATGAGCGCCGAACCCCCCGAGGCCGCCGAGCCGGAACTGCCTGCACTGCCTGCGATTCTGCTGGAGCCGTGGCCGGTCATCATCGTCATCGCCGTGATGTGGTTGGTCGTGGTTGTCCTCGCCTTCACCGTCGCCGGGCTACATGAGTGGCGCCCCGTCGCCGTCGCCGGGTTGGGAGTCGGTGCGCTTGGTACTTCAATTTTTCTTTGGCAACGGAGTGCTGTGCGCCGCGGTTCACGAGGCGCACAGAGCGGACTTACCTGAATTTCCAGATTCAGCGACAAGGAGGATGCGATGGCCGAACCGCTATTGCAGGCGCAAATCAATATTGACGCTCCGGTAGCAAAGGTGTGGGCGTTGATCTCCGATTTCGGCCGAATGCCGCAATGGAGCCCGCAATGCCGAATGATGAAAGCGCTCGGTCCGCTACGCCAAGGCACCCGAACGATCAACCTCAACCGCCGCAATTTCCTGTACTGGCCGACGACGAGCACCGTCACCGAAGTCATCCCGGAGAAAAAGCTGGCGTTCCGGGTGCACACCAATAACACCGTTTGGACGTATGAGCTTGAGCCAACCGAGAACGGCACCCTGGTGGTGGAAAGCCGCCACGCCGAGAACGGCGTCAAGCCCGCCGCCAACTTCACGGTGAACGCTCTTTTCGGCGGCGTGCCCAACTTCGAACGCGAACTCGTCGAGGGCATGAACACGTCGCTTGCGCGCATCAAGGCGGCCGCCGAAAGTTGACCGGCACGCCCGCAGAGGACCAGCGGCTGCGCGACCTCAAGCTGTTGCGTCGCGTCCGCGACCGGATGGATCGCGACTACGCGCAGCCGCTCGACGTCGAGGCGCTCGCCCGCGGGGTGAACATGTCGGCCGGGCATTTGTCCCGCCAGTTCAAGTCGGCCTACGGCGAGTCGCCGTACTCCTATCTGATGACGCGGCGCATCGAACGTGCGATGGCTCTGTTGCGGCGCGGTGACGCGTCGGTCACCGACGTCTGCTTCGCGGTTGGCTGCTCGTCGCTCGGCACCTTCAGCACTCGGTTCACCGAGTTGGTCGGCGTATCGCCGAGTGCGTACCGGGAACAGACCGCCGGCGTGACAGAGGGAATTCCGTCGTGCGTGGAGAAGCAGGTGACCAGACCGATCGGAATCGAGAAGCGCCCGCGGCCAGGCTGCACTTAGCGTGATCGCCATGGATATCACCATTCACTCGAGCTTCCTGCCCCTCGACGACCCGGAGGAGTCGCTGGCGTTCTACCGCGACACCCTCGGCTTCGAAGTCCGCCTCGACGTCGGCAAGGACAAGATGCGCTGGATCACGGTCGGTCCGCCCAACCAGCCCGATACATCCATCGTGTTGTACCCGCCTGCCGCCACTCCCGGCATGACCGACGAAGAGCGCCGCGTCGTCACCGAGATGATGGCCAAAGGCACGTTCGGCATGCTGCTGCTGGCCACCAAGGATCTCGACGGCACGTTCGAGCGGATTCAGTCGGGTGATGTCGAGATCGTTCAGGAGCCGACCGAGCAGCCGTACGGCGTTCGAGACTGCGCCCTGCGCGATCCGGCGGGCAACATGGTCCGCATTCAGGAACTGCGCTGATGAGCACACGAAGGCGAGCGCGAGTGAGGATCGCAGCGCAGCGAGGACCGGAGCGAGGGGGAGCCGAGGAATGAGCGACGCCTCGAAGAAGATCGATGCGCGGATCGAAGAACTCGGCGATTGGCGGGGCGACATGCTGGCCCGGATACGCGCGCTCATCAAGCGGGCCGAGCCCGACGTCGTCGAGGAATGGAAGTGGCGCGGTGTGCCGGTGTGGTACCGCGACGGAATCATCTGCACCGGTGAGACATACAAGCAGTACGTCAAGGTGACGTTCGCCAAGGGCGCCTCACTGCAAGACCCGTCGGGCCTGTTCAACGCGAGCCTGGACGGCAACACCCGCCGCGCCATCGACATTCGCGAGGGCGACAAGCTCGACGACAAGGCCTTCACGGCTCTCATCCAGGCCGCGGTCGATCTGAACAGCCGACGGTGAAGCGCTCAGCGGGCTACGTCGGATCCTGGTCGGGGTCTGCGCTCGACTGCTCGCCGATCGGCTGCTCGTCTCCGATGGCGGCTTCCGGCTCGTCTCCGATCGCGGCTTCCGGCTCGTCTCCGATCGCGGCTTCCGGCTCGGCCTGCTCGCTGGGCACCGGCGGCTCGACGACGTCGAGCTTGCCGTCGTCGTAGGGGTCGAAGAGCGGCGATCCGGTTCCGGCGGGGGCCGGGGTATCCGAATGGGCGCCACAGCCGTATTCGGCGTCGACCACTTGGCCGTCGGCGGACAACTCGTTGGCGCATGCGCCGAACATCAGCCCGAGCGCCCCGGACAGCGGAAGGTAGAAAGCACAATCCCGGCACACCCGCCGGGTGGACCTGGCCATCGCGGACGCCGGGCCGAAGTCGCCGTCGTGCCACCGCTGGGCGGCGTCTACCCGGCCCAGCTGGCTGAGCAGACGACGTCGGCCCAAACCCAGCTCGTAGGCGACGTCGTCGATCGCCGGATCACCGGTTGCGGCGAAACCCGGCACCAGGCGGGGATCCTCGGTGGGCGCGGAGAGCAGGTCACCGGGACCGAGGTCGCCGGGCTGCAGCCGCTCCTGCCAGGGCACCCACTTCGGCGCCAGCAGCGCCGTCGGCCCCGGCACCAACACCACTTCGCTGATCGTCGCGTGGTCGGCGCCCGGATGCGCGGCCACCACCACGGCCCACTGCCAGCCCTGATAGCCGGGCAGGTTGGCCAGGAAACGGTGGGTGGCCGCGGTGGAGTCGTCGAAGGTCGCGCCCAGATGGTCGCCGACGGTGTCGCCGCTGTGCTCGGCGATCGCGGCGCGTGCCTGGTCGACGGCGCCCATCAGCACCGCCTCCAGGTCCGGCGACCGTTCGATCGTCGGCGTCGCCGAGCTGTCCTCGGTGGATTCCGTCACGCTGTCCACGCGCTTAATAGTGCCTGACCGGCGCGCGTGCAGCCACACCGGTCGGCTGCACGGCGCCGTCATCGCGATGGGGGACAATCTTCGTGTGACCGGATTGCGGCGTGACCCCCCAGGCCGTGATGCCCAGCGCGATCCCCGCTACTACCCGCCCCGACCGCCCGCCGCCGCCGACGAACACCCGGGAATGGCGAACTATCCCAGCGACGGTGTGGATCGTCGTCGGCAGCGCCGCTCGTCCACGCCGAGCGCCAACCGCTACCTGCCGCCGCTCGAGGAGCGGCGGCCGTCCAGCCGCGGCGAGCCGCCTCCCGGCATCGGCGAAGGCACGGGGCGCCGCGTCAACCAGGGGCCCCGCTCGGCGGCCCAGCGCGGCCGCGAGGTGGGCTCGAAGATGTACGGCCTGTTTCAGCGCGCCGCCACAGCCGACGGCGCCGACAAGTCCGGGCTGACCGCGCTCACCTACCCCGTGATGGCCAACTTCGCCGTCGACGCCGCGATGGCCGTGGCACTGGCCAACACCCTGTTCTTCGCCGCGGCGTCCGGTGAGAGCAAGAGCAAGGTTGCGCTGTACCTGCTCATCACGATCGCCCCTTTCGCCGTCATCGCCCCGCTGATCGGTCCGGCGCTGGACCGTCTGCAGCACGGCCGCCGACTCGCCCTGGCCACATCGTTCGCGCTGCGCACCGCTCTGGTCGTGGTGTTGATCGCGAACTACGACGGTGCGACGGGCGGCTTCCCGTCGTGGGTGCTGTACCCATGTGCGCTGGGAATGATGGTGCTGTCCAAGTCATTCAGCGTGTTGCGCAGCGCCGTGACCCCCCGCGTGCTGCCGCCGACCATCGACCTGGTGCGAGTCAACTCGCGGCTGACCGTATTCGGCCTGCTCGGCGGCACGATCGTCGGCGGCGCCGTGGCCGCAGGCGCCGAGTACCTGTTCAACCTGTTGCACATGCCCGGCGCCCTCTACGTCATCGTCGCCCTCACGCTGGCCGGCGCGGCGCTGTCGATGCGCATACCGAAATGGGTGGAAGTCACCGAGGGCGAGGTGCCCGCCACATTGAGCTACCACGGCGGTGACGCAGAACTGCGTCGCCACCCGCAACGCGTCTCGGACCACGCGCGACAACCGTTGGGCCGCAACATCATCACTGCACTGTGGGGCAACTGCACCATCAAGGTGATGGTGGGCTTCCTGTTCCTCTATCCCGCGTTCGTGGCCAAGTCGCACGACAAGAGCGGCTGGGAGCAGTTGTTGATTCTCGGCCTCATCGGTGCGGCGGCGGCGATCGGCAACTTCGGCGGTAACTACGCAAGCGCGCGGCTGCAGCTCGGGCATCCGGCGCAGTTGGTGGTGCGCAGCTCGACTGCGGTCACGTTGGCCGCATTGGCCACCGCGCTGACCGGGAAGCTGATGGTCGCCGCACTGGCCGCATTGGTGACCTCTGCCGCGAGCGCGATCGCCAAGGCCTCGCTGGACGCGTCGCTGCAGGACGATCTGCCGGAGGAGTCGCGCGCCTCGGCGTTCGGGCGCTCCGAATCGCTGCTGCAGCTCGCGTGGGTGGCGGGTGGCGCCACCGGTGTGCTGGTCTATACCCAGCTGCACGTTGGCTTTACGGTGATCTCGACCATGCTGATCCTCGGCCTCGCGCAGACGCTGGTGAGCTACCGTGGCGATTCGCTGATCCCCGGGCTCGGCGGCAATCGCCCGGTGCTGGCGGCCCAAGAGTGAAAAAGGGTCTGGCCGTACTGGCGGCCGTCGTGGTGCTGGCGTCTGTTGCGACCGGTGTGCTGGTCTGGCGGTTGAGCCGTACACCGTCGCCCAAGTACCCGGAGATCAGCGCCTACACGCGCGGGCAGTTGGTGCGGATCGGGCCGTATCAGTTCTGCGCGGTGCTCAACCCCACAGATTGCGAAACACCGCACACCGACGGCGAACTCACCGTCGATCCGCGGCACCCGGTGCAATTGTCGGTGCCGGCCTCGATCGCCAGCGCGCCCTGGATTCTGGTGCGGACCTACGAGGATTCCGACGTCGTCAGCGAATTCCGTTCGGGCAGCACGCATGCGGTCACCATCCCGACGACGGATCCGCATCGCGGCAGGTTGTTCGGCTTCGCGGTGCAGCTGCCGACGATCGTCCGCGACGAGCAGGGCAACGAGTTCCCGTGGGCGCACGCCGAGTGGTCGGTGAAGACGGTCTGGCCTTAGCCGACGGAGTGCGCCGCGGGTACCCGCTCGGCTTCGCGTGTCGGCCCGGGTGGCGTGCCGTCGCCGAAGGGCCTGCCGCCCAAGGCTTCCCGGCCGTGCGGCGTCAGCCAGTTGGACAGATCGGGGCCCTTGGGCACGATCTGCGTCGGGTTGATGTCGGTGTGCACGATGTAGTAGTGCTGCTTGATCTGGACGAAGTCGATGGTGTCGCCGAAGCCCGGAGTCTGGAACAGGTCGCGGGCATAGGCCCACAGCGCAGGCATCTCGTCGAGCTTGGACCGGTTGCACTTGAAGTGGCCATGGTAAACGGGGTCGAAGCGGGCCAGCGTGGTGAACAGCCGGACATCTGCCTCGGTGATGGTGTCGCCGACCAGGTATCGCTGGTTCCCCAGCCGTTCGTTGAGCCAATCCAGCGCGGTGAACAACCGGTCGTAGGCCTTGTCGTATGCCTCCTGCGAACCGGCGAAGCCGCACCGGTACACGCCATTGTTCACCTCGGTGTAGACGCGCTGGGCGACCTCGTCGATCTCGTCGCGCAGCGCATCCGGGTACAGCTCCGGCGCGCCGGCGCGGTGATACGCCGTCCACTCGCTGGACAGATCCAGCGTCATCTGCGCGAAGTCGTTGGTGACGACCTGCCCGGTCGGCACGTCGACGATCGCAGGCACCGTGATGCCCTTCGGGTAGTCCGGGATGCGGGCGAAGTAGGCGTCCTGCAACCGCGGGATGTTCAGCACCGGGTCGACGCCGCCGGGGTCGAGGTCGAACGTCCAGCTGCGCTTGTCGTGTGTCGGCCCGCAGAAGCCGATGGACAACGCGTCTTCCAGTCCGAGCAGCCGCCGGACGATGATCGCGCGGTTGGCCCACGGGCAGGCCCGCGCGACGATCAGCCGGTAGCGGCCGGGTTCGACGGGATAGCCGTCGCGACCGTCCGCACCCTCCTCTGCTCCTCGCGTGCGCGAAGTGATGCGGGTGGTGATGTAGTCGGTGTCGCGATCGAACTCGCCGCCGCTGGAGACATATTCGCCCATGCCTACAGCATGCCGGGCCGAACGTTGCTTACCGCTCTATGTTTCGACAATATTTTTCGAGCGAACGTTCGCGGGGGAAAAGGATCAGGCGTCCAGCTCGCTCGCGACCGCGCGAACCACCTCGGACACCCGGCGGGCGACCTTGCGGTCGGGATAGCGGCCCTTGCGCAGCTCGGGCTGCACCGCGCCCTCCAGCAGCGTGATCATGTCCTCGACCATGCCGTGTAGTTCGTCGGGGGTGTGCTTGTGCTCGGCCGCGGCGGCCTCGCGGCGCGTCTTGGTCAGGCTCGGCGGTGAGTCGAGGATCGTCAGACTCAACGCCTGCGGGCCCCGGCGGCCTGCGGCCATACCGAATTCGACTCGCTGGCCCGCCTTCAGCCCTTCGACGCCTGCCGGCAGCGCCGAAGACCGCACGTAGACGTCCTCACCCTCCTCCTGCGACAGAAAGCCGAAGCCCTTTTCGGCGTCGTACCACTTAACCCGGCCGGTCGGCACTGAACTCACCCGCTCGTAATCTCGAAACCAACAACTACATAAGGAAAGCGTCCCGCCTTTTCCGCAGGGACGCGCATGCGTGATCTTACTCGGAGGTCTCGCCGACCAGCACCCCCATTACTGGGTACGCTGAGACGACCGCTGGAGGAAGAGATGCGCCTGATCCTGAACATCATTTGGTTAGTCTTCGGCGGCCTCTGGCTGGCGCTGGGCTATCTGCTGGCTGCGCTCATCTGCTTCGTGCTGATCGTGACGATCCCGTTCGGCTTCGCGGCGCTGCGCATCGCGTCCTACGCCCTGTGGCCGTTCGGCCGCACCGTCATCGACAAACCCGGCGCCCGGCCCGGCGCACTCATCGGCAACGTCATCTGGGTGCTCCTGTTCGGCATCTGGCTGGCCATCGGACACGTCATCACCGCGGTGGCGATGGCGATCACGATCATCGGCATCCCGCTGGCGCTGGCCAATCTCAAGCTCATTCCGGTTTCGCTGGTGCCGCTTGGCAAGGAGATCGTGCCCGTGGACAGCCTCAACCAGCCCGTGCGAACCACCGCATGACCGTCATCGCGCTCGGCGTTCCGTCGGTGCTGCGGCCCGTCGGCCCCGCGCCGACGGACGGGCCATTGATCGACACCTACGGCCGGTCCGCCACCGATCTGCGGGTGTCGCTGACCGACCGGTGCAATCTGCGGTGCACGTATTGCATGCCCGCCGAGGGCCTCGACTGGATGCCGGACGATCAGCTGCTGACCGTCGACGAGCTGACCCGTTTGATGCGCATCGCGGTGACCCGGCTGGGAATCACCCGCGTTCGCTTCACCGGTGGCGAACCTCTGCTAGCCAAGCGGCTCGAACATGTCGTGGCGGCCACCGCTGATCTGCGGCCCCGGCCGGAGATCACGTTGACCACCAACGGCCTTGGGCTCGATCGCCGCGCGGCGGCCCTGAAGCGGGCCGGCCTGGATCGCATCAACGTCTCGCTCGACACCGTCGACGCCGACCACTTCACCCACATCACCCGTCGCAACCGGCTGCCAGATGTCCTTGCCGGCCTGGCCGCCGCGCATCGGGCCGGCCTGCGGCCGGTGAAGGTGAACGCCGTGCTCGACCCGGTGACGGGCCTCGGCGACGCGGTGTCGCTGCTGCGGTTCTGCCTCGACCACGACTATCAGCTGCGCATCATCGAGCAGATGCCGCTCGACGCCGGCCACCAGTGGTCGCGCGGCGCGGCGCTCGGCGCCGACGACGTTCTGGCCGGCCTGCGACGCCACTTCGCTCTGGCGCCCGATCCGGCGCCGCGCGGTTCTGCTCCCGCGCAGCTGTGGTTGGTCGACGGTGGGCCCGCGACCGTCGGCATCATCGCCTCGGTGTCGCACGCGTTCTGCGGGGACTGTGACCGGACCCGGCTGACCGCAGACGGTCAGATCCGCAGCTGTCTGTTCTCCCGCGAGGAGACCGACCTGCGCGGGCTGATGCGCGCAGGCGGCGGCGACGACGTCGTCGAGGCGGCCTGGCGCGCCGCGATGTGGGCCAAGCCCGCTGGCCACGGCATCAACGACCCGGACTTCGTCCAGCCCGACCGCCCGATGAGCGCGATCGGGGGTTGATGCACACCCGAGGAGCACGACAGACATCGGTGGAGACCACGGTGCGGGTCCGGCTCACCATCCGCTACTTCGCCGCGGCCCGCGCGGCGGCCGGCGCGGAGGCCGAGACCGTGCTGATCGCACCGGGAACAACGGTCGCAGCGCTCGTCGAAACACTGTCCGAGCGCGGCCCCGAGCTTGCCCAGGTACTACGTCGATGCTCGTTGCTGTGCGACGGAGTCGCCGTGCGCGACGAGGGCCTAAACCTCTCCGACGGCCAGACAATCGATGTGCTTCCGCCCTTTGCCGGCGGATAAAAGTGATTCGCATCACATAACGAAATGGTCACAAGCTGGCTACGGCGCGGTGACCCTCGGTATACACCAGCGGAAACGCCCGGAATTCCTGCGCTTTTAGAGCCTCATTAGGATTTGCCGCCGGGAGAAACGCCGTACCAGCCAAAAAATGACTACAACGCTGCGAACGGATATGTTCTTCCGCAAGCCAGTCGACCCTAATCGGCTAGCCCTTTCTGTCCGAAGCGCCGAGCTCCATCCGTCGGACAGGAAAACGACAAACAACTGGGATGGAGGCGGGGGACCCACCGGTCCACCGAGATAGAAGGACCAGGAACCGCAAGCGGTTCCTTGGGGTGAAGCCGAAACCGTTCTCACCGACGGCCAGGCCGGGCAACCTCTCCAGCCCGAACCCGACAGCTGACCTCGCGGGCGCATCAGAGAGGATCTAACGCACCCATGAGCAGTGGACGGCACCGCAAGCCCACGTCATCGGCAAAGTCAGTCGCGAAAGTCGCCTTCACCGGCGCGGTCATAGGCAGTGGAGGTCTTGCCCTAGCCGGGCATGCCGGCGCCGCCACCGATGGCGAATGGGACCGGGTCGCAAGCTGCGAATCCGGCGGCAACTGGGCCATCAACACCGGCAACGGGTATCAGGGCGGACTGCAGTTCTCCCCGGGCACCTGGAGTTCGCACGGCGGCGGCGAGTACGCACCGTCTGCACACATGGCCAGCAAGGACGAACAGATCGCGGTCGCCGAGCGCGTGCTGGGCACGCAGGGCCGCGGCGCATGGCCGGTCTGCGGCAGGGGGCTCTCCGGCGCCACCCCGCGCAACGTGGTCGAGGGCGCTCAACAAGCTGTTGACGGCGCCCTGGACGCCGTGGGCCTGAACGGCGAGGTCCCCCCGCCAGTCGACGCCCTCGCACCGCCGCCGCCCGAGGCGGCTCCCGTCGATGCGATGGCAGCCCCGCTGCCGGACGCCCCGCCACCTCCTGCGCCGGAACTGCCGCCGCCTCCGGCACCCGAACTTCCCCCTCCCCCGGCCGAGGCCGTCGATGTCGTCGCAGTCGATGCGCCGCCGCCGGACGCTTCGCAAATGCCGGCCGCCCCGGTACTGCTTGACGCCCCGCTGCCCGACGCCGGTGCACCCGTCGTCAACGCCTCACTCGAGCAGCCGGCGCCGGATTGGGATGTCGCCGCGGCGCCCGCAGATGGACCACAGGAATGGGCGCTGCACATGGCGCCGGTTCCGCTGGAGCCCGCACCCGCCATTCCGCCTGCGCCGGCCCCGCCGCTGGCCGCCCCGGCACCCGATCCGTTGGCGGCGGTGAACTCGGTCGACATTCCTGCCCCCGCTCTCGATGCCGCGAACCAGGCGATGACGGGCCAGCTGCCGGTGGCGCCTGCCGAGGTCCCGCACCTTGCCAGCCCGGACAACCTGCCGACGAACACCACGATGGACGAGTCGACGCTGCCGGCCCAGAGCCCCAACGTCACGTACCTCAAGGAGCTGTGGCACGCGATCCAGACGCAGGACGTCACGGGCAAGGACGCGCTGCTCGCGCTGACCCAGCGCCCGCTGACCACGCCTGCGCCGGATAACGTCAACGGCCCCGGCCCGGCGCCTGGTCCAGGTGCAGACGTCGCGCCGCTTCCCGTGGACCCGGCTGCCCCCGTCGGCTAAGCGGTTCCGCTCAAGCGGATCCCACCCACTCGTCGGAGCCGTCGGCGAAGAACTGGTGCTTCCACACCGGTAGCCGTGCTTTGACGGTGTCCACCAACCGCGCGCAGGTGTCGAACGCCGCCTGCCGGTGATCGGCCGCGACCGCGGCCACCAAAGCGGCGTCACCGAGCTCGAGATTGCCGATGCGGTGGCTGACGGCGATCGCCCGTACACCGGCGCAATCGGCCGCGATCTCCGCGGCCACTTCGGCCAGCGTCTGCTGCGCCGATGGATGCCCGGAATACTCCAGCCGCGTCACCGTGCGCCCGCCGTCATGATCGCGCACGACTCCCGCGAAGCCGACGACGGCGCCTGCGGCCTGATGTGCGACGAGTGCCTCGTGTTCGGCGAGTTCGATGGTGTGCTCGGTGAGGTCCGCGCGCAGCACGACGGCGGTCACCGGGTGTGGTCCTTGCCCGCGAGCTGATCAAGCGCGTGCTCGAGCACGTCGTTGAGCACGCCGAGCCCGTCCTTGACGCCACCGGTCGAACCGGGCAAGTTCACGATCAGCGTGCCTGCCCGCACCCCGCACACCCCACGCGACAGCACCGACGTCGGCACGTCCGGCAGCCCGGCGCGCCGGATCGCATCGGCAAGGCCAGGGATCTGGTAGTCCACGATGCCGGCCGTCGCGTCGGCGGTGCCGTCCGTCGGCGAGATACCGGTGCCGCCGGACGTGATGATCACGCCGGGTCCGGCTTCCAGTGCGGCGAACAGCGCCTTGGGCACCGAGCCGCCGTCGGGCACCACCGTCGGTGCGGGCACGTCGTACCCGCGCTGAGCCAGCCAGTCGACGATGAGCGGGCCCGTCCGGTCCTCGTAGACACCCGCCGCCGCACGCGTGGAGGTGATGATCACCCGAGCCGTCCGCGTCACGGCCATCTGCTGTTCGCGCGAGCGCTCATCACCTGGTCCACGTTCCCGTCTTGCCGCCCTCTTTGCGCAGCACCCGAATCTCCCCGATGGTGGCCGCCGGGTCGACGGCCTTGAGCATGTCGTAGAGCGTCAGCGCCGCCACGCTGACGGCCGTCAGCGCCTCCATCTCGACGCCGGTGCGGTCGGTGCTGCGCACTGTGGCGGTGATGCCCACCTCTGCGTCACCGATCTCGAAGTCCACGTCGACGCCGGTCAACGCGAGCTGATGGCACAGCGGGATCAGGTCGCTGGTGCGTTTGGCCGCCAGGATGCCTGCGACCCGGGCGGTGGCCAAGGCATCACCCTTGGGCAGCCCGCCCGTCGCAATGAGCTCGACGACGTCGGCGCGGGTGCGCAGCGTGCCCGCCGCGACGGCGGTCCGCTTGGTGGCGTCCTTGCCCGTCACGTCAACCATGTGCGCCGCACCCGATTCGTCGAGGTGCGACAGCCTGGGCCCGGCCGGGCCCGAATCGGCTCCGGCCACCCTTATTTGTTGACGACGGTGACCGGATGCGTGTACGGCAGATCCTCGGGCGGCAGCGGAAACGTCAGGTCGCCGAAGGGCGACAGCGCGCCGGTGCGGTCGGCGGCCAACTCGCTGACCGGGTGATCGTCATCGCCCTGTGTCGTCGGCCAGCCGTTGTCGACATAGCGGGTCTTCTGATTCTTCTCTGCCACGCCACATATTGTGGCAGGCGCCGCGACCGGTGGCGAGACCGGCGCGGACGCGAGGAGCGAAAGGGGCGTAAGCCTGCTTTACGCTGGTCAGTAATGTCTGAACACACTCCGGGCACCCCGTTGAGCGCCTGGCTGGCCGATTTGCCTGACGAGCGGCTGATCCGGCTGCTGGAGCTGCGGCCCGACCTGACCCAACCGCCGCCCGGCAGCATCGCCGCGCTGGCCGCCCGCGCGCAGGCGCGGCAGTCCGTCAAGGCCGCCGCCGACGAGCTGGACTTCCTGCATCTTGCGGTGCTCGATGCGCTGCTGACCCTGCACGCCGACACCGCGCCGGTACCCGTGACCAAGCTGACGGCGCTGATCGGCGACCGCGCCGGTGAGGACGCCATCGCCGTCGCCGTCGACGACCTGCGCGAGCGGGCGCTGGTGTGGGGCGACCCGGAGCTGCGGGTGGCCGCAGAGGCGTCGGCGGGGCTGCCCTGGTATCCAGGGCAGGCCGTCCTGGAGGGAGCCGAGTACGCCGACGACGGAATCGCCGACCGGCTGGCCGCCGTCGACGAGGCTCAGCGCGATCTGCTGCAGCGGCTGACGGAGGGCTCGCCGATGGGCAGGACCCGCGATGCCGCGCCCGGCACTCCGCCGGACCGGCCGGTGCAGCGGCTGCTGGCGGCGGGCCTGCTTCGGCAGGTCGACGCCGAGACGGTGATCCTGCCGCGGCTGGTCGGTCAGGCGCTGCGCGGCGAGATCCCCGGACCCGTCGAGCTGACGCCACCGGACCCCGTGGTGTCGACGACGACCGCAGCCGACGTCGACGCGGTCGCCGCAGGCGCGGTCATCGACCTGCTGCGTGAAGTCGAGGTGGTGCTCGAAACATTGGGCGCCACACCGGTTCCCGAACTTCGCAGCGGTGGCCTCGGGGTACGCGACGTGAAGCGGTTGACGAAGGTGACCGGCATTGACGACCAGCGGCTGGGGCTCATCCTGGAGATTTCGGCGGCGGCCGGCTTGATAGCGGCGGGCATGCCCGAGCCCGAACCAGCCGACGGCACGGGTCCCTACTGGGCACCGACAGTGGCGGCGGACCGGTTCATCGAGTCGCCGGTCGCGGCGCGGTGGCACCTGCTTGCGTCCACGTGGCTCGACCTGCCCGGCAGGCCCGGCTTGATCGGCGGCCGCGGCCCCGACGGCAAACCCTATGCGGCCCTTTCTGTTTCGCTGTACTCCACCGCCGCCCCGCTGGATCGCAGGCTGTTGATGAGCGTGCTCGCCGACCTGCCCGACGGTGCAGGCGTCGGCGCGGCGGAGGCGTCGCGGGCGATGATCTGGCGGCGTCCCCGTTGGGCGGTGCGGCTGCAACCCCAGCCGGTCGCCGACCTGCTGACCGAGGCGCACGCGCTGGGCATCGTCGGCCGCGGTGCGGTCACCCGCCCAGGCCGCAGGCTGCTCGCCGGCGATGTCGGCGCCGTCGATGCGATGGCGCGGGTGCTTCCGAAGCCCATCGACCACTTTCTGCTGCAGGCCGACCTGACCGTCGTCGTGCCCGGACCGCTGGAACGCGACCTGGCCGACCAGTTGGCGTCGGTGGCGACGGTGGAATCGGCGGGCGCGGCCATGGTGTACCGAATCAGCGAGCCGTCGATCCGGCGTGCGCTCGACACCGGACGCACCGCGAGCGAATTGCACGCCCTATTCGAACGCCACTCCAAAACTCCTGTACCGCAGGGTCTTACGTACCTAATCGATGACGTAGCCCGTAGACACGGGCAGCTGCGGGTCGGGATGGCAGCGTCGTTCGTCCGCTGTGAAGACCCCGCACTGCTCGCGCAGGCCGTCGGCGCGCCCGCGGCTGAGCCGCTCGAGATGCGGTTGCTCGCACCGACCGTTGCGGTGTCGCAGGCGCCGATCTCGGAAGTGCTGGCGGCACTGCGAACGGCCGGTTTGGCCCCCGCCGCCGAGGACTCCACGGGGACGATCGTCGACCTCCGCGCCCGCGGCGCCCGCGTGCCCGCCCCGGCGCATCGCCGCGTTTCCCGGCAGCCGGCGGCTCCCACCGGCCAGACACTCGGCGCGATCGTCGCGGTGTTGCGCAAGGTGGCCGCTACGCCGTTCGCGAACATGCGGATCGACCCCGCGGTGGCCATCTCACAGCTTCAGGAGGCGGCCCGGCTGCAGAACTCGGTGGTGATCGGCTACGTCGACCCCGCCGGCGTGGCCACCCAGCGCGTGGTGGCGCCGGTGACCGTCCGCGGCGGGCAGCTGACCGCCTGGGATCCGGCGACGGGCCGGGTCAGGGACTTCGCCATCCATCGCGTCACGTCCGTCGTATCGGCCGACGAGACCTAGCGCGCTTCAGCGAGTTCACAGCACCGTTGGTGACCATGTCCGTGTGACAACGGCGTTGAGTGCGGCTGCCCAGGCGCCCGGCGGGTACCGCGGTGGATTGTCGCTGCTGCATGGATGGCTGCCGCCGACGATATGGGCGGTGGCCGCGGTGGCGCTGGTGGTGGCCAGCGGGTGGCGATCGCGGCGGTGGCGACTGATATGGCTGCCGGTGGCGGTCGGCGTCGGGCTGATCCTGGCGGCCTGGACGCACTGGTACATCGATTCCGCGGGACTCGCCGGTGATCCCGCGCCGTCGTCGCTGTGGATCTGGGTGGGCATGACGGGGATGGCGTTGGCCGTCGCGGTGCTCGGCTGGCGCGGCAGCCAATGGTGGCGACGCTCGGTGTCACTGCTGGCGGTGCTCCTGTGCCTGCTGAGTGCGGGTGTATCGGTCAATCTGTGGGTCGGTTACTTCCGAACCGTGCAGGCGGCGTGGAGCGAGGTGACCGCGGGGCCACTGCCCGACGAGACGGACCTCGACACCGTCTTGGCCATGCGCGGCAAGGGCGCGCCCGCGCACGGGGCGCTCGTGCCGGTCGACATTCCAGACGACGCGTCAGGCTTCAAACACCGCACCGAGTTGGTGTACCTGCCGCCTGCGTGGTTCGCCGCGAACGCCCCGCAGCTGCCCGTGGTCATGATGATCGCCGGTGAGTTCAACACCCCGTCGGACTGGCCGCGCACCGGCGACGCGATCGCGCCCATCGACAAATTCGCGGCTGCCCACAACGGCAATGCGCCGGTGTTCGTCTTCGTCGACGTCGGTGGCTCGTTCAACAACGACACCGAGTGCGTCAACGGACCCCGCGGCAATGTGGCCGATCACCTCAGCAAGGACGTACCGCCCTATCTTTCAAGCACTTTCGGCGTCCAGAACGCCAACTGGGGGGTCGTCGGCTGGTCCATGGGCGGCACGTGCGCGGTCGATTTGACCGTGATGCATCCCGAGCTGTTCAGCACCTTCGTCGACATCGCAGGAGACATGGGACCCAATGCGGGCACCAAGGAGCAGACGATCGCCCGGCTCTACGGCGGGAACACCGCGGAGTGGGCCACCTACGACCCCACCACGGTGATCACCGAGCACGGGCCCTACCGCGGCGTATCGGGTTGGTTCGCGATCTCCTCCGATGCGCCGCAGCAGCGCAATGGTGGCGCCGGACACCCCGGCGGCACCGGCCTCGGCGGGCAGGACGCCGCGATGAACCCCGGCGATCAGACCGACGCCGCCAACTCGCTGTGCAACCTTGGCCGCGCCAACGGCATCGCGTGTGCCATCGTCGCGCATCCGGGCCGCCACGACTGGCCGCTGGCCGCCGACGTGTTCACCTCGGCGCTGCCATGGCTGGCCGGCCAGGTCGGTACACCCGGGGTGCCGAAGATCCCGCTGCCAGGACAAGGCGCCGGCCCGGCCGGGACGCCGCTGCCGATGGCCACTCACTGACACTCCACGAGCCGCGGCACCCCCTTCCTCGCGAGCTGGGGGCACCCCCCGCGTTGCGAGGGGGAGCGTGTCTGAGGCCGACACGCCGCCGAAAATTGGCAGTTCACGCACACTCGTCGCGGCCGCCGTCGGTCGAGTAGGGATAATGGACAAAATGACCGACGGCCCCCTCATCGTGCAGTCCGACAAGACGGTGCTGCTCGAAGTCGACCACGAGCAAGCAGGCGCAGCACGCGCGGCGATCGCCCCGTTCGCCGAGCTGGAACGCGCGCCCGAGCACATCCACACCTACCGGATCACGCCGCTGGCGCTGTGGAACGCCCGCGCCGCCGGCCACGACGCCGAACAGGTCGTCGACGCGCTGGTGTCGTTCTCGCGCTACGCGGTGCCGCAGCCGCTCTTGGTCGACATCGTCGACACGATGGCCCGGTACGGCCGCCTCCAGCTGGTGAAGAGCCCGGTGCACGGACTGACCCTCGTCAGCCTCGACCGCGCGGTCCTCGAGGAGGTGCTTCGGCACAAGAAGATCGCGCCGATGCTGGGCGCCCGCATCGACGACGACACCGTCGCGGTGCACAACAGCGAGCGCGGCCGGGTCAAGCAGATGCTGCTCAAGATCGGTTGGCCCGCCGAGGATCTCGCCGGCTACGTCGACGGCGAGAAGCACCCCATCAGCCTCGACCAGCAGAACTGGCATCTGCGCGATTACCAGGAGATGGCCGCCGACTCGTTCTGGCAGGGCGGCTCAGGTGTCGTCGTACTGCCGTGCGGTGCGGGAAAGACGCTGGTCGGCGCTGCGGCGATGGCCAAGGCAGGCGCGACGACGCTGATCCTGGTCACCAACACCGTGGCCGGCAGGCAGTGGAAGCGCGAGCTGATCGCGCGCACGTCGCTGACCGACGAGGAGATCGGTGAGTACTCCGGCGAGAAGAAGGAGATCCGCCCCGTCACCATCGCCACGTATCAGGTGATCACCCGGCGCACGAAGGGCGAGTATCGGCACCTCGAGCTGTTCGACAGCCGTGACTGGGGGCTGATCATCTACGACGAGGTGCACCTGCTGCCTGCACCGGTCTTCCGGATGACCGCAGACCTGCAGTCCCGGCGCAGGCTCGGCTTGACGGCCACCCTGATCCGCGAGGACGGACGCGAGGGCGACGTCTTCAGCCTGATCGGGCCCAAGCGCTACGACGCGCCGTGGAAGGACATCGAGGCTCAGGGCTGGATCGCACCGGCGGAGTGCATCGAGGTGCGGGTGACGATGACCGACAACGAGCGGATGCTCTACGCGGTTGCCGAGCCGGAAGAGCGGTACAAGCTCTGCTCGACGGTGCATTCCAAGATCGCGGTGGTGAAATCAATCCTGGACCGCCACCCCGGCGATCAGACGCTGGTGATCGGTGCCTATCTCGATCAGCTCGACGAGCTGGGCCGGGAACTGAACGCTCCGGTGATCCAGGGGTCGACGAAGACAGCCGAACGTGAGGCGCTGTTCGATGAGTTCCGTCGCGGCGAGATCTCCACGTTGGTGGTGTCGAAGGTCGCGAACTTCTCCATCGATCTGCCGGAAGCCAATGTGGCGATACAGGTTTCGGGAACATTCGGGTCGCGCCAAGAAGAGGCGCAGCGGTTGGGCAGGCTGCTGCGGCCGAAGGCCGACGGCGGCGGCGCGATCTTCTACTCGGTGGTGTCACGCGACAGCCTGGATGCCGAGTACGCCGCTCACCGTCAGCGCTTCCTCGCCGAGCAGGGCTACGGCTACGTCATCAAGGACGCCGACGACCTGCTGGGCCCTGCGATATGACGGTAGGGCGCGTGGTGCCCATCATCTCGGCCTGCTCACAAGTGACGCGACGCCGCAGTCAATCCCGCCGTGTCCGTCGAGGTCGATGACGTCGACGCCGCTTATCAAGCCGCGGTGGACGCCGGGCTGACGATCGTGCATCCACTCCGGGACGAGGAGTGGGGCGTTCGGCGTTTCTTCTTCGCCGATCCGTCAGGCAACGTTGTCAACGTGCTCAGCCACTGACGTCGCCGCACCGCGACTAGACGTGCGGCCCCACGGTGTTCGCGACGGTCAGCAGCACGGCCGAATCCTCGAGCGCCTCGAGGCCATGCCGTGCCGTCGGTATGACGATGTGGTCGCCAGGCGAGCCTTCCCAGTGCGCGGTTGCGTTCGTCACGCGGACCCTGCCGTGAAGGACCTGTAGCGTCGCTTCGCCGGGGCCGTCGTGCTCATCGAGCCCGCTGCCCGCCTTGAGGGCGATCAGGGTCTGGCGCAGCGAGTGCTCATGCCCGCCGTACACCGTGTGCGAACTGCGGCCGCTGCTGGCCGCCCGTGCCGTCTCCAGATGCTCACGCGCCAGCGCGGTGAGCGAAACCTTGTTCATAACGTGCGGCTCTTTTCAGACGATCGGACATGCAATCGAGAGTTCTGACTATGGTTCGTCTCGATCTTGGGCTGTTGAGTCAAACCATGACCTATATGAACACCATTCTCGTCATTGGCAGCACCGGCAAGACCGGAAGGCGCGTCGCAGCTCGACTCTCCTCGCGCGGGATCGCGGTCCGGCACGGCTCGCGCACCGCAGACATTCCGTTCGACTGGGAGGACCAAGCGACGTGGGCGCCAGCGCTGGCGGGCGTCGCCAAGGTCTATGTCACCTACTACCCCGACCTCGCGGTTCCCGGTTCGGTCGACGCCGTCCGCGCGCTCACCAAGATCGCTTCCGACGCGGGCGTCCGTCATATCGTGCTGCTGTCCGGGCGAAACGAAGCCGAGGCCGAGCGGGCCGAGGATGTCGTCAAGGATTGCGGCCTGCCGTGGACGATCGTGCGCTGCGCGTTCTTCTCGCAGAACTTCGATGAAGGCGCCTGGCTCGACGAGGTGCTCGCGGGCGCGGTGACGCTGCCCGTCGACGACGTGGCCGAACCGTTCGTGGACGTCGACGACATCGCCGACGTCGTCGTCGCCGCGTTCACCGATGACCGCCACATCGGGCAGCTCTACGAGCTGACAGGTCCGCGGCTGCTGAGCTTCGGCGACGCCGTGGCGGCGATCGGCGAGGCCGCGGGGCGCGACATCGCGCTCGTGTCGGTGCCGATCGGCGACTACACCGCGATGCTCGCCGAGCACGGTCTGCCCGAGGACTTCATCTGGCTGCTGAACCATCTGTTCAGCGAGGTGCTGGGTAGCAAGGCCCAGCTCGCCGACGGTGTACGGCGTGCGCTGGGGCGCGAACCGAAGGATTTCCGGACGTACGCGAACGAGGCGGCGGCGACCGGCGTGTGGATGCCGTAGGCGCAAGCGGCTAGCCTCGTCACTCATGACACGACGGAGGATCGCCACCGCGGCGATCGCAAGCACGGTCATCGGATTCGGCGCACTCGGCATGCCCGCCACCGCAGCGGCCGACCCTGTGGTGCCGACCCCGGTCCCCGGGGAGCCCGTCCCCGCAGGCCAGCCGGTGGTGGACGCGCCAGGAAGCGATGCAATGGCCGCGCCTGCGCCGGCGCCGCCGGACGGAGCGCCGCCGGTGCCGGAGATCGCCAACCCGCAATACGGGTCGGGACATTCCGGCGGCGCGTTGGGTTTCCTGCGGGACGCCTGGCACCAGGCCCAGGACCCGTACGGCTTCGCCCAGACCCCGGACGGCGAGATGCCAGGAGTCCACCCACCGCCACCAGGCGCAGGCCCGGCGCCCCAGCTTCCCCCTGGGTACGTGTCGCTGACCGACCCGTCGTCCAACGGACCCGCGCCGACGCCGAAGGAGGGCGGCCCACCGCTGCCCGAGGGCTACTACTCGCTGAGGGGGGCCCCGCCGCCCGGGTATTCTGACGCGCCAGCTGATCCAAACGCAGGTACTCCACCGGGGATGGCGCCGATTCCTGCGCAGCCGCCGGCGCCGTCGCCGTAGAAGGTTCGGCTCAGCGCCCTCTGGCTGGACATCGCTTCACGAGAACCGCTATCTCCAAGCGGATTTCAATCACGGCGATCAGAAGTCAGTCTTGCAGGAACCGTGTTCGAAGGTTCTCCAATAGCTTCTGCACCTCGGCGAGCCGCTGCCGGAACCGGCTCAACGAATCCGGCGGTCGGTGGTATTCACTCTCGCTGCGCGCGCATCGCCGTAACCAGCGCGTTTCGGCGACATCGATCAGCTGCTCCAACTCATCGACCTCGCGTTCTAGAAGCTGAACGAACAACCGGGCCTGCGCCACGTCGGCGTCGTGCGCGGGGCGCGACACCGGGCTTCTTCGAATTGAGGTCAGCGACACGACGGGATCATCGCCGCTGTCGCAGTTTTACGCGACCCCACAGGTTCACCGGCGCGTCATTTTCACGACCGGTGAACGTCATCCGGCCGTCAGCTCAGTGCAGGGATGACCTGCTTTTCGAACGCCTCGATACCCGAGCGGTCGTAGGCCGCCTCCGGGAAGTAGAGGATCGCGTACTCGCATCCGAGATCGCGCATCCGCTTCAACTTCTCGACGACCTGCTCTGGTGTGCCGCTGGCGGATTCGGGCGATTTCAACGTGCTCAGCATCACGTCGACCGCCTGCTCGTCGGCCTTGGCGACCTGCTTCGACCGGATCCTGGCGATCCGCTCGTCCACTTCGGCTTCGGATTCGCCGATGACGGCGTTGAAGTTGGCTGAGCGGACGATCGCGCCGTAGTCGGTGCCGACGTCGCGGCAATGACCGGCCAGCACCTCGGACTTGTGAGCGAAAACATCGGGCTCAGCAGAGAAGTTGGTGTACCGCGCATACTTCGCGGCGATCTTCAACGTCACCTTCTCGCCACCACCGGCGATCCAGAGCGGTGGGCCACCGTCCTGCAGCGGCTTCGGCGCGACGATGGCGTCGTCGGCGTCATAGTGCTTGCCGTGGAACGTGACTCGCCCGTCCCGCCACGCATCGCGCATGATCGCAACGCCCTCGTCGAGGCGGCCCAGCCGGACGCCTGCCGGCGGGAAGCCGTATCCGTAGGCCCTCCACTCGTGCTCATACCAGCCGGCGCCGATGCCCATTTGAAGCCGGCCGCCGGAGATGACGTCGACGGTGGCGGCCACCTTCGCCAGATAGACCGGGTTGCGGTAGCTCATCGCCGTGCACATCTGACCGAGCTTGATGCGCGACGTGGTGGCGGCGTACGCCGACATCAGCGACCACGCCTCGTGGGTGGCCTCGTCCGTCGGCACCGGCACGGTGTGAAAGTGGTCGTACACCCACAGCGAATCCCACGCGCCGTCGTCGGCGTAGGTGGCCAGTTCGTGCATCACCGGCCAGTGGTTTTCGGTGGGGATGTCGACGAGATCGAGTCGCCAGCCTTGCGGAATGAACAGTCCGAAGTCCATGACGCTCGACTCTATGCCTTTGCCTTGACCGCCGAATTCTGCGCCTCGGTTGTGCTTCGCACCGCGATCGCAGCCCTCGTGCAGAAATCGATGTGGGAACGGACGTCGGCTCTGGTGACTACCTTGGGATCATGGCCCTATCCAAGGAAGAACGCGAACAGTTTCTGGCCGAACCACACGTCGCGGCGCTGTCGGTCGGCGCGGGTGACAAGCGGGGACCGCTCACCGTGCCGATCTGGTATCAGTACAGCCCCGGCGGCGAACCGTGGATTCACACCGGCGCCGGCTCACGCAAGCACCGACTCATCGAGACGCAGGGCGAGTTCACGCTGATGGTCGACCGCGTCGAACCCACTGTGCGTTACGTCGCCGTCGACGGTCCGGTCAGCCGGATCGAGCCGGCAACCGACGAACAGCTGGTCGAGATGGTCAAGCGCTACCTGCCGCCGGAAGCCGTGGACGGCTACCTCGAGTTCGCGCGCCGCGAACACGGCGAGGGCGTAACCATCTACATGAAGCCGGAGCACTGGATTTCGTCGGACCTCGGATCGATCTGACGTGGGCTCGCGGCAGCTGTTGTTCAAGACCCTGTACCGGTTCGGCTTCGTTCCGTGGGATGGTCATCCGCTGCCGACGAGCCTCACCGAGTTGATCGAAGGCGTCGAGGGAAGCGCGCCGTTGCCTGCCTCGACGGCGCTCGACCTGGGCTGCGGAACCGGCGACAACTCCATCTATCTCGCCAAGCACGGCTGGCGGGTCACCGGAATCGATTTCATCGCCAAGGCGGTGGACAAGGCGCGGACAAAGGCGGCCGCCGACAACGTCGACATCCGCTTCGAACAGGGCGATGTCACCCGGCTCTGCCAGGAGGGCGTCGGTTCGAATTTCGCATTGATCGTCGACAACGGCTGTCTGCACGGCATGAGCGACGACGACCGCTACTACTATGTTCGTGAGGTGACGGCCACTGCCGCGCCGGGGGCACTGCTGTTGCTGGTCGAGTTCGTTCCCGGCGCCTCGAAGGGCGTGCCGGGCATCGGCGCCGACGAGGTCGAAGAGCGATTCGCGTCGGGCTGGACGATGCTGTCGTCGGGCAGCGAACCGTCCATGAACCACAACGGCAAGGACACGGGCCGGTACTACCTCTTTCAACGCGCTTCGTAGAGGGCGGCGACGGCAGGCAGGCTCACCTTCAGCGCCGGATTACGCGGAAGCTCGTCGACGACGGCGAACGCGACTGGCACGTTGTAGACCGGCAGCGATTGACGGACCAAATCCTTGAGTTCGTCGTCGGAGGGCACCGGCCCGCCGGGCACGGCTTCGACGGCAGCGAACGGCACCTGCCCCAGCCGCGCG
This sequence comes from Mycobacterium sp., assembly GCF_032159565.1. Taxonomy (GTDB): domain Bacteria; phylum Actinomycetota; class Actinomycetes; order Mycobacteriales; family Mycobacteriaceae; genus Mycobacterium. The sequence goes on from NZ_JAVHWR010000184.1 coordinate 42,421, forward strand.
TCGGGCACGCCCACCACGCATGCATCCCGCACCGCCGGATGCGAGATCAGCACTCTGCGTACGGTTTCCGGCAGGACTTTGAACCCGCCGCGATTGATGGCCCCGTCGGCTCTGCCGTGCAGCGTGACGAAGCCGTCCTCGTCGATCGAGCCGATGTCGGTGGTGCGGATCCAGTCGTCGCTGATCGCGGCGATCTTCGCCTCCAGCAGCCCACGCTCCCCGGTGCGTAGCTCGGCTCCGGTCTCGGGGTCTACGATGCGCAGCCTGGTATCCGGCAGCGCCCTGCCGACGCTGTCGCGTTTGGCGACACCGAACTCGCGGTCCATCTCGGGTGTCCATGCGCACAGCGAACCGGCGAATTCTGTTGCGCCGTAAGCCAACTTGACCGGTATGCCGTAGCGGGCCTCGAACTCGTCCCTGGTCTCCGGATCCAGCGGACCCGACGCGCTGATCAAGAAGTCCAGTGAGGCGAGGTCCTTTTCGGGCACGTCCGCGTCTAGCAGCATGCGGATCACGGCGGGTTGCACGCCCGACCGTTTGATCCCGTGCGTCTTCACCGCGTTGACCCAGCTTTCGACCGTGAACCGCTCCAGGATGACGATCCGCCTGCCGTTGTAGGCGCCCGCGATCAGCTGACATACCCCGATGCCGCCGAACTGCCAGTACGAGAACTCCGGAGGGGCACCCGGCGCGGCCGCCTCTCCGCTGGTGACGCTGAAGACGGTGCGCTCCAGCACCCGCGTCTTGATCGACTGCCGCTTGGGTGGCCCCGTGGTGCCGCTGGTCAGGATATGAAGTGCCACACCGGGTTCCGCCTCGGCGTGCCGGCGGGTGCCGTCGCGGCGTTCGAGCCCCGGAACGGGAGCGACGGTGGGTGCATGCAACGAGAGGGCGACGCCTGCGCTGCCCGCCCGCTTGGCCGCGGCGATGACCTCGTCGGTCCAGTCCTCATCGTCGGCGACGATCGCCGACAGGCACAGCGTCTCGATGTCGCGGCCGATCGACTCCGGCGACTGAAACGAGTAGATCATCGAGACGGCACGGCCTTCCGCGATGAACCCCATGATGGCCGCGGCATGCGGCAGCCGGTTGCGGACCACCAGCCCTACCGGTGCGTCGTCGGCGACCCCGGCTTCCCGCAACATCGACGCGATGGCGTCGGCATACCCGGTCACCTCGTTGCCCGAGTACCAGCGGCCGTTGTACTCGATGCACTGTCCCTCGCCGTAGCCTGCCAGGCCTGCCGCGAACCTTTCGGTGAAGGCTTCGGTCACCTTCTGACCATAGCCAAGCCCGTCGACGGGCCCGTCGCTCAGATCCCCAAGGCCGCCATCGCCCCGTCCACCGTAGCTCTGGCGTAAAGCGATTTCGGCGTGAACAGTAGCGGTGGGCGCAACCAAACACGCCGAAATCGCAACGAGGCGGAGGCATGCGGATCTTGATCGGGGGCCAGCATCGCCGGACCCGTGCTGGCCTACTGGCTGACGCGGCGAGGCTTCGACGTCACCGTGGTCGAACGCGGCCCTGCGCTGCGAAAGACCGGACGCCACGCGGTCGACCTTTTCCGTCCCGCGATAGAGATCTCGGAGCGGATGGGTGTGCTGCCGCGCATCGAGGAACACGTCACCGGGACCACGCTGCTGACGGTGCACCGGCCCTGGGCGTCCCGGCCCCGCGCGGATTGACTATTTCAAGCTCATCGGCGCGGTGTCCGACCGGCACGTCGAGATCATGCGCGACGACCTGGGCGAGATCTATTACGACGCAAGCCGTCACGATGCCGAGTACGTGTTCGGTGATCAGATCACCGCAATCGCTGACGACGGCGAGGTCTCGTTCGAGCACGGTGCGTCAGGGCGGTTCGACCTCATCGTCGGCGCCGACGGGCTGCACTCCGGAGTACGCAGGATCGTGTTCGGCGACGATGTGCCCGAACGCTTCCTCGGCGGCTACCTGTCTGTGGTTTCGGTGCCGAAGTCGCTTGCCCGAGACGCGAGATGAATGGCTACTTCGAACCCGACCGGGTCGCGATGGTCTACGCCGCCGATCACCTCGACGACGCGCGGGCGGTGTTCCTCTTCCGGCCGAGGCAGCCGTTGGACTGCGACCACCGCGACGTCGCGCGCCAGCAAGCGCAGCTGCGGGAAGCGTTCACCGGAATCTCCGCAGACGTCGACCGGTGGCTGCAGGAGGTGGAGCGGACGCCGGCGTTCTACTTCGACGAGATCACCCGGCTGGAGCTGACCACCTGGTCGCGGGGACGCGTGACGCTGGTGGGCGACGCCGGCTACTGCCCGGGTCCCGCGGTGGGAGGCAGCACCAGCCTGGCCGTGTACGGCGCCTACGTGTTGACCGGAGAGATCGCCGAAGCGGCAGGCGACCACGCCGCCGCGTTCGCGAACTACGAGCGCACGATGATGCCGTCGGTGCTCGGGAGCCGATCCATGGCGCGGGTGAATGCCAGAACTCTTGTGCCCGGCAGCCGTTGGGGGGTGGGGGCTCTCATCGGCGGCGCCCGTGCCGTCAGCATTCTTCCGCTCGGTGTGACACAGGCGCTGGGCCGCCTCAACCGCAAGGGCGTCAGGCCCTACGACTCGATGCCGCTGCCCGACTATCCCGCGGTGCCCACTCGCACCTAGGTGAAACAGCGCGAAGCCACCGAGCCTCGCTCCGGCCGAAACCCCACATCGACGGTTTCGGCATCCACTGTCGGCTACTTGGTCAGCGACTCCGGCGGATTGAAGCGGTCGCCGTAGCGGGCGGCCAGTTCCCTGGCGCGCGCCACGAAGGCGTCCTTGCCCCTGCCGCCTGCACCCTCGTAGCCGACGATGAACTGCGCGCTGCCGCCGGTGTACGGCGGGAACCCGATGCCCATGATCGAGCCGATGTTGGCGTCGGCGGTCGACGTCAGCACGCCCTCGTCGAGGCACTTCTGCGTCTCCAGCGCCTCGGCGAACAGCATGCGGTCGATCATGTCCTGCAACGGAATGCTCGCGGTTCCGGACTTGAACGTCTCCCGCAGACCGGGCCACAGACCGGTGCGCTTGCCGTCGACGTATTCATAGAAGCCGGCGCCCTTCAATCGGCTGGGCCGACCGATCTCGATCATCTTCTCGACGACCGCCTCGGCGGGATGCGGCTCGTAGGCCTGACCCGCGTCCTCGACGCCCTTACGGGTGGCCGCGGCGATCTTGTGCATCAGCTCGAGATTCAGCTCGTCGGACAGCTGCAGCGGCGGAGCCGGATAGCCGGCCTGCGAACCTGCATGCTCGATAGAAGCGGGCTCGACACCCTCACCGAGCATCGCCAGGGCCTCGTTGACGAACGTGCCGATCACCCGCGAGGTGAAGAAACCGCGGCTGTCATTGACCACGATCGGGGTCTTGCCGATCGCCAGCGTGTAATCGAAAACGCGGGCCAGCGCCTCGTCGGAAGTCTTCTCGCCCTTGATGATCTCCACCAACGGCATCTTGTCGACAGGCGAGAAGAAGTGGATCCCGATGAAGTCCTCCTGTCGCTTCACACCGGTCGCCAGACTGGTGATCGGCAGCGTGGAGGTGTTCGAGCCGAGCAGTGCGTTGGGCTCGACGATGTCCTCGATCTCACCGAACACCTTGTGCTTCAGCTCGACCGACTCGAACACCGCCTCGATGACGAAGTCGACGCCCTTGAAGTCCGCGGCGTCGGCCGTCGGCGTGATGCGGTCGAGCAGCGCCTTGGACTTCTCCTCAGTGGTCTTGCCCCGCTCGAGCGCCTTGGCCTCCAGCTTCTCCGAGTAGCCCTTGCCCTTCTTCGCGGCCTCGATGTCGACATCCTTGAGCACCACGTCGAATCCGGCCTTCGCCGAGACGTAGGCGATGCCCGCGCCCATCATGCCCGCGCCGAGCACACCGATCTTGGTGATCGGCGTCTTGCCGATGCCCTCGGGTCGCGACCCGCCGCCGGTGATGTGCTGCAGGTCGAAGAAGAACGCCTGGATCATGTTCTTGGCGACCTGACCGGTGACCAGGTGGGTGAAGTAGCGGCTCTCGATGCGGCTGGCGGTGTCGAAGTCCACCTGCGCGCCCTCGACGGCGGCATCCAGAATGGCCCGCGGTGCGGGCATCGGCGCGCCCTTGAGCTGCTTCTTCAGCAGCGCAGGGAACGACGGCAGGATGCCGGCCAGCGCAGGGCTGGCCGGGGTACCGCCGGGCATCTTGTAGCCCTTCTGGTCCCACGGTTGGGTATGCGCGTCGGGGTTGGCCGTGATCCACGCCTTGGCGGCGGGCACCAGTTCCTCGACCGAGCCGACCAGCTCGTCCACCAGGCCGTTCCCCTTGGCCTGTGCGGGCTTGAAGCGAGTGCCCTGCGACAGGATGTTCATGAACGCGTTCTGGATGCCGAACATCCGCACGGTGCGGGTCACCCTGCCACCGCCCGGCAGCAGGCCGAGCGTCACCTCGGGGAAGCCGACCACGAGGCCCTTGACGTCGGCGGCGATGCGGTGGTGACACGCCAGGGCGATCTCCAGACCGCCACCCAGCGCGGCGCCGTTGATCGCCGCGACGACGGGTTTGCCCAGAGTCTCGAGCGTGCGCAGGTCGGCCTTGATGCTCTCGACCGTGCTGAAGAACTCGCCCGCATCCTCGGGCTGAGCCTTGACCATTGCGGTGAGGTCGCCGCCGGCGAAGAAAGTCTTCTTGGCGCTGGTGATGACGACGCCGGTGATCGAATCCTTCTCGGCGACAAGGCGTTCGACCGCCTTGTGCATGGACTCCTGGTAGTGCTCGTTCATCACGTTGGCCGAGCCGGTCGGGTCGTCCAACGTCAGGGTGACGATGCCGTCGGCATCCTTGTCCCAACCGATCGTGTTCTCTGCCATGGCCTTAAACCCTCTCGATGATGGTCGCGACACCCATGCCGCCGCCGATGCACAGCGTGATCAGCGCGCGTCGCGCGTTGCGGCGCTCGAGCTCGTCGACCATGGTGCCGGTGATCATGGCGCCGGTGGCGCCGAGCGGGTGGCCCATCGCGATGGCGCCACCGTTGACGTTGAGCTTCTCGTCGGGAATGTCGAGGTCCTTCTGGAACTTCAGAACCACGGACGCGAACGCCTCGTTCAGCTCGAACAGGTCGATGTCGTCGACCGTCAGGCCCGCGCGGTCGAGCACCTTTTTGGTGGCAGGCGTCGGGCCGGTGAGCATGATGACGGGGTCGGCGCCGCTGGTCGCGGTCGCGACGATGCGCGCCCGGGGCGTCAGGCCCTGCGACTGTCCGGCCTTCTCACTGCCGACGAGCACCAGCGCGGCGCCGTCGACGATCCCCGAGCTGTTCCCGCCGGTGTGTACGTGGTTGATCTTCTCGATCCAGTGGTACTTCTGCAGCGCCACGTCGTCGAAGCCGCCCATTTCGCCGATGCCGTCGAACGCGGTCTTCAGCTTGGCCAGACCCTCCATCTTGGTGTCGGGCCGCATGTGCTCGTCGTGGTCGAGGATGATCAGGCCGTTCTGGTCGCGGACCGGGACGACGGACTTGGCGAAGTAGCCGCCCGACCATGCCGCGGCGGCCTTCTCCTGCGACCGCAGCGCGTAGCGGTCGACGTCTTCACGCGAGAAGCCCTCGATGGTGGCGATCAGGTCGGCACCGATGCCCTGGGGCACGAAGCCGATGGTGTAGTTGGTCTCGGGGTCGGTGGCCCATGCGCCGCCGTCGGAGCCCATCGGCACGCGGCTCATCGACTCGACACCGCCTGCCAGCACCAGGTCGTCCCAGCCGGAGCGCACCTTCTGCGCGGCGGTGTTGACCGCTTCGAGGCCGGACGCGCAGAACCGGTTGAGCTGGAAACCGCCGGTGGTCTCGGGCAGCTTCGCCACCAGAGCGGCGGTCCTGGCGATGTCGCCACCCTGATCCCCGACGGGCGAGACGACGCCGAGAATCAGGTCGCTGATCAGATTCTCGTCCAGATCGGGAAAGCGCGACCGCAGCTCGTCGACCAGTCCTACGACCAGGTTGACCGGCTTGACCTCGTTGAGGGCGCCGTTCTTGTTCTTGCCGCGAGGCGTGCGAATCGCCTCGTAGATGAAGGCTTCTTCAGACATGAAGATGTTCCTGTCCAGACGGGGTTGGTTGGGAGTCCTGCCCACATGGGCGGTTGTCCTCTACGCGCCAGCCTAACAGCGCCTCCCAACTCGTTGGTTGGGAGGTTCGTCACGCCCAAACTCACATTTGGGCGAGAAAGTTCGAGCGGAACGCGCCAATATGTCGATTTCGACGCGGCGTCACGCGACTTCGAGCGAATCGGCGTCGGCGAGCGTCGGGTAGTCGGTGTAGCCAGCCGGCCCCGAGGAGTACAACGTTGCGCCGTCGGGCTCGTTGAGGTCGGCACCGAGCGTAAGGCGGTCGATGAGATCGGGGTTGGCGAGGTAGGAGCGGCCGACGGCGGCTACGCCGATGACGCCCCAGTCCACGAGGTTCTCCAGCTCGCAGAAGTTGGTCTGGATCTCCCGCGGAGTGTTGAGCACCAGCGTGCCCTCCCACACAGCGCGGACGACGGCGAACGCCGGCTGCGTCGGCTCGATCAACAGATGCAAGTATGCCAACCCCAGCGGCGCGATGCGGTTGAGCAACGCCTCGTAGGCCGCGATTTCGTCGACTTCGCGCATGTCGCCCGCGCCGTTTCCGGGCGAGATTCGCAGGCCGACCCGTCCGGCACCGACCTCGTCGACGACGGCCTCGACCACTTCGGCGGTCAACCTGGCGCGGTTGTGGGCCGACCCGCCGTAGGCGTCGTCGCGCCGGTTGGTCACATCGGAAAGGAACTCGTGCAGCAGATAGCCGTTGGCCGAGTGGATTTCGACGCCGTCCATGCCCGCGTCCACAGCGCGGCGCGCGGCCGCGCGGAAGTCGGCGACGATGCCTGCTATCTCGGCGGTGCGCAGAGCACGCGGCACCGGAAGCGGTCTCCTGCCCGTCGGCGTGTGTGCCGACAGGTCGGCGGCGACGGCAGACGGGGCGACCGTCTCGACACCGCTGATCTCGGGATGTCCCATCCGCCCGACGTGCCACAGTTGAACGAACATCCGGCCGCCGGACTCGTGCACGGCGTCGGCGATCTCGGCCCACCGCCGCTGATGCCGATCGGTGAACATGCCGGGCGTGTTGAGGTATGCGCCGTTGGCTGCCGCTGACACCGCGGTCGCCTCGCTGATGATGAGGCCCGCCGAGGCACGCTGCGAATAGTAGAGCGCGGCCAGCTCCGAGGGCGTCGCGTCGGGTTCAGCGCGGCTGCGGGTCAACGGAGCCATGAACAGTCGGTTGGCAACGGGGACGTCGCCGACGGTGACGGGACGCAGAAGTGCCGAGTTCTCGCTGAGGGTGAACGCCATGTCGCACTCAGCGCAGCGAAGGCGGCTTTCATTCCTGGCCTACGCTCACAACCCATGACGGTGCCCAATGTCGCAGGCCGCGCGGCGACGGTTAAGCGGCTGCAGCCCTATGCCGTGACGGTCTTCGCCGAGATGTCGGCGCTGGCGGCCCGCGTCGGCGCGGTGAATCTGGGTCAGGGTTTTCCCGACGAGGACGGCCCACCCGCGATGCTCAAGACCGCCGAGAACGCGATCGCCGAAGGCGTCAACCAGTACCCGCCGGGCATGGGCATCGCGCCGCTGCGCGAAGCGATCGCCGCACAGCGCAAGCGGCAGTTCGGCACGGAGTACGACCCGGACACCGAGGTGCTGGTCACCGTCGGCGCCACCGAGGCGATCGCCGCGTCGGTGCTCGGGCTCGTCGAGCCGGGCTCCGAGGTGCTGCTGATCGAGCCGTTCTACGACTCCTACTCCCCCGTCATCGCGATGGCATGCTGCGAGCGCCGCGCCGTGCCGATGATGCCCGACGGGCGCGGCTTCACCATCGACGTCGAAGCCCTGCGGCGGGCCGTGACGCCCCGCACCAGGGCCTTGATCCTCAACTCGCCGCACAACCCGACCGGGATGGTGGCCTCCGACGCCGAACTGCGGGCGCTGGCGAAGCTCGCAGTGGACGCCGACCTACTGGTCATCACCGACGAGGTCTACGAGCATCTGGTGTTCGACGGCCGCCGCCATCTACCGCTGGCCAACTATCCCGGCATGGCGGGCCGGACGGTCACCATCTCGAGCGCTGCCAAGATGTTCAACGTCACCGGCTGGAAGATCGGATGGGTTTGCGGGGCAGCAGATCTCGTCAACGGTGTGCGGGCGGCCAAGCAGTATCTGAGCTATGTCGGCGGTGCGCCGTTCCAGCCGGCGGTGGCTCAGGCGCTGAATACCGAGGAGTCGTGGGTGGCGGCGCTGCGTGAGTCCTTACAAGCCAAGCGTGACCGGCTGGGCACGGCGCTCGACGAGCTGGGATTCGAGGTGCACGACAGCTACGGCACGTACTTCCTCTGCGCCGACCCCCGAGCGCTCGGATATGACGACAGCACCGCATTCTGCGCCGAGCTGCCGGAGAAGGCGGGCGTGGCGGCGATCCCGATGTCGGCGTTCTGCGACCCGGGCGCCGAGCACGCAGGCGCGTGGAATCATCTCGTGCGCTTCGCTTTCTGCAAACGCGACGAGACCCTGGATGAGGCCATCCGACGGCTCGCGGTGCTTCGCCGGGGTTGACGGACCTCGCGGTCAGGGCTGTTTCTGCCCTGGGATGCCCTCGTAGGCGATGTCACCGGTCTCGAGATTCTTGTTGGTGAGTTCCACCAGGCCGTCGAGGAACTTCTGCCGTTCGGTCACCACGTGCTGGATGGCGACGTCGACGTTGTCCTTGGTGATGGCCGGCATGACGTACACCGGGTCGGCGTTGACCTGCTCACCCTTGGCCAACTTGCTGGCGACGGCCAGACCCGAGGCGAGTTCGACAGTGCCGTTCTGCAGCGACGTTCCGATGAACTCCCCGCTCTTGACCGCATTGAGGCCGTCCTCGATGCCGTCGATGCCGACGATCGGCACGTCGTTGCGGCCGACCTCCTTGAGCGCCTGCAGGGCGCCGAGTCCCATGTCGTCGTTCTGTGCGACCACGCCGTTGATCTGGGTGCCGAAGCCGGAGATCCAGTTCTTCGTCTTGTTGACGGCCTCGTCGCGCTTCCAGTTTGCGGTGTCCTTGGCCAGCACCTTGATGCCGGGGTACTTCGCCAGCACCTGCTCGATTCCCTTGCTGCGGTCCAGTTCGCCGGACTGCCCCAGCGGCCCCTGCAGGATCACGATGTTGCCCCGGCCGCCGAGGCGGTCGGCCATCATCTGCATTTCCTGTGCCCCGGCGGCTACGTCGTCCGGCTGAACATTGCCTGCGATGTCCTTGCTCTGAAGCGCCGCGTTGACCGGCACCAACGGGATTCCCTTGGCCTTGGCTGCCGCGACCTGCGGGGCGAGCGAATCCGCTTGCACCGGAACGACGATGATGGCGTCGACGCCCTGGTTGATCATCGAGTCGACTTGGCTGGCCTGGGTGGACACGTCGAGATTGGCCGAATTCCACACCAGCTCGATGTTGTTGGCCTTGGCGTAGGTGTCCATGCCCTCCTTGCCTGCGGTGATGAACGAGCTCATGTCGTACACCGAGACGCCGACCCTCGTTGCGCCGCTCTTGGATTCGGTATCGCCTGCGCCACAGGCCGTCAGGCTCATCGCGATCGCTGCGGCCGAGCCGACTGCAGTGATCTTCGCTGCCAATCTCATCTTTTCTCACTTTCGTAGTGGTGACCGGATTCGGTTAGCCGCCAAGCGATCATGTGCGTCGTCGGGTTGACCACACGTCGACCGCCACCGCCGCGACGATGAGGACGCCCTTGATGACGTCCTGCCAGTAGGCCGGCACCACCAGGATGTCCAGGCCGTTGTTCAGCGTCTGGATGATGAACAGGCCCAGCACCGTTCCCCAAATCGTGCCGCGTCCGCCCATCAGGCTGGCCCCGCCGATGACCACCGCGGCGATGGCGTCGAGTTCGTAGCCTTGACCGAGGTTGGGCGGTCCCGAGATCACCCGGGACGCCAGCATGACGCCGGAGATGCCGGCGAGCAGGCCGGACAACGCGTACACGCTGAACAGAACATTCTTGGCGTTGATCCCGGCGATCTCGGCGGCGTTGCGGTTGCCGCCAACGGCATAGATGCGCATGCCGTATGTGGTGCGGCGCATCACCGTCCCGAGCACGACGATGCCGACGATCATCACGAGAACCGGAATCTGCAGGCCGAAGATCTTGGTGTTGGCGATGGAGCCGAACTCCGCGGGAAGACCGTTGATCGGCGCTCCGCCACCGATGACATAGGCAAGCCCGGAGCCGGCCGTCAGCGTACCAAGGGTCGCGATGAATGGTGGAACGTTGATGCGCGACACCAGGAGTCCGTTGACCGAGCCAACCGCCAGACCGACGACCATCGCCACCAGCACGGTCATCCAGACTTGCCCAGGGTTGGCCTTGGCCGTTGCGGCGGCGGCCATCGCCGACACCGCAATCACGCTGCCCACCGACAGATCGATGCCGCCGGTCAGCACGACCAGCGTCTGGCCCAGCGCGATGAGTGCAAACGGCGCCGCCGCGACCAGGATGGTCACCAGGTTGTCGACCGTACTGAAACGCGCACTGCGGTAACTGAAATACGCGATGACCAACAGGATGATGATGACCATCGAGTAACGCAGGGCGATGCCGGCGAACCACTCGCGGGAGAACAACCGAACGGCTTCGCCGGTGGTGGGCGACGCGACGACCGGCGGTCCCGAGGACTCCGAAGCGTCGTCGGTTTCGGTTTGCACTGTCACGATGCTGCCTCCGATGACTCGGGCCGGTCCCCGGCGATGGATGCGGGCGCGTCCGGCGCGCCGGTGGCACCTTTGAGCGAAGTCGCCATCCGGAACACGGAGTCCTGGACCGCGGGATGATCGAGCGCGTCCCGGTCGAGTTGGCCCACGAACGCGCCGCCACGCATGACGAACGCCCGGTGCGAGAGGCCGATGATCTCCGGCATGTCCGACGATGCCATCAGCACGGCCATGCCGGCCGCGGCGAACTGGGCGATGACGCGGTAGATCTCGCTGCGCGCGCCGACATCCACTCCGCGCGTTGGTTCGTCAAGCAGCAGGACGTTGACCTCGCCGGTGAGCCACCGGGCCAGCACCACCTTCTGTTGGTTTCCGCCCGACAGCGTCCCCACGAGTTGACTCATCCCACTACTGCGCAATCGCACCGATTCCATCGCTTCGTTGACGGCGGCGGTCCGCGCCTTGCCGCGCAGCCAGCCGGCAATGCTGAACGACGACAGCCGGGGCAGTGATCCGTTGTCGAGCACGCTCATCGACAACACCACGCCGGAGATCTTGCGATCCTCGGGCACCATCGCCATGCCTTCCGCGATTGCGGCGGCCGGCGAATTTCGCTTGACCCGGCGTCCCCGCACCACGATCTCGCCTGCGGTGGTGTGTCTGGCGCCGAAGATCGCCTCCAGCAGTTCGGTTCGTCCAGCACCGACCAGACCGGCGAGCCCGACGATCTCCCCGGCGTTCACCGTGAGCGACACCGGCGCGGTGGCACCATCGACGTGTAGATCGCGGACCTGTAGCACGGGTTCGGAGGTCGGTTCGACGCGATCGGGGAAAAGCGCGTCCAGTTCGCGGCCGATCATCGCGGTGACGATGTCGTCCTCGGACACGTCGGCCACCGACTCGTCCATGACCAGGACCCCGTCCCGCAGGACAACGACCCGATCCGCGATCGCCTGGATCTCGGCCATCTTGTGGGTGGTGTAAACCATCGCGACCCCGTGCTCGCGGAGTCGGCGCACGATGGCGTACAGGCCTTCAATTTCGCGCTCGGAGATGGCCGACGTGGGCTCGTCGAGCATCACGACATGCGCACCCGTGCGGGCGGCCTTCACGATCTCCACGATCTGCCGCAGACCCACCGGAAGGCTGCCCATCCGTGCGGTGGGCGAGATCGCCACGTCGAACGCCGACAGCGTCTCGGCAGCCTGGTCGATCATCGCCCGGCGGTTCAGAAACGGGCCCCGGCGCAGTTCCCGGCCGACGAAGAGGTTCTCATAGACCGTCATGTCCTCGATCGAAGCCAGTTCCTGCGGCACGATGGCCACGCCGTGCCGCACCGCATCGCGGGTGTTGCCGGGGGCGAGGTGGATGCCCTGTACCGACACGTTGCCTTCGTCGGCAACGTACTGGCCACTGACGATCTTCATCAGCGTGGACTTGCCCGCGCCGTTTTCGCCTGCCAGCGCGGTGACGGTGCCGGGTTCGAGGTACAGCGTGATGCCCTTCAATACGGGAACGCCGCCAAAGCTCTTCTTGATGTCCGCGCATTCGAGTAATGCCTGCGCCACCGAGATCTCCCTTGATCGATGCCCTCGCGGACAGACGTTACGTTCCCAATCGCGACGAGGTGTAACCATCGTCACAATCGGGTAGTTTCGAATCGGTGTCCGATCACGCAGTGGATCTCGACTTCCGCCTGGACGACAGGGTTGCCCTCGTAACCGGCGGCGCATCGGGAATCGGTGCCGCCATCGGCGATGCGCTGGCCGTCAAGGGCGCCCGAATCGCGGTCGCGGATCTCGCCGAAGGTAGCGAGTTCCATTGTGATGTCAGCGATCCCGACTCCGTGACCGCAACGGTCACTGCGGTGGTCGAAGCGCACGGTCGGATCGACATCCTGGTCAACAGCGCGGGCATTGTGCGGCTCGGTCCCGCCGAGGAGTTGTCGGTGAGAGACTGGGAAGCCACCATCGCGGTGAACCTCACGGGTACGTTTCTGATGTGCCAGGCGGTCGGCGCGCACATGCTCGCCGCCGGTCGCGGCGTCATCATCAATATGGCGTCCCAGGCCGCCAGTGTCGCGCTCGACGCGCACATCGCGTATTGCGCCTCGAAGTTCGGTGTAGTCGGCGTCTCCAAAGTCCTTGCCGCTGAATGGGCGGGCCGGGGCGTTCGGGTCAACACCATCTCCCCGACGGTGGTACTGACCGAGCTCGGACACCAGGCGTGGGACGGACCCAAGGGGGACGCACTCAAGAAGCTCATACCCTCGGGCCGCTTCGCCTACCCCGACGAGATCGCCGCGGCCGCGGTCTATCTGGCCTCCGACGCCGCGGGCATGGTCAACGGCGCCGACCTGATCATCGATGGCGGCTACACGATCAAGTAGGTGCGCGGGCGTGGCGCCGACTCGGTGCGAACATCACCAATACACTCGGCGCGCTGCGAGGGCGTAAACCTTCTGTGACGATGGTCGGATGGCGGACTCGGAACCGGACTTCACCTGGTTGCCGGACCTTGCCCTGCGCCCCCTCGGCGGTGCGGTGATCTGGGCGAACGATGAGATGTTCGCCGAGAAGGAGAACCTGATCAACCAGGGCCCGGCTACGTTTCGGCCTGCGTCGTTCGGCCACAAGGGTCAGATCTACGACGGGTGGGAGACTCGTCGCAGGCGGGCGCCCGGTCACGACGAGGCGATCGTGCGTCTGGGTGTGCCCGGCGTGATCCGCGGCGTCGTCGTCGACACCGCCTTCTTCAAGGGCAACTACCCGCCGGAGGTGTCGGTCGAAGCCATCGAGGTCGACGGCTATCCCCGGCCGCACGAACTGGCCCGCGATACGAAATGGGAAACCATCGTGGGGCGCGCCAAGATGTACGGCGACACCCGCAACCCGTTCGAGGTGTCCTCCGAGAAGCGTTGGACGCACGTGCGTTTGAGTATCTACCCCGACGGCGGCGTGGCGCGGTTTCGGGTGCACGGCGAGGGCCGTCCCGACCACCGGTTCGCCGACGTGCCGGGCCTCGACCTGGCCGCGCTGGAGAACGGCGGCCTCGTGCTGGACTGCTCGAACCGCTTCTACAGCTCCCCGCAGAACCTCATCTTCCCCGGCGTCGCCAATGTCATGGGCGACGGCTGGGAAACGGCTCGCCGGCGCGACGACGGCAACGACTGGGTGCACATCCGGCTGGCCGGTCCTGGCGTGGTGCGGATGGCCGAGATCGATACGTCGTACTTCATCGGTAACAGCCCTGGCGCGGCGCGCTTGTCGGGTCTGCGCCGCGACGGCCATTGGGTCGAACTGCTGCCGCGCACCGGGCTTCTGGCCGACACTCGCCATCGTTTCCCCGTCGAGTCGGATGCGGTGATCTCCGAGGCCCGCCTGGACATCTACCCCGACGGCGGGCTGGCTCGGCTACGGCTGTTCGGTGAGCTGGCGTGAGCTACCCCCGCGACATGGTCGGCTACGGCCGCACCCCGCCGGACGCACGGTGGCCCGACGGCGCCGCGATAGCCGTGCAGTTCGTTCTCAATTACGAAGAGGGCGCCGAGAATACGGTGCTCGACGGCGACCCCGCCTCCGAGGCGTTCCTCTCAGAGATCACCCCCGCAGAGGCTTTCCCCAACAGGCACATGAGCATGGAATCGTTGTACGAATACGGCTCCCGGGCCGGGTTGTGGCGCATCCTCGGGGTTTTCGAACGACGACAGATCCCGCTGACGATCTTCGCGGTGGCACGCGCCATGCAGCGCAACCCAGAGGCCGTCGCGGCCTTCGGTGAACTGGGCCACGAGATCGCCTGCCACGGGCTGCGGTGGAAGTCCTACCAATTGATCGGCCGCGACACCGAACGCATGCACATGGCCGAGGCCGTGCAGATTTTGAAGGACCTCACCGGCGCCGCACCACTGGGTTGGTACACCGGTCGTGACTCCCCGCACACACGCGACTTGGTCGTCGAGCACGGCGGGTTCGTCTACGACTCAGACTCCTACGCCGACGACCTGCCCTACTGGGTCCGGGTGCACGACGGTGCCGATCTGGTGGACCACCTCGTCGTCCCATACACACTCGACACCAATGACATGCGGTTCGCCTCTCCCGCAGGCTTTTCCAACGGTGACGAGTTCTTCGCGCACCTCCGCGACGCATTCGACGTCCTCTATGCCGAGGGGCTCGACGGCAGCCCGAAGATGTTGTCGGTCGGCCTGCACTGCCGGCTCGTGGGCAGGCCTGCCCGCACGAGGGCGCTGGAGCGGTTCCTCGATCACGTGCAGTCCCACGATTCGGTGTGGCTGGCCCGGCGCATCGAGATCGCCGAACACTGGCGCCGTATTCACCCGCCTGCCCAGTAGTCCTTCTTCGGAGGCGAGGCATACTCGCCGCGCTTCGACGTGGCAAGCCCCATTGCGACCAGCGACTGTACGGTCAGCGTCGCAGCGGTCACCCCGTCGACCACCGGCACGCCCAGCTCCGCCGAAATGGGCCCACACATGTCGGCCATACCTGCACAACCCAGCACCAGCACCTCGCTGCCGTCGACTTCCACCGCTTCCCGGCATGCCTCGGTGACGATCTTGCGCGCGTCGGGATTGGTGTCGAGGTCGAGCACCGGGATCTCGCAGGCGTGGACGCCACGGCAGAACCGTTGCATGCCATAGCGTTCGGTGAGTTCCTCGGCGTGCCCGACGGTGCGCGCCAACGTCGTTACCACGCTGAAGCTCCGGCCGAGATGGCTGGCGGTGTGCATGGCGGCCTCGGCAATGCCGATCACCGGTCCCCCCGCCACCTCGCGGGCGGCGTCCAGGCCGGGGTCGCCGAAGCAGGCGATGACGTAGCCGTCGACGTCTTCGTCTTCGCCAAGGCCGATCGCGGCCAGCAGACCCGGCACGCTCATCGCCTCGTCGTAGTGGCTTTCGATGGACGGCGGGCCGCTTTCCGGCGTGATGCCGGTGACCGTGGTGCCGGGTGCGACGACCGCCCGCGCGCAGCGCGTGATCGCTGCGGTCATCGCCTCGGTGGTGTTCGGGTTGATGACCCAGATCTGCGTCACGGAATCGGTGCCACCGCCATCTTGGTGCTGCGGGTGGCGAGCAGGTAGTACAGGCCGAAGCCGATGCCGCAGCCGATGAACCAGCTGTACTGAGCGGCTGTGTGCATGCCGACGACGTAACCGCCCAACAGCACGGGGACGACCGCGGTCACCGCCGCGACGATCGTCGTAATCACCGCCGCCGGGTTATAACCCTTCTTGTACCAGTAGGTTCCGTGCACATCGAGCGTGAACATGTCGTCGATGACCACCTTCTGCTTGTGCACCAGGTAGTAGTGGGCGATGAGCACACCGAACAGCGGGCCGATGAAGGCGCCGAGGGTTTCCAGCGTGTAGTGGATGACCTCGGGGTTGTTGTAGAGATTCCACGGCGTGATCAGCACCGATCCGACGGCGGCGATCATGCCGCCCGCGCGCCAGCTGATCCGCTGCGGGCTGACGTTGGAGAAGTCGAACGCCGGCGAGATGAAGTTGGCGACGATGTTGATGCCGATGGTGGCGATCGTGAACGTCAAGGCACCCAACACGATTGCGAACGTCGAGTCGATGCGGGCCACCGTCTGGACCGGGTCGGTGATGAGCTCACCGAACACGGGCACAGTCAGCGACGCCGTGACGACCACCAGCAGCGAGAACACCAGAAAGTTCACCGGCAGGCCGAGGAAGTTGCCCTTCTTCACCGCTGCGAAGGACTTTCCGTAGCGCGCGAAGTCGCCGAAGTTGAGCATCGGGCCGGAGAAGTAGGACACCACAAGCGCGATGGCGCCGAGCATAACGGGAATGGATTCGAAGCCGGTGTAGGTGACCTCACCGAGGTTGAGATCGATTGCGCCCCAGCCCGCTTTGTAGATCAGATAGCCGCAGAGCAGGAACATCACCACGTACACGGCCGGCCCGCAGAAGTCGATGAACTTGCGGATGGCTTCCATGCCGCGCCAGAACACGCAGGCCTGCAGGATCCACAGCAGGATGAAGCTGCCCCAGCCGAGCAGAGGCAGCCCGAGGAACCCGTACTGCTGCACATCGGAGTAGGGCGCCAGCCCGGGAAACAGCTTGAGCAGCACGATGTCCAGGGCTGCCGAGGCCAGGTAGGTCTGGATGCCGTACCAGGCCACCGCGATCAGGCCGCGGATGATGGCCGGGATGTTGGCGCCGAGCACCCCGAAGACGCTGCGACAGATCACCGGGTACGGCACTCCGGTGGCCTGGCTTGGCTTGGCAACCAGATTGCAGAAGACGTTGACGATGACGATGCCGATCAGCAGGGCGACCAGCACCTGCCAACTCGCCAGCCCGAGCGCGAAGAGGCTGCCCGCCGTCACGTAGCCGCCGACGCTGTGCACATCGGACATCCAGAACGCGAAGATGTTGTAGGACGACCAGGTCTGCTTGCCCAGCGGCGCCAGGTCCTCATTCGTCAGGCGCGGGTCGTAGCCCGCCTTGATGACGCCACCCCCGACGGGGTGACCCGAAGCCTCGATCAGATCGCCTGCGCCGACGACGACGCCCGGCGGAAGATCCTTTGTGGTCTGCGGTGTGTCGATGTCCGTCATGCGCGGACGCTATCGACGGCGTATTTCGCTGCGGTTTCCTCCGAAATTCCCCGCTATTGCGCCGAAGATATATCTCCCGACACCAAAAGCCCGGTGTCGGTGGGCAGCGTCGCGATGACTGCGTTCAGCCGCTGAGCATGGAGGTCGGCCACCGTGAGTAGTCGCTCGACGTCACCCGCGAGAAACGCCTCGAGCATCTGACAGTGATCGGCGTGCAACTCGGCGCGGTCCGCCGGCCGGACATGCACCATCGACTGCACCGGTTCGGTGACGTTCCACGCCGACTCGAGCATGCGCAGAAGGCGGTACATCCGCGAGGGCCGGGTCAGCGCCAGATGGAAGTTCCGGCTCTGCCGGTGGTAGGTCGCCGGATCGTCGTCGCGGATCGCCTGCTGGAGAACGTCGTTGGCCGCGACGACGGCCGCGCGGTCCTCGTCGGTCGCGTTCGCGATCGCAACCGCCAGCGATGCCGCCTCCAATGTCTCACGGACGATGTACATTTCGCGCAGCTCCTGGCTGGTGAGCTGGGCGACGGCATAGCCTGCGTTGCTGCGGTGCGACACCAGCCCCTCACCGATCAACGTCTTGAGTGACTCGCGGACCGGTATCTGGCTGACGCCGAACAAATCTGCGACGTCGGCCAGTGGGATCGGGGTCCCCGGTGGCACCGCCCCGTCGAGAATCACCCGGCGCAGCTCGTCGAGGATGGCCTGTTGCGGCCGGCCGGGCTGATCGACGACGAGCTTGTCCACCAACGCCGAGCGTCGTCGAGACGGCATCCCGACACGGTAAGCAGCGTTTGTTTCGCCAGTGTTGCTACAGCGAGGCGGCGACCGCCCACAGCGATTCGTGATCGGCGTCGTCCGAACGGTCCAGCGGGCTGAGCACGACATCGGTCGCGCCTGCGTCGAGGTAGCTCTTCAGCTTGCGGACAACTGACTCGGCCGGCCCGACGGCCGCGAGTTCGGCGGCGCTCTGCACACCTTCTCGGGCGATGACTCGTTGGTAGGACGGGATGGTCTCGTAGAAGCCCAGCTGGTCGGCCGCGAAGTTTCGCCCGGCGTCGACGTCGTCGGTCACCAGCACCGGAACCGCGGCGATGATGCGCGGACCCGGTCTGCCCGTATCGGCGGCCGCCTTCGTAATCGTCGGTTCGATGAACTCCGATATCGTCCGCGGCCCCGCCAGGTAAGGCAGTGTGCCGTCGGCCAATTCGCCGGTCACGCGCAATGCCTTGGGGCCCATCGCGGCGACGTAGATGGGGATCGGCGTGCCACCGGGAACCGCGACAGGCCACGCGGGGTTCGCCGTGTACTCGTCGCCGTGGAAGTCGACAGCCCCCTCGTCGAACACCGACCGCAACACGGTCAGGTGCTCACGAAGGCGCGCAATGGTGTTGGGCCACACGGTGCCGAACGCCTGGCGTTCCGGCTCGTGGGCACCCAGCCCGAGGCCGAGACTGAAATTGCCGTGAGAGGCGGCCTGCGCCGTCTGCGCCAGTGACGCCACGAGAAGCGGATGCCGTGGGTTGATCGGCACCACGAAGGTCCCGACGCCAAGGCCGGGCACCGCCGCCCCCACGAGCCCGGCGAGCGCCAGGGCGTCGTGGTCGAAGCGCTGAGCCAGCCAAACCTGTCGGACACCGATCTCGTGGGCGCGCCGAGCCTGGTCGACGAAATCATCGACCACATTCGACTGGTTCGAGCGTTCGACGAGCACTATTCCGATCGGCATACTTCGAGCAACCGGCCCGTGCACGCGACAATTCCCTAGGTCGATCCGCTCGCCATG
Source organism: Mycobacterium sp. (assembly GCF_032159565.1). GTDB lineage: Bacteria > Actinomycetota > Actinomycetes > Mycobacteriales > Mycobacteriaceae > Mycobacterium. Next base: position 61,587 of record NZ_JAVHWR010000184.1, read on the forward strand.
ACCCGCTCGCGCAGGGATTCCGTCGCCACGTCGAGCACCATCTTCTTGGCGCGCTTCACCAGGAAGGCGGGAACGGGTGCGGCCAGTTCGAGGATGATGTCGAAGCGCACCCGGGTCCTGTCCTCGCCTTCGGGCGTCAGGTTGTACTCACCGTGCAGTCCCCGCTGCGCGGAGGTCTCCGAGGAGTCCCACACCATCCATCGCTCGCCCCAGTGGTATTCGAGGATCTCCTTGTCGGTGATCCCCATGATCTTCAGCGTGGCCTTGACGTGATGCGGCCTGCCGTCCGGGTGGCGGTCGAGCACTTCGGCCGTCTTGTGCAGCGCCGACCACGACGGCACGGAGTCGATGTCGGCGAGCACATCGAGGATCACCTCGGGTGGGACATCGAAAACGACCTCCCGCGACGCTCGAACGGCCATGTCGGCAAATGTAATCCTCGAGCGGCGCGGGCGGCGGCCAACGAGGGTGCTACCAACCGATTTCATCGAGCGCGGTGGTGCCCTTCGGCGGGGTGCCGACAGGCCCGGACGGCGTGCGGGAGAACCGGGGCGCAGGCGCCGCCTGTTCGACGCCGCCGTTCTCCATCACCGTGGAACGGGCTCTGAGGTGCTCGTTTTGCGCGGCTTCGGTCCACGTCAGCACCGGCGTCACGCAGGCGTCGGTGCCGGCGAAGACGTCGGTCCACTCGTCGCGGGTCCTGCTCGCGAACCGCTCTGTGAAGATCTTGTGCATCTGCGGATAGGCGCCGATTTCGAACTGGCTTGGCACCCCATCGGGCGTCAATCCGAGCCCGGTCAGCAATTGCGCGAAGAACTGCGGCTCGATCGCGCCGACGGCCATGTACCTGCCGTCGGACGTCTCGTATGTCCGGTAGAACGGTGCACCGCCGTCGAGCAGGAACGACTCACGCTCATCGCGCAGAGAGCCCGTCGCCTTCATCGTCCACATCATCTGCGACAGGATGCTCACACCGTCGACCATGGCGGCGTCGACCACCTGGCCCTCGCCGGACCGCTCCCGTTCGTAGAGCGCGGCGACGATGCCGACGAGCGCGAACATGGAGCCACCGCCGAAGTCGGCGACCAGGTTCAGCGGGGCGACCGGCGGCCGGTCCCGATAGCCGATCGCGGACAGTGCGCCGGTCTGCGACAGGTAGTTGATGTCATGGCCCGCGGTCATCGCCAGCGGGCCCTGCTGACCCCAGCCGGTGATGCGCGCGAAGATCAGCCGCGGATTGACCGCGGCGCAGTCCTCGGGCCCGATGCCGAGCCGCTCGCAGGTGCCCGGCCGGAAGCAGTCGAGCAACACATCGGCCTTGGCCGCCAGCTCCAGCAACACCTGCGGCTGCTTCTTCACGTCGAGGTCGACGATGCGCTTGCCGCGGTGCAGCAGGTCGACATCCTCGGCGGGCATCGTCAGTCCGCCGGGCCGACGCACGCGGACCACGTCGGCGCCCAGGTCGGCAAGCATCATCGCCGCATGCGGCCCGGGTCCGATGCCGCCGAGCTCGATCACTCTCACCCCCGCCAGGGGACCCTTGTTGGCCACGGTCGCAGACTAGCGGGGTGGCAGAAAAGGAAAGCACCTTCACCGTGTTCGTGGCCTTCGCCGTCAACCTGGCCGTAGCGATCGCCAAGACGTTCGCGGCGGCGGTGTCGGGGTCCGCGTCCATGACGGCCGAGGCGGCGCACTCGTGGGCCGACACCGGCAATCAAGGCTTTTTGATCATCGCGAACCGTCGTAGCAGCCGACCGCCCGACGCCGACCGGCCGCTCGGGTACGGGCGGGAGGCCTACGTCTGGTCGCTGTTGGCGGCGGTCGGCTTGTTCGTCGTCGGCGGTTCGTTGTCGGTCTGGCGCGGCGTCACCGAGCTGCTCCACGGCGAGGCGACCGCGGAGAACTACCTCGTCGCCTACGTCGTCCTGGGCGTGGCGTTTGTTCTCGAGTCATCGTCTCTGTTCCAGGCCTTCCGCCAATTGCGCGGCGAGGCAGCGAGTCTGGACAGAGATCTCCTCGCCCACGTGTTGGACACCTCCGACCCGACGACTCGAGCGGTGTTCGCCGAGGACACCGCGGCCCTGATCGGTATCGTGGTGGCCCTGCTCGGCATCGGGTTGCACCAGATCACCGGCCAGGCGGCGTGGGACGCGATCGGATCCATCGTGGTCGGCGTCTTGCTGGGAGTCGTCGCCGTGGTGCTCATCGACCGCAACCGCCGGTTTTTGGTCGGCGAACCGGCCAGCCCACAATTGCGCGAGGCCGCAGTGGCCCGCATAGAACAGCTGCCCGAGGTGGCGTCGGTGCGCTTCATCCGGCTGGTGTTCGTCGGACCCAAGCAACTGTTCCTCGTCGCCAGCGTGGATCTGGTGGGCGACGCGGTCGAGACGCAAATAGCGAAAACGTTGCGGCAATTGGAGAATCAGCTGCAGGACGACCCGTACATCGTCGACGCCGTTTTGACGATCGCCGAGCCCGACGAGCTGGACCGGCAGCTGTAGCGGTTCCCATTTCGACATGGCCTGACGCCTATGTCAATTGCGGCGTCTTTTGCAGGTGAAGGCCCTACGGTGGTCGAATGGCGGCGGTCGTGGCGTGCGGGTCGTGCGGCACTCCCCTGCGGGAGAACGCCAAATTCTGCGACGAGTGCAGTGCCCCGACAGCCGTTTCGGCAGAGACGGCGAAGTACAAGCAGGTGACGGTGCTGTTTGCCGACGTCGTGCGCTCGATGGACATCGCGGCCGCGGTGGATCTCGAGAGGTTGCGGGAGATCATGACCGAGTTGCTCAATCGGTCGGCGGCGGTGGTCAAGCGATACGGCGGAACCGTGGAGTACAACGGCGACGGGGTGATGGCGCTGTTCGGTGCTCCAATAGCGTTGGAGGATCACGCCTTTCGAGGATGTCTTGCCGCGCTCGCCATTCAGGAGGAAGCGAGCCGGCTGGCGGCCGAAGTGCGGCGCCACGATGGCCTGGGCCTTGCGCTGCGAGTGGGCCTGAATTCGGGTCGGGTGATCGCCGGCGAGATCGGTACGGGTTCGCTCGGGTACGCCGCGATCGGTGAGACGGTCGGGTTCGCGCAGAGAATGGAAGGGGCAGCGCCCCCGGGTGTCGTGATGGTGTCGGAGTCGACGGCCCGACTTGTCGAGCACACCGTCATGCTGGCCGAGCCGGAATGGGTGCGCGTCAAGGGGTTCGACGCACCGGTGTGCGCGCGCCGGCTTGTTGCTACCCGCCCGAGGGATGGCCTGGTCAGACGGGCCGAAGTGGGCATGGTCGGCCGACGCTGGGAGATGGCGGCGCTCGAAGCGATTGTCGACCGTGCGATCGGTGGCCGCGGCGGGGTCGTAAACGTAGGCGGACCGCCGGGCATCGGTAAGAGCCGGGTGGCCCGCGAGGCTGCCGCACTTGCGGCGGGCCGCGGCGTCGAGGTGTTCTGGACCTTCTGCGAGTCGCACGCACGCGACGTCCCGTTCCATGCCGTGACGCGGCTGTTGCGAGCGGGCAGCCGAGTCGCCGACCTCGACGGCGAAGCGGCCCGCGCACAATTGCGCGCCAGTGCGCCGAGCGATGCCGACCCCCAGGATCTGCTGCTGCTCGATGATCTGCTCGGTATCGCCGACGGCGATGTTCCGCTGCCCCCGATCGAGCCGGATGCCCGGCGGCGGCGGCTGACCGCACTCATCAATGCGACGTCACTTGCCCGGACGGAACCGGCGCTGTTCATCATCGAGGATGCGCACTGGGTCGACGCGGTCAGCGAGTCGATGCTCGCCGACTTCCTCACCGTTATTCCGCGCACGACGTCGATGGTGTTGATCACCGCCCGCCCCGAATATGAGGGAACGCTGACGCGGGTCCGCGGCGCTCAGACGATAGCGCTTGCAGCACTTGCCGATTCGGATATCTCCACATTGCTGGGTGAGCTGTTGGGTTCGGATCCCTCGGTCGGCGAGCTTGCGGCGATCATCGCCGACCGGGCCGCAGGCAACCCGTTCTTCGCCGAGGAGATGGTGCGCGAGTTGGTGCAGCGTGGCGTGCTGGCCGGCGAGCCGGGTGGCTACCTCTGCCACGTCGATGTGGCAGAGGTGAGCGTGCCCGCAACGGTGCAGGCGGCCATCGAGGCGCGCATCGACCGGCTGACCACTTCGGCCAGGCGGACGTTGGACGCGGCTTCGGTGATTGGAGCGCGCTTCGGGGCGAACCTGCTGGCTGCGCTGGTAATCGATCCGACGTTCGACGAACTGCTCAACGCGGAGCTGATCGATCAGGTGCGATTCACGCAACCCGCCGAGTACGCGTTTCGCCATCCGCTGATCCGCACGGCGGCCTACGAGTCGCAGCTCAAATCGGACCGCGCCACATGGCACCGGCGCGTGGCCGCCGCGATCCAAGAGCATGACCCCGGCTCTGCCGACGAGAAGGCGGCGCTCATCGCCGAACATCTCGAGTCGGCGGGCGAGATGCACGCTGCATACGGCTGGCAGATGCGTGCCGCGACGTGGGCGACGAATCGCGACATCTCTGCGGCGCGACCGAGCTGGGAACGTGCCGGAAGAATCGCCGACTCACTGCCCGCCGATGCCCCCGACCTGGTGGCGATGCGGATCGCCCCGCTCACCATGTTGTGCGCGACCGCCTGGCGAGTCCACGTCAGCGTGACCGATGGCCGCTTCGAGGAATTGCGGACGTTGTGCACCGCCGCCGGGGACAAAGCGTCACTCGCGATCGGCATGGCCGGGCTGGTGATCGACCACGCCTACCACGACCGCATCCACGAGGGGTCTGCGCTGGCGTCCGAACACATGGCCCTCACCGAGTCGATCGGCGATCCGGACCTGATGGTGGGACTGTGCGTGCCGGTGATGTACGCCAAGCTCGAAAGCGCCGAGTATTCAGACCTGCTGCGGTGGTCGCAAAGGGTCATCGACCTGGCCGACGGTGACCCTTCGAAGGGCGACTTCATCTTCGGGTCGCCGTTGGCGTACGCCCTTACGTCGCGCGCCATCGCTCGTTACTGCCTCGGTCGTCCCGGATGGCGAGAAGATCTGCGCCACGGCCTCGCCATGGGCCGCAGTGTCGATCCGTTGTCCTACGCCGCGGCCGTCAGCCTCAGCTACTTCGCCGGAATACCGCATGGCGTGCTGAGGCCGCAGGACTCCGTGGTCCGCGAGATCAACGGTGCACTGCAGATCGCGCAACGATCCGGCGACGACCTCGCGGTGGCGAACGTTCAGATGGCGCTGGGCATGGCGCTGGCGCACCGCGACACAGCCGCCGAGCGTGACCGTGGACGGAATCTGCTGGCGGAGGTCGGCGACGTATTCGTGAGCCGGGGGCACAACCTCGCTGAGTTGCCGATCGTCGAGGTCTACCTGGCGCGTGAAAGGGCTCGTCGTGGCGAACGCGATGAAGCCATACCGGTCATGCGCGCCGCCGTCGACCACCAGTTCCGTGAGGGACGGCTGCTGTTATGGGGCGTTGCCGTGACGAGTGTGCTGGTGGAGACGCTGCTCGAGTGCGCAACCGGCGGTGACGTAGCCGAGGCGCAAGCCGCGGTCGAACGGTTGGCGGCGGCGCAAGCCGCCGACGGTTCGGCGCTGCGAGACATCTGGTTGTTGCGGCTGCGTGCGCTGCTGGCACGGACCCGCGGCGACGATGCCGCCGACCGGGATCTGCTCGGTTGCTATCGCGCGATGGCGGAATCGTTCGGCTTCGAAGGCCACATCGACTGGGCCGAGGCGATGATGTGACGGCCGGTGTCGCCTGTGTGTCATGCGGCAATGGGCTGCGGGAAACCGCCAAGTTCTGCGATGAGTGCGGGGCGCCGAATGCCGGTTCGGTCGATACCGCGGAGTACAAACAGGTGACGGTGCTGTTCGCCGATGTGGTGCGCTCGATGCATATAGCGGCCGCCTTGGATGCCGAGCGGTTCCGCGAGATCATGACCGAAATCATCGAGCGGGCGGCGGCGGTGGTGCATCGCTACGGCGGGACGGTGGAGCACACCGGTGACGGGGTGATGGCCCTCTTCGGCGCCCCACTTGCAATGGAGGACCATGCTTTTCGCGCCTGCCTTGCGGCGCTGGCAATCCAGGACGAGGCCGGCCGGTTCGCACCCGAGGTGGCGCGCCGCGACGGCGTGGCTCTGCAGTTGCGGGTGGGCCTGAATTCGGGTCGGGTCATCGCCGGTGACATGGGTTCAGGTTCATTGGGTTACGCGGCGACCGGCGAGGCGGTCGGTTACGCCCGGCGGATGGAATCGGCGGCGCCCCCCGGCGAGGTCCTGCTGTCAGAGTCGACCGCTCGACTTGTCGAGCACGCCGCTACGCTCGCCGAATCAGAATGGGTGCGCATCAAGGGGACCGACGAACCGGCGCAAGCACGCCGGTTATTGGCGATCGGCCAACGGCGTGACGGGGTCGGCCGCGCCGAGGCGAGACTGATCGGTCGGGGCTGGGAAATGGCGGCACTCGATGCGATCGTGGAACGCGCGATCAATGCCCGCGGTGGTGTCGTGAATGTGGTCGGACCGGCGGGCATCGGCAAGAGCCGTTCGGCGCGCGAGACCGCGGCGCTGGCGGGTAGCCGTGGGGTCGAGGTGAATTGGGCCTTTTGCGAGTCGCACGCCAGCGACATTCCCTTCCAAACGGTGGCGCGGCTGCTCCGGGAGAGCACGGGCGTGACCGCCCTCGATGCGAAGGCCGCGCGGGCTCAGCTGCGAGCGATGCTTCCTGGCACCGACCCTGAGGATCTACTGCTTTTCGATGATCTGTTGGGTGTCGCCGACGGAGATGTGCCGCTGCCGCCGATCGACCCGGATGCGCGGCGGCGCCGGTTGACCGCCCTGATCAACACTGCGACGCTGGCTCGCACCGAACCGGCGCTGTTCATCATCGAGGACGCGCATTGGATCGATGCGGTCAGCGAGTCGATGTTGGCCGACTTCCTCGCCATCATCCCGCGCACACCGATCATGGTGCTGATCACGTCTCGCCCCGAATACGATGGAGCGCTGTCACGAGTAGCCGGCGCTCAGACGATAGCGCTTGCCCCACTCGGTGATTCGGATACCAGAGTCCTGCTCGCCGAGCTGCTGGGATCGGATCCCTCGCTCAACGAGTTGACGGCGATCATCGCAGACCGGGCGGCGGGAAGCCCGTTTTTCGCCGAGGAAATGGTCCGCGAGTTCGTCCAGAGCGGGGTGCTGGCAGGCGAATATGGCGACTACTTCTGTCGCACGGATGTCGCCGAGGTGAGCGTTCCGGCCACGGTTCAGGCAGCCATCGAGGCACGCATCGACCGGCTGACCGCTCCTGCCAAGCGGACGTTGAACGCGGCGTCGGTGGTTGGAGCCCACTTCGGGGCGGACCTCCTTGCGGCACTGGGGCTCGATCCGGTGTTCGACGAGCTGCTCGGCGTCGAACTGATCGACCAGGTGCGGTTCACTCCAAGCCCCATGTATGCCTTCCACCACCCGTTGATCCGCACGGTGGCCTACGAATCACAGCTGACATCCGATCGCGCCGAGTGGCACCGGCGCCTCGCCGCCGCGATCGAAGAATCTGAGCCGGGGTCGGTTGAGGACAACGCGGCGCGCATTGCCGAACATCTGCAGGCCGCAGGAGAACTGCACGCCGCCCACGGCTGGCACATGCGCGCTGCCGCATGGTCTGCTGATCGCGACAGCATCGCTGCCAGAGTCAGTTGGGAGCAGGCACGTCGAATCGCCGACGCCTTGCCTTCCGACGATCCCGGCCGACTGTCGATGCGCATCGCGGCCACGACCATGCTGTGCGTCACCGACTGGCAATCCCGAGCCGACAAGACAAGCCGCAGTCGCTTCGCGGAGCTGCGCGAAATGTGCGACGCGGCAGGGGACAACGTGTCGCTGGCCATTGGCATGACGGGCGCGGCGGTCGAGCTGCTCTACTCCGGGCGTTCGCAGGGTGCGGGGCTGGTATCTGAACAGATGGCGCTGCTTGAGAAGATCGGCGATCCCACCCTGACCGTCGGGTTGGCGCCCCCGGCGTTCGCCAGCTGGTTCAGCGCAGGCGAATTCGGCGAGCTGATGCGATGGACGCAAAACGTGATCGACCTCGCCGACGGTGATCCGGGCAAGGGCGCCGGCTTCGGCATCGGATCTCCCTTGGCGGGCGCGCTGGCGTGGCGCGGTGTGGCTCAGTGGTGGCTGGGCCGCGGCGAATGGCGCCAGGACCTCGACGACGCTCTCACGCTGGCCCGAAACAGCAATCCGGCGACTCTCACAGTGGTCGTCGCCTGGACCTATGGCCTGGGAATACAGTACGGGGTTCTGCGGGCCGATGAATCCGCGCTGCGCGCGAGCGAGCAGGGGGTGTCGACAGCGGCAGGGTGCAGCAACGATCTCGTGCTGACCTTGGCCAAGTATGCGCTGGGCGTTGCGCTACTGCATCAAGTCGCCGCAGCCGACCGCCACCGTGGGTGGGAATTGATGCAGGAAGCTCTCCGTGCGTGTCTGCGTGAGCGCGTTCTCTTCCTGGTCCCGGTCACCGAGCTGTGGATCGCCAGGGAGAGGGCCGCGCGCGGTGATCTCGACGCCGCCATACCGATAATCCGCAAGGCCGTCGAAGAAATGGACCAGGCAGGCGGGCTCGGCTATGGCCTGTGGGGCACTCGTGTTCACGTGGAGACGCTGTTGGAACGGGGCACCGACGGCGATCTGACGGAAGCCCAACAGGCAATCGACCGGCTGGCGAGCCTGTCGGATGACGGTTCGGCGATGCGTGAGATCACGCTGCTGCGGCTGCGCGCGCTGATGGCTCGGGCCCGCGGCGACGACGTTACTTACCGGGACTTGGTGAGTCGGTACCGCGCGATGGCGGAGTCGCTTGGCTTCGAAGGCCACATCGACTGGGCCGAGGCGATGGCGGCGGAGACCTGAGCGGCCCCCTGGCCGCCGCATCGAAGAACAGCCCGGGACCCCCCGGCCCGGGCTGTTCCGACTGGGCGTGCGCACGGCGCTACGCCCGCTCCCCCGTCTGTTTCGTTGTCGTCGTTCCTGCCGCCGCTCCTCGACACGTCCTGGCCCATCCATGGTCAGCCTCATGCCGGGTGGCGAGTGCAGTAGTGCACCACTGCTTTTAGCGGGTTCCGTTCAGGTGTCGCCGCCCAGAGGCACTGCAGCTGTGACCACTGGCTGGTGTGCGCCGTACTCGTCCACAGATTCCCGAATGCCTGAAGTCAGCACCGGGAGCGGACTGGCCTCGAGGAAGGTGCGATAACCGTGCTCATACGACCAACGGATGGCCTGTTCGAAGAGCACGGGTTGGCGCAGATTGGCGAACCAGTAGTCGCCGTCCAGGATCGACGTGTCCAGCCCGGCGCCGGTGACCCCGGAGATGAAAGCGATGGCGCCAGTTCGCGGTTGCAGATCCGAAAGAGTGTCACGCAGTGTCTCCCGCATCGATTCGACCTGAGTCGAATGCGCGGCGTACTCGACCGGAATCCGCACGACAGGCACGCGATCCCGCTCGCACGCGGCCACAAAGTCACCCAACGCTGCTGCATAACCGGTGACCACGGTGGAGGCCGGACCGTTCTGCGCGGCAACGCAGAGAGATTCACCCCACGGTTCGATCAGCGCGCATACACGGTGGATCGGCAACGGGATCGAGACCATACCGCCGGCGCCGGAAATCGTGCTGATCGCCTTACTGAGCGACGTGACAACCTTCGCTCCGTCCCGCAATGAGAGGGCACCGGCGACGTAGGCCGCCGCGATCTCTCCGTGCGAATGGCCGAGAACGGCGTCGGGAACGATTCCCAGCGACCGTGCGTGTGCGGCCACCGACACCATCACCGCGAATAGCAAGGGTTGCATGACGTCGACCCGGTCTGTACTGAGAGAGCCGATATCTCCCCGCAGAAAATCGAGCAGCGACCAGTCGACGAACTCGGTGAAAGCATCCTCGCAGCGACGCATCTCGTCGGCGAATATCGATGCGTCGTGCAATAATTCGACTGCCATTCGCGTCCAGTGCCACCCCGGCCCTGGAAAGACGAAGACGGTCTTGCCTGAGCCGTCGGCCAAGCCCCAGACCGATTTCGGCGCGAGCGTGCAAGAGGAAATGGTCGCAATGGTGACCGGCTCCGTGCTGCGCTCATGCCTGTCGGCACGGCTGTGATCGGCCATGCGTGCTCCGTTCGGCTAGGGCCGCTCGCAAAAATCAGATCGTCACTCGCCGTCGCCGGCATGAGCGCAGTAAAGCACCACTGCAATCGTCAATGTGCCGCCTCTGACTACTTCGCCACCTTGCGGCGCGGCAACAGGGCGGCGAGTTCGTCGCGGCTGGTCGTCTCCGTTTTCACCATGGACCGGTAGACGTAGCTCTCGACCGTGCGCACGGACAGGGTCAGCCGCTCGGCGATGGCCCGGTTGGACAGCCCCTCACCGATCAGCATCACAATCTCGGTTTCGCGGTCGGTCAGCGGAAGGTCTTCGGTGGCCTGACGAAGCGCGGGCGTGATCGCTCCGCATTGCGCCGCCAGTGCATCCGCACGCGTCGAGCACCCCAAAGCCGATCCCCGCTTGCCCTGGTGGCGATAGTGGCGTGCGGCGTGCGCTGCCGAATCGATGGCGGCGACCAGATCACCCATACACTCGAAATCCTCGGACACCGCCGACAATTCAACGGCGTCGCCGTCCCGCAGGGCGCACGCGAATCGTGCCGCCAGTCCTGCGCGAGGTCCCTCGACGATCGATTCGAGCGCGTGCAACCTCGAAGCGGCTGTGCGATCACCGAACTGAGCCGCGGTCTGCAGGCACATCACTTCTTCCGCGAATCGCCCTGTGGTCCGGGCTTTCTCGGCCACCGACAGCACGATTGCGGTCGCTTCGCTGACCGCACCCTGACTTGCGGCAACCCAGGCCCTGGCGAGGCCCCTTTCGAAATCGAGCAGCCGGAATTCGCGCCGGACTTCATCGAGCGCGCTGAGCGCGGCCGCGGCCTGGTCGGTTGAACCACGTATGGCGAGCGCAGTCGCTTGCGCAACGCGGTACCGGTATCCCCACCCGAGTGGATACGACGCCGACAGTCCATCGGCTGCCTCGTTGAGCAGATGGCACGCATTCTGCACGTCTCCCGCACCGAGTGCGGCGCGACCTGCCACGGCGGCGCCGAGCAGTTCGGCCGCTCCCGGAAGATCCGCCGCCTGCCGACAGATGCGCTCGGCCACCTCGACCGCATCACCGATCCGGCCGGCCAGCAGGAGGGCGCTGACGTGTGCATCGCCTATGTTGAACCTCATCTGCGGAGCGTCGAGAGCGCGTGTCGCGACGTCGTATCCCGCCTGCGCGACCTCAATGGCTTCGGTGACACGTCCGGACTCCGCGGAGATTTGCGTGATCGCCCAGGCTATCTCGGCGCCGACGACCGGAATGTCTTTCAAAGCAAGGTTATTCGAAACCTGCACTGCATCTTTCGGGTGGTCCATCGCGAACCAGTAGACGGTGAGAAAGGCGTCGATATAAGTGCGTGCGTGAGTGGGCGTGATACGGGACGCCTCGTCGATGAGCTCTTTGGCTCGACCGGAATCACCGAGCGCCCACAGCATGTTGCTCGACCGCAGGAACGCGAACCTGGCAGCGTCCTGGTCGGTCAACTCGGTGGTGTCGATACCGGCGAGCACCGCCTCGGCGTCCTCGCCGCGCCCGAGCCAGGACAGTGCGTGCGCTCGAACGAAGCTGGGCTCGGGCCCCGCACCGGCGCGAACCGCCGCGTCCGCGAGACGATCCGCGAGGGCCAGGTCGGCCAGCCAGACGGCGCCGTGCGCGGCCTTGACCAGCAGATCGACATCCGGCTCGAGGTCGGAATCAAGGGTCAACGCCGCTCGCCGCACGATCGCTCTCACGTCATCGCGGTCATCCGACGTCGCAAGTTCCGTGGCGACCAGTCCGCGCAGCCGTCGTAGCCGGGTCACCGCCGCGCGCCTGCGGCGCACCTCGCCGTACAGCGGATGCGCCACCCGCACCTCGACACCGTGGCCGGCGGGCTCCAGCGTGATGAGATCCCGGGTATCCGCCTCTTCGATAGCGGCCGGGTCGGTCAGCCGCGACAGCAGTGCGAGCTCGAGCGGCTCCCCGACCGCGACCACATCGATCACGTCACTCACCGGCGCGGGCAGGTCACCGATGCGGGATTCGATCAGCTCGGCCAGCCCGGGCGGCATGACGGGATCGCCGGTCCAGCGCCAGCACCCGCGATCCTCCACTAGTCGGCCGTCGGCAACTTCCTGCTCGACGATGTTTCGCAGATACAGGACATTGCCGTGCGTCAGCTTCCATAGCCGCTCAGCGGCGTCGGGCGCCACCGACCCGCCAAGGGTCGCCGACAGCAGCTTCGTGGTTTCGCCAGGAGATAGCGGCTTGAGGTCAAGACGGTCGAAGGGTGCGACCTTCCAGATCTCCTGTACCGCAGACGGAATCGGCACGTCGTCCCGAGCCGTGAGTATCACCTTGGCAGCGCCGCGAGCCACGATCTGGTGGACAACGAACGTCGACAGCTCATCGAGCAGATGCGCGTCGTCGACACCGACAACCACCTTGGCGCTCGAGGTCTCGGCGGTCAGAGCTTCGATGACCCCGCGCAGTAATTGAACGGTGTCGGTGACACCCGACGGCGCCCACGCGGTGAAAGCGCCCAGTGGAATCGCCCGCGCCGACGAGGTCCCTACCGTCCATCGGGTTTCACGGCCTTGCGAGGCGGCAGCCGAAAGCGCCTCCCGGGCGATCCGACTCTTTCCCACGCCTGCCGGGCCGCAGATGAGAATGCCACCGACACCAGGGGACGACATGGCGACGCCGACCGCGCCCATCTCCTCGGAGCGGCCAATTAACGGCCACGGCAAATGCACACGATGAGCCTAGAAGCCGCCGCGCGGTAATACCGCCACTTCGCCTACCCGCCCTTTTTGACCTTCAGCACCCGCTTGCGCAGGCCATCGGTTGCCGTCTCCATCAGACCCTTCGCGCCTCGCTTGAGCAGGAAGCCGGGCAACGGCACGAGCGAATCCACCGTCAGCTCGAAGTGCACGTCGGTCGAGTCGCCCTGGGGGGTCAACGTGTAGCGGCCCTGTTGTGCACGTTGCTGTTTCGAGCTGACCAGAGTCCAGCTCACGCCGTCGTCGTGAACGGTGTAGTCCAGCACCTGTTCGTCGCTCACGCCGACGATCTTGACCACCTGACGAGACTTGACGGGGCGCCCCTGGTCGTCTCGCTCGAGTACTTCCACCTTCTGATGGGTCGAGGACCACTCGGTCAGCGATTCCAGGTCGACGAGCACGTCCATGATCTCATCGGGAGTCGCCTCGATCGTCACGTCGCGAGCTTCGGTGATGGCCATGGAGGCACGATGCCCATCACGGCGTGACCCGAAACCTCCGCTACGACCCCTTCTTCACCTTGAGCACCTGCTTACGGAGGCCCTCGGTGGCCGATTCGAGGCCGCCCTTCATCGCTCGTTTCAGCACGAAGCCGGGAATCGGAACCGCCGGGTCCACGGTGATGTCGAACTTGACCCGTGTCTTGTCGCCGTCGGGGGTCAGCGTGTACTTCGCGTCCTGGGTCTTGAGCTGACTGGAACTGATCAACGTCCAGCCGGCACTGCTGTCGGTCCATTCGTACTGCACGACTTGTTCGTCGGCGATGCCCATTGTCTTCAGCTTGAGCCTCACCCGGCCCGGTCTGCCGCCCTCCACCGTGTCCAGGATCTCGGCGCCCTGATGCTGCGAGGACCAGTCCGGTGCCGATGCGACGTCGGCGATGACGTCGAGTATCTCCTCGGGCGTTGCTTCGATGACCACTTCACGCGAATCGCTGACTGCCATGGCGCGACCCTAATCGCCCCTGACCCGCCGCCGCGGGCCTATGGTCCCAATCGAGACATCACTGGGGCCACTTGTTGTCGAGGATGATCTCGACGAAATCGTCGCGGACGAAAGTCGGGTCGTAGTGAGCAAGGACGTCGGCGTTGACATTGCCGAACGTGCTGCGCGGGCGATGAACATTGCCGTCGGTGAATGCCTGCAGGATTCGGCGTTTGAAGTCGGGCCTGGGATGAGCGGCCGTCACCGCTGCAAGCGCGTCGGAGGACAGCTCGTCGCGCCCGATACCGAGCACATCGGTCTCGACGCCCGCGGTGACCAGAGCAATCTCGGGGTCGAGGAATTCGGGGATGCCAGGGGTTGTGTGCAGCGCAATGCTCAGCCACACCTTGCGGACGGTGTGTTCGTCGGCGCCGCGTGCCAGCAGGAAGTCGCGCGCAGCGTTGGCGCCGTCGACCTCGAAGCGTGCCGGCGACTTTCGGTAGCCCTTCGTCAGGCCGACGTCATGGAACATGGCCCCGACATAGAGCAGTTCCAGATCGGGGTCGAGCCCGCGGCGCCGACCCTGCAGCGCGCCGAAGATGAAGACGCGACGGGAGTGGTCGAACAGCAGGTCGTCCTCCACATCACGGACGTAGGAGGTCACATCCCGCACCAGCGGGCTGTCGGGGATCCTGACCCCGGCGATGGTGTGTGCAGTCATAAGAACAGTGTCAGCTCGCCGACACCGCCTGACCCATGTCCGATCTGTCATCGTTCCCACAGAAAGCGACATACAGTGGGGTGATGCCCACCGAGCATGCCGTTGTCGTCGTCGTCTTCGACGGCATGAAGTTGCTCGACGCCGCCGGACCCGCCGAGGTTTTCGCGGAGGCGAACCGCTTCGGCGCGTCATACCGGTTGGTGGTGGCGTCCGTCGACGGCGCCGAGGTGACGACCTCGATCGGAACGCGCTTCGCGGCGACGACGCGCATCGATGCCGTCGAGTTCGCCGACACCGCAATAGTGTCCGGCGGCGACGAGTTGGTCGGCAAGCCCATCGACCCGGACCTGGTCGCCGCCGTGCAGAGGCTCCGATCACGCAGCCGCCGGATGGCGTCGATCTGTACGGGGTCGTTCATTCTCGCGCGTGCGGGTCTGCTGGCCGGCCGCCGGGCGACCACGCACTGGCGTCACAGCCGACTCCTGGCGCGGGCATACCCAGACGTGACGGTCGAAGCCGACGCCATCTTCGTCCGAGACGGCGACCTGTACACCTCGGCGGGAGTCTCAGCCGGTATCGATCTCGCCCTGAACCTCGTCGAAGACGACTACGGTGCGGATCTGGTTCGTGAGGTGGCACGGTCGCTGGTGGTGTTCCTCAAGCGTTCGGGCGGCCAGTCGCAGTTCTCCGCAGCGGTGGAGGCGGAGCCACCCAAGCGATCGGTCCTTCGAGGGGTGACCGATGCCATCGCAGCCGACCCGGCCGCAAATCACAACGTCAAAGCCCTTGCCTTACAAGCTTCTTTGAGCACACGACAACTGACTCGGCTGTTTTCCTCCGAGCTCGGCACTACGCCGGCACGTTACGTCGAAGCCATCCGGATCGACGCAGCACGCGCGGCTCTCGATGCAGGCAGCTCCGTCGGCGATGCCGCCCGCACCGCGGGCTTCGGCAGCCCAGAGACGTTGCGCAGGGTGTTCGTCAGCGAGTTCGGCATCTCACCGAGGGCTTACCGTGACCGGTTCCGGTCAACGGTTGGCGGCTAGGACGCCGGCGGGATCAGCATCGACTGCCAGGTCTTGTTCTGCGGGTGAGCGAGGTCGGCCTGCGTGTAGCGGTTGCCGTCGGGTCCGACGTAGTCACCGGTTGCCGGATCGTAGGGCGCGAACGCGACCGGCGGTGGCGGCGCAGCCCCGGTGCCCGATGGGGGCGGCAGCCGCGGATCCGAACCCGGGGCGTATTGCGGCACACCCTGACCGGACAGCGTCGCGTTCGGGTCGCCCTTCCAGTTGAAGCCGTCGTTCAACGGCACGTACTCCTCATTGCTCTCGCACATCTCCGCCGTCGGCGCCCGTTTGGCTGGGTTGCCCTCACACGGAATGTTGCGCACGCCACGAACGTTCAGCGATGACTCCTGCGGCACCCGGCAGTACAGTTCGCCCGCGGGCCGCTCAGGGTAGTCGACGTCGGAAGGCGAACGTTGTTGTCGCACCGGCAGGAATCCGGTGTTGCAGGGTGGCGGCAGGTTGAGGTTAAGGTTGAAGTCGAGGTAGACGCCCTTGTAGTCCTGTTTCGTGTTCGCGTTCGCGGCAACGATCGCCGACATGACGGCCGTCCCCTGTGGGAACAGAACCAGCAGTTGTTCGATGTCGGAGCGGTAGGTCACCGCTATCTCGCCCAGGCTCACCAGGTTGGCCAGCAGCACGGGAAGGGCCGGGGCCACGCGGTCGAACAACGCTCTGCCTTCCTCGAGCGCAGGCCCGCCGATGTTGAGCAGGTCGGCGAACGCCGCGTCCTGCGCCTTCAGCTGTCCGGTGATCGACGCCATCCGGTCGGCCCAGGTCGCAATCGAATCTGCCGTCTGCACTTGAGAATTCAGCACCGGCGGGGACTGGTCGATCAACGCGGTGATCGAGTCCTGGTTCTTGGCCGCCTCCCGCGCCAGCGATGTCGATCCGTCGACGATGCGGGACAGTTCCGGACCCAGGCCGGCGACGGCCTTGTCCGCTTCGTCGACGACGGTGCGGAGATTGTCCTGCGGAATCGCCTGCAGCGCCCGATTGGTGGCGTCCAGCAGGCCACCGATGTCGGGCGGAACCTGGGTCCTGCCGACGGGGATGACGTCGCCGTCGGCCAGCGTCCGCGACGTGTCGCCCTGTCCCCCTTGCGGAGTCAGTTCCACGAACTGCTCTCCCACAGCCGACCGGCTGTGCACCGCGGCCGATACATCGGAGGGCACCTTCGTCGACGACTGCAACTTAAGGACCGCACGGACGCCGTCGCGGGTGACGTCGATGGAGGAGACCCTGCCGATCTCCGAGCCGCGATAGGTGACCACGGACGTCGGATAGAGACCTCCGGACGACGGAAGCTCGAGCATGACGTGGTAGCGCCCGAAACCAAGCAGCGCCGGCACGTTGACGAACCCGAAAGCCATGACACTGCAGGCGATCACCGTGACCACTGCAAGGATCGCCAGTTGGATCCACACCGAACGGGGCAGCCGCAACATCTCAGTAGGCTCCCCACCGGTAGGGGGCGATCAGCGGGTTGCCTCCGGTGTACGGGCTGGGCATCTGGCCGATGGTGCGCCCCCACTGCATCTCGAGTTCGGTGAGGTTGCCTTCCCATCGCGTTCCGGTGAACAGCCCGGCGTCCAACCTACTGAGGGTGAGGTCGATGACGAGGGTGATGTTCGCGAAGTCCCCGCGGAACCAGTTGGGGACGGTGCTCTTGACCCATGGGTAGGTGGACAGGAAGTCCAGCCCCTTGGTGAGCGCGGGTCCGGCGTTGGCCAATTCCCGCAACACCGGCGCCATGTGGCGCAGGTTCGCCACGAACGATTCCTTGGTCTGGTTGACGGTGTCGATGGCGATCGCGCTGAACTTGCCCAGTGCGTCGACGGCGTTCGCGATCTTCTGCCGTGAGTCCGCCAGCACGGCCAGCGCCTGCGGGACGGTCGTGAGCGCCCTGTCGACGGTCTTGTCGTTCGCCGCGACCTGACCGACCAATGAGTTGAGATTCTCAGTGGCCGTGATGATGTCGTCGGTCTGGCTGTTCAGCTGCGCGATGAAGGCATCCAGTTGGGTCAGCAGGCTGCGGAGGTCGGCTTCCCGGCCCTGCATCGCCTTGGCGAAGGCCTGGTTGATCTCCTGCAGCTGGCCCAGTCCGCCGCCGTTCAGCAGGATCGACACCGATGCCAGCGTCTGCTCGGTGGTCGGATAGGTGCTGGCCGAGGAGAGCGGGATCACCGAACCGTTCTTGAGCTCTCCCTGTGGCGCCTCGTTGGCCGGGGGTGCCAATTCGATGTGCATACCGCCCAGCAGGCTCGTCGTCCCGACCTTGGCGGTGCTGTTGGCCGGTAGCCGGACACCGCCGTCGATGCGCATCGTCACCAGCGCGTGCCAGTCCTGCACTTCGATCTTGGTGACGTTGCCGACGTTGACGTCGGCGACCCGCACCCGGGTGTTCTGCTGGATCGTCACCACGTCCGGTAGCTGCGCCGTGATGGTGTACGAACCGTCGCCGCTGCCTTCGGTTCCCGGCAGCGTCAGCGAGTTCAGGCCGCGCCATTCACAACCGGGGATCGCCGACAAACACACGACGGCCAGCGCCGCGGCCAACACCCGCTTCACGGTGTGCCGTCCGACGGCGGCGGTGCTGCGGCTTGCTGGGCGGCCGCGGTCTGGCTCGCCGGCGCGACCATCAGGCCTTGCAGCCCTTGGCCGGCGTCGGTCGGACTCGCTTCGGGCGGCGGACCACCCAGCAGCGGCGCTTCGGCGGGCAGCGGTCCCGCATCGGCGGTCAGCGGCGCCGGACCATCCGCCGGCGCGGCCGGTGGCAGGTGCGGGTTGAGCCGGTCCTCGCTGTAGGTGATCTCGTTCGGTCGTGCCGACGCACCCACGAACGGGTTGACGCCCAACGGCGGGAAGTTGTACTGGCGGTTCTTGATGATCGGTGCGAGGTATTGCACGCACAGCTTCGCCGACTGCTCGAAACCTCTGCGCGATGCGGCCTGGATTGCGCTGCAGATGAACTGAACAGTGTTGGCGAAGTTGACCGGCGCCAGGATGCCGGTGACGGCGCTCTGCGCGGGTTGGTAGATGTTCATGAAGTTCTGAAACACCGTCGGGGTGATGTGCAGGACCTGCTTGACGTCGCCCCGGCTGTCGTTCAGCGCGGTGGTGACCGCATTCAGGTGGTCGACGGTGACGCCGAGACCCTCCCGATTGTCGGCGACAAAGCCGCGCAGGTCGTTCACCGCACCGTCGAGACCCTTGGTGGCGTCGGCTATCTCATCGGGCGAATTGGACAACGCCGTGGTCACATCGGCGAGGTTGGTGTTGAACGCGGCGAGTAGGTCGCTGCTGGAGGACAGTGCGGACACAAGCAGCTGCAGGTTTCGAACCGTGCTGAAGATGTCTGTGCTGTGGTCACCGAGCGCCGAAACCGCCTGCGACAGCTTGATGACCGTGTCGCGCGCGGTGTCACCGTTGCCGCGCAGGTTGTCTGCTGCGGTGTTGACGAATGCGCCAACCGCACTCGGTCCGCCGGGTGTCGTCGGCTGAAGTGAGTCGGTCAGCTTTTCCAACTGCTGCCGGAAGTCGTCCCACTCGATCGGGACCGCGGTGCGATCCTGCGGAATGGTGGCGCCCGCAGCGAGTTTCGGCCCGCCGGAGTACACCGGTACGAGCTGGATTGCACGAGCGGTGACCAGCGACGGCGACAAGATCGCGGCCTTGGCGTCGGCAGGCACCGAATATTGCTTGTCGACCGAGAAG
This sequence comes from Mycobacterium sp., assembly GCF_032159565.1. Classification (GTDB taxonomy): domain Bacteria; phylum Actinomycetota; class Actinomycetes; order Mycobacteriales; family Mycobacteriaceae; genus Mycobacterium. The sequence continues at coordinate 80,933 of NZ_JAVHWR010000184.1, forward strand.
GTGACCTTGGTGCGGTCAGGCTGCGGGTCGATTTCCTCCACCGTGCCGACCGCGACGCCGATGATGCGGACCTCGTCGCCGGTGTAGAGACCGTTGGCGTTGGCGAAGTATGCGGAGTAGAAGTCCAAGCCGGCCTTCTTCCACCACGGGGTCGCCACCACCGTGACGGCGACCAGGAGAGTGACGACGAGGCTTGCGGCCGTGGCGATCCGGAGAATTCGCGTGCTCACCGCTGCCCTCCTCCGGCATCCGCAGGATTCGTCGGCGGCCCGCCGAGGACCGCCGCCGGATTCGGCGGCGGAATGGTCGGCGCAGGCAGCTCACCCGGCGCGGGCCCCGACGCGGGCGGTCCCGGCGGCGGCCCGCCCGGCGGTGGCGCGGGCAGGGGCTCGCGGTACGGGTAGCAGCCGGTGGGGCCGGGCAGCGGCAAGCCGGGCGGACCGCACCCCTGATCGCCCGGGTTGCCGGTGATCGCGTCCGGCAGGTTCAGGTGGGGGTCGCCGCCCTGGCCGGTGCGCGGGAAGGGCACCGGCAAGGCAGGCGTGCCGGGCTGACCGACGCCCGGGTCGACGAGTTGTGACGGCAGCATCGTGTTGGGGTCCAGACCCAGGTCGGAGAACGCGGCGTCGATGAAGGGCTGGGCGAACTGCCCCGGAGCGAGGTTCACCAGCGACGCCTTGAAGAACGGTCCGGCACCGAGCACCTCGCCGAACGACATCGCATAGCGCCGAAGGAGATACAGCGTGCGCTGCAGTTCCTTCTTTCGGTTGTCCAGGATCTCCAGCACCCCGTTGAGCTTCTCCAGAGCGGACTTCAGTTGCGTTCGGTTGTCGGCCACCAGCCCGGAGATCTGATGGGCGACCGACGTGAGATTGTTCATCAGCGCGTCGACCGAGTCCCGCTGCGAGAGGATCTCTGACAATAGAGCGTCCGCGTTGACGACGAGCTTGGCGATCTGATCACTGCGCTTGCCCAGCACTGCGGTCACCTTGTTGGCATCGGCCAAGAGATTGCGCAACTGGGCATCCCGGTTGTTGAGGGTGTCGGAGAACCGTGCCACCCCCTCGAGCGCGATCTTCAGCTCGGGTGGAGTGTCAGAGAACGTGTCCGCCAGGGTGGACAGCGACGACGACAACTGCGTGGTGTCCAGACCGCTGATGGTCGTGGTCAGATCACCCAGTGCCGTCGGCAGGTCGTAGGGCGACTTGGTCCGCTCGAGGGGGATCGTACCGTTGAGTTCGCCGTCGCCCCGCGGCGTGATTTCGAGCATCTTGGTGCCGAGCACCGTTTCGGCCTTGATCGCGGCCTCGGTGCGGTCGCCGAGTTCGACGCCGTCGCGAACGGTGAAGTCCACCAACACCTTCGTGCCGTCCAGCTTCACCTCCGACACCTTGCCCACCGACAGGCCCGATACCCGCACATCGCTGCCGGACTTGATGCCGCCCGCTTCGGCGAAGTAGGCGGAGTAGTCGGAAGTGCCCTTGACGAACGGGATCTTGTCGTAGGAGAAGGCCGCGACGACCGCGGCGACGAGCACGGCGATCCCGACGACGCCGACGACGAACCTGTTGCGCTCGGCGAGCGGCTTGATGTCGGGCCGCTTGAACTTCAGGCGCGTCATTTCGGCGTGCACCGTCCCGTGTCCTGGCCGGCGAGTTTGACGTACACCGGCTGGCCGCCCTTACCGTTGACCTTCAGCACGGCGTCGCAGAGATAGAAGCCGAAGTAGTCGCCGTACAGTCCGTTGCGGGCCAATACCTGGTAGGCGTCGGGCAGGGTCTTCACCAGGTCGTCGACGTAGTCGTGATCAGCCATGATCTGGCCGGAGACCCGGTCTGTCTGGTTGACGAACTCCTTGATGGGTTGCCGTGCTTCTGTCAACAGGTCGGTGACCGAGGCCGCCGCGGCGTTGATGTATGCCGTGCCCGTCGCGATGTCACTGCGGCGGTCCGACAGGCCCGAGACGAGGTCGGACAGTTTGTCCAGGCCTTCGGAGAACTGACCGTCGCGTTTGGCGAAGGTGCCCAGAACCGTGTTGAGGTTCGTGATGACCTCGCCGATGAGCTGATCGCGTCCCGCCAATGTCGTTGTCAGTGCCGAGGTTTGGGACAGGACAGACGCTATGGTGCCCCCTTGGCCCTGGAAAACCCTCAACAATTCGCCGGACAACGCGTTGACCTGGTCTGGGTCCAGCGCACGGAACAGCGGCCGGAACCCGCCGACCAGTGCGTCGATGTCGAGGGCGGGGGACGTGCGTGTCAGCGGAATTGTCTGTCCCGGTTGAAGTTTGCGCACCGAGCCTGGTCCGTCTTCCAGAGACAGATAACGGTCGCCGATCAGGTTCTCGTAGCGCACCGCCGCCTTTGTGCCCTCGGTCAGGATCAGGTTCCGGTCGACGGCGAATTCGACGGTGACGGTGCCGTCCTTGTGCAAGGTCATGCTTTTGACCTTGCCGACCTCCACACCGGCGATACGGACGAAGTTGCCGCCCTTGAGCCCCGAGACGTTGGTGAACACCGCGTTGTAGGTGAAGGTGTCGTCGAATCGGAACTGCCCGAACACCGTCAGCAGGATGAACGTGAAGATCAGGCACACCGCCGTGAACAGTCCCACCCGCGCGAGCGCGCGGGCGCTGAAACCTCTCATGGCTGACCCTCGCTAGGCGGTTCGGGCGCCGGCGCGCCCGGCGGAGGCGGATAGAGCGGTGTGCCGTCCGGACCGTATTCCGGTGCGCCGTAAGGCGGTGCTCCCGGATACGGCGGCAACGGTCCGGGCGCCGGGCCACCGGGATAACGAATCCTCGGTGGTTCCGGATTGGCCTTGGTGACCGGGAAATAGTTGGCGATGCCGGGGAACCCGATGCCCGGATTGGGCCGAAGATCGAGGCCGGTGCCGAACCCGGTGTCGGTGACGAGGTACTTCACCGGGAAGTTCGCCAGCGGGTCGGGTAGCGAGCCGCAACTCGGCTTGCCGCCTGGACCGCCGGTCGCGTTGACGATCGGCAGGTTGTCCGGATAGCGGTACGGGTCGTCGCCCATCAGCAACGCGGCGTCCATGATCACGGACTTCCCGTTGCCGCCGATGGCATCTCGGCCACCGTGCTCCAGGAACCACTGAGCGCCCTGAAACAGGCAGGTGTAGCTGGGCGAGTACTTCATCAGCAACTGGGTCGTCGGGTCGAGGATATTCATGGCGCGCACCAGGTTCGGCTCGTTCGCGCCGATCGTGTTGATGCCCGCGTCGGAGAAGCCGACCGCCGACAACAACAAGGTGTCCAGCGCCTGCGCGTTGTTGCTGATGGTGGTGCTCGTCGTCGAGAACGATTCGAGGATCGACACGATGTCCTGCGCGGCATCCGAGTACGCCTCTGCCGTCCGGCCGAACAGCTGCCAGTCCTGCCGGACGGTTTCCATCCGCGGATTGACGGCGGACAGCACGTTGTTCGAATCGGTGATCGCCTGCCCGATCGCATCGCCCTTGCCGCGCACCGCTTCGGCCACCGCCGAGAGGATCGAGTTCAGCTTGGCCGGGTCGATGGACTGGACTACGCCCTGCAGGCTCTGGAACACGGTGTTGACTTCGACGGTCACATTGCGGGAGCGCACCACCGACCCCGGCTTGAGCCGATCGGGGCTGGCGCCGGCCGCGGGCACGATGAGGTCGACGTACTTGGCGCCGAACGCGGTGCTCGACTTGATCTCCGCTTCCAGATTGCTCGGCAGGTACTTGAACGGCTCGGGGTCGATTTTCAGCGTCAGTTTCGACACGTCGCCCGCCGCGCCGGTCTCGGCACCGATGTTGGTGACCTCGCCGACCTGGACTCCACGCAGTTTGACCTTCGCGCCGTCCTCCATCACCAGACCCGACCTGTCCGAAACAAGGGTCAGCGGTTCGTAGTCGTGCAGCGTGCCGGAGAACAACATGGCGGTGAGTGTGCTGACGGCGGCGACGACGATCAGCAAGACCGGCGCCCACCAGATGGGATCGATCTTTTCGCGACGGGTTGAGTTGGTCATCGGCCCGTCATCCCGAAAGGTGGAAGTTGCCGGACTGTCCGTAGACGGACAGCGTGATGGTCAACAAAATGAAGACGCCGGCGGTGATCGACAGCCGTACCGCGCGGCCGACGGCCTCGCCGACGCCGGCGGGCCCACCGGTCACGGTGTAGCCGTAGTAGGTGTGGATGGCCATCACCGCGGCGGCCATCGCCAACGCCTCGGTGAAGGACCACAACAGGTCCGTCGGCTGCAGGAACGTGTCGAAATAGTGGTCGTAGACCCCCCGCGACTGCCCATAGATGATCGTGGTGCCAAATCGGGTCGCCAGAAACGACATCAACACCGCGACGGTGTAGATCGGGATGACCGCCACCACGCCGGCCACGATGCGGGTGGAGGCAAGGTAGGTGATCACCCGAATGCCCATCACCTCCAGCGCATCGATTTCCTCATTGATGCGCATCGCGCCGATCTGGGCAGTGGCACCGGCGCCGATGGTCGCGGCCAGTGCCACGCCCGCGGTCGCCGGTGCGATGAACCGGACGTTGAGAAAGGCCCCGAGAAAGCCGGTGAGGGCTTCGATACCGACGTTCGACAGGGTGTTGTAACCCTGCACGGCGATCAGGGCACCGGTGGACAGCGTGAGGAACCCGATGATTACGACCGTGCCGCCGATGACTGCCAGCGCCCCGGTCCCCATCCCCATGCCCGCGATCTGGCGCAGCACCATTGTCGGATAGCGCCGGACGGCGTCGGCGGTGTTCCACAACGCCTGCCCGTAGAAGGCCGTCTGCTCCCCGAGGGTGCGGATGCGGCGGACCGCCTTTCCCACCGCTTGGTCGACGCGCGACGAGTCGTCCACCTCTGAGGTCACGGTGCCACCTTGACCCCGAACGCGGTGGCCAGAATGTTGATCAGAAACAGTGCCATGAATGCGAAGACGACGGTTTCGTTGACGGCGGTGCCCACCGCCGTCGGGCCGCCGCCGACGTGCAGACCCTTGTAGCAGGCGATCAGCCCGGCCGAGAGCCCGAACAGCAGCGCCTTCACGAGCGAGACGACCACCTGCGGCAGCCCGGTCAGCAGCGTCATCCCTGCGACGAACGCGCCCGGTGTGACGTGCTGAACGAAGACCACGAAGAAGTAGCTTCCGAAGAGGCCCACCACCGCGACGACCGAATAGAGCATCAGCGCAACGAAAGTCGCCGCTATCACCCGAGGCACGACGAGAGCCTGGACCGGGTTGACCCCGATGACCTCCATCGCGTCGATCTCTTCCCGGATGGTGCGGGCCCCGAGGTCGGCGCACATCGCGGTGGCGCCCGCGCCGGAGACGACGATCGCGGTGACCACGGGGCCCACCTGAGTCACCGAGGCCAGCGCCGCACCGGCACCGGACAGGTCACCCGCGCCCACTTCGATCAGCACGATGTTGAGCGTGAAGACGATGAGGACCGTGTAGGGAATGGAGAGCACAAGCGTGGGGACGATCGACACCCTGGCCACGAACCAGATCTGATCGAGCAACTCGCGCAAGGCGAACGGCCGACGGAACGCGGCGGCGAACGTCTCGCCGGCCAGTACGACGAAGTCGCCCATGGCGAAGGCGGGCCTGGACCAGGCAATCCCATTCATGGTCGACGGCTCCGCCAACGCACATGCTGCATCGAAGTACCTACTTCAGACAGAAGCCGTCGACGGGGCACGGCTTCGGGCGGGCAGGAGCTGCGGCAGCACTGCCTTGGCTGGCGGGTTCCCGGAGTGAAATCGCGATCGCCTTTCCCTAATCGCCGGGCTGGCGCGGACAGTAAGTGGGACGGTATTAGCTGTCAACGAGGGCTATCGCCCAAACCCGCCCGTCAATTAGCGGAATTCGCAGGTTGCCCCAATGCATTTGGTTTCGCTCAAACTGATCGAATCGTGCTGATCTTTAATGTTGGACGCGGGCCGACAGCGTGTCTGTAGGCTGACTATCCATGAGCGCCGACGTCGACCCCGCCGTTCCGCCGAGCGGCACCGGGTGCGCCGAATGCGACGCGGCCGGCGGTTGGTGGGTTCACCTGCGGCGGTGTGCGGCGTGTGGTCACATCGGTTGCTGCGACGACTCTTTGGCGCGCCACGCGTCGGCGCACTGGCGGACGACCGGTCATCCGATCATCCGCTCGTTCGAACCCGGCGAGGACTGGTTCTGGAACTACCAGACCAACGAGTACTACGACGGTCCGGAACTTGCTGCGCCGGACTGCCGGCCCAAGGACGAGACCGTGCCAGGGCCGCGCGGCCGGGTGCCCAACGACTGGGCGGAGCAGTTGCGTCGCCGCGGCGACTGAATGAAACCGGCGGCCACGGGGTACCCCGCGGCCGTGAACAAGGAAAAACCCGAAACCACCGAGTCCGACGCGGGCGCCAAGGGCGCCGACGACGATGTGGTGAGCGACCCCGCCAGGAGCGCGGGCGCGAGCGGCGACTGGTCCGACGAGGGCGGGGCCACGCCCAGCGGCCCGGCCGACACCGGGGATCACACGCAGTAACTACAGCGCCGCCGCCAAGCCCGACAACGTCTCGGCCGCCGTGTATTTGGGCGTCCAGCCGAGTTGGGACTTCGCCTTGCCGGTGTCAAGCACCACCGATGTGCGCCCGGCATGCAGCCACTCCAGCGCCGACGGGACGAACGGAAGGCGCGCGATGACCTCAGAGGCTGCCTTCGCGGCCACCCGAGGTACCCGCACCGGCCGGGCGCCGAGCGCTTCGGCGACATCGGACAGCGACAGCACGCCGTCACCCGCCAGGTTGTAAGCCCCGGGTGGCGCCGAAGTCGTTGCGGCCAAGGCGATTGCGGAGGCCACATCGTCGTGGTGCACCAGCTGAACCGGTGTGCCCGGGTCGGGGAACGGCGGCTTCAGCAGTGGCAAGGCCTCCGACACCCTGCGGACGACCGCCGGGAGTTGGTTCCACGGCATGGCCTCGGCGAGGGCGGGGGCATTCGGCCCCGCGACGATGCACGGCCGAAGTACATAGACCTCCAACGGCGTGTCGGCGGTGATGTCGGCCAGTGCCGCTTCACACGCCGCCTTCTGCTCGGAGTAGTAGTGCTCGGGCGAACCGCGCGGCGGCACTTCTTCGGTGATCGGCACCGGGTTGTCGGAGTGATAGCCGTAGGCGGCGACCGACGACGTGTAGACCAACCGCCTGGCGCGCGCAGACTCCACCGTCGCCTCGAACACGTTGCGGGTGCCTGCCAAGTTGACCCGGGCGCTCTCGTCCCGCGAGCCCATGATGATGAAGGCGAGGTGGACGACGATGTCGGCGTCGGCGACCAGCGCGTCGACGGCGTCGCGGTCCAGGATGTCGCCCTGCCGGTATTCGGCCTTGGTCCAGCCGTGCGCCGCCGGGTCGAACGGTCTGCGGGCCATGCCGACGATGCGTTCGACGTCGGGGTGCTGCTCCAACGCGTGCACCGCCGATATGCCGATGTCGCCCGTGGGCCCCGTGACGGCCACCGTCCATCCCATGGACGGGTGATTCCCCGCTGCACGGGACTCGAAACGCCGGCCTCAGTTATCGGCGAGCGCCTGCATGGCGGCGTTGTATCCGGGAATGAAGGTGATGCCGGGTCCGCCATGGCAGCCGGCGCTTCCGAGATACAGTCCCTCGATCGGAATCGGCTGATCGATATAGCCTTTCGGGCCTGGGCGATTGGGGCCGATCTGGTCGGGGTGGATCAGGCCGTGGCAGTAGTCGCCGCCGGGGGCGCCGAACATCGTGCCCATGTGCCTGGGCGTGAAGGTGGTGTGCCTGATGATCAGGTCTTCGAAGTTCGGCGCCAGCTTGGTGATCTTGTCGATCACCCGCTGCCCCATCTCGACCTTCATATCGCCGTAGCTCGACTCACCTTCTTCGACGGAATCTCTGCTCCTCGCGTCCGCGATGGGAAACCACAGCGAAAACGCCGACGCGGCGTGCTTGCCCGCAGGCGCCAGGTCCGGGTCGTTGACGGAGGGGATCTGCAGGGCGATCGACGGATCGGCAGGCACGATGCCGCGCCTGCAATCCTCCCACTGCTGCTGCAGTTCTTCGGGCGTGCTGAAGATGCCGATGTTGGACTGCATTCGGGGATCGTTGAGCACCTCGTAGGGCGCCGCGAACTCCGGGACGCCGTCCAATGCGAAGTGCATCTGCAGATAGCTGCCGCGGTGATCGGATCGCGAAAAGCGCTCCCGGATGTCTGCGGGCACCGCGCCGGACTCGACCAGGCCATTGATCGTCAGGTCGGGCGCGACACCGGAGATGACGACCGGCGCCGAGATCGTCGAGCCGTCTTCGAGGCGGATCCCGGCGACGCGGCCGTCGGAGACCAGGATCTCGTCGACCTTGCTGCGCAGCCGCAGTTCGCCGCCGTTCGAAACGAACAGGTCATGAAGGTGCGCGGTCAGCGAACCGATGCCGCCCTTCAGTTTCTTCACCAGCAGCGCGTTCTCGTCCGGCACGGCGAAGCCGTACGCCAGCGCCGCGGCAGTGCCCGGGGTCGCCGGGCCGCGATAGGTGGTGTTGCACGCGAGCAGCGAAAGCATGCCGCGCAGCGCACCGTTCTTGTCCTTGTCGGGCAGGTAGCGGTCGATCACGTCGGTGACCGAATTGAACAACAGGTCGGTGATCGTCGATCGCTCGAATTCGTTTGTCGCGCACGCATACATCTCGTCAAGCGTCTTCGGCGGCTGGCCTGCGTCGAACCGCCCCAACGCCCGCGTCGGCGCCTGACACCACGCCATCAGCCCCGCCATCCCATTGACGGCCTCGGCGCCGTGAACCTCATTGATGTGCGTCAGTAGCTTCATCGGGTCGGTGTAGTAGATCAGCGGTTCGTCGCCGACTCCCCGCAGCGACACCGACATCACGTCGAGGTCGACCGTTGGCAGTGAGTCCAGGCCGAGTTCGCGGCTGACAACGGCCGCTGTCGGAATCTGCACCGAGCCTGCGATCTCGAACTTGAAGCCGTCGAAAAGCTCTACGGTGGAGGCCATTCCGCCGGCATACAGCTTGAAGTCGAGGCACAGCGTGCGCATCCCGGCCTTCTGCAGCAGTGCTGCCGCGGTCAATCCGTTGTGACCCGCGCCGACGACGATCGCGTCATAGTCCGCCATCGGCTGAGGCTGACACGAGGACAAAGTTTTGTCAATAATGACGAAACTTGGCTAGACCGCGTCCCCGATCCCCTTGTCCAGCGTCTGCAGCGCTTCCCGGGTCAGCCGCGTCAACTCGGGCAGCGACCGGTCCTCCCCCAGCATCCAGACCTCCATCGCACCGAACACCGCGGCCGCGATACACCGCGAGATGACGGTGATCCGCATCCGGTCGTCGGTTCCGGGCATGGGCGGGTTCTCGCCGCCGAGGTTCTCCTCGATGACCGCGGCGAACTCCGTCTCCACTTGTCGGATGTGGCGGACGATACGGCCCGGGTCCAGTTCCTGGGCCCGCAACGTCGGTATCTTGGCGACCGCCCAGTCGTCGTAAGGTCTGGCCAGAATCGCCGACTGGACGGATTCGATGATCGACTCGTCGGGCGACCGCGTCGCAAGCGCCGACCGGAACCAGTGCAGACCGGCGTCGTAGTCGGCGAACAACAAATCGTGCTTCGATGCGAAGTGGCGGTAGAAGGTCCGCAGCGACACTCCGGCGTCGGCCGCGATCTGTTCGGCCGACGTGTTCTCGACGCCCTGGGCGAGGAACCGAACCACCGCAGCCTGCCGCAGCGCCTCGCGCGTGCGCTCGCTGCGGGCCGTCTGGGCAGGTCGGACCATGGGCGTAAATTACCCTATTAAGGTTATGTCAATATTGACAAAACTTGGATCGGTCGAGAGACTCCAAAAATGGTTGCCCTCATCGTGCACGCGATCCTCGGCATCGCGGTCATCGCATTCATCGTCAGATCGAATCCGGCCGTCTTCAGCCGCGTCCCAACCGGACCGCAGCTCTCCCCGATGGAGATCTTCCTGTGGTTCCTTGGCATCCTCTCCTTGCCGATCAGCTGGTACTTCAACATCCAATACGTGCAGCAATACGCCGAGAACCCGTTCTGGGGCCAGCCCACCTGGGCAGAGTTCATCGCGATGGGCTACGCGAACCCTTCGTCGAGTTCACAGGTCGTCGACTACACCATCATGAGCGTGCTGCTGGCGGTATGGGTCGTCGTCGACGGTCGCAGGCGCGGGTTCAAGCACGCATGGCTCTATTTCGGGTTGTTCCTGTTCACGAGTTCGACGTTCGGCTCGGCGATGTATCTGGCGACCATCGAGCGGCAGCGCCGCCACACGCTGGCCGCGTCACCCGTCGAATCGGTGACCTGACGCCTACCTAGGTCGGCTTACAGTTGACGGATGCTCGACGACGATCTGCGGCGGCGCCGCCTCGAGATCATCTCAGAACACATGGACACCGAGGTGACTCAGGAGTTCGACAGAACCCTGGCCACCTTCAACGGGCACCCACGCTACGAGATCATGCCGACGGGTCAGGTCTTCGACGGCGACGACGAGGTGATGGGTTACTACCGCATGACCCGCACCGCATTCCCGGACCAACGTCACGACAACGTGCGCTATCACGTCACCGATGACGCCGTGATCGTCGAGTTCGACTTGCTGGGAACGAATCTCGGAGAGTTCTATGGTCTTCCGCCGACGGGTAAGGCGTTCCGGGTGCCGATCATCGCCGTGTTCTTCTTCGACGGCGACCGCATCGTCAACGAGCGTGTCTACTTCGATTCGGCAAGCCTGGTGACGCAGATCGGCCGCGGTGAAGTATTGGCGCTGGTGGGCGATGCCGGCGCACGCAAGGAGTTCCCAAGGTGATGAAGGTCCACCACCTCAACTGCGGCACCATGCATCCTGTTCGCGGTCCCGAGTGCGTGTGTCACGTCCTGTTGCTGGAGACCGCCAACGGTCTGGTCCTCGTCGACGCCGGTTTCGGGATCGACGACTGCGCCGATCCGAAAGGTCGGGTGGGCCCGGTCCGTTTCGTCACCCGCCCGGTGTTCGAGTCCACCGAGGCGGCGGCACACCAACTCGACCGGCTCGGGTTCCGTCGCGAGGACGTCCGTCACATCGTCCTGACCCACCTCGACACCGACCACGTCGGAGGAGCGGCAGACTTCCCGCATGCACGCATCCATGTCACCGCCGCGGAAGCAGTCGCGGCATTCGCCTCGCCCACCCGCGGCGAGAAAGTCAGATACGGGCGCCAGCAGTGGGTGAGAGAGCGCGACGTCGTCGAGCACAGCCCGAACGGCGAAGCGTGGCGAGGTTTTCCGGCGGCGAAGGAGCTCGATGACATCGCGCCCGGTATCGTGATGGTCTCGCTGCCCGGCCACACCAGAGGGCACACCGCCGTCGCGGTCGACGCCGGACATCGTTGGGTCCTGCACTGCGGGGATGCGTTCTACCACTACGGCTCCCTGGACGGCGCCGACGTGCCGCGCACCCTCTGGGCCATGGAGACCGCCGTCGCCTTCGATCGGAAGAAGGTGTGGGACAACCACGCTCGGCTCTCAGAGCTCTACCACAAGGCGGAGCCGGACCTCTGCATCGCGCCCGCACACGATATGAAGCTGTTCGAGCGCGCCAAAGCCACCGCTGAGCCCACTGCTTAGGGCACCAGGACCACTTTCCCGACGTTCTCCCGCGCGGCCAAAATTCGATGTGCCTCACCGGCGTTGGCGAACGGGACGGCTTCGTGAACGACCGGGACGGCGACGCCGTCGTCGAGCGCCGTGGTGAGCGGGCCAATCCAGGGCTCCAGCGTGCCCCGGTCATCCCACAGCTTGAGCATGTTCAGTCCGATGACGGCTTTCGAGTCCGAAAGCTGCTTGACCAGATTGAAACCGCGCAGCATCGGCAGAAGCTGCGGCAGCGCGGTGCGCAGCGAGCGCTTCTCGCCCTGTTGCATCGCGGACAAGCCGTACGCGACGATGCGGCCTCCGGGCCGGATCAGGTCGTAGGAACGCTTCAGCGACTTTCCGCCCATCGCGTCGAGCACGATGTCGTAGGGCGGCAACCCATTCCACCAGCCGTCCTTGCGATAGTCGATGGCGCGGTCCACACCGAATTCGGCGAGGCGCGCGTGCTTACCCGGCGATGCCGTGCCGTGGATCTCGGCCCCGGCGGCCTTGGCCAACTGGATCGCCGCGATCCCGACGCCGCCTGCTGCGGCATGGATGAGCACGCGTTCACCGGCGCGCAACGACCCGTAGCCGTGCAGCGCCGCCCACGCGGTGGCGTAGTTGACCGGTATCGCCGCACCCTGCTCGAAGCTGAGCGATTCAGCGAGCGGGATCGCGTCGGCCGCCGCAATGTTCACGAGTTCGCTGTAGCCGCCGAATCGTGTTCCGCCGAAGACGCGTTCGCCGATGCGTGCGGGGTCGACGCCGTCGCCGACGGCCGCGATGATGCCCGAGACCTCGTATCCGACGACGCAGGGCGGCTTGGGCGCGTACGGGTAGAGGCCGACGCGCGCCAGGTGATCGGCGAAGTTCACGCCTGCCGCCCGGACCGTGATCCGCACCTGTCCCGCAGATGGCGGCGGCGGATCCGGCCGCTCCTGAACCTTCAGGACGGAGAAGTCACCGTGCTTGGTGATGACGACGGCGCGCATGCCGGATCAGACCGTCGCGGCGGCAGGCCGCTTGGCGCGGTCCCTCAGCCGCGCCTCGATCACGCTGAGCAGGTCGTAGTAACGGGTGGGTGCCAACCGGGTCAGGATGTCGAAGACGTAGGCATCGGGTCCCACCAGAATGCGTGCCTTGCCCTGCTCGACACCGCGGTGGATGATCTCGGCGGCCTTGGCGGGCTGGGTCATGGTGATCGCGGCGAACTCAGCCACCATCTGCTCGTGGCTGCGACCGCGCCCGTCCGGGTCCTTGCGGAATCGGGCGTTGCGCACGATGTTGGTGTTGATTCCGCCCGGATGCACGTTGACAGCGGTCACGCCGGTGCCGCGCAGTTCTTGACGCAGCGAGTCGGTGAAGCCGCGGACAGCGAACTTAGCTGCGCAGTAAGCACTCTGACTGGGCATGCCGGCCAGGCCGAACACACTGGAGGTGTTCACGATCGCACCGGAGTCCTGCTCGACCAGGATCGGCAGGAACGCCCGGGTCCCGTTGACGACGCCGTGGAAGTTGATGTCCCACAACCAGTTGTCATCGTCCGCATCAGCCTCGAGCACGCTGGAGGCAAGGGCGACGCCTGCGTTGTTGAACACCGCACCCAGCGGGGCGGGCGTCCAGTCGCGCACCTCGCCCGCGAAGTCGCGCTGGGCGTCGGCGTCGCGCACGTCGAGGACCCGCGTCAGCGTCGGGCCGGTTAAGGCGGCCTCGGTTTCCTTCAGGCCGCGCTCGTCGATGTCGGTGAGTGCCACCGGGCAGCCGTGTGACGAAAGCCGTTGCGCCAGGCCGCGGCCGATGCCCGACGCCGCTCCCGATATGACGACCGTTCGGCCGCTGACTCTCCGGCGTGACGACCTGCTCACTGTGACTCCTTCATTTCTGTGTGGATCAAGGGGGCCGAGGCGGCGTGCTCGGTGGTCAGGTCGATGACGCGGCCCCATGCACCGCTCGGTAGGTCATGGCCCATGCCGGTGATGGTTTCCAGCCGTGCTCCGCGAATCGCACGCGCCGTCGCGGCGCCTCCGGTCGGGTTGACCATCCTGTCCCGGTCGCCGTGGATCACCAGTGTCGGCACATCGATGTCGCGGAGTTCGGCGGTGCGGTCGCCGGACCGGAAGATGGCCGCAAGCTGCCGCGGCGTGCCTGCGCTGCTGCGGTCGCGTTCCCAGCCGATAGAGGCCCTCTCGCGCACACGCTGTTCGTCGAAAGGGAAACCTCGCGAAGCGATGTGGCGGAAGATCGCGAGGTCCCGCTGTATCGCTTCGTCTCGGGTGCGCGGCGGCTTGGCCGTCGCCAACCGCAGCCGCGTCGACAGTGCAGGCTGGCCGATACGCCGAGCGCCGGTGGTGGACATGATCGACGTCAGTGTGCGAACCCGGCCCGGATAGTGGGCGGCCACGGTCTGAGCGATCATCCCGCCCATCGAGATACCGGCCAGATGCGCATCCCGATAACCGAGCGCGTCGAGCAGGCCGATGGTGTCGCGCGCCATGTCGCCGAGGTGGTACTGCCGCGGATGGTTGCCTCCGCGCAGAATGGCGAACGGCTTCGGCGGGGGGAAGTCCATGTGCGTGGATCGGCCGACGTCGCGGTTGTCGAACCTGGTCACGTGATAGCCGCGGGCGGCGAGCGTGGTGGCGAAGTCGGTCGGCCATGAGCCGTGCAACTGCTGCCCCAGCCCGCCGATGAGCACGAACGGGGGGTCGCTCGGGTTGCCGATCTGCTCGTAGCACAACTCGATGCCGCGGCCGACGTCGACGACCACCTGTTGGGAAGTCATGCCGGCATCCGCTCGGAATCGCTGCGAGTCGTTGATGTCGATCCCGCCTTTCTTCGGTAGACGACGGCCCGGCCGCCGCGCGCTGGTGCAGTGGCGACGCCGCGCGAGTGAACGCCCTCGCTTGGGGCATAGGTGGTGCCGAACTCGAATTCGCGCAACAGCGTTCGAAGCGTGACGTTCAACTCCATGTTCGCGAAAGCGGCGCCGATGCACCGGCGGATGCCTCCGCCGTACGGGATCCAGGTATGGGTGTCCGGATTGCCGCCGAGGAATCGATCGGGGTCGAACCTCTTCGGGTTCGCGAAGTTGCGCTCCGATGAGTGCGACATCGTGATGCTTGCGATGACGGAGTGATTTTCGGGTATGACCCACTCGCCGAGGCGGAATCGCTTGCGCGCCACCCTGATGGTGGCCTCGACGACCGGCCGGATTCGCTGAACTTCCCAGATGGTGGCCTGAAGCAGTTCCGAGCCACCGGCGTCGGCTTCTGACGCGAGCCGGGACAGCAGGCGCGGATGCCTGCGCAATCGTTCGATCGCCCATGCCAGCGTGGTCGCCGTGGTTTCGTGGCCCGCCGACAGTAGTGTCAGGAGTTCGTCGGCGATGTGATCGTCGGAAATCGGTGAGCCGTCCTCGTACCGAGCCGCCAGCATGAGAGCGAGCACGTCATTGCGCTCTTCAAACGCAGGGTCGTTGCGCGCTTCGGCGATGAGATCGGCAATGATCTCGTTGTAGCGCCTACGATTTTTCTGCACTCGCCCCCATGGACTCCACGGGCCGAAATCGCGCCGAAAAGCCGCAGGCATCAAGGCCATTCGGGATGCCAGTGGGATCATCGGCGGAAACAGCTCCCTCAGTTCGTCGAATGCGGTGCCCGCAGCACCGAACACGGTGCGAAGGATGGCGTTGAGGGTGATGCGCATCATCGGCTGCAGCGTCTCGAACTCACGGCCCTCGGGCCAGCTTTCGATTTCGCGCAACACTTCCTCTTCGACGATCGCTTCGTAGCCGGCCATCCGCTTGCCGTGGAACGGCGGCACGAGCAACTTGCGACGGGCGCGGTGCTCGTCGCCGTCGAGGCTGAACGTCGAGCCAGGCCCGAGGACCGTGCCGAGGTTGGACGCGCGGCCGACGACGTCGTTGCCGGCGGTGAAGAGCTCCTTGATCAACGCGGGGTCGCTGACGACGGCGGTTTCGCCGAAGATCGGCAGGTTCACCGTGAACGCGCTGCCGTACCGCCGGCCTACCGCGGCGATCGCCCGGTGCCGCGCGGCGAAGAAGGCGATGCCCATGACGGCCTTCGGTATTCGCGGTCCGGGCGGCAGCCGCACCGGGTCCGTCGTCGCCTCGCCCATGCCGTCCTCTCCGTAGTGGTGGTACTCCGAGGTACCGGCAACGGTACGCGAACGTACCGCCAACGACAACCCCTCTTCTACAAGTGCCTAATAGCGATCCGGGCGCCTCGTCCGACGAAGTCGGCCAAGTCCGACGTCTGCTCGCGCGGGACCGCTTCATGCGGCATGCTGATCAGCCATGACGCGCTGGTATCCGCTTTGAATCCGCCGACGCCGACTTCTTCGAGTCGGCCCCGCATATCTTCACCTACCAGAAACGCTTTGCCGCTCCGCCTGCCCAGGTCTGGGAGCAGCTCACGTCCGATGAGTCGATCACGGCATGGGGTCCGGCGACCAAGGAGGTCAACTGGACCTCACCGCGCCCGTTCGGCATCGGCACGACGCGCGAGGTCGTCGCGTTCGCCGGCGCGACCATGCGCGAACGCTTCTTCCGGTGGGAGGAAGGCAGCCGCCACTCCTTCGCCTCCTATGAGTCGACGCTGCCGCTGTTCAAGCGTTTCGCCGAGGACTACATCGTCGAAGCCGATGGTGCCGACACCTTGTTCACGTGGGTGGTGGCGATCGAACCGAAGGGCGCTATGGCTCTGCCGTTGAGGCTGATCGCGCCTGCGGTGAAGGCGGCGTTCGGTCAGATACCGGCTGGCGGTCAGCGGTATTGGGCCAAACGTTCTGCGAGGGCTTAGCCTGGACGAGGCAGGGTGTCTCTCCGACGCCAAACTGGGTATGGCTCTTCGGTGACTGATCATTCACCTTCCGAAAGCATCACCGCGGACGAGGTTGAAGCGGGCCCGACCGACATCGAGCGCTTCGGCTACACGCAGGAACTCAAACGCTCCTTGAGCACTGCCGATTTGGTCATCTACGGCCTCATCTTCATGGTTCCGATCGCGCCGTTCGCGATCTTCGGAAGCGTCTTCTCGCTCTCGGGCGGCATGGTGGCGCTGGCCTACTGCATCGGGTTGGTGGCGATGTTGTTCACCGCCAACTCGTACGCGCAGATGGCGCGCGCCTTCCCCATCGCCGGGTCCGTCTACTCGTATGCGGGCCGCGGCATCGCCAAACCGGTGGGCTTTTTATCCGGCTGGGCGATGCTGCTCGACTACATCTTCGTACCGGCGTTGCTGTACCTGGCCAGCTCGCTGGCGATGAACGCGACCATCCCCGCGGTTCCGGCGTGGGCGTGGCTGGTCGGTTTCGTGGTGCTCAACACCGTGATCAACTACCTGGGTATCACGCTCACCGCCCGAATCAACCGGGTGATGATCGTGCTCGAGTTGATTGTGCTCGCGATCTTCCTGGTGATCGGCCTGAACGCCGTCGCGCACGGCAAGGGCCGCGGCTTCAGCTTCTCGGCGTTCTTCGACTCGGGCTCGTTCTCGTTGACCATGGTGCTCTCGGCCGTATCGGTGGCGGCGCTTTCGTTCCTCGGCTTCGACGCCATCTCCACGCTGGCCGAGGAACACAAGGGCACCGCACATCAGCTGGGGCGTTCGATGTTGTTGGCGCTGATGCTGGTCGGTGTGCTGTTCGTGGTCCAGACGTGGGTTGCCTCGATGCTTATTGAGGATCCCGAAAAGCTTGTCGCCGAGGGGGATTCGGCAGGTGTGGCGTTCTATGACGCCGCCGGCTTCGCGGGCGGGCACTGGCTGTATGTACTGACGGCGGTCGCCACCGCGATCGCGTGGGGTTTCGCCGACGCCATGGTTGCCCAGGCCGCTACGTCACGGCTGCTGTTCGCGATGGCCCGCGATCGGCAACTGCCCAGCTTCCTGCGCCGGATCGACCCCAAGCACGACGTGCCGGTCGCGGCGACGCTGTTGGTCGCTGTTGTCTCGCTGGCTTTCGGCATCTACCTGACGCTGCTGCCCGACGGACTCACCGTCATCTCGTCGCTGGTGAACTTCGGTGCCCTGACGGCCTTCGCGATCCTCAACGTGGCCGTCATCTGGTACTACATCGGCAAGCAGCACAGCAGGCGCTGGTTCGTGCACCTGGTGTGCCCGGTGCTGGGTCTGGTGGTGCTGGTGTTCGTGCTCGTCAACGCCCGCAGCAGCGCACAGATCGTCGGGCTGGCTTGGCTTGCGATCGGTGTGGTGCTGGGCGTTGTCCTGCGTCGGCGCGGGATCGACACCACAATTGCGGCATCCGACTAGGGACGTTCATTGACATGGATCTGATCGAGTACACGCCCGGTCCGGACGAGTGGGCACACCGATTCGGCGGTTATCCGGCACGACTATCGGTCAAGGCCGGCGACGTGCTGCGCGTCGGGACCGAGGACTGCTTCGGCGGCCGCGTCCAACGTCCCGGCGACATCCCCAGTGAAGTAGTGAAGTTCGAGGACATGAACCCCGTGTCCGGACCGATCCACGTGGAGGGCGCCGAGCCCGGCGACATCCTGGCCGTGCACTTCATCGACATCATCCCGGCGCGCCAATATGCGGTGTCATCGCTTTTCCCGCACTTCGGCGCCTTGTCCGGCACCCATGAGACGGCCCTCCTGCACGACGCGCTGCCGGAGTTGGTGTGGTTTTACGACATCGATGTCGAAAAGTGGACGGCGACATTCCGGGCGGTGCGGTCCGACTTACAGGTGACGCTGCCGCTTGACCCGATGCATGGCACAGTCGGGGTGGCGCCGCCGTTCGGCGAGAGCCGGTTGGTGTTCGTGCCGTCGGTGTACGGCGGCAACATGGATACTCCGGAATTACGGGCAGGCACAACGCTTTATCTTCCTGTAAGCGTGCCCGGCGCTCTGCTGGCGCTGGGTGACGGCCATGCCCGCCAGGGCGAGGGCGAGGTGACCGGCACCGGGCTGGAGTCGGCGATGCGCACCACCATCACCGTCGACGTGATCAAGGGTGCCGAGCCGCTCGGCTGGCCGCGGCTGGAGAACCAGGACTTCGTGATGAGTACGGGTTCGATCCGGCCGCTGGAGGACGCTTTCAGGATCAGCCAGAAAGATCTGCTCGGCTGGGTCAGCGAGCTGTTGAGCATCGACGTGATGGACGCCTATCAGCTGGTGAGCCAGCTCGGGGTCTCTCCGGTGGCCAACGTGTGCGACCCCAACTACACCTTCGTTGCCAAGTTCCCGAAGCGCTATCTCGATACGGCCGCATACGGCGGGATTCACAACCGGCTCAGCGCTATTGCAGACGATTACCGCAAGAGCTTCTCGCGGCTCTGGTAGGTGGTGGCCAGGGCTGTCGGCTGTCCCATGGTCGTTCCCGGCTCTCCTGACGACCTAAATCTCGGTGGAATTCAGAACGCATTCGCCATTCGTTGCCGTCTCGATCAATTGCCGTGAGATACCCGCACCGGACGGGATCGTCGCAATGGCGATGGCAGGCGGAGCAAGCATCGAACGCCGAAGACTCAACGTAGAACTCGCTTCATTCGGCCCGACCGCTGAATACGTTGGCGTTACGGATAATTCGACCAATTTCTCATTCAAGCTGGCTAGCGGTGACACGGCGAAGATCTATTTGAGCGCTACGTCCGCACCATGGGGTAGCTAGCCGAGCTGGATGGCTGACGGATTTACGCGAACCGATCTGTCGGACCACGGATGCTTATCGCGCGGACACTGTGACGTGGGCCCAGGCGTTGTTGCCGTATCCGCGCGGATTCCATAGCGATGCCGGCGATTCGGGGTGTGTGACGCCGGTGTCGTCCCACGCGCGGGCGGTGACGCTGAGTGGTCCGCGTTGGGTTTCTGCGGTGATAGACCATTGCCGCCAGGCCCACCGGCTGATCGCAGGTTCCAGGTTGGCTTGTTGCCAGTTGCGGCCGTCGTCGAGGGACACGTCGACGCGCGCTACGGTGCGGCCGTCGCCGGCCAGAGCCCACCCGCGGATGGTCAGCGGGCCGGCGGGTATCTCTTCGTCGTCGCCGGGGACGAGGATGTCGCAGTTGAGCGGCAGCGACGACAACGAAATACCCTCGCCCGGAGCCGCGGTGTCGGGGTCGGTGTCCGGTGGAAGGAGCCGGTAGTCGAGGGCCTGGAAGTAGTTTCGCGACGGGACGGGTTGCACGGTGATGGCGGTGACCCACTTGACGCTGCGGGCCCCTATATATCCGGGCACCACCACCCGGACCGGGCCGCCATGGGCTCGGGGCAGCGGTTCCGAGTTCATCTGCCAGGCCAGCAGCACTTCGGCCGACAGCGCCTTGGTAAGCGGGATGGAGCTGCCGTAGGACTGCACGGGGACGGCTTCCGGGGCGACGTCGGGGGCGGCGAACGCGACGTGCAAGCCCTCGGCAGGGTGGACTCCAGCGACGTGGAGGACGTCGGCCAGCCTGGCTCCGCGCCATTCGGCGGTCGAGATCGCGCCGTGGGCCCACGGGTCCTTGCCCGGTATCGGGTGCACCTTGAGCAGTTCAGCGCGCCGGTTGCCGGCGCAGACCAGGGTCGCCACCACCGAGTGGGCAGTGAACTGGCTGGTCAATCGGTCGTAGGTCACTTCGAGCGGCGTGTCGACCGCGCCTCCGATGGTCAGTCGCCACTGCTCGGGCGCGATGTCGGGAAACGGGCCGTGGTTGCGGCTGTAAAAGGCGTCCAGCGCGGTGATCTCGCCATCAGCCAACACCGAAGCGGGTGGCTCCGCATTGAACGGCGCCCGGCCACGCAAAATCATGTCGGGGCGCTTACCCCACATTTGGTTGGACCTCTGGACGTCATCCAACTCATCTGTCAACTTCGTCACCCGGGGGCGTCTCCGGGTCGGGTGGTTATGTCTTTGATGGTTCGTCGCCCGCCGAGCCGACCGTCGCGGTCCACAAGGTGGCCTTGTGGCCGGCACGTAGATGATCCACTCACAACGACAGGCTGGCACCGATGCCGGGGCGACACATCGCCGCGAGCGCCCGTCTCGGGCTGGCGGTAACGGTAATCCTCGGACTCATGCTGACCGGTACTGAAGCAGCGCTGGCAGCAAAGACACGCCCAACCCGACAAGCAATCATCGGACCGCATGAGCGGACAGGTGATCGTTACGACCCTCGCCGTTCGGGTATGACCCTAAGTGGGACGGCTTTCAGCCTTCGCGGCATATCGCGCCAATGCCCGGCCCGCCATAAGCCTGCCCGAGGTAGCGGGCACCGAGACCGTTGCGGATGCGCATCATCAACCGGGACGTCAATCGGTTACAAACTGCACCGGCGAGCGCGACCTGATGCGGCGAGTGCGACCAAGTGCTCACCACAGTCCGGGCCGAATGACTTGCCGGAAAACCGTGACAGTTCCCGTTGATTCGAACAAGTTGCCGGAGCGAGAAATACGCTCTTGCCTGCAGCAGTGATCCGATCCGTGGTCGATCTTCGCAATCGGCCTAGTGCCGAACCGCGGCTAGATGCGCAATCTCCCGTTATCTTCGTATCCGCGGCGGACTTTGGCGCTGAGGTCGGGACACGAAGCTAACAAGGATCTATATACAGATTCGAGTCAGGCCGACCATCGGGGTCGCGTCGACTGGCCTACCTGATCTGAGCTAATACCGGTGGCCAGGGCCGGGATCGAACCGGCGACCTTCCGCTTTTCAGGCGGACGCTCGTACCAACTGAGCTACCTGGCCCGGCGGCACCGATGCGTTCTCGCTCCTCGCGTGCGCGATGAGTTCTCGCTCCTCGCGCGACGTGCCTCGCTGCCGTGGCGACCCTGACGGGACTCGAACCCGCGACCTCCGCCGTGACAGGGCGGCGCGCTAACCAACTGCGCCACAGGGCCTTGCAGTACATCTTTCTCCGCGTTACGCGAAGCGTGTACCCCCTACGGGATTCGAACCCGCGCTACCGCCTTGAAAGGGCGGCGTCCTAGGCCGCTAGACGAAGGGGGCCAGCCGAATCTCTCCGGGGTACTCGCAACGCCGTGACGCTGGGAGCCTCGATAGCTTAGGGTACCGGGACCCCAATGCTCAAACGAGATGCCGGCCCCGAGGCAGTATCCTTTCTGGGGTCCAGATCCACAATGCCCCTATAGCTCAGTTGGTAGAGCTACGGACTTTTAATCCGCAGGTCCCAGGTTCGAGCCCTGGTGGGGGCACAGATCGGTGAGAGCACTCATCGTTTATGGTGCGATCCATCAGGGTCGCTACCTCTGTATGGATTGCCGCGGCGCATGTAGCGGTCCTGCGTCATCGACACTTTGGCATGCCCGAGTTGATCGGCCGCGACCCGCGCGGAGAGGCCAGCGTCATCTGTCGTCAACATCATCGATAATTGTGGCGACAGACTTGCGGAACGAATGCGACGTAATGTCCGGCACGCCTAAGTAGTCACGGAACCCTTCGCCATTGCTAAGGAAATTGTCCGGATCCCGGCATGTGCCTGCAGTTGACGGAAAAATCATCCGTTGCTCACCCAGAACGGACGTCCCCCCCGCTCAACCAGCGCCTTACGGGCGAACTCCGGCAACGGGAACGTGCGCTCCGAGGAGTCGGTCGTCCCGATATCTAACCGTCGCAGGCCCTCCCCCACTATCCGGGCAATCTTTCCCGATACCGTGATCGTTCCGGCGTCCTCGTCGAAATCCTCCCGTCGCAGCGCCAGCAGCTCCGATCGTCACAGTCCGGTGGCGATGAAACGACAGTCGGGTCGACCAGATCAGCCTCGGCAGTCTGTTGATGAGCGCAGATTGCCGACGAGGTTCCGCAATTGAACCGCGTCTAAGGCGGGGGACCCTTCGGCTTGCGGTCAGGCTCGATCCGGCTCACCTGTGCGACCGGGTTCGCCCGCCCCAAGCACATCGTCCAGAACGGCGATCTGCAGCGCACCCCGCAGCAGTGTGCGGCCGTCTCGGGGCATGTTGGCGCCGTGTGCGAGCCGCATCGAGCGGACCAACGCGTTCATCTGCCCTGCAGTCGCGTCGCCCACCCGAACCGACTCACTGAACTTCCGCGGCTTCCTGCGCTCCGAGCCCCCGGCGCGACTGCGGCTGTCCTGCCGCCACGACCAGGCGACACCGCTTGCTGACCTCGCGTGGCGCCAGGAGGCTACTCGAGTGCGACCGTCGCACCGGCGGCCTAGGGGCTGGTGGCGGGTTCGTCGCTGTGCCGCCTCCAGAAACCGAGCGATCATGCACGGGACTTCTTCCCGAGACAATGACCTGCAGACAATGACCTGCAGACAATGACCTTCAAGCAATTGCCCGAACAATTCTCGATGAGTTCGGCTGCCGTCTACGCTCAGCGTCGTCGGCGGGGGTTGCGCCGATGTTCCGCTCTAGTTGGAAGGCATTTCCACGGGAATCGGTAGCGACGGGTCACCGGCCGCCGCGCGGCGCGCGGTTTCAGAGGTGACCGCACGGCCGTGGAGCATCGCGGCACGTTCGGCTTTCATCGCCGGTGCGGTCGTGTTCATCGCGCTGGCGGCAGCCGGTGCCGCCTTGACCATTGCGCTCTATCACGCGCTCTTATCGGGCGTGGATGACGCCGCTGCGCGTCGCGTCGGCGACATCGTCGCGAGCTTGAAAGTCGACTCCGTCGCGGACTTGGACCCCCCGCTGCTAGACACTGACCAACGAATCGTCGCCGTGCAGGTACTCGACGGCCACAAAAACATCCTCGCGCACTCCGATGGTGCGCCGGCTTCTCCTTTGGTGGCGACCAGCCTGGTCGGTCCTACTTTGCGCGAGGGGATCACCGATAATGCCCCACCCGACAATGATCAGCGCGTCAGCGGAAGCACGGTGGATACCAACTTCGGCCTGTACACGGTTCTTGTCGCTGGGGATATTGAGAGCGCAGAGTCTACGGTGCGGACTGCGCTTTTCTTGCTGGCGGGCGCGTGTCCGTTCGTCGTCGCGGTCGCCGCCATCGCCACCTATCGGTTGATGCGACGCTCTTTGCGCTCTGTTGACGCAATCCGGGCTCGGGTCGCTGAGATCAGCACATCTGATTTAACGGAGCGAGTGCCGGTTCCACCGACTCGCGACGAAATCTCGGCGTTGGCCACCACGATGAACGATATGTTGGCTCGTATAGAAAGCGGCCACGCGGCACAGCGCCAGTTCGTCGGAGATGCGTCCCATGAGCTACGAAGCCCGTTGACGGCGATCATCTCGGCACTTGACGTCGCGGTGGTTCACCCGGAGATCTTCGATCTCCAGCTGGCAGCGAGCACCCTTGTGCCTGAAGCGGAAAGAATGCGGGTCCTCGTGGAGGACCTACTCTTACTGGCTCGCGCTGATGAGGGCCGACTGGCGATGCACCGCGAGCCTGTCCGGCTTGATGACATCGTGAATGGCGAAGTGGTGCGCCAGCGTCGGATCGGACACTGCAACATCGATGTCTGTGCCGAGCCGACCGAGCTGAGCGCGGACAGCGCGGCAATTTCCCGACTGGTGCGCAACTTGCTGGAAAACGCTGTGTGGCATGCCCGTTCACGCGTCGCGTTCACCGTACGCCCTTCTGGGGAGTACGCGATCCTGACTGTCGCCGACGATGGCCCCGGTATCCCGCAACGCGATCGAGTGCGAGTCTTCGACCGGTTCGTCCGGTTGGAAACCGACCGTGCGCGCACCACCGGTGGCACTGGGCTGGGCTTGGCTATAGTTGCCGAAATCGCTACTGCGCACGGTGGAATTGTCACAATCGGTGAGCACCCCGGAGGGGGTGCATTGGTCACGGTTCAGTTGCCGCTGACCAAGTTGCCCGATTCCAAGCGGTAGCCCACTCCCCGAACTGTCTCGATTGTGTTCGTACCGAAGGGCACATCGATCTTGCGTCGCAGATAACCGATATAGACCTCGACAACGTTTTCGGGACCTGAGAAGTTCTCGTCCCACACGTTTTGCAGAATCTGGGCCTTCGTACACACTGCGTCGGTGTTGCGCATCAGGAATTCCAGCAGGCCGAACTCGCGGCGACTCAGATCAATGGGCACACTCGCGCGGGTCACCAGGTGCCGGCTCGGATCGAGGACGAGATCGCCGGCGGTCATCACGACGGGACGCTGCGGTGCGCCGCGACGTATCAATGCCCGCAGTCGAGCGACGAGCACCACGAACGAGAAGGGCTTGACCAGGTAATCGTC
>NZ_JAVHWR010000186.1:0-6486 GCF_032159565.1 Mycobacterium sp.
CGAGCTGGCGAGCCCGTTACGACGGGTTGCGGCTCAACACGCCGGCGTGGATGTCGACGATGCCCGGGTATCGTGCGAGCCACCGTCGTTACGGAGAATATCCGGCCCGTGACGACTGGGTCCGGTACCTCCAGGACTACGTAGACCATCATCGGATCGATGTGCGGTTCGGTACGCCGGTTCACAAGGTGAATGCGTCGCATGGTGGCTGGCGAGTTGAACAGACGTTTTCGGTGCCCCCAGTCGGACTCGAACCGACACTGTGCGGATTTTAAGTCCGCTGCCTCTGCCAATTGGGCTATGGGGGCCGTCACCGCAGAGCACGCTACCGCGTGCTGAGTGCCATCGAACCGGCCTACGTTCCGCGATCCACCGCGCTCGTCAGCCGCGCCAACTAAGTTACGTCAAGTGGAACCCCCCCACAGCTATCTATGGGAGCCCTCCGTTTCAGTGGTGCATCACGCGGACTATCTCGACGCCCGAGATGACCACGCGCTCTGTGGTGCGGCGTTACTGAATTCGACCGCCCTGCCCCAGAGGGACACCACCGATGCACTCTGCCCGGACTGCGAGACACGGCTTGTCGTGTATCACCTCGAATGGTGGCGCGAAACGGCCCAAGCGGCCACCACGGAACTCGAGAAGCTTCGCGAAATGTACCGCGAGTTGCAGGAGCGCGCCGGCACCCCGCATCCGGCTTCCGCCCCAACACAGGTCGATGAGGTCTGGAGCGAGGACGAACAGGACCCTGTCGTTCATGCCGAGGCCCAGCCGGCAACCCTCATCGACCAAGCGCGACGCGAACTCACAGAACTCTGCCAGCAGTTCGACGGTGCAGTGCCCTACCGGCGCCTGAAGAACACCATGCAGGCGTTCAGCGACAGGCTCGATACTCACCAGCGAGTGCTCCTCGCAGAGGCGATCGGCACTGATGGATCGCTAATACGATGGGCCACAACCAAAGTCGAGACACTCGGATGGCAAGTCGCGAATAGCCCCATCCAAGAAAACTCGGAGATGATGTGGGAAGAGTGGCTTCAGGAGTCCCATCAGGAGCCGAAGAAGACAAAGCGGCGGTTCGGTCGCACCTCGTAGCCGAAGTAGCGCAGCCATCGGTTTCAAATATCGCCGGAAGCCGCTTTCGGAGTGGCAAAGGTGTTTCCTGATCGCTGTGTCGTCTACTTGAGCTATGGCGAAGTTAGTCCGTCAGGAGGACGCGGTAACTACCTACCGCTACGTACGCCTGGGTCTGGTGGCCTTAGTCGTCTTCCTGACCGCATCAGTCATCAACACGCGGCGACATGCCGATGGATGGCAGAACTCGATCAGCGCGTACTTCTACACCAGCTCCCACAGCGTCTTCATCGCGTCACTTTGCGCCGTGGGCATCTGCTTGATCATCTACCAAGGCAGCACGACCACCGAGGATTCGGTGCTCAACTTCTCGGGCGTCCTGGCTCTCGTGGTGGGTTTGGTTCCGACGGGCCGCGAACCGCTGCGCGGCCCTGGGCTGCCCAAAGACTTCGACCCAACCGCCTTCGTGGAGAACAACGTGTGGGCACTCCTCATCGCCAGCGTGGCCGCGGTCGCCTTATACACGACCATCCGATTCGTCCGCGCCAGGTTGACCACGCCTCCGCAAGCCGAATTGTGCTCGCGCTCAGACGATTCGCCTGAGGAGCCGCAGGGTGAGGCGCCGGCGTTGCCGCCAATTCTCGACGCCATCGTGCGATTTCTGAGAAAGGTACTACCCGCGGCGGCCCCGTTTCTCCGCAAGGCGGAATGCGTGCTGCCCTACCTTCTATTGCTAGCACTCCTCGCAGGCACGATGGTGTTCTTTGTCGACCTGCCGTTATTCGTCAGAAACGCCCACACCGTAGCGGCGTACGCCATGTTCGGAGGAATCATCGTGGTCGTCGTGCACTACGCCTGCTACGCCGCCGTCCGTCAGGACCGCGGCGCGCGGACGCGGCTTGCCTTCGTCGCTGCCTATCTGATCATTGCCGCGATGATGGTGCTGACGTTGATCGTCGTGGCCATTCTTCAGTGCTCGGGCAATGGCCTTGGCCTGCTGGTTGTGGAGTTCATCGTCATCGCGGAGTTCGCAGTGTTCTGGCTGTTCCAGTCGATAGACCTGTGGGAACTCGAGAAATACCAAGTGCCTTCCCTGAGCCAGCTGCTGACAGGACTGGCAGCAGACACCCCGGCCAGACCCTAGTGACGGCGCAACGTTTCCCAGTCGTGCTCGTCATCGAGTTCCCGAATGAGCCGGGAAGTGCGTTCGCGCAGCAGGAATGTCATGGTGATCCCGACAATTACGGCGACGACCAGCGCGATCCAAGCAAATCGCGACAGCCAATGTTCAGCGGCCAGTCCCGCATAGTAGACCACCGCCGTGGTGCCGCCGGCCCAGATCAAGCCGCCAGAAGCGTTCGCAGTCAAAAACTTCGGGTACCGCATTCGTAGCGCACCGGCGAGCGGACCCGCGAGGATACGCAGCAGCGCAATGAAGCGGCCGAAGAAGACCGCCCACACTCCCCACTTCGTGAACAGCTGCTTGGCCAACGCGACATGCCCAGGGCCGAAGTGTTTCGGAAACCGCTTGCCCATCCGCTCGAACAGCGTCATGCCGTACCGTCGGCCGATCGAGTATCCGATGGTGTCGCCGGTCACGGCGCCTAGAGTGGCCGCCACACCGACCCATACCGGGCTGATGTCAAGGGTGTGCCGTGACGCCAGCAGTGCCGCACTGACGAGCGCGATCTCGCCTGGCAACGGTATGCCGAGGCTCTCGATGCCGATCACCACGCCGACAACGAGATAGACAGCGACAGGCGGGATGGATTGCAGCAGCGATTCCACGGTCACGCAGCCAAGGATGCCATCGACCGCCAAGCGTGAGCCCGTGTTCGACTCACAGCGTCTTCTCTCGCGCACAGGCTCACATTCAACGATGGAATCCGTTAAGGACTGCGGCTGCGCCGTCAAGAAACCGTTAAGGCCGCCTTCGAAGCCCTGAACAGCGCGTTCCATGGTTCAAGCTGCCGAAATCCGGCCGGCCGTAAACGTGACGGAGTGACATGTCAGTCCTCATCTACATCGTGCTGACGGTGGCGATCTTCGCCCTGCTCGGCTGGATACAGAAGTTGGTCGAGGGACTGTGAGCCAGAACCTGATCGGTCTCTTGCTGGCGATCCTGCTCGCCCTCTTCCTGTTCGCCGCCCTGCTCTTCCCGGAGAGGTTCTAGTGAGTTCGACGACGGCGGGGATCCTGTTCCTCGCATCACTGATCATCGGCCTGGCGGCCGTTCACGTGCCGCTGGGCGACTACATGTACCGGGTCTACGCCTCCACCAAGGACCTGCGCGGTGAGCGCGTCATCTACCGGCTGATCGGCGCCGACCCGAAGTCGGAGCAGACGTGGGGCGCCTACGCGCGCAGCGTGCTCGCCTTCTCGGTGGTCAGCGTCCTCTTCCTGTTCATCTTCCAGCTGGTGCAGGGCAGGCTGCCGTTGCACCTCAACGACCCCGGCACACCGATGACGCCGGCCCTCGCCTGGAACACCGCCGTCAGCTTCGTGACAAATACCAACTGGCAGGCCTACTCCGGTGAATCGACCCAGGGCCATCTCGTTCAGATGGCAGGCCTTGCCGTGCAGAACTTCGTGTCCGCCGCGGTCGGCATGGCTGTGGCCATGGCCTTCGTGCGCGGGCTGGCCCGTCGCAGCACCAGCGAGCTCGGCAACTTCTGGGTAGACCTTGTCCGCGGCATCATCCGAATCCTGTTGCCGCTGTCGGTCATTGCCGCGATCATTCTCGTTGTCGGCGGCGCGATCCAGAACTTCGATCTGCACGACCAGGTCGTCAACACTTTGGTCGGCGGTCAACAGATCATCCCCGGCGGACCGGTTGCGAGCCAAGAGGCGATCAAGGAACTCGGTACGAACGGCGGCGGCTTCTTCAACGCCAACTCAGCTCACCCGTTCGAGAACCCCACCGCCTGGACCAATTGGGTTGAGATCTTCCTGCTCCTTGTCATCAGCTTCTCGCTGCCGCGCACCTTTGGCCGCATGGTGGAGAGCAAGAAGCAGGGCTACGCAATCGTCGCGGTGATGGGCGTGATCGCCGCCGTCAGCGTCAGCCTGATGATGCTGTTCCAGCTGCAGCACCACGGCACCGTCCACACCGCGATCGGGTCGGCGATGGAAGGCGTCGAACAGCGGTTCGGCGTCGCCAACTCCGCGGTGTTCGCCGACGCGACAACGCTGACCTCCACCGGTGCCGTTGACTCGTTCCACGACTCCTACACCAGCCTCGGCGGCATGATCACGCTGTTCAACATGCAGCTCGGCGAGGTGGCGCCGGGCGGCACCGGCTCCGGCCTGTACGGCATGCTCATCCTGGCCGTCATCACGGTGTTCGTGGCGGGCCTGATGGTCGGCCGCACACCCGAGTACCTCGGCAAGAAGATCACTCCGCGCGAAATCAAGCTGGCCGCAACATATTTCCTGATCACACCGCTGATCGTGCTGACCGGCACCGCCGTCGCGATGGCCATGCCGGGTCAACGCGCCGGCATGCTCAACACCGGCCCGCACGGCCTCTCAGAGGTGTTGTATGCGTTCACCTCCGCGGCCAATAACAACGGATCGGCGTTCGCCGGCATCAGCGTCAACACCACGTGGTACAACACCGCCCTGGGCATGGCCATGCTTTTCGGCCGCTTCCTGCCGATCATCTTCGTGCTGGCACTGGCGGGCTCGCTGGCCAAACAGGGCAAGACGCCCGACTCCGTCGGCACCCTGCCCACCCACCGGCCGCAGTTCGTCGGCATGGTCGCCGGGGTCACCCTGATCCTGGTCGCCCTCACCTTCCTACCCGTGCTCGCGCTGGGTCCCCTCGCCGAAGGAATTCACACATGACCGCACCCACAATCGATCCCGCTCCGACCGCGCACCCGGAACCACCTGCGCCCAAACGTGTTCAAGGCGGCCTGCTCGATCCCAACATGCTGTGGAAGTCGACGCCCGGCGCGCTGCGCAAGCTCAACCCGCGCACCCTATGGCGCAACCCCGTCATGTTCATCGTCGAGATCGGCGCGGCATGGAGCACCGTGCTCGCCCTGACCGAGCCATCGTGGTTCGCGTGGCTCATCGTGGTGTGGTTGTGGCTGACCGTGATCTTCGCCAACCTCGCCGAGGCCGTGGCCGAGGGTCGTGGCAAGGCGCAGGCCGAGAGTCTGCGCAAGGCGAAGACGGCCACCATGGCTCGCAGGCTCGCCGGGTGGACGCCCGGTACCCCTGGCCGCGAGGAGGACGTCGCCGCGCCACTGCTTCAGCGGGGCGACATCGTCGTCGTCGAAGCCGGTCAGCCGATTCCCGGAGACGGTGATGTTGTGGAAGGCATTGCCTCGGTGGACGAGTCGGCGATCACCGGTGAGTCAGCGCCGGTGATCCGTGAGTCCGGCGGCGACCGCTCAGCGGTTACCGGCGGCACCACCGTGCTGTCCGACCGCATCGTCGTCAAGATCACCCAGAAGCCCGGCGAGAGCTTCATCGACCGGATGATCGCGCTCGTCGAGGGCGCGAATCGGCAGAAGACGCCCAACGAGATCGCGCTGAACATTCTGCTCGCATCGTTGACGATCATCTTCCTGTTCGCCGTCGCGACGCTGCAGCCGCTGGCGATCTTCTCGAAGGCGAACAACCCCGGCGTGCCAGACACGTTGGCGCTCAATAGCGGTGGCGTGTCCGGCATCGTCATGGTCTCGCTGCTGGTCTGCCTCATCCCGACGACCATCGGCGCGCTGCTTTCGGCCATCGGCATCGCGGGCATGGACCGCCTCGTGCAACGCAACGTGCTCGCGATGTCCGGTCGTGCTGTGGAGGCGGCAGGTGACGTCAACACGTTGCTGCTCGACAAGACCGGCACCATCACATTGGGCAACCGGCAGGCGGCGGCGTTCGTTCCGCTGGCCGGCGTCACACCGGATGCACTCGCCGGCGCGGCACAGCTTTCGAGCCTCGCCGACGAGACCCCGGAGGGTCGTTCCATCGTCGTGTTCGCGAAACAGGAGTATGGGCTGCGGGCCCGCACACCCGGCGAGCTCGACAAGGCGCACTGGGTCGAGTTCAGCGCCACGACGCGCATGTCCGGCGTCGACCTGCACGACGGCCGCATGCTGCGCAAGGGCGCGGCCAGCTCCGTCGCCGATTGGGTGCGCTCCCAAGGCGGAACGGTGTCAACAGAACTCGGCGACATCGTCGACGGCATCTCCGCGGCAGGCGGCACTCCGCTGGTCGTCGGCGAAGTGCTCGATCATCACGCGTCGGTACTCGGCGTCATCCACCTCAAGGATGTTGTCAAACAGGGCATGCGGGAGCGGTTCGACGAGATGCGCCGGATGGGCATCCGCACCGTGATGATCACCGGCGACAACCCCTTGACCGCCAAGGCGATCGCCGATGAGGCGGGCGTCGACGACTTTC
>NZ_JAVHWR010000194.1:0-6519 GCF_032159565.1 Mycobacterium sp.
CTGCCGCCACCGGTGGGGCCAACGCCGCGATGTCACAGAGCCTGAACACCGTCAGCCAGGCCTCCGGCACTGTCGGCGGGACGGCCCAGACGGCGGCGGGCCCCGCCCAGTCGATGGCGTCGATGGCGCCGCAGATGATGAGTCAGCTGGGACAGCTTCCGCAGATGTTCGGCCAGATTCCGCAGATGCTCGGTCAGTTCCCGCAGATGCTCGGCCAGTTCCCCCAGATGGCGATGGGCATGCTTGGGCCGCTGACCAGCGGCATGAACGGCGGCGGCCTTGGCGGACTCGACAAGGCGGCCGGCCTTGACCAGACGACGTTGGCGGCCACCACTGACACCGCGGCGCGGGCAGGCGGAGGCGGCGGCGCCGGCGGTATCGGCGGCGGCGCAGGAGTGATGTCCAGCTTCACCCGACCCACCGGCAGCTTCAATGCGCCGGGGCCGCCCAAACTGCCGACGGGTTGGGCGCCCGGCAGTGCGACGGCACCCGAAGTGGCGAGTTCGGTCCAACCAACGGCAGGCGCAGGCACCGGAGGACTGTATGGCGCCCCTGCTGCCGCCGGACACATGGCGCGCGACGAACGTGGCAGGGAAGGCTCGGCCGAGGGCAGGACCATGCAATTGACGGTCGGCCCTCGCACCGGGAGGGAGGATTAGCCAAAAAATTAGTGAAAAGACCACCGCCGGGGGCGGCATACGCTTAGCGGCACCAAGCCAACCAGCTAACGAAAAGGGACAGCAGTGGCAGACAAAATTCTCGTCGGAGCGGACAAGGTCCGCGCCGTCGCACAGCAACTCGAGCATCTGAAGTCGGAGGCCGAGAGCGCCATGCGCAACTACTTGGGACACTCGCAGGATGCCAACGCGCCGGGCATCTGGCAGGGCCTGGCGGCCATGGCGAACGTGAACGCCTCTCAGGGGATCAACGACTCCACGATCCGGCTGACCACCACGTGGGGCGAGCTGATCAACTCGCTGCGCGCCGCCGCCAACACCTTCGAAGAGCAGGAAGAGCAGTCGCGCGCGGCCGTCGCTTCCATCGCCAACCAAGGCTGAACTGAGAGGAACTGACAGATGTTCGAATACAACCCGGCAGCCATACCCGACCTGATTCACTCCGTCGCCACCACCAGGGGACAACTCGAAGACATCCGGCACCAAGCGCTCAACGCGCTCACCAGCGTCCGCGAGGAACTGCAAGGCGCAGGCGGTGTGTCGTTCGAAGAGTCCCAGATGATGGTCAACAGCGGCATCGATGGATGCGAACAGACGCTGAACCATCAATGCACGGTCATCAACCATGTGCTCGAGTCGATGGTGCACACCGACTTGGCGGCAGCGAAGTCGCTACACCTCGGCTGACGTACCGTAATCGCTGAGTCAGGGGAGGCCGACCGGCGGTTGGCCTCCCCTGAAACATGTTGCCGCTGAGAAGGAATCGCTATGGCTGAGTTGACGACGACTCCGTCGGGAATCTGGGTGCTGCAGGCGCTCCTCGGCGTGGAGAAGATGCCGACCGCGCTGCGGCTTCGGCCGTTCGTGCCGTCGATCGACGGCGGTGGATCCGTGGCGACCGATATCGGTGAGATTCCACTTCACCGGACGGCTGAATACGCGTCGCTCGTCGCCGCGGGGGTGATCGACGAACGCGGTCAGGTCGACGAGGCCGTACGCGACTGGATGGCGGTGGTGGGACGGCCGCAGCGGGAGGTCATGGTCGTCGTTCGGCGGCCCAAACCGTTCGACGGTTCGGTCGCCACCGGGGACGCCCCGGCGCTCGTGGAGGAGCGCGCGATGTCGATCTGCCGGCGCGAGCGCTGGTTGGCCATGATCGCGCGCAGCGACGATCAGGTCGTGCTGGCCCCGCTGGGCGAGGCGTCGCGAACCGACACGCAGGTCGAGCTGATCTGCGACACGGTGCTGCACGCGTTCTCCGAAGGACGGCCCGCTGCGATCTCCGGGTTCAACCTGCCCAGTGCGTCGTTGGAGCAGGCCCTCACGGGCACGCTCGGTAAGGACCAACCCGTCGTCGCGTCCGCGCTGACCCGGCTTGGGCTGTCCCCCGATCAGGTCGCGGTGCTGTCGGCCGCCGCCCGCCTGGACCAATCGGCGATGGCGGTCGTCACCATCATCGACCACGGCATAAAACCCCATGTGCACCCCGACGTGATCTCGGTCATCGACTCCGAGCTCGGGCGCATCACGATCAGCTACACGACCGGTCCCGACGGGACCCGGTGGACCAGCGTCTGGCCCACTTCCGCCGACGCACTTCGACAAGACCTGGGCAATCTGCTGAACGCGGCGAAGGCGCCTGTTTAGCCGCGCAGGCGAGATAAGTGTCAGCAAACGCAACCAAGGCACCGATGAATGACACATTCGCTCCCCGAATCTTCGGCTCGACGGGGCCGAACCCGCAAGTAAGGTATTGAGCCATGGCTTTGAATCTGGCCAGTGGACTCCAGGTGTCGGCGCACTTTTTCTGGAACCGGCGAAACGCCGCAGCGCTGTCGCACCACGGTGTGCGGATGGAGTTCGATCCGGTGCAGCGGCAACGCGCATCGCTGATTCTCGGCTTCGTCTTCGCCATCCTCGCCGTCGCGTTGATGTTCGTGTTGTCGTGGTTCAAGCCTGCCGGGCAGGTCGGACAGTCCTCGATCCTCGCCGACCGCGACACCGGTGCGGTCTACGTGCTCGTCGACGGCCGGTTGCACCCGGCGGTCAACCTGGTCAGCGCGCGCTTGATCGCCGGCCAGGCGAGCAACCCGACCTTCGTCAAGGCCAACGAACTCGCGAAATATCCCCAAGGCCCGTCGGTCGGTATTGCCGGCGCCCCGACGGCCATGCCGCTGCGCACCGCCGACAGCTCGCAGTGGACGGTGTGTGACAGCGCGTCGGACAATCCGAACGTCGCCCCCGTCGTCACGGCGATCGGCGGCCCGCCCGCTGTCGGGTCTCGCGCCCTGCCGCTCGAGCCGCCGAAGGCGGTGCTCGCCGCGCACGACGACAAGACCTACGTGGTGTGGGACGGCCAGCGGTCCGAAATCGATCTGTCCAACAAGGCGGTAGCGCTGGCGCTGGGCGTCGACACCGACGCCCCACGCCCGGTGAAGATTTCGACGCCACTGTTCGATGCACTGCCCGCAACCGAACCGCTGAACACGCCCGCCATCCCCGGGGCGGGCGCCCCGTCGCAGTTCAACGTGGCGGCGGGCGCGGTGGTCGGCTCGGTCCTTTCGGTGCGCGACCTGCAGACCGGCGCCGACGACTTCTATGTGCTGCTGCGCAACGGCGTGCAGCCCATCTCGCCGTTCGTCGCCTCGCTGTTGCGTTCCGCCAACTCCTTCGGCGACGAGCTGCCGGTGGTGGTCGCCCCGGACCGGCTGGCCAGCGTTCCGGTCGTCGAGGCTCTCCCGGTCGACTACTACCCGACCACCCGGCTCGAGCTCGTCGACACCGAGGCCAACCCGGTCACCTGTCTGACCTGGTCCAAGGGCTCGACCGACCGAACCTCGGAGACCGTCGTGCTGTCGGGTAAGGGACTGCCCATCCCGATCGGATCGGACAACCGGCTGTTGCGTCTGGTCAAGAATGACCGGACACCCACGAGCATCGAGGCCGACCAGGTATATATGTCCCCGGGAGCGACCAATCTGGTGATGACCACCGGTGCGGCGCCGGACGCCACCAGCCGCGAGTCCATGTGGTGGATCAGCGACCAGGGCGTGCGGTACGGGATCTCGCTGGAAGACGACACGTTGCGGGCGCTTGGCATCTCACCGGCCATGGCGCGGCAGGCGCCCTGGCCGTTGATCCGGGTTTTCGCCCCCGGGCCCGCGCTTAGCCGCACCGATGCAATGACGCAGCACGACACCCTGGCAGCTCCCCCGGAAGCTGCTCCGCTCACCCAGGCGCAGAAGCCGCAATGACCGCCCGCAGTCAACGACATTCACCGGAGGAGACCATGGACAGGCAGTCAGGATTGGCGCCGTGACCGACCGCGACGACTTTCTCCGGGAACATCTTTCGCCACCATCGGATTCCGGCGACGAGCCGGTGGGCCGGCCGCCCGAGCCGCCAAGGCCCCCGGCGCAGGACGACCAAGGTTCGCGCAATGGCCTGGAGGATGGGCCGCGCCCGGCCGGATCCGACTCCGTTCGCAGGCCACCGGAGGAGCCTGGCCAGCCGACGGATCCCGATGCCAGACCCCGTTGGACGACCGAAGCGAGCCGAACCCACGCCGGACCCCCACGCATCGCGCCAGGCGGCTTCCGCCAGGCTCCCCCGCCGATGCCACCACGCCCGACCGAACCGGGCGCGGCCGGAAACCCGGACGGCAGGCCGAGGGGGGTGACGGAGGCCGAGTCAACGCGGGTGATGCCGCCGACCGGCGCCCGACCGGCGCCGCCGGGCTGGCCGCAGGAGCCGCCGCGAGAGCGGACCGCGCGTCCTGCGAGCCAGGACTGGTCGTCGCAGCCGTCGTCGTCGCCCAACTGGGCCGCCGCTCCGGCAGCCGCGCCACCGGCGACGGGCTACTCTTATGTCGACAGCATCCGCACCAGCGAGCTGGTGCCGTCGAGGAAGACCCCGCCGCGAAAAGGCTGGCGGCGCTTCATCTATCGCGGCACGTTCGGACTCGTCAACCTCGGTCCGTCGCCCGACGAGCAGCGGATGGCCGATCTGGAGAACAAGATCCGTTCGCTGCTGCGCGGCCACTACAAGATCGGGGTGTTCGGCAAGGGCGGTGTCGGTAAGACGACCGTCTCGGCCAGCGTCGGCTCAATCTTCGCCGAGCTGCGCCAGGACGACCGGGTGGTGGCCATCGACGCCGACACCGCGTTCGGCAAGCTCGGCAGCCGCATCGACCCGAACGCCGCGGGTTCGTACTGGGAGCTGGCGGCCGACGAACACCTCGACACCTTCGCCGACGTTCGCAGCAGGGTCGGCAACAACGCCTCGGGGCTGTTCGTACTCGCAGGTGAATCCAGCACGGCCCGGCGCCGG
This sequence comes from Mycobacterium sp., assembly GCF_032159565.1. GTDB lineage: Bacteria > Actinomycetota > Actinomycetes > Mycobacteriales > Mycobacteriaceae > Mycobacterium. The sequence continues at coordinate 5,007 of NZ_JAVHWR010000194.1, forward strand.
GTGCTCGACCCCGCGATCTACCGCGAGGCGACGGCTCGGCTGGATCGGCACTTCACGATCTCGATCGTGGACTGCGGCTCGACGATGGACTCCGCGATCGCGCAGGAGGTGCTGCGCGATCTCGACGCGTTGATCGTGGTGTCCTCACCGTGGGTCGACGGCGCTTCGGCGGCCGGCCAGACAATGGAGTGGTTGGCCAATCGCGGCTACACCGGTCTGCTGCATCGCACTGTGGTGGTCTTGAACGACTCCGACGGCCATGCCGACAAGCGCACCCGTTCGATCCTCGTGCAGCAGTTCGCCAGCCGCGGCCAGGTCGTCGTCGAGGTTCCGTTCGACTCGCATCTGCGCCCCGGTGGCGTCATCGACGTCGGCGCCGAGATGTCGCCGTTGACCCGGCGGCGGTTCATCGAGATCACGGCCGCACTCGCCGAGCACTTCGCGTCCACCACCGACGGACCGCGGGACCGCCGGTGACGACCGTCCGCGAACCGGCGCCCACATCGGTCGGCCGCACCGCGACCCCGGTCGAGGTGCCACCGTCGTGTCGGGTGTCGATCCTTGCAGGCGACTCTCATCAGATCGATCTCGTCTTGCCGTCGGCTGCGCCGCTCAACACCCTGGTCGATCCGACGGTCATCGCGATCAACAAGGTGCTGCGCGGTCGTGGCGCTGCCGAATTACCGCCCGCTGCCTACGAATTCGCGCGTGCGGCGGGCTTGTCGGCCTTGGCGTCGGACGTCTCTCTTGCCGGCCACAACATCGTCGACGGTGACGTCCTTGCGCTGGTGCCCGCAGGCAGGGCGGAACGCTACGGGCCGGTGGTGGAGAACGTTTCGACGGCGCTGGCGCAATACGCCTCCGATCACTTCGTGCGGGTCACCGCGCAGACCGCGCTGGCGGTCGCCGTGCTGATCATCGGCGGTGCGCTCGGCGTGGCAGGCATGCTGCTGTGGCGGTTGCGCTGGGCGCACGAAAGCGCATTGCTGGTGCCCATCCTGTACGCCGCCGTGACGATCGGCCTGCTCGGCGCGGTGGCGATCGGTGCGCGGGTGGGCGCGGGCCGGATCGTCACCGACGGCGCGGCATGGGCTGCGCTGGTCACGGCGGTGCTGGCCGCGGCGACCATTCCGCCTGGAGCTTCCCCCGGCGCGCCGCACGCCTTTCTGGCCGCGGCCACCGCGCTGGCGGGCATGTGGCTGGTGGTGCGCTTCACCGGCCGCTTCTGGACGGCGGCCGCTGCGATCGTCACGGCGGGTTTCGGCGCGGCCGCGGTCGCGCTCGTGCGGATGTACTGGGACGTGCCGGGGCCCCGGATCGCCGTTGCCGTACTGGTGGCAATTCTGGTCGCGGTGTCTGCGGCGCCCACCATCGCGCTGCGGCTGGCGAACGTTCCGCGACAGACCTTCGGCTCGATCACGGGCCGCGACATCTTCGCCCGCGCTCCCGGCCAACCCGAAGACACGGTGTCACCCGTCGAGGACGGTCCGCCCGCCGATGTCACCCTCACCGG
>NZ_JAVHWR010000087.1:0-21106 GCF_032159565.1 Mycobacterium sp.
CGGAGAACCAGTTGATCGGCTGGTTCCAGGGCCGCTCGGAGTACGGTCCGCGGGCGCTGGGAAACCGCTCACTGCTCGCCGACCCACGCCACCCCGAGAACCTCGAACGGCTGAACACCGTCAAGGGACGCGAGCAGTTCCGCCCTGTCGCCCCAATGGTGTTGGCCGAGTGGGCGTCCGAGATCTTCTCCGGCGGCCCGGTGCCCAGCCCGTACATGTTGTTTGTCCACGATGTCGCGGCAACCTGGCGCTCGCGCATCCCCGCTGTCACTCACGTCGACGGCACCGCGCGTATCCAGACGGTCGACAGGAGTCCGCCGTTGCTGCACGCGGCGATCAGCCATTTCGCCGAGCGCACCGGGGTCCCGGTGATCGTCAACACGAGCTTCAACACGGCGGGACGACCGATGGTCGACAGCCCGCGTGACGCCCTGGAGTGCTTCGGCAGCTCGCCGATCGACATGCTTGCCATCGGGCCGTATGTGGTGAGAAGGCGCCACCGCGCACGTGAGGAGCGAAATAGCCACCGCGCACGTGAGGAGCGAAAAAGCCACCGCGCACGCGAGGAGCGGGAAACCCGATGACAACCGATTTCGCGATCGTCGTGCCGACCGTCGGCAGGGACTCGGTGCACCGTCTGCTTGCCGAACTGGACGGATCATCGGGGCCACGACCGGTGGCTGTCGTGCTCGTCGACGATCGCGCCGACCCCAGACCGGCGCTTGCCGTGGCGAGCCGAATGCCGGTGACGGTGCTCTACAGCGGCGGCCGAGGTCCGGCGGCGGCACGCAACGTCGGGTGGCGCAGTACGAAGGCGCCATGGATCTGCTTCCTCGACGACGACGTTGTCCCGCAACCGCACTGGTTCGCGGCCGTGGCGAAGGACATCGCCGACGCCGAGGACGTGGGCGCGGCTGCCTCGCAGGCTGTGGTCGATGTGCCCCGAGTCGCAGGCCGCAGCGCCACCGACGACGAACGTCGTACGCAGCGTCTCGGCGACGCCCAATGGATCACCGCCGACATGGCCGTCAAGCGGTGTGCGCTGGTGGATACCGGCGGCTTCGATGAGCGGTTTCCGAGGGCCTACCGTGAAGATTCCGACCTCTCGCTTCGAATCAGCAACAGCGGCAACCGAATTGTTCAGGGGTCGAGGCGGTGTACACATCCCGTTGCGCCGTCGACCTGGCTCAGCAGCGTGCGCGCTCAGGTGGGGAATCGCGACAACGCGCTGATGCGACGCAAGCATGGACCCACGTGGCGCAAGGCCGTCGGCGAAGACCGGGGCCGTCTTCCGGGACATGCGGCCACCACCGCGGCGGCGCTGGCTGCCCTCGGGCTTGTCGTCACCGGCCGATCGCGCGCGGCATCGCGGGCGGCCACGCTGTGGGCGTTGCTGACCGCGGAATTCACGCTGCGCCGCATTCTGGCGGGGCCGCGGACGATGGCGGAGATCGCCCGCATGGTGGCGACGAGCGTTGTCATCCCACCAGCCGCGGTACTGCATCGCATTCGGGGTGAGTGGGACTTCCGTGTGGCCCGACGAGATCCGCCGCTGGCAGTGCTGCTCGATCGCGATGACACCATCATCAAAGACCGTCCGTATCTCAGCGACCCGAACGGCGTCGAGCCGGTGCCGGGGGCGCCGAACTCGTTGCGCAGGTTGCGCGAGCGCGGTCTGCTGCTGGCCATCGTCAGCAATCAGTCCGGGGTGGCGAAGGGTCTGATCACTCCCGACGAACTGGCGGCGGTCAACGCGCGGGTGGACAAGATGCTCGGGCCGTTCGACGTGTGGCAGGTCTGCCTACACGACGACGGTGACGGCTGCGACTGCCGCAAACCCGCGCCGGGAATGGTGTTGGCGGCGGCGGATGCGCTCGGTGTGGATCCCGGCCGGTGTGTGCTCATCGGCGACACCGGCGGTGACGTCAACGCTGCGCTGTCGGCCGGGGCCGACGCCGTGCTGGTGCCGACCGACCGGACCTTGCGCCACGAGATCAGCGATGCGCACGAGCGAGCGCGGGTGGCCGCCGACCTGAACAGCGCCGTGTCGCTGGTGTTGAAGGAGTGCCGGTGAGCCACGCCCTCGTCGCCCGACTCGACAGCGCCGGTGATGTCCTCATCACCGGACCCGCAGTTCGCGCTATAGCCGCCGGACACGACTACGTGACCTTCCTTGCCGGTCCGCGCGGTCGCGAAGCCGCCGAACTGTTGCCCGCCGTCGACGAGGTGATCGAGTGGCAGGCGCCGTGGGTGGACTTCGACTCGCCGGAACTTACCGCGGGCCACGTGGATTCGCTGGTCAAGCAGATGCGTGACGTGTGCCCCGACCGGGTGTTCGTTTTCACGTCCTTCCACCAGTCGCCGCTCCCGCTCGCCTTGATCTGCCGGATGGCCGAGGTGGAATGGGTGGGCGCGATCTGCGAGGACTATCCGGGCACGCTGCTCGATCTTCGCCACCACGTTCCCGACGGCATACCCGAACCCGAAAGGGCGCTCTCGCTCGCCCTGGCAGGCGGTTGTGCGCTACCCGCAGGCGACGACGGCGCATTGCGCGTCGGCCCAGTGTCGCCATTGCCCGACGAGCTCGAAACACTGACGGCCGCACCGTTTGTGGTGTTCCACCCCGGAGCCGCCGTGCCCGCCAGGCGCCCGAGCGCGACCCGCAGCGCCGCAATGGTGGCTGCGCTGACGGGCGCGGGTCACCGCGTGCTGGTCACCGGCGGGCCAGACGAATGCGAACTGACCGCCGCGGTGGCGGGCGGCGTGGCGGTCGACCTCGGCGGGCGCACGACGTTGTCGACACTGGCTGCCGTCTATGCCGCTGCCCGGGTGGTCGTCGTGCCGAACACCGGACCCGCACATCTGGCCGCCGCGGTCGGCGCGCCCGTCGTATCACTCTTCGCACCCGTTGTCCCGGCGTCGCAGTGGATTCCGTACACACAGCGGGTGACCCGGCTCGGTGACCAGAATGCGCCGTGCCGCTTGACCCGCGCCCGCGAGTGCCCGGTTGCCGGTCATCCCTGCCTCGACGGTGTCACCGACGCCGAGCTGCTCGCCGCGGTCGACAGATTGGGAGGACAACCATGATCCGGACGCACATGCGAGCCCTGGCCGATGCCGTCGACCGTGTCGGGCCCGAGGCCGACCGACTCACGACGTGGGGCAGGCAACTCGCCGATGTGCTGACCCGAGGCGGCCGATTGCTCGCCTGCGGCAACGGCGGCAGCGCCGCGGAGGCGCAGCATCTCACCGCCGAGCTGGTCGGCCGGTTCCGCGAGGAACGAAAGCCGATGTCCGCCATCGCCTTACATGCCGACACCTCTGCACTGACCGCGATCGGCAACGACTACGGGATCGACGAGATCTTCGCCCGTGGCGTGCGCGCACACGGCCAGCCCGGCGACGTGTTGATCTCGTTGTCCACCAGCGGCACGAGCAGCAACGTGCTGGCCGCGGTCAAGACCGCCCACGAGGAGGGACTGACCACATGGGCGCTGACCGGGCCGGCGCCCAATCCGCTTGCCGCCATGTGCGACGACGCCGTCTGCGTCGATGCGGACTCGACTGCCACCGTGCAGGAAATCCACCTACTGCTGGTTCACGCGCTGTGCATCGCCGTTGACGGCGTGCTGCTCGGGGGAGGGGGAGACCGTGCCTAGGCCTTTGGTCATCGTCGGCGACTCGATGCTCGACGTCGACATCGAGGGCAGCGCGAGCAGGCTCAGCCCGGAAGCGCCGGTCCCCGTCGTCGACGCGGACCGGATCTGGCACCGCCCCGGCGGCGCCGGGCTCGCCGCAGTGCTGGCAGCGCGCACCGACAGCGACGTCGTTCTGGTGACGGCGCTGGCCGACGATGCCGACGGACAGGTGCTGGCCGACCTGCTCGCCGGCGCCGGCCTCGATGTGGTTGCCCTGCCGATGAGCGGAAGCACGGTGTGCAAAACGAGGATTCGCGCTCGTGGCCAGTCGATGCTACGCCTCGACCACGGCGACGGCACCGCGGCGGCGAACGGAGCGCCCCGCCGTCTGGCGTCGGTGCTCGAGTCTGCCAGGGCGGTCTGCGTTGCGGACTACGGCCGCGGCGTCGCGGCGCATCCCGTCATCCGCGAGACGCTGACCGCGATCGCTGAGCGCGTCCCCGTGGTGTGGGATCCCCACCCGCGCGGTGCCACACCGACGCCGGCCTGCCGACTGGTGACACCCAACCAGGCCGAGGCGGGTGACGCGTCGGCGGAGTCGCTGCGCAGGCGGTGGGGCGCCGGGGCGGTGTCGGTGACCATGGGCCCCAGGGGAGCCATGGTGGCCACCGCCACCGGATCGGTGCATGTTCCTGCGCCGACGGTGACGGGGGCCGGTGACCCCTGCGGGGCGGGCGACCGGTTCGCCGTCGCCGCGGCGCTGGCATTCGGCGAAGGGAGCGACGCGCGGACCGCCGTCACCGCGGCCGTCGATGCGGCGACACATTTCGTGGCCGCGGGTGGCGCCGTCGGCGTATCCAGCCCAGCGCCGATCGGTGCGCGTGGGAGTCGCGGTGCAGCGCAAGATCTCGACACGCTACGGCGAAGGAGTGGTCGGCTGGTGGCCACCGGCGGGTGCTTCGACCTGCTGCACACCGGTCATGTCCGCCTGTTGCACCAGGCCCGTCAGCTCGGCGATGCGCTTGTGGTGCTGCTGAACTCGGACAGCTCGGTGCGGGCGTTGAAGGGGCCCACCAGGCCGGTGATGCCCGCAGAGGACCGTGCGCGCGTGCTGTCCGCTTTGGAGTGCGTCGACAAGGTGATCATCTTCGACGAGCTCTCCCCGGAGAAGGCGTTGGACGCGCTGCGCCCCGACGTGTGGGTGAAGGGCGGCGACTATGCAGAAGCCGACCTGCCCGAGGCGGAGGTGGTGCGTCGGCACGGCGGCGAGGTCGTGCTGCTGCCGACCGTTGCCGGTTACTCGTCATCAAACCTGATCGCAGCGGCGCGCTCACGACCGAACGACTAGGAGCTGACACATGACACTGGGCAACATTCTGATCACCGGGGGCGCATCGGGCCTCGGTGCGGCGACGGTGAAAGCGGTGACACAGCACGGCGGTACGCCGCTGGTCATCGACAGGCAGAACCTCGATGACGACGTCGCCTTCGAATGCGCGGATCTCGCGGATACCGCGGCGGTCGATGCGGCGGTGCGTGCGCTGGCCGAGGGGGTCGGCGGACGCATCGACGGGGTGTTCACCGCCGCGGGCATCGACTCCTGCGGCAAGCTCGACGATGTCGCCGCCAAGGAATGGGAGCGGGTCATCCACGTCAACCTGCTCGGCACCGCTGCCGTGATCCGCGCCGCGTTGCCCTACCTGAAGACCACCCACGGCCGGATCGTCACGTGCGCATCCACATTGGGCATCAACGCGGTGGCTGACGCGACCGCGTATTGCGCGTCCAAGTTCGGGGTTGTCGGGTTCAGCAGGGCGCTCGCCGCCGAGCTTGCGGGCGAGGTCGGGGTGACGACGCTGATCCCCGGCGGAATGTACACGCCGTTCTTCGACGGCCGGACCGAGCAGTACAAGCCGCCGCCCGACGCGAAGCTGAACAAGCCGGAGGACGTCGCCGAGACGGTGGTATTCGCGTTGTCGCAGCCCTCGGGTTGTGAGGTGCGGGAGTTGGTGGTGTGCTCGTCGACTGAGTCTTCATGGCCATGACGCGTGGGACGATCGTCGTTCTGCGCGCGCTCGGCCTCGGCGACCTGCTCACCGGGATTCCTGCCCTGCGCGGCCTTCGAAGGGCTTACCCCGATGCCCGCATCGTGCTCGCCGCGCCGGAACGCTACATCGAGCTGGCGATGCTGTCCGGCGCGATCGATGCGGTGCGGCCGACGCCGGGTCTCGGTGGCCTGCTGCCGCTGCGCCGGCCGCCGGACATGGCGGTGAACCTGCACGGCAGCGGACCCGAGAGCATCGCCGACCTGCGGACGTTGGCACCTGGATCGCTGCTGAGCCATCGTCACCCCGCGCATCCCGACCTGGCCGGACCGCCGTGGCGGGCCGACGTGCACGAGGTCGACCGCTGGTGCGGAATGCTCGAGTGGTTCGGAATCGCCTGCGACGCCGCTGATTTGACGTTGCCACGGCCGCAGGGATACCCCGACCGGTCGGGCGTTGTCGTCATCCATCCCGGGGCTGCGTCGGCGGGCCGACGCTGGCCCGCGGAGCGCTTCGCCGCAGTGGCCGCGACGCTGGCCGCCGAGGGCAACGACATCGTCATCACGGGAAACTCCTGCGAGGTGGAGCTCGCACACACCGTGGCGCGGCGGGCCGGTTTACCCGAGAACGCCGTTCTGGCAGGCACGTTGAGCCTTCTCGGTATGGTCGCCCTCGTCAACGATTGCAGGCTGCTCGTCTGCGGTGACACCGGCGTCGGTCACATCGCGACCGCAACCGGAACCCCGTCGGTCGTGCTGTTCGGGCCGACGCCGCCCAGCCGGTGGGGGCCGCGCGGTAGGGGACCGCACATCCCGTTGTGGACGGGGGACAGAGGCGACCCGCACGCCGACCGGCCGGACCCCGGGCTGCTGCTCATCACCGTCGACCGCACGCTGGATGCTACGCGAGAAGTGCTGCGGGAACGCGTATGACGGGGAAGCGGGTAGGTGTCGTCGGCGCCGGCTATGTCGGGCTGACCACCGCCGTCTGCGTGGCCGAGACCGAGCACGACACCATGTGCGTCGACGTGGACCACGACAAGGTCGAGCGCTTGAGCGCAGCCGTCACACTGCTCGACGAACCGGGACTGCCCTTCCTTCTGGTGCGCGGGCTGCGTTCGGGTGATTTGAGGTTCAGCACCGACTACGCGGATCTGACCGACCGTGACGTGGTGTTCGTCTGCGTGCCGACGCCGAGTGCAGAGGACGGCTCGACCGATCTGAGCGCCGTCGACGCGGTGATCGAGGAGTTGGCGACGGTGTTGCGACCCGGCTCGGTGATCGCGATGAAATCGACTGTCCCGGTGGGGACGACGCGCGCGATCGCAGAGAGGCTGGCCGGCACCGGCATCTGCGTGGTGTCCAATCCGGAGTTCCTGCGCGAGGGCCACGCCATCAACGATTTCCGTCATCCCGACCGCATCATCATCGGTGCCGACGATGACCGTGAGGCCGACCGGGTCGCCGAGATATGCGGCGGCGGAGGCGCATACACGTTGCGGATGCGCCCCGAAAGTGCCGAACTCGCGAAGTACGCCAGCAACGCGTTCCTGGCCGTGAAGATTTCGTACGCCAATTCGCTTGCCCGGCTGTGTGCCCGTGTCGGCGCCGATGTCGAGGATGTCACCCGGTGCATGGGAGCCGATGTCCGGATCGGCGCGCATTTCCTGCAGCCGGGCCCCGGCTGGGGCGGCTCGTGCCTTCCGAAGGACACCGCTTCGTTGCTGCACAGCGGGCGGTCCAACGGTGTCGGGCTGCCCGAAGTGGCGGCCGCCCGCGAGACGAACGCCGCCCAATCGGGTCGTGTCGCCGAGATCCTCAGCCGAGCCATGGGTGTTCCCCTGCAGGTGTCGCGGATCACCGCACTGGGCTTGACGTTCAAGGCAGGTACGAACGACGTGCGCGACTCGCCCGCGCTGACCATCTGCGCCGACCTGGCCCGTGCAGGCGCACAGGTCACCGGCTACGACCCCAGGCTCGCGTCGATAGATCCGGCGCCGCTGCGACAGGCGTCGATCGTCGCGGTCGACGATCCCTATCTCGCCGCCAAGGAGTCCGATGCCATTGTGGTGTTGACCGAGTGGCAAGAGTTCCGCAACCTCGATTGGCCCGTGATCGCCGATCAGGCTCCAGGCGCGGTGGTGGTCGACACACGCAACCTGCTCGACCCGGGCGTGCTCGCCGACGCAGGGCTCAGACACATCGGCAACGGCATCCCGGGCGGGTTCTAGGAGCGCGCCACCTTCCGGATCAGTCGCGCGGTGCTCTCCTCCAGGATCGCCTGCTGATCGCCGCGATTCCTGATGCGGTCGGCGCGGCGCACACCTGCCGCGATGGTCATGCCCTTCTCGTAGCCCTCGACCACCCGAGGGTCGACATAGGAGCTGCGGGCCACCGCCGGGGTGTTGCCGAGTTCCTCGGACACTTCTTTCATCACCGCGGACTCCACCCGTTTGATCACGGTCTTGTTCACCGGCGGGTCGGCGTCGACGAAGGCCGCGGCCGCCAGCACGGTGCCGTGCCAGGTGCGCAGATCCTTGACGGTGTACTCGGCGCCGACGAGTTCCTTGAACCGGGCGTTGAGATCGTCGGCGTGGATATCCATCGGGCCCGATGAGTTTTGGCACACCAGGAAACGTTCGGTGCGTTCCGGTCTGCGCAGCAGCGCGCGCACCGAACGCACCACCTCGGGATCGTCGATGAGCAGCGTGCGGCGCACACCGCTCTTGGCGGGAAAGTCGAACTCGACGGCCTTGCGTTGCAGCGAAACGTGTTCGCACAGCAGCGTGGAGATCCCGAACGAGTTGTTCTCCTCGGCGTACTGCTCGCCGCCGGCGCGGAAGTAGCCGAGGTCGAGCAGTTGCAGCGCCAGGGCGAGGACCCGGTCGCGGTCGAGCCCTCGCTTGCGCAGGTCTTGGGCGATGCGCCGCCGCATTGCGGGCAGCGTTTTCGACATCTCCAGCACCCGGTCGAATTTCTCCTCGGCGCGCTCCTCCTGCCAGGTTTCGTGGTAGAGGTACTGCTTGCGGCCCGCCGCATCGGTTCCGACGGCCTGGATGTGGCCGTTCTCATACGGGCTGATCCACACCTTCTGCCACGCCGGCGGGATCACCAGTCCCTTGATACGCGCGAGCGCCGCCTCATCGGTGAGCGTCTTGCCTTGTTGATCGTGATACGAGAACCCCCGGCCCCGTCGCACCCGGCTCAGGCCGGGCCCGCTCACCACGCTTCGGCGCAGCCGCATCAAAACCTGCCGTTATGAATTCGCTCAGGCTGGGTATCAAACATCGATGTCACTGCATCATCGGCGCGAGCACGAGGAACGCCACGGCGTAGACCGCGGCCGCGACCACTACCAACAGAGCGAGCGCAACGCCCGCTGTCACCAGGATGCGGCGCGGCGTGAGCGAGGGCTGGAAGTGGTTCATGCCGAGGTATTACCCCGCCGAACGGCGGGCCACACGTCATCAATTGTCGGGAGCGCCGGTGGTTAGCTGGAATGCCACTTGGAGTAGTGTCGGGTCGACATTTCCGGGAGGTCACATGGCCGATGAGAACAACAACGGGCACCAACGGGGTGACCGTTCGGTCGAAGTGCGTGTTTCAGCGCAGCTGGAAAACCTCGCCGTCGTGCGCACCGTCGTGGCGGCCATCGGGACCTTCGAGGACCTCGATTTCGATGCGGTGTCCGATTTGCGGCTCGCAGTGGACGAGGCCTGCACCCGACTCATCCGCTCGGCCATGCCCGACTCGACGCTTGTGGTCGTGGTTTATCCCCGCGACACCGAAGTCGTGGTCGAGGCGTCGACCACATGCAAGACCCAAGACATATTGACCCCCGGCAGCTTCAGCTGGCATGTGCTGAGTTCGCTCACCGATGAGGTGAAGACGTTCCAGGACGGACAGGGCGCCGAAGAGGGTCACGTATTCGGCATATCGATGACGACGAGGCGAGCGAGTTCGCTCAGGTGAGTCGGCAGTCGTCGCAGGGTTCGTCGTCACGGCAGAACTCTGAATATGCGGACGTCGCAGAGATGTTCCGCGAATTGCAGGGCATGTCGGAGGGCTCCGCGAAGTTCGCGCGTCAGCGTGACCGCATCGTCGAGCGTTGCCTGCCACTGGCGGATCACATCGCGCGGCGGTTCGACGGTCGCGGCGAGCCGCGCGACGATCTCGTTCAGGTCGCCCGGGTTGGCCTCGTCAACGCCGTGATCCGCTTCAACGTCGACGCCGGTTCGGACTTCGTGTCGTTCGCGGTACCGACGATCATGGGCGAGGTCCGCAGGCACTTCCGCGACAACAGCTGGTCGGTGAAGGTTCCACGCCGGCTCAAGGAGCTACACCTGCGGCTCGGCGCCGCGACCGCCGAGCTGTCGCAGCGGCTCGGCAGGGCCCCGACACCGACGGAACTCGCCGCCGAACTCGACATGGATCGCGACGAGGTCGTCGAGGGACTGGTGGCGGGCAGCTCGTACAACACGCTGTCCATCGACAGCGGCGGTGGCAGCGGCACCGAGGATGCGCCTGCGATTGCCGACACGCTCGGCGACGTCGACCTCAGCCTGGATCAAATCGAGAACCGAGAAGCGTTGCGGCCCTTGCTCGAAGCGCTCCCGGAGCGGGAGCGCACCGTGCTGTTGCTGCGGTTCTTCGAGTCGTTGACTCAGACGCAGATCGCCGAGCGGGTCGGCATCTCCCAGATGCACGTGTCCCGGCTGCTGGCGAAGTCGCTAGCTCGGCTCAGAGACCAGCTTCAGTAGCCGACGCTGGTCGGCGCGAAGCCGCATCAGCGCGGCAGGCATCGTTGCCGCGATCGGCAGAGCCGAATCGGGATCGCAGATCCGCATCAGCCGGCTGACCGAATCGCTGGGAACCAGCACCCATTCGACGCAGGCACCCGCGCAGCGGACGTTCAGCGTATGCAGCGCGGAGAATCCCGCGGTTCCGAAGAACTCGACTCCGGAGAGGTCCAGCGCCATTCGGTCGGTGCGGTCGGCGTCGCGCAATGCGTAGTCGACGAACTCCTGGGCGTTGCATGCGTCCAGATCACCGTGCGCCGTGATGACCGCGACGGAGGGCTGTAGCCACCGCGTCGCGAACTTGGCTGTGCGGGCTTCCCGACGGTCGGCAGGACGCGGCGTGAAAATAGCAGTAGACATGATTGTGATGACTCCATCAGTCGACGAAAATTTCGGACTGTGGTTCGCGTCAAAGTTCAGGCCCTGGGTCCTCAAAGCCCCTCGCTGCAAGGCCAGAAATGATTGCTCCTGCATGCCGATGACGTATCCCGCGGCTGCGAACTCAACCTGATTTGACCCTACGCGCCTTCGAGCCAATTGGACAATGGAAGCAGTCCTTCTCGTCAAAGTGCCTGGTCAGCGCGCGTGTCGCGAATAATTTTACGCCCACGTAAATGGCAAAATTGCCGCTTCGTTCGAAATCGCTTCGCGGACATACACATTGCGCAATTTCATTGGCTGGATGCCGTTCGTTTTACGGCCGGGTCCAAAATACTGGCATGGCAGAGCAGGTCGGCGGAATCGTCCTCGCTGCGGGGGCGGGGACCCGGTTCGGCATGCCGAAGGTGCTTGCGGGCGACGGGCGGTGGCTGCGCTCGGCGGTCGGCGCGCTTGATGACGGCGGGTGTGACGACATCGTCGTCGTGCTGGGGGCGGCGGTCGTCGACGTGCCCGCACCGGCGCGCGCTGTGGTGGCGAGCGACTGGGCCGAGGGGATGGCCGCCTCGCTGCGCGCGGGCATAGCCGGGCTCGAATCCGGCACCGCCGAGTACGCAGTGCTGCTCACCGTCGACGCGCCCGACATCGGTGCAGGCGCGGTTCGTCGCGTGTTGGCTGTGGCGCGCGGCAGCGCCTCCGGGATCGCGCGGGCCGGCTACGGCGACCGGCCCGGCCACCCCGTCGTTGTGGCGCGACGGCACTGGCCCGATCTGGTGGCCACGTTGCGTGGCGACGAAGGGGCGCGACAGTTCCTGGCGTCACGCGACGATGTGGCCTGGGTGGACTGCGCCGACCTCGCGACGGGTGCCGATATCGACGTCAATCCCGAACGGTGATGCCGAGTGCCTGGACGGCGAACCGGCGGACCGCCTGCTCCGCCACCTCGATCGCCTCGGCGTTACCCCCACGAGAGGACACCGTCGCGGTGTCGACGTCGAGGGTCACCTCGGCCACCACGTCGCCGGTGACCGGCGCGCACACGTCCCAGCGGTAGCCGGCATCGACCCGCGCTCCGCGCAGATACCACGCGCCTGCATTGATTTCCACCGGTTCCACAAGGCGTAATGGTAGGCATGAAGATCGCAGTGATCGGGGCCAGCGGCCTGATCGGAACCAAGCTCGTCGAACTGCTGACCGCGGACGGCCACGAGGTCGTTGCCGCCTCCCGCAACACCGGCGTCGACGTCCTCACCGGCAAGGGTCTCGCCGACGCACTCGCCGGTGCCGACGGATTGATCGACGTCCTCAACTCGCCGGATTTCTCCGACGGCCCGGTGATGGACTTCTTCACCACGTCGACGACCAACCTGGCGGCAGAAGCGAAGAAGGCCGGCGTCGGCCACTATGTCGCCCTGTCGATCGTCGGCCTGGACGGGTTGCCCGACAGCGGGTACCTACGCGCCAAGGTGGCTCAGGAGAAGATCATCACCGATTCGGGTCTGCCGTACACGCTCGTGCGTGCCACGCAGTTCGCCGAGTTCACCGACCAGATCACCGAGTCTTTGGTCGTCGGTGACGAGGTGCGCGTCCCCGATGCGTTGATCCAACCGATCGCCGCCGATCAGGTGGCCGAAGAAGTCGCCCGGGCCGCGGTCGCCGCGCCGCTCAACGACTTCGTGAACATCGGTGGGCCGCAGAAGATCTCGTTCGAACAGATGGCCCGCGATTCGCTGGCGCGCCGCGGCGACACCAAGTCGGTTGTCGCCGACCCGAAGGCGCAGTATTTCGGCACTGCGCTCGAGGAGCGCAGCCTGGTGACGCCGGACTAGACGCGCTACTTGATCTCGGCCAGCACCGTGCCCTGCGTGATCGCGGCGCCCGCCTCGACCGCAAGGCCGGTGATGGTGCCGTCCTTGTGCGCGGTGACCGGGTTCTCCATCTTCATCGCCTCCAGCACGACCACCAGATCGCCCGCGGCGACCTCCTGACCCTCCTCGACGGCCACCTTGACCACGGTGCCCTGCATCGGGGCGGTCACCGCATCACCCGATGCGGCGGCGCCTCCGTGCGCGCCACGCTTGCGGGGCTTCGGCTTCTTGCGGATGACGCCTGCCGCCGCCGCGCCGCCGCCGTTGCCGATGGCCAGATCGCCGGGCAGCGAAACCTCGAGCCGCCGGCCGCCCACCTCGACGACGACCGTCTGGCGCGGAGTGGTGTCTTCGGTGTCGAGCGGCTCACCGCCGGTGAACGGTTCGACGGTGTTGTCCCACTCGGTCTCGATCCAGCGGGTGTGCACCGTGAACCCGTTGTCGTCGCCGATGAACGCCGGGTCGGAGACCACCGCGCGGTGGAACGGGATGACCGTGGCGAGGCCCTCGACGGTGAACTCGTCGAGCGCGCGCCGCGACCGCTCCAGCGCCTCCTGGCGCGTCGCGCCGGTGACGATCAGCTTGGCCAGCATGGAGTCGAACTGGCCGCCGATCACCGAGCCGGACTCCACGCCGGAGTCCAGCCGCACGCCGGGTCCGGTCGGCGGGTCGAACTTGGTGACCGGGCCGGGGGCGGGCAGGAAGCCGCGGCCCGCGTCCTCGCCGTTGATGCGGAATTCGATCGAGTGGCCGCGCGGCGTCGGGTCCTCGGTGATGTCGAGGGTCTCGCCGTTGGCGATGCGGAACTGCTGGCGGACCAGGTCGATACCCGAGGTCTCCTCGGTGACCGGGTGCTCCACCTGCAGACGCGTGTTGACCTCGAGGAACGAGATCAGCCCGTCCTGGCCGACGAGATACTCGACGGTGCCCGCGCCGTAGTAGTGGGCTTCCTTGCAGATGCGCTTGGCGGACTCGTGGATCTCCTTGCGCTGCGCGTCGGTCAGGTATGGCGCGGGCGCCTCCTCGACCAGCTTCTGGAAGCGGCGCTGCAGCGAGCAGTCACGGGTGCCTGCGACGACGACGTTGCCGTGCTGATCGGCGATCACCTGAGCCTCGACGTGGCGCGGCTTGTCCAGGTAGCGCTCCACGAAGCACTCGCCGCGACCGAAGGCCGCGACGGCCTCACGGGTCGCCGACTCGAACAACTCGGGGATCTCCTCGATGGTGCGGGCGACCTTCATGCCGCGGCCGCCACCGCCGAACGCCGCCTTGATCGCCACCGGCACGCCGTACTCCTTGGCGAAGGCCACCACCTCGTCGGCGTTCTTGACCGGGTCCGGGGTGCCGGGCACCAACGGCGCCTGCGCGCGGGCCGCGATGTGGCGCGCGGTGACCTTGTCGCCGAGGTCGCGGATGGACTGCGGGCTGGGGCCGATCCAGATCAGGCCCGCGTCGATGACCGCCTGCGCGAAATCGGCGTTCTCCGAAAGGAATCCGTAACCCGGGTGGATCGCGTTCGCGCCCGATTTGGCCGCCGCGTCGAGCAGCTTGCCGAAGTCGAGGTAGGACTCCGCGGACGTCTGGCCGCCCAGCGCGAACGCCTCGTCGGCGAGCCGGACGTGTGGCGCGTCGGCGTCGGGTTCGGCATACACGGCCACGCTCGGGATGCCGGCGTCCTTGGCCGCGCGAATCACCCGGACGGCGATCTCACCGCGATTGGCTACCAGCACCTTATGGATGCGTGAGCTGGCGTGACTGGGCACTGCGCCTCCTGATCGACAGGTATCTAAGAATCGTCTTTAAGAATGTATCCCGCGCAGTTTAAGCGCCGCCGCCGTGCCGACCCCAATTGACCCTGGGTAGCCGTACGGCTAGCGAAGGTGCTTTTTGATGCGGGCCAGCATCGCCGACATGCCGCGCAGCCGCAGCGGGCTGATCAACGCCGCCAGGCCCAGTTCGCCGTAGAAGTCGTCGGGGACGGCGAGGATGTCGTCGGCGGGCTGATTGTCGAGCCCCTGGGCCAGGATGGACGCGAAACCCCGCGTCGTCGGTGCCTCGGGCGGCGCGCTGAAGTACAGCCGCACGTGGTCACGATCGTCGGCGTCGACGTGCAGGAAGAGCGGCGACTGGCACTCCGGCACCGGCTCCATCGCCGCCTCCTCGAGGTCGGCGGGCAGTGCAGGTAGCTCACCGGCGAACTCCAGCAGCAGCTGCAGCTTGTCCTGGCCCTGCATCTCTTTGAAGTCCGACACGACTTCGGCCAGCGGCGAGGGCATGAAAGTCATGGCGCTCCGCCGGCGTCCTCTCCGACTGCCACGGGCACCCGCACGGCGTTGCCCCATTCGGTCCACGAGCCGTCGTAGTTGCGCACGCCGGGCAGGCCGAGCAGATGGGTCAGCACGAACCAGGTGTGGCTGGACCGCTCGCCGATGCGGCAGTAGACCACGGTCTTGTCTTCCGGTGTCAGGAAGCCGTACAGCTCGTCGAGTTCTTCGCGGCTACGGAACCGGCCGCTGTCCTGTGCGGCCTTACCCCAGGGGATCGAGCGGGCGGTCGGGATGTGGCCGCCGCGCAGCGCGCCCTCCTCGGGGTAGTCCGGCATGTGGGTGCGTTCGCCGGTGTACTCCTGGGGGGAGCGGACGTCGATCAGCGGCTGGTCGCCGAGGATGGAAAGGACTTCGTCCTTGAACGCCCTGATCGGCGCGTCGTCGCGGACGACGACGGGGTAGCCGCTGGTCTGCTTGCTCGGCACGTCGAGCGTGGTTTCGCGGCCGTCGGAGATCCACAGGTCGCGGCCGCCGTCGAGCAGTCGCACGTCCGGGTGGCCGAAGAGGGTGAACACCCACAGCGCGTAGGCGGCCCACCAGTTGCTCTTGTCGCCGTAGATCACCACGGTGTCGTCGCGCGAGATGCCCTTGCGGTTCATCAGGTCGGCGAACTGCTCACCGTTGATGTAGTCGCGCACCTGCCGGTCGTTGAGGTCGGTGTGCCAGTCGATCTTCACCGCGCCGGGAATGTGGCCGGTGTCGTAGAGCAGCACGTCCTCGTCGGACTCGACGACGACAAGCCCTGGCCTGCCGAGGTTGCCCGACAGCCAGTCGGAGGTGACCAGGCGTTCCGGGTGGGCGTAGGCGGCGAGGCTGGGATCGGAATCTGGAGGAAGCGGCACTCCACGAGCCTACAGCGGGTTCTCAGCCCAGAGATCGGCGATCGAAAGCCCCACGCGGGTGAATAACGTGCGCATCGTGGGCAGCGAAAGACCTATCACGTTCGAAGGATCGCCTTCGATGCTCTCGACGAACCAGCCGCCGAGCCCGTCGATGGTGAAGGCGCCCGCCACCCGCAGCGACTCGCCGCTGGCGAGATACGCGGTCAGCTCCGTGCCTGTCGGTTTGCCGAAATGGATTGTGGTGTCCCCGAACTCAACTTCACGGTCCGTCACAGAGCCGTCGCGCAGCCGAATCACGCAGTGCCCGGTGTACAGCACGCCCGCCCGGCCGCTCATCGACTCCCACTGACGACGGGCGTCCTCGACCGACGTCGGTTTGCCCCGCAGCGCGCCGTCGATGTAGAGCATCGAATCACAGCCGATGACAACGCAATCCGCGGTCAGCGAGGGATCGAGGTTCGCGATGACCTGCTCGGCCTTGGCGCTTGCGAGCGCGTTGGCGACATCACCCGGCGCAGCGTCGGGGCCCTGCGCGGCGATGACGGCGTCCTCGTCGACACCAGAGACGACGACGACGGGGTCGATTCCCGCCTGGCGCAACACCATTCGCCTGCCCGGTGAGGCAGATGCGAGCACCACGCGCGTCATGATCGACATTCTTCGCGCAAGCGGCTCATCAACGCCGCATGTACGTCCGCTCCAGCAGTGTCACCCGCTGCCAGCTGGTGGTCTCGAAGCGCAGCTTGTCGACCGGGTGGCCCCACAGATTGAGCTCCTGCGGGCCGGGTTCGACGATGCCGCCGGTTCCGGCGCTGAGCACCGCGACCAGCGCGGCAAGCTCCTCGTCGGTGGGCGCGCCCTTGAGGATCTTGATCTCCTCGACCGCCTGCACCGGCGGTGCATCGATGGTCATCTCGCGCGGGTCGGACACCTCGGTGATGTGGTTTTCGTCGTGGCTCATGGCTGTCGGTTCGCTCTCTCGCTACGTTCGCTGCGCGAACTGCTCTCGGCCGCTCACAGCGGAATGTTCCCGTGCTTCTTCGGCGGTGTCTGGGTGATCTTGCGTTCGAGCAGCCGCAGCGCGGTGGCGACGTAGCCGCGGGTATGCGATGGCGGGATGACGGCGTCGACGTAGCCCCGCTCTGCGGCGATGTAGGGGTTCACCAGGGTGTCCTCGTAGTCCTGCTGCAGTTCGAGGCGCAGGGCGTCGACGTCCTCGCCTTCCTTGGCGGCCTCCTTGAGCCGGCCGCGGTACACGAAGCCGACCGCACCGGAGGCGCCCATCACCGCGATCTGAGCCGTCGGCCACGCGACGTTGACGTCGGCGCCCATCTCCTTGGAGCCCATGACGCAGTAGGCACCGCCGTAGGCCTTCCTGGTGATCACGGTGATCTTGGCGACGGTGGCCTCGCCGTATGCGTAGAGCAGCTTGGCGCCTCGCCGGATGATGCCGTTGTACTCCTGCTCGGTACCGGGCAGGAAGCCCGGCACGTCGACCAGCATGACGATCGGAATGTTGAAGCAGTCGCAGGTCCGGATGAACCGGGCGGCCTTCTCCGAGGCGTTGATGTCCAGACAGCCGGCGAACTGGGTGGGCTGGTTGGCCACGATGCCGACCGGACGACCGTCGACGCGGCCGAAGCCGACCAAGATGTTCGTCGCGTAGCCCTGCTGCACCTCGAGGAACTCGTCGTCGTCGAGGATGCGGGTGATGACCTCGTGCATGTCGTAGGGCTGGTTCGGCGAGTCCGGGATCAGCGTGTCCAGCTCGAGGTCCTCCTCGGTGAGGGTGTCCTCAACGGCGCCCTGGGGAACCTCAGCCGGATACCGCGGCGGGTCGGAGTGGTTGTTGCTCGGCAGGTAGGAGAGCAGATCGCGGACGTAGTCGAAGGCGTCCTGCTCGCCGGAGGCGACGTAGTGTGCGAGGCCCGACTTGGCCATGTGGGCGTGCGCACCGCCGAGCTCCTCCATCGTCACCTCTTCGCCGGTGACTGTCTTGATGACGTCGGGTCCGGTGATGAACATCTGGCTCGTCTGGTCGACCATGACCACGAAGTCGGTCAGCGCGGGGGAGTAGACGTGGCCACCCGCGGCGGCGCCCATGATCAGCGAGATTTGCGGGATGACCCCCGACGCCTGGATGTTGTTGTAGAAGATGTTGCTGTACAAGCCAAGTGACACGACACCCTCTTGGATGCGCGCTCCGGCTCCGTCGTTGATGCCGATCAGCGGGCGGCCGGTCTTGATGGCCAACTCCTGCACCTTGACGATCTTCTCGCCGTACACCTCGCCGAGGCTGCCGCCAAACACCGTGGCGTCCTGGCTGAAGATGCAGACGTCGCGCCCGTCGATGGTGCCGTAGCCGGTGACCACGCCGTCGCCGAGCGGCCGGTTCTCGGCCAGCCCGAAGTTGGTGCTGCGGTGTCTGGCCAGCGCGTCGAGTTCGACGAACGAATCCTCGTCGAGCAGGGCCAGGATGCGCTCGCGGGCGGTCAGCTTGCCCTTGGCGTGCACCTTCTCCACCGCCTGCTCACCGACCGGGTGCAGCGTTTCCTCGGTCCGCTTGCGCAGATCGGCCAGCTTGCCCGCCGTGGTGTGGATGTCGATCGTGTGCTCGGCGGAGGGCTCCGCCTGATGGTCCCCGGTGTTCTTGGTACTGCTCGTCATGGTGGTGATGGTATCGACACGCGGGCGGCCGGTCCCGTGGCGGTGTGCAAGCGGCGCGGATGGCTGGGCGGCGTGAGATACAGACAGCGGTCTTTGGTGTGGCCGAAGTACATAGCTGGTGTGTATCGCTTACCACACAAACTTGAACTCGATGATGTTCTGGTCGCAGCAGTCTTGTGACGGTATGAAGTTCGCTGAAAATTGCTGCGAATCTCGCACTTCGGCGTCTGGTATGGCGCCGTTAAACCGAGAATTTCAGCTCGGAGTCGAGGGGGTGGGGTAACCCGCCATCACCCTGATGACCTGAGAAGCCGCAGCTTAGAGTCGGTCGCACGCCGAAACGATCCGGGATCTCAAGATGGCGCAGCGATCCGAATGGAGGAACGAATCTTTTGCTGGAGTGTGTCGCCAAGCGAACAGCGACCGCTCGAAGCGGACTGCTGTGGCACATGAGTTTCCGGAAGATTTTCCGCCCTAAGCAGCGATGGTGATCAATAACCTTGGCGGCAGCAAACGCGATTACTTCGGACGAAACACATTTGACACTCGGCTGGTGCTCGTGATTCCACGACCAGGAATTACCGTCACGGTTCGGGCGGCGGATAATGTGCACGCTGACGAGTTGCCCGCCTACATTGTCGCGATCCATGGCTCTCGGTCGATGTGCCGAGCGGTGCCAATGTCTCGCGGGTTTCTGTTCTCGGGACGACAAGGGCGTAGCCGACACGGTCACCGTCGATGGTGAGCAACCGACGATCGTCACTGGTGTCGGGTAGCGTCACCGAATCATCAACGCACAGCTGACAATAGAACGATACCGCGCTCGAGTTGCACCTCGAACCCACCGAACCGACGTCACTGTGCGCACCGGGTGTTCCCATTCAATTGTTGCTGTACGCCGAACCCGTTGTATCGGTTCCCAAGTGCCTGGGATGAGTCACGGCGCCAGCCTGTTGAGCCCTCACTTTGGTTTGCTCCTACTCCCTATATGGTGAACTGCGAATACTCTCATTAATGAGCTACGTCGAAATCGCAAAAGGTACACTTCCCGCAGATCGGGCGACGTTGTATGACGGAGCACGGGGGCTGGGGCAAGCAGCAATCAAGGGGGGGCATTGAATCTGCAGGATTTCGTAAAGCTGCTGCGTTCTCGGTGGGTTACCGTGGGCGTCACGATGGTGGGCGCCGTTTTGGGGGCCGTCGCAGTGACTTTGCTCACGACACCGATGTACCAGGCCTCAACGAGGCTCTTCGTATCGACCACGGCCGGCTCATCCTTGTCGGATGTGTACCAGGGCAATCGCTTCTCTCAGGAACGCGTGGTGTCCTACGCCGAGCTGCTAACGGGCGAGACGCTGGCTCAGCGCACCATCGACAAACTCGGCCTCGGTATGACTGCAAAAGCACTACAACGAAACGTCACGGCGACTGCGAAACCCGATACCGTCTTGATCGATGTGGCGGTGCTCGACGAATCACCCGTCCGCGCTCGTGACATTGCCAACACATTGGCCGACGAGTTCGTCGTGATGGTACGCGAGTTGGAAACTCCCGAGGACCGAACGCCGCCCGATGCTCGCGTTGTCGTCGAGCAACGCGCGTCGATTACCGACCGCCCGGTGATTCCGAAAACCGCCCGCAACATTGCAGCCGGCATCGCGGTGGGCTTTCTGCTGGGCATAGGCCTTGCAATACTTCGCGATCGCCTCGACAACACAGTCAAGGACGGAAAGACTTTCGAGGGGATCACGGGCGTCGGACTGGTCGGCAGCATTCCGCTCGACAAGGAACGCAGGAAGGAACCAGCGATATCTTTCGGTAGCGAGAACTCAGGGATCGCCGAAGCATTTCGCAAACTCCGGACCAACTTGCAGTTCCTCGCAGTCGATAATCCGCCGCGCCTGATCGTCGTCGCGAGTTCGATGCCGGGCGAGGGTAAATCCACCACGGCGATAAACATTTCGCTGGCGTTGGCGGAAGCCGACCACAACGTCGTGCTCGTCGATGGCGACATGCGACGCCCCATGTTGCACAAGTACCTCGACTTGGTCGGGTCGGCAGGATTCAGCACGGTGCTCAGTGGCGGAGCATCACTTTCCGAGGTGCTGCAGAAGACACGTTTCCCTGGGTTGACCGTCCTCACCTCGGGAACCGTCCCGCCGAATCCGAGCGAACTACTTGGGTCGTTGGCAGCCCAAAAGGTGCTCAGCGAAATGCGTGCGCAGTTCGACTATGTCATCGTGGATTCGTCACCGCTGCTTGCGGTCACAGATGCCGCGATTCTGGCTGCCAATTCCGACGGCGTGCTCATGATGGCGCGGTTCAAGCAAACCAAGCGGGAGCAACTTGCACACGCGGTTGGAAATCTTCAGGATGTGGGCGCTGCACTGCTAGGCGCGGTATTCACGATGACACCCACGCGCGGAAATGCGTCCTACAACTACAGCTACAGTTACTACGGCGATGACAACGCGCGGCGACAATCACCGAATCCTGCGCCCCGTAGCGGGGAGGTCACGCAGCCGGCCGGCGGAAGGCGTGGG
>NZ_JAVHWR010000200.1:0-61854 GCF_032159565.1 Mycobacterium sp.
CCGTGCCCGGCGGGCCGAAGACCTCCAGGACGACGTGCTTGGGGTTGAACGGCACGATGTCGTTGGCGGCGCCGCTGGGGGTGGACGTGACGTCATGCGAGCCGAAGATGCCGTTGAGGCGGTACACGGCGAATCCCGCGATTGCGACGACGAACACCGCCACCAGAAGCATCCAGCGTCGGCTCAATCGGCTTCCGAGCGAAAGCCGCGGCATCCGTGACCCTTTCGACGAGCGGCGACCTGCAGACGGCAATATTTCTACGGGGTCGGCCCCATATCAATCAGGTTGACAGTACGAGACGGTACCGGCCGCCACAACAAATACCCCTCAGGCATTGTGCCGGGCGAAGCTGGAAACGGCGCGCTTCGATCGTCGAGGAGAGGGCGGCGCCTCCGACTTGCCCGTGGACGGCCACGAGTGACCTACTCCATAGTGGCTGAACTTACTCCCTGGTAAGTATCAGTGTACGGTTGTTCACCGAAGTGGTACTACTCCCGTGCGCATGCATAAGAAGGATGAGCGGCTGTGTCGTTTTCTCTCGAGCTTTCCGAGGATGTAATTCAGGTCAGGGACTGGGTTCACGAGTTCGCGGAATCCGTACTGCGTCCGGCGGCAGCGGAGTGGGATGAACGCGAGGAAACCCCTTGGCCGATCATCCAGGAGGCGGCCAAAGTGGGCCTCTACTCGGTGGACTTATTCGCAACCCAAGCGGCCGAACCAACCGGTCTCGGAATGTTGGTCGTCTTCGAGGAGATGTTCTGGGGCGATGCAGGCATCGCATTGTCCATCCTGGGCACCGGGCTGGCAGCCGCGTCGCTTGCCGCTACCGGCACACCCGAACAGCTCGGCGAATGGCTGCCGCAGATGTTCGGCACGCCGGAGGACCCGCTTCTTGCGTCGTTCTGCTCGTCGGAACCTGGGGCGGGCTCAGACGTGGGCGCCATTCTTACCCGTGCCCGATACGACGAAGCCAACGACGAGTGGGTGCTCAACGGTGTCAAAACGTGGGCTACGAATGGCGGGATCGCCAACGTGCACATCGTTGTTGCGTCCGTTCATCCCGAACTGGGCAGCCGCGGGCAAGCCACATTCATCATCCCGCCGAACACACCGGGCTTCAAACAAGGACAAAAGTTCAAAAAGCACGGGATTCGGGCGTCGCACACCGCCGAGGTGATCCTGGAAGACGTTCGCATCCCGAGTCGGCTGATTGTCGGCGGCAAAGACAGATTCGACGAGCGGATCGCTCGCAATCGCGAAGGGCGAAGTGCCGCCGCGCATGCGGCGATGAAGACGTTCGAACGGACTCGGCCTTCGGTGGGGGCGATGGCGCTGGGCGTTGCCCGCGCGGCCTACGAATACTCACTCGAGTACGCGCAGCAGCGAGAACAGTTCGGGCGAAAGATCGCTGACTTCCAGGCGATTGCGTTCAAACTCGCCGACATGAAGTCTCGTGTCGATGCCGCCAGGTTGCTGGTGTGGCGGGCGGGTTGGATGGCGCGTAACAACCAGCCGTTCACCAACGCCGAGGGCTCGATGGCCAAACTCGTAGCGAGCGAAACCGCCGTCTACGTGACCGATGAGGCCATCCAAATCCTCGGCGGCAACGGTTATACGCGTGACTACCCGGTCGAACGCATGCACAGGGACGCAAAGATCTTCACCATCTTCGAAGGAACCAGTGAGATCCAGCGACTCGTCATGGGCAGAGCGATCACCGGCCTGCCGATCAGGTAGCGACTCGGGAAGGCCCCCGACCCACACTGGACCTCGACACACCCGCCCAACGCCTCGCCGCTCTGATTAGCCAAGCCGCATAAATGATGCATTGGCCGCTTGACATTGCCCCGAACTTCTCCTACGGGAATTCCGTTTCGGGAAGAATCCGACGCGAACGGTGACGAAGCCCGCTTTGCCGTTCCGACAACCGATCGAAAGGGGCATCCCCTATGTCCAACCATTTCACCGGCCTGAGCCTCGGGCCGCCGCTTGGCGACCAGCGACTGGACCTGTGCGACCTCTATGCCTTCGTGTCGCCGTCAGACCCGTCGCGGACGGTCATCATCCTCAACGCCAACCCGCTCGCCGAAGCCCTCCACCCCGGTGCGATTTACCGTGTCGCGGTCGACAACGACGGGGACCTGAGGAACGACATCGCTTTCAGCTATGTCTTCTCCGAACCCGTCGACGGCAAGCAGACAGTCGACGTGTACCTGGCGACCGGCGACGATGCAGAGTCGCCCGAAGCGGTCGGTGAGCAGATCTTCTCGGCGATTCCGGTCTCATTCGTCGGCGACGAGCCCCATATCGCCACGTCCGGCGACTTCTCGTTCTTCGCAGGCGCCCGCAGTGACGCGTTCTTCTTCGACTTCGACGGAGTCAAGGAACTCTTCGACACCTCCGGCAAGCGCAATTTCACCGAGCTCACGCTGCCGGGCGAATCACCCTGGACGGGCGTGGATTCGAACGCCGAAGCCAATGTCTTCTCCACGGTCATCGAGATGCCCACCGGCTTCTTGGGCGCTGACCCCGACATCAGGATCTGGGGTCGATGCAGCCTTCGCCGCGACGGCGACCTGGTCCACGTCGACCGTGCCGGGCATCCGTCGGTCAGCAGCTTCTTCAACACCGACGACACCAAGGAGGAATACAACGCCAGTGAGCCCGTGCGCGACCGGGAGCGGTGGATCGAGATGTTCATCCATCAGCTGGGACATACCGGCGGGTACTCGCGCGAAGAAGCCATCGAGGCGATCGACGATGAAGGCACCCTGCCCGACATGCTGACCTTCGACCCGTCGATACCCGCGACGTATCCGAACGGGCGGGTCTTCACCGACGACGTGATCGACTATCGGCTGGCCTTCTTGACCAAGGGTGAGTGTCCGCCGTCGGGGCTGAGCCCGCACACCGACACGCTCACCGACTTTCCATACCTGGGGCCGCCGCACCGGTAGCCGCAGCGCCGGCGCGCAGAGCGTCTATCGGAAGCGTTGTCGTCGGGCATTACTCGTGGTCGGCGACACACCAACACCCGAGGTGTGAGATTTGTTACCGGCGGGTATCAAACGGCCATGACGACGACACGGCCCTGGCGGGAGGGGCACCAATGACTCCGACGCTTCGCAACGTGGCGCGTTGGAGCATCAAGCCGGCGAGGAACATAGAGACTGCGGTCACCCCGAAGGTGAACGTCCTGCGCGGTCTCGCGGCGCGAGCCACGACGCCGCTGCTGCCTGACGACTACCTCAAACTACTCAACCCGCTGTGGACGGCGCGTGAGCTTCGCGGCGAAATCGTGGACGTACGCACCGAGACGGCCGACTCCGCCACCGTGACGATCAAACCGGGCTGGGGATTTTCGGCCGACTACCAGCCCGGTCAGTACGTCGGCATCGGGTTGCGGGTCGACGGCCGGTGGCACTGGCGCTCGTATTCTTTGACCTCTGTGCCGGTGCGGGATAAAAAGTTGATCACGATCACCGTGAAGGCAACGCCCGAGGGTTTTCTGTCCACTCACCTGGTCAACGGCGTAAAGCCGGGAACGATTGTTCGGCTTGCGGCCCCCAAGGGAGACTTCGCGCTGCCCGACCCGCCGCCGTCGAAAATCCTGTTCGTCAGCGCAGGCAGCGGCATCACCCCGCTGATGGCGATGTTGCGCTCGATGACTGCGCGCGAACAGAGCCCGGACATCGTGCACCTGCACTCCGCGCCGTCGGCCGAGGCCGTCATCTTCCACGACGAACTGCGGAAGCTGGAAAGCGACCAGCCCGGCTATCGACTGCACCTCCAGCTCACGCAGCAGGACGGCAAGCTCGACTTTGATCTGCTCGACGACATCGTGCCGGATTGGCGAGACCGGCCGACTTGGGCGTGCGGTCCCACGCCCATGCTGGACACGGTCGAGAAAGTGTGGGACGCCGCCGGGCTTTCCGACGACCTGCATATGGAACGATTCGCCATCGCCCGCACCGACAAGGGTGGTGAGGGCGGCACGGTCACCTTCGCGATCTCGGACAAGACCATCGAGATCGACGGCGCCACGTCGATTCTGGAAGCCGGTGAGAGGGTCGGGATCCAAATGCCGTTCGGCTGCCGAATGGGCATCTGCCAGACGTGCGTCCTCCCGCTGGAAGACGGCTACGTCCGGGACTTCCGATCCGGAGACGAACACGGAGCGGGGGACCGCATCAACACCTGCGTGTCCACCGCCTCCGGCGACTGCACGCTGAAGATCTAAGGGGGACACCATGGCCATCACCGATATCAAGCAATACACACACCTCACACCCGAGGACGTCGAAGCACTTGCGCGGGAGCTGGACGCGATCAGGACTGACATCGAGGAGTCACGCGGTGAGCGCGACGCCCGCTACATCCGCCGCGCGATTCAGCTGCAGCGCGCCCTCGCGGCCGGCGGGCGCGCCGTCCTGTTCGCGAGCCGCAACAAGGTGGCGTGGGGCGTGGGGACGGCGATGCTGGGCACCGCCAAGATCATCGAGAACATGGAGCTCGGGCACAACATCATTCACGGGCAGTGGGACTGGATGAACGACCCCGAGATCCACTCCACCGAATGGGAATGGGACACCACCTCGCCGAGCGAGCATTGGAAGAAGTCGCACAACTTCATCCACCACAAGTACACCAACGTCGTCGGGCTCGATGACGACATCGGTTACGGCATCATGCGTCTCACCCGCGATCAGCGGTGGGAGAAGTGGATGGTCTTCAACCCTGTCATCAACCTCACGCTCGGAACTCTCTTCGAGTGGGGTGTCGCCGCCCACGGTCTGGAGACGACGAAGTTCCGTAAGGGCGACAAGTCGAAGGGCGAGGTGCTCAAGGATCTGAAGATCATCGGCAAGAAGGTCGGCAAGCAGGTCGGTAAGGACTACGTCGTCTTTCCCGCATTGACAGGGCGGGCCTGGAAGCACACCCTTGGCGCCAACGCGGTCGCGAACCTGATCCGCAACTACTGGTCGTACATGGTGATCTTCTGCGGGCACTTTCCCGACGGCGCAGAGAAGTTCACCAAACAGGAGTTCGACGACGAGACCCAAGCCGAGTGGTACCTACGACAAATGCTGGGGTCGGCCAACTTTCACGCCGGTCCACTGATGGCGTTCATGAGCGGCAACCTCTGCTACCAGATCGAACACCACCTGTTCCCTGATCTGCCGAGCAACCGCTACGCCGAAATCAGCGAGCGGGTGCGGGCGCTGTGCGACAAGTACGACCTGCCCTACACGACAGGGTCGCTGGGCCGCCAGTACATGCAGTCGTTCTGGACCATTGCGAAACTCGCCCTGCCCAACAAGCTGCTCAAGGCGACTTCCGACGACGCCCCCGAGACGAACTCCGAGCTGAAATTCAGGGTCCGCGACGGGATGCGGGAGAGCTTCGGCGTCGATCCGGCCACTGGAAGACGCCGCGGACTGCGCACCGCGATACGTGAACTCGAGAACGGGGCAATGGCCACGGCATGATCCCTGCACGGGGGAGTCGGCGCCGCAGATTTTAGATTCTTAGTGGGTTAGCCAGGAAACCGATCCTTCGTCAAGCTTGACACGGGCGCTCGTGTGCGCCTGTTCCACGTTCGCGCGATAAGGTCGTGCTCCCACTGGGAGGTTTCGATATTCGGCAAACAGGCGATAACCGCGAGATGTGGCGCAGGTCTGATCAGGGGGGGCAATGCCGCTAGCGGTCGGCGACGTATTCGCCGGCTACACCGTCGTGCGCATCCTCGGATCCGGCGGCATGGGCGAGGTGTATCTCGTCGATCATCCGCGGCTGCCGCGTCGGGATGCTCTCAAATTGCTGCCCGCGGAGCTCACCAGCGACAGCGAATACCGGCAACGGTTCAACCGGGAAGCCGATATCGTCGCGCACCTCTGGCATCCGGACATCGTCAGCGTGCACGACCGCGGCGAAACCGACGGCCAGCTGTGGCTCACGATGGATTACGTAGAGGGCACTGACGCAGCCCGGCTCCTGCAGGACTACCGCGGCGGCGGAATGCCGCCCGGCGACGTGGTACGCCTGGTGTCCGCGGTCGCCGATGCGCTGGATTACGCGCATCAGCGCCAGCTTCTGCATCGCGACGTCAAGCCGTCCAATATCCTGCTGTCCGCCGCCGAATCCGGGCGGCAGAGGATCTTGCTCGCCGACTTCGGGATCGCGCGGTGGGTCGACGACTCGGGTGGCCTTACGGCGACCGACATGACCGTGGGAACGGTCGCTTATGCCGCGCCCGAACAACTCCTTGGCGATGCCTTGGACGGCAGGGCCGACCAATATGCGCTCGCGGCGACGGCCTTTCATCTGCTCACCGGACAGCAGCCCTTCCAACACACCAACCCGGCCGTCGTCATCAGCCAGCATCTGACCGCGCCGCCGCCGGCCATCGCCGACCGCGTTCCCGAACTGTCCGGTCTAGGTCCGGTGTTCTCCCGCGCCCTGGCCAAGAAACCGGAGGACCGTTACCCCTGCTGCATGGCATTCGCCGATGCGCTGAAGGAGAGCCTCGACGGCGTCTCGCCCGAAGTCGTCTCAGGCGATGCCACCATGCCGGCGGCCAGAGCGCGACGCGCACCGGTGACGACGAGTCGAAAGCGCGCTTTTCGTCCGGTGAGTGTGGCCGTCGCTCTCGCGGCGCTGGTCGGCGTGGCCGCGGTGGTCGGCCTGCTACTCAGCGATCGACACCGCTCCAACCCCCCGGCTCAACCGCAGCCGGCACCACCGACGTCGGCCGTCATCCCGGTCGTCTTGATCGGAGCGGACTGCGCCACCCTCGGCGCTGAAGGAATTACCTCGGTCGGGCAGACCGCGTACTGCGCGCGTCTGCCGACCACCGGCGACATCATGTGGTCGATCTATTCGGGTCGGGTCCCCACCCCGAGCGATGCACCCGGCCCCAACGACCTGGTGTATCCGGCCGGAATCGAGGACCAGGTTCGTGTTTGTGTCGCGCAGACCCAGCAGAGCCGCGTCAAGTGCCGCGAAGACGTCCGGCAGGGAAACCTGTACGGCCCGGCGTAGACCGACGTTGCGAGCCTGTTGCGGCAGCTGACGGTCCGCTTGGGGCTTTCGCCGCCCGGGTACACAGTGGCTTCAACCATGGTCGAGGCGAGGACTTTTTCGTGAGCGGAACCACCCAACGCGAGCTCGGAGATTCCGACAGTCCGATCGAAGACGAGCTCGAGGACGCGTTCAACCGGATGATCGCCGAGGGCACGCAACGCCTCCACCGGCCCTGGCGCGAGGTGCTGACCACAGGTTTCTTCGGTGGCACAGAGGTCGCGATGGGCGTGCTGGCGTACCTGTCAGTGCTCGTCGCGACGCATGACCCCCTGGTGGCCGGGCTGGCGTTCTCCGTCGGCTTTCTAGCACTTCTGCTAGGCCGCAGCGAGTTGTTCACGGAGGGGTTTCTGGTGCCGGTGACCACGGTGGCCGCCAAACGTGCCAGTGTGGCGCAGTTGGTCAAACTGTGGAGCGGCACACTGGTGGCCAACCTGGCCGGTGGCTGGGTGATCATGTGGCTGGTGATGACCGCGTTCCCGAAGTTGCGGACACAGACCATCGAATCGGCGCGACACTTCATCGAGGCGCCCCTGTCGGCAGAATCGTTGTCGCTGGCCGTCCTCGGCGGAATGGTTATCACGTTGATGACCCGGATGCAGCACGGCACCGACTCAGTGCCGGGCAAGATCGCGGCCGCGATCGCCGGCGCCTTTCTGCTGGCCGGTCTGCAGATGTTCCACTCAATCCTTGACTCGCTGTTGATCTTTGGCGCTCTGACATCCGGGAAGGCGCCGTTCGGGTACTTCGACTGGCTCGCCTGGTTCGGATACACGCTCGCGGGCAACATAGCCGGCGGACTCGTCTTGGTCACCCTGTTGCGCCTACTTCGTAGCAAGGACCGACTGCTGCAAGAACGCGACCAGGCGCAGCAGTCGCCCCATTGAGCGCCACGCGTTCCTGTTCTTACCTTGCGAGCGGCGCCCCGAGGTCGTAGACGGTGGCAGGCCCGGCTTTGACCGCCGCGAAGTTCGCCGCGACCCAACGCGTGATGTCGGTGTGCTGGCGACCGCGGCCGGGACCGTGTGAGGTGTCGGGTGCGATGTAGTAGCCGATCCTGTGATCACTGACATCGGTCTGGAACTGAGAAAGAGAGGGGACAGGGTCGGATCCCGAGAATCCGCCGATCGCCATCACCGCGGTGTTGGTGGCCAGTTCGAGACCGGCTGCCGCCGACGATCCGTTGACCGCCGCCGACCATTGCGTATCGGTCGCCTCCAACAGTGCGTCAAGCCGTGTGTTGTCGGCGCCGTCGTCCCAACCGCCATGGCCGGGTCCGTCCGCCTCGGCGGGGCCGACCCGCGCCCCTCCGCCCTTATGGGAGACGCCGAGCGTCGCGAATGCGTAGGAGGCTGACCCCGCTGCGGCGACGATCACGCTCAACGTGAGCGCTGCTGCAGCGAATCGCCGTCGGCTCGGTGAACTCAGTCCCACCACCAATGCGACAGTAACCACGATCGTGAGGGCAAGAATCACCCACCGCAGCGCGGGCATCCAGTCCGCGTTCTGTCCGAGGAGCCACCAACTCCATATGCCTGTCCCGAGCACCGTTGTGGCCAAGGCGATTCGGCCGTACACCAGTTGGCGCAGCCGCCACATCTCACTCCCGCCGAGCGCGATGAGAGCCGCCACCGCCGGTGCCACCGACAGGCAGTAGTACGGGTGTGCCATTCCCTTCATGTAGCTGAGCACCAGGCCGTCGATCAACAACCAGCCGCCGAACAGGATCGCACCGCCTCGTACGAGGTCGGTGCGCTTGGCGCGTCGGCGCGCGACCACCACGAACACCAGGGCGAGCAAAGCGGCAGGCAGCAACCAGCCGATCTCGAAGCCGAACTCTCCGGTGAACAGCCGCGTGATCCCCGGGTCCGCTCCGCCGAAACCGCCGAATCCGCCGCGGCGCTCCGGAAGGACTCCGGCGCCCAGCGCGGCGCCGATCGACGGGCCGAACGCGAACGGCGTGCCGTGGTCGCGACCGAGAATCCGGGCCAGCCCGTTGTAGCCGAGCACCAGATTCATGAAGTTGTTGTCCGTCGAGCCCGCAAGGTAGGGCCGCGACGACGCCGGCCACAGCAGCGTCAGAGCCACGAACCAACCCGCGGCCGCCAGGCACGCCAGCGCGGCCGCGCCCACGTGCACCAGCCGCCGACGCAGTGACGTCGGCGCGACGACGAGATACGCCAGCCCGATCGCCGGTGCCACCATCAGCCCTTCCAGCATCTTGGCCAGGAAAGCGAAACCG
The DNA here is from genome assembly GCF_032159565.1 of Mycobacterium sp. Taxonomy (GTDB): domain Bacteria; phylum Actinomycetota; class Actinomycetes; order Mycobacteriales; family Mycobacteriaceae; genus Mycobacterium. The sequence goes on from NZ_JAVHWR010000200.1 coordinate 9,324, forward strand.
ACTGCCGTGCCTGCCAATACGAGCCACTGCGCGTTGGCGCGTTGCAGTGCGCGCACCGTGCAGTAGGCAGCGGCCACCATGAGAAGGACCATCACGGCGTCGGGGTTGTTGTACCTGAACATCAACGCCACGACGGGCATCAGCGCGAACAGCGCGCCGGCGAGCAGGCCGGCCCAGTGGCCGGCGATGCGGCGAATCGCGTCGTAGAGCAGCGCCACGGTAGCGACTGCCATCAACGCCTGGGGTATCAGCATGCTGGCGCTGCTGAAGCCGAAGAGTTGACCGGACAATCCCATCACCCACTGCGACACCGGTGGCTTGTCCACCGTGATGAAGTTGTGCGGATCCACCGACCCGAACAGCAGTGCCTCCCAGTTCTTCGAGCCGGCCTGCGCGGCGCCCGCGTAGAACTGGTTGCCCATGCCGTTGACGGTGATGTTCCACAGGTAGGCGATCGACGTCGCGATCAGCAGGGCCCCGAATGCTATGCGCTCACGGGTCCGCCTACCGAGTCCGCGTCGGGAACCGGCGGGAGGTCCTGGCGTGGCGTCGACGGCCTTGGGCGCCTCGAGTGTCGGGATCATGTCATCCATTTGGACATCGCAAATGAGGTGCAGGCTATGCGGACGTTGGAATGCACCTGTGAATGTGTGGATCCTTGACGGCCTCTGAATACACCGTGAGCGCGCCGCTAACCGAGCGAATCATTGGCACGGATGCATATCAGGATCCTCAAATGACGCATTGCCAGTAGTGCTAGGTTTCCCAGCGTGCACGACCACGCTCGGGGGAAAGTTGTGGGAACAGCGCTGACCGTGTTGGCGAAGCACGGGTTCGATGCCACCTCGATGGAGCAGATCGCCGAAGCAACCGGCATTCCCTCCGAGGAGATCGTCGCCACGATCGGCACCAAAGACGCCGTCGTGTTGAACGTCGCCCGAGACATGCTCGCCGACGTCGTCAGAGTCCTGACCGGGATTGACCCGCAAACGCCGGTGGTCGAGGCGCTCCTGAAAGCACACGCATCGGTACTCAACGACGTGATCGACGGGACGGGTCCGATCACGCTCGAAGACATGCGGCACATGGGCAAGGCCGTCGCATCGTCACCCGATCTGCAGAAGAAGGTCTCCGCGCAACGCACCGACATGCTTTCCGATGTGCTGGCCGATCACTTCGCCACATCGATGTCGGATCGCCTGGTGCAGCAGGGGTTGAAGCTGTGGTCGGCCGTTCTGGCCGCGACCTACCTGGACGTGCTCGACAAACAGGGTCGATTCGACCCCGAAGTCGACATCGAGACGCCACAGCAATTGCGTGACAGGCTCAATCGGGCTTACCGGATACTCATCGGTCGGCCGACCGACCGGACGTAGCGAGTATCGATCAATCGCTCGACGCAATGTCGGCGTCGTCGACGAAGACCAAGGTGCCATCGGCCACTCGGACCGCCCATCGTCGAGCGGCGTCGACGATATGGTGCTCGCCGATGTCGACGGCTTCACCGGAAATGTCGCCGAAGTCCTCGACGACCAATCCATGCATCTCACGCGACGTGCCGGGATAGACCCGTACCGCGGCGTCGACCTCCACCCGCCGTTGCGGACCCTCGGCGGTCGCGTCACCTGAATAATGTGTCATTGGTCCGCACCCTCCCCAAGTGTTTACCTAGGCGTCAACATTTACACCGTTTCTGACGTCATCGGTCGCGGATTGCCGCTAAGACTTCGTTTTCTGGCGGGTCAGGCTTGCGCCTCGTGTCCTGAGCACAATGCGCAAAAGTTCCTTTTCGCCTGTTTATGTCGGTTGTGGGCAGGGATTGGTCACAAAGATCATCGGATGGCTGACCCTGCGAGCTCAAGCCCGGGCGGGCCGGGCGGGCGGTTTGTCGGCGGCGACGAATTCCTGCTCGGGCCGTCCGGTTGTGCCGTAGCGGAGCTGAATCTTGACCTCGCCGGAATTGGCCAACGTGGACAGATATCGCTGTGCGGTGGCCCGCGAAACGCCGATCTCCGTGGACACCTCGGCCGACGACATCGGTTGGCGCGATGCACGAAGCGCCTGCAGCACAAGGTCTTTCGTCGGAGCCACCGCGATGTTCGGCGTCGTCCTCGTCGCGCTGGTGGCGGCGGTCGCCGTGCTTATTCCGATTGGGCCGCGAACCACGGGAAAGAGCCTGGACGAGATCAACCCGACATGATCGAGCACAACCGGGAACGGTGTCGTCATGTCGCGCTCATCGCCCGTAAGCAGGCGGCGCCTGTAGGTTCGGCGCGGCCGCGGCGAGAAGCCCGGCGCGGCCGCCGATGAGCGGAGGATAGATGCGTTCGCCGTTGATCAGCCGCTTGGTGGCCTTGGCCTCTTCGCCGCGGCTGACGACCTTGCGGTCCCAGCCCTCGGTGTACACCGCACCGGCAGGGCCGAGATCCAGAACGGTGACGTACCAGGGGATGCGAAGCGACAGCATGGGAGCACCCATCAGGTCGCTGACCACGTTGTAGCCGGCATAGCGGCCCATCGGCCTGCCGTGCTGACACGACATGACCGACAGGTGGTCGTCGTCCATCCTCGCCACCGCCACGTCGCCCGCCGCGAACACACTGTCGACGCCCTCGACCCGTAGATAGTCGTCGACCGGTAGCCGACCCAACCGGTCACGCGGCAGGCCGAATTGCGCGGTCAACGGGTTGGCCCGCATTCCCGCGCACCACACCACCGTCCTGGCGGGGATGACGTGACCGGACGACAACGTCACGCTTTTTTCATCGACGGCGGCGACGCCGACTCCGGTCATCGTGTCGACCGCGTTCGCGGCCAACGCTTTCTCGATGACGGGCCGGGCAGAGTCACCCATGTCCGATCCGACGAGCGGGTTGTGGTCGACGAGGATGACCCGCGGTGTGATGCCGGGTCCGAGCGCGGCCGACAACATCGCGGGCAGCTCGCTGGCGGTTTCGATTCCGGTGAGACCGGCGCCCACGACGACCGCTGTCGCGGCTGCGGAATCTGCCTCCCCGCCGGCCAGGTCGCCGATGTGCGCCTGCAGCTTCATCGCACCGTCGTAGGTGTCGACGTCGTAGCTGAACTCGGCCAGTCCGGGCAGGTCCGGTTTGGCCACCCTGCTGCCCACAGCGAGCACGAGGCGGTCGTAGCCGTGAATCACACCGTCTGCCGTACCCACGGTCGCGGCCGCAGCGTCGATGTCGGTCACCGTGGCGGTGATGTGGCCGATTCCGGCCGGCTCGAGCAGCTGCGGCAAGGGTATTCGGCAGGGGCTCAGATCGGACTCGTAGTTGCGGACCCGGATGTCGTGATACGGCTGGCTACTGATGACCGTGACATCGACAGCGCCCGGCGCGGCGCCGAGCTCGTCGAGCCGCCGTGCTGCACCGAGCGCGGCCCAGAGCCCAGCGAATCCGGACCCGAGTACGAGGACACGGTCGGTAGGCGTCATCGCCATATCGTGACGCGTCGCAAATCGTCAGACAAGCGTGCGGCGAGCGGCGCGAGGATCACCACTTCCCGCGGTGGACGACCTCCTCGAACGGCCGGCGATCGGGCTTGTTGATCGGGGTGAGCGGGCGATCCGCGGGTTGACCCAAGCCGATCAGGTAGGCGACGAAGTGGTCGTCGGGGACGCCGAGGATCGCGCGGGCTTTTTCCTGGTCGCCGACGGACGAATGGCCGGTGCCGATGCCGAGATCGGTTGCGGCCAGCATCATGGCCATCGTGGCCTGGCCGAGGTCGTACTGGTCGATGACCTTGCGTCGCTCGTCGGGCGGTTCGGGAGCGACCAGAGCGATGGCCGCAGGCGCCGACGCGATGTGGCGAGCGCCCTGCCACACCGTCGACAGTTCGCGCAGCTGTGCCGGATCCGTCACGATCACGAAATCCCACGGCTGCCGGTTCTTCGCCGACGGTGACCGCCAGCCTGCTTCGACGATGCGACGCAGGTCGTCATCACTGAGCGGTTCCTGGCGGTACGTTCTGACGTTGCGTCGAGCGCGAATCGCGTCCCAGGTCTCCATTCGGTCCTCCATTCTCTGCGGCGCGTGCATGCGGCCGGTACGCATAGCAGTACCCGTTCACGAGTTCGGCTCAGGTCAGAACCGGCCCACGGTAATCGTGTTCAATCCGGGCTGCCTCTTTCAGCGCAGCTTCCCGGCCGCGATCGAGCTCGATGAGGTGTAGCGCCAAATCGATGCCCGACGTGACACCTCCGCTGGTGAGCACATCGCCGGCGTCGACGACACGCGCTTCGGGGTGTACGTCCACATCGAATCCGCGGAGGTCGTCGAGTGCCGATCGGTGGGTGACCGCCGGTCTGCCGCGCAGTATTCCGCCGGCAGCGATCAACATCGCCCCGGTGCAGACACCCGCGATGCGCGCACCCGCCGCGTGCCGCTCGGCGATCGCCGTGGGAATGACGCCACGACGCACCTCGCTCCATGCGCTCTTGGGCGCTTTCGACACCCAGCCGCCGCCCGGGACAACGAGCAGGTCCGGTTGGCCCAGGACGCCGGTGGGTGTCAGTGTCATCCCGTGCGCAGCGTCGACGCGACGGCAGGGTTCCACGGTGACGAGGTCGACTCGATAACCTGCTGACACCAGGATCTCGAACGGCGCGACGACGTCGAGTTCGTCGAGCCCGTCGAACAGCAGCATCTCGATGCGCCGCATCGGATGACTCGAAGACACGACTCCTCCTATCGCCGATCTCGGGGGTCAGGACAAGTAATCCGGCCCGCCCACGTACACCGTGTCGCCATTGCGATGCGGCTCATGCGTGGCGCGAACGATCGCATCGGCGAACTCCGCGGCGGTCGGCAGTCCGTCGCCCGCACGGCGCCGCGCCTGCACCGCCTCAAGATCACGCCGTTCGAACAGACGCACCATGGTGCTGCCTTCGATCATGTCGCCGGACACCACGACCAACGTCAGCCCGGCCGCCTCGAACGTCGGAAGCATGTCGCGCAACGCTTTCTCGCCGGCCTGCTTGCTTGTGGCGATCGGGAGGTATTCGTCGGGAACCGGTTTGCGGCCGTAAAAGTGGGCCAGATGGCTGGTGACGAACACGATCCGACCGCCGGCGCGCATCAGCGAAAGCGCCAGCTGAGCCAGTCGCACCTGGGCATCGCGGTTGAGCCGCATCGGATAGCCGGGATCAGCGCCGGGCTCCAATCCGCCGGATGCGTTGAGCACCAATACGTCCAGGTTGCCGAACCGATCGTCGATGTCTTCGAGCATCGTCGCCACCGCCTGCTCCTCGGTGACATCGGCGCGGACAGCACTGGCATTGCCGCCCGCAGCCCGAACCGTATCGACGACGGCATCCGCACGCTTCGCCTTCTCCCGGTAGTTGACGACGACGTGGTGGGCCGAATCCGCGAGCTGCGTCGCGATCTGCGCCCCTACGCCACGAGAGGCCCCGGTGATCAGGACGACTCTGCTCACGACCCATGCCGCGCCATGGCGTCGGCGAGGTCGTAGTCGACGGCCACGCCGCCCCACGCCTCACCGGCGCCGTACGCCACCAGCGTCATCCTGCCCGTCTGCGGAGCAGACTTCTCGGCCACACAGCTGCCCAGAGCCAGCGGTATCGATGCCGCCGACGTATTGCCGAATTGTTCGACGCTGTCCACGAACTCGGCGTCACCGGCGTCGACCTCTTCGCGGACCCTCTGCAGGATTCGGGAGTTGGCCTGATGACCGATGACGATGTCGGATTTGATGCCGTTGCCGTGTAGTCGATTGACGGTGTCGGACATCGTCCGCACCGCGCGGTCGTAGACCTGCATACCGTCGAGCTGGATGCCGCCGCCGATTTCGCCGCGCATCAGGTCGACCCGCTCTCCGTCGCAGCCGGCGTGCCACTCCGGCCGCCTGAATGACGGCCGCGATTCGACGAGCACCGCGCCTGCCCCGTCGCCGAACAGACAGCCGGTGTTGCGGTCGCTTTTGTCGATCAGTCGGGACATCGCCTCTACGGCGCACACGATGACCGCGCCGTCTGAGGGACAGAGCGACAGCCCGGAGATCACGCCGTAGACGAAGCCGCTGCAGGCCGCGTTCACATCGAATGCCAGCACATTGGTCGGTAGTCCCGATTGTGTCGCGACCCGCTGCGCGATCGCGGGCACCTTCCCACCAGTGGAGCAGCTGGCGACGACCAGTGCAGCGATGTGCACGCGCTCGCTGTGGCGCGCGACCAAGGGCGCGCAGACCCGCGAAGCGACATCCTCGAGCGGCTCGTCGGGGTCCATCCACCAGCGCGCGGCGACTCCCGTGCGTCGCCGTATCCATTCGTCGGTAAGACCGATCGAGTCGAAGTAGCTGTTGTCGATGTGCTCTCCGGGAGTCGCCGTTTCGATGTCGACGATGCCGGTGCTCATGGCGAGCCGATCAATTCTCGGAAGTAGGAGCCGATATCCGAGGGGGTCTCGCAGTCGGCGACGCGTTCCAGGTCGGCTTCGACGCCGAACTCCTTCTCGAGCGCCTGGCTGAGGTCGACGACGTCGAGGGAATCCATGTCCAGGTCGTAGATCGGCTTGTCGAAGTCGCCGACCTCCGCAGACGGGGTTCGGCGCCGGATGATCGACAGCATGACCGAGTTCATGCGCTCGTCTATGGGCGGCATTGTATTTCGCCTTTCATCGTCGCTCGTCGAGCTTGTACAAGACAGCACCTGAGGTGGTGATCGAACGCGCGGCGACGACGATCTCCACTATTGTGCCGGCCTTCTCGGCCAGCAGATCGACACTGCTCTTGTCGGTCTCCAGCACGGCGATCACATCGCCGCGTTCGACGGTATCGCCGATCGACACGAGCCACTCGACGACGAGTGCCTCGCTCAGTCCGTGACCGAACTCGGGTACCAAGATGGCCACGGTATCGCTCACACGCACATCTCCTCGATCGCGCCGACGATGTCGGATACGCCGATCAGGTAATGCTTTTCGTAATCGGCGGGTGGGTAGAGCCGCCGTGGCGGGGCCAACCGCCGCATCGGCGACTTCAAGTGCGAAGTGCCGTGTTCGGCTACCGTCGCGACGACCTCGGCGCCGACGCCACCAAACCCGACCGCCTCGTGTACCACCAGCAGGCGACCGGTGCGGGCGACCGACTCGAGCACGGTGTCGATGTCCATCGGGGCGATCCAGCGCAGATCCACGACCTCGACATCGATCCCGGGAACGACCCTTTCGGCGGCCGCAAGCACTTCCTCGAGCACCGCGCCGAATCCTGCGACGGTGATATCGGAACCGCGTCGCACGATGTGTGCGCTCAATGGCGACGCAGGCTCGGAAAGCTCGCGCGGTTGCCGACTTCTCTTCCAGTACAGGCGCTTCGGCTCGAAGAAGATGACCGGTGAACCCACCGAACTCGAGTACTTCAGCATCGCGGCAGCGTCGGTCGGGCAGGACGGAAAGGCGACATACAGACCTGGTGTGTGCGCGAAGTACGCTTCGTTCGACTCGCTGTGATGCTCGACGGCGCGGATGCCCCCGCCGACGGGTACCCGGATTACCAGGTTGAGCGTGATGTCGTCGTTCCAGCGTGTCGTCATCCTCGCGGCCTGGGTGACGATCTGGTTCATGGCGGGATAGATGAAACCCTCGAACTGGATCTCGCAGACGGGTTTGAGCCCCGTCAGCGACATGCCGATGGCCTGTCCCACGATGGAGGATTCCGCCAGGATCGCGTCGCGGACACGATCCGCTCCGAAGCGTTCCTGAAGGCCCTTCGTCACCCGGAACACGCCACCGAGGCGGCCGATGTCCTGACCGAGTAGCACGACCGACTCGTCGGTCTCCATCAGTTCATGCAGGGCGCCGTTGAGCGAGTCGGCCAAGCTAAGTGATGTCGTCGTACCGGTCATGGGACGAAGGCTTCCAGCAGTGCCCGACGAGTCTTGTCGATATCGGCTTCGACGGTGCCCAGCCATTCCTCGTCGACGACGCCGGAAGTGAGGAGGGTTTTGCGGTAGCGCTCAACCGGATCGCTCGCCTCCGCCGCGGCGAGCTCTTCGGCTTCCCGGTAGCTGGCGTGCGGGTCGGTGGTGGTGTGCCCGCCGATGCGGGTGGTCCGCAGCTCGATCAGGCCCGGCGACCGGGACGACTCGACGTGGTGCATCGCCTCGAGGCAGCTCAGGTAGGTGCGCTCGGGATCGTCGGCCGAGATGGACCACGATCGAATGCCGAATCCGTTGGCGCGATGGGCAATCGAGGTCAGCATCTGCTCATGGCTCGGTTTGGAGATCGCCCAGCCGTTGTTCTGGCAGATGAACAGCACCGCAGCGGACTCGACTGCGGCCAGGTTCAACGCCTCGGACATGTCGCCTTCGCTGGTGGCTCCGTCGCCGACATAGACGACCACGGATTCCGCCATGTTCTGCAGGCGCCGACCGATGGCGTACCCGACGGCGTGCAGTGCCTGTGCCGCCAACACCAGGGTGTAGGGAAAGAACCTGTGCCTGCGCGGATTCCAGCCGCAGAACGTGCGACCTGCCCACTGCGCGGCCAACGAGACAGCATCGATGCCGCGCACCACCGCGACCGCGTGCTCCCGATAGCTGGGAAAGATCACCGCTTCAGCACCGATCGCCATCGCAGACCCGACCTGTGCCGCTTCCTGACCGCGGCACGATAGCCACAGGTCGAGCGCGCCCTGGTTCTCCAGCCGCCCCGCTTCGTCGTCGATGCCGCGGGCCATCAGCATGTGGCGCAGCATCGCCCGTCGGATCTCTGCGTCGACGGGCGCGCTGCCGTCCAGCTGACGCGCATCGACGGGTCCGGTTGTCTTCACATAACCAAGCTAATGGCAACCGGGCCTTTCCACCGGTATTTGCCCTGGTGGTGGCGGTCACCTGGCGACATGCTCATCACGCTGCGGGTCTGGCACCGCCTCGCCGGGCCGGTGTGTCGCCAGTACGCAGCCGACAAGGATCAGCAACAGCGCTGCCACATTCCACGCGGTGAGCGGCTCGTTCAGGACGATCACGCCGGCCAGCAGCGCGACCGCGGGGTTCACGTAGGTGAAGACGAGTGCGCGTGCGGCTCCGACTTCGCGGATGAGCGCGAAGAACACGATGAAGGCGAGAGCCGTGCAGATGATCGCCAGCCCGGCCAGTGCCGACAGCACTCGAAGGGACGGCATCTCGGTCGGCCATGTGGCCGCGGCGGGAGCGGCGTACACCAGGGCGCCGAACCCGAGGCACGTTGCGGTCATCGGAAGCGCGGGCACATCGCGAAGATGCCGGGCGGCGATCAACGGGGCGATCGCGTAGCAGGTGGCCACCATCAGCACCTCGATGATCGGCCAGGCACTGCCGCCCACGAGATGCGGCCCGGCGAGCACGGCCACCCCGGCGAGTCCGATGCCGAGGCCCAGCACCCGCCTGAACCCGAGGTGTTGCTCACCGCGGGTGAAGCGGTCGAGGATCGCTGCGATGATCGGCGCGGCGGCGATCAGCAGGCCCGTCATCGAACTGGTCAGATGGCGTTCGGCGTCGGAGATCAGGAACCACGCGGCGATGATCTCGAAGAAGGAGAAGCCCAGCAGGGCCTTCCAGTGTTCGCGGATCATCGCGGGAATTCCCGTCTTCAACACAAGCGGGAGGAGCACGGCCGCACCGACGGCAGTCCTCGCGAATACCAGCACGGGGACCGAGACGCCTTCCACGGCGACCTTGATCATCAAATATGGGATGCCCCAGATGATGCTCATCGCGACGAACAACAGCCATCCGCGCGAGGTCACGTCGATCACACTACGAGAGGCGTCACCCGCGACAGCTCCGCATACCGTCCGATGTGGTGGTCGGTGGTGCCGAATTCGTACTGCATCGCCGTCAGCCGCTTGAAGTAGTGGCCGATCGCCAGTTCCTCGGTCATGCCCATCCCGCCGTGCAGTTGGACGGCCTGCTGGCCGATGAACCGGGCCGCTCTGCCGACCGTCGCCTTCGCTGCCGACACCGACCGCGCGCGAACAACCGGCTCGTCTTCGAGGTGCAGTACGGCGAGGAGAACGGCGGCGACGGCCTGCTCCAGCTCGATGTGCATATCGACCATGCGATGCGCCAGCACCTGGAAATTACCGATCGGCACACCGAACTGCCTGCGCTGTTTGCAGTATTCGACCGTGTCCGCCAGCACCTTTCGCATGCATCCCACGGCCTCCGAACAGATGGCGGCTGCACCTTCGTCGCGCGCCTGCTCTATCGACGGCCACGCCTGTCCGGCTTCGCCAAGCAACGCGCCGGCGGGCACGCGCAGACCGTCGAGCACCAGATCCGCGGCGCGCCGGTCGTCGACGGTCCGGTATCCGGTGAGCGATAGACCGGAACCCGCGGACTCCACGTCGACGGCGAACAGCGAGACACCTTCAGGGGTCTTCGCGGTGATCAGCAGATGGGTGGCCAGCGGCGCGGTCGTCGCAACGGTCTTGGCGCCGTTGAGGATCCAATCATCACCTTCGCGTTGCGCGGTGGTCGTGACGTCCAGCCAGCGGTCGCCGGATTCGGACTCACCGGCGGCCAGCGCGACGATCGCGGTGCCCGCCACGATCTTCTCCAGCAGCGACGTGGCCTGCTCGCCACCGGCGCGGTGCAGAAGTCCGCCCGCGACGACCACCGTGTCGACGTAGGGCTCGATTACCAGAGCATGACCTAGCGCCTCCGTGATCACCATGAGTTCGACTGGGCCTCCGCCGCTTCCGCCGACATCCTCCGGCGAAGTGGCACCCAGGATTCCAAGTTCGTCGGCGAACGCCCGCCATATCTCAGGCTGCCATCCGGCGCCGGTCTTGGCCGCCGCACGGCTCTTCTCGAGGGCGTAACGGGTGGAAAGAAATTTCGTCAAACCGTCACGGAGCAGTTCCTGCTCCTTGGTCAGGTTGAAGTCCATCTACAGCCCCAATTCCGCCTTGGCAAGGATGTTCCGCTGAATCTCGTTGCTGCCGGCATAGATCGAACCGGCCCGATCGTTGAAGTAGCGCAGCGGTGCGACCGCCTGCCACGGCTCGCCGCTGACGTAGCCGTCCGGTGGCGGCTCGAATTCGGTGACAGGCCCGCCGGGCCGGGTGGCATGCGGTTGGTAGGCACGCCCGCGTGGTCCGGCGGCCTCCATGGCTATTTCGGTCAGCGTTTGGCTGAGCTCGGTGGCCACCACCTTGAGCATCGACGACGCCGTGCCCGGATTCTTGCCCTCGGACACCGCCGCGAGCACCCGGTACTCGAGGATCTCGAGCACCTCCGTGCGTATCCGCGCGTCGGCGAGCTTGCGCGCGAACGCGTGGTCGTCGATGAGGCGGCCCCCCTCCGGGCCGGGCATCTCGGCGGCCACCGTCGCGATCTCCCCGGCCATGACCTGCAGTGCCGGCGAGGACGCGCCGCCGCCGCGCTCGAATTCGAGTAGGTACTTCGCCACCGTCCAGCCGTCGTCGATCTTGCCGACGACGTTGGCCTTGGGGACCCGAACCTCGTCGAAGAAGACCTGGTTCTGCACCTCCTCACCCGAGGTCATCACCAGCGGGCGAATCTGAATGCCCGGTGAGGTCATATCGATCAAGACGAAGGTGATGCCCTGTTGCTTCTTCTCGACTCGCGAGGTGCGCACCAAGCCGAACATCCAGTTGGCCTCGCGGGCGTGCGTCGTCCAGATCTTGCTTCCGGTGCAGACCAGACCATCCCCGTCGTCCGTTGCGGACATCGAAAGCGATGCCAGGTCCGACCCCGCTTCGGGTTCGGAGTAACCCTGACAGAAGAACACCTCGCCGGTCAGGATTGCAGGCAGGAAGTAGTCCTTCTGCGCGTTGGTGCCGAAGGCGATGATCGCGTGCGCCACCATGCGAATTCCCATGGGGGATAACGAAGGAGCGCCCGCCAGGATGGATTCCCTGCTGAAGATGTAATGCTGGGTCAGGCTCCAGTGGCAGCCGCCGTGTTCGACGGGCCACGCGGGCGCGGCCCAACCTCGTTCGTGCAGAATCCGTTGCCACTCCATGCTCGCATCGTGGTCGGCGTACACGCTGGTCATCAGCCGGCCCGCGGTGCGCAACTCGGGTGTCAGCTTCTCGTCGAGAAAGCTGCGTACCTCGTCGCGGAAGGCAATGTCGGCCTCCGACCACTGCAGGTCCATGGGGGGCCCCTCTGCTCGTAGACACATTGCAAAGCCAGTTACTCAGCTGAAGATAATCGGAGGGTTTCGAGACCCTGCCGACCGGGACTACTGTCGGGTGCGCAAGGGATAGCTGTGGATTATCAGATCAGCCCAGATGACCGCGCACAGTTCAAACGGTGCAGGCGGCAGTGGGACTTCGCGTCACCGCGTCGCCGCGGTCTCGAACCCGTGCAAGTGTCTGAATCATTCGCTCTGGTAACGGCGATCAGGGACGCACTGGCTGTTTACTACTACCCGGGCACCTGGGACTGGCAACACGAGTTGAAGCAGTCGCTGGTCCACAAGGCGATGCGGCGGTCCTTGGAGGACGCGGGCTGCGCGCACGAACTCGATCGAGCAACGTCGATGATCGACCGCTATGACGCCTGGGCGGTGACCGTTGACGACTTCGCTCCGGTCAAGATCCAGCACGACGTGACGGCCCTGCTACGAGACCCGTCCGATCCGGACAACGGGTTGCTGACCTCGGATGGTGCGGCAGTCAGCTACGCCTGCCGCGTCGACCTGCTGGCGGTGGACGCCACCGACGAGTACTGGGTGGTGCGGCACCAGATCGTCGACGAGTGGCGGTCCGTCGAGGAGATGGTGCTCGACGAGGAGGCCACCGCGGCCTGCTGGGCGTGGGAGCAGGACTACATCGGCATGGAGATCGCAGGCACCGTGCACAACGAGGTTCGTCTGGGCGGACCGCAAGTCCCTCGCGTCGACGAATCGGCGGCGATGGGCAAAGCCGAGCCGGTGGCACAACACGAAGCCAGCGGCGGCGGTCGGTCGATACCGCAGCACGTTCGGAGGGCGGCCCGCGAATCGCGAGCGGCAGCCGATCGCATCGAGCAGCTGACGGCGGGAATGGTGCGCCACACACGGATCCGGCGCAGCCGCGACGAGATCGCCGCTGCCGGCAGCCTCATCGCGACTGAAGCCATCGAGATGACCGCCGCGCCGGTCATCTATCCCAGCCCCGGTCCGCATTGTCTCGCATGCCAGTTCAGGGCACCGTGTCTGCGCATGTTCGAAGGCGCCGACCCGCGACCCCAGCTGGCACTCGACTTCCGACGTCGCTCGGGCGCAGCCGGGCACAAGCCACGACTTGGTCAGGCCACCTGGGGTTTCGGCAGGGGAGCGGCGCCGCCGGATTGGTGAGCTGCGCGCGCGATGCGCAGGCATAATCGGCACGGTGGAGCGGCGTCGGGATAACAGATCGAAGCAGCAGCCGATGGACGTGCTGCGGGAGCTGCCCGCATTGGTTGTGCTCGAGCGGTTTCCGGTGCCAGTGCTGGCCACCGGGGAGGACGGCGCCATCCTTTTCGCCAACTCGGCCTTCGCCGAAATGCTGGGTTACACGGCCGAGCAGGTACTGGTGCTGAAGTTCAGCCAGATCTTTCACGCCATGCCCGCCGACGAATCCGCGGTGAACGTGGTGCGCCAGCACGCCGACCTCATCGTCGAGCTGGTGCACCAGGACGGTTCGATCAGGCGGGCACGGATGAGCAGGTCGGCCTTGGTGCGGGGCGACGATCCGGTGGCGCTGGCGGCCTTCCAGGACCTGACCGAGCAGCTGTGGTCGGACGAACCCTAGGCGGGACGATGGCGCATCGATTCCCTGGCAAGGAACTCACGGAAGTACGGGAGCGAGCCCTCGGTGGCGAGGGCGGGAAGCACCAGCGACCACGTTCGCGCGATGCGATCCATCAGATCGGACCCCCCTGAGCCGACGTTCGACATCAACTCGGCGCCGAGCATCGCGCCGACGATCACCTCGCCGACTGCCTGCGGGTCCAGATCGTCGCGAAGATCGCCTTCGGCAATCGCCTGCCCGGCCTGATTCACCATGTCCGCCAACAGGTGCCGATGAGTCAGCACGGTCGCATCGTTGAACGGGCCGAACGCCCGCAACAGTTGGGCGCCGGTTCGAACCATCTTGTCGGTGCGGATCATTTCGGCGACGAAGAAGACGCCGTGGATCATGTTCTCCAGTGCGGGCGCGGACGGCTCACCGATGTTGCGGAACGCGATGAGCGCGGTGCTGACGCCCTCCTCGATGATCGCGGTGGCCAGTGCTTCCTTGGAATCAAAGTGGTAGTACAGCGCGCCCTTCGTCAACTCCGCGCGTTCGATGATGTCGCCGAGTCCGGTTGCCTGGTAACCCACTTCGGCGAAGAGGTCCACCGCGGCGTTGACGATCTTCTTCCTGGTGGCCTCGGACCGTGCCTGGCGGACCATCGACCGAGCCTATTTCATCGAGGGTTGAGCGGCGTCGCCCTCGCTGCGGCGAGTGCGGTCCGGCGCTTGATGAACTGGTTGAAATAGCCGATCCGCTCCGGGTTCGCGAAGCCGGGCAGGGTGAACGACCAGATCTTCACGAGGTCGCCGAAGTAACGCTGCGGATCGTCGATGTCGGTGGTCTGGCGCAATCCAAGGAACGCCGAGACCACCAGCCGGCCGACGTCTTCTGGTTCGCGGTCGGCGAGGACGTCGCCCTCGGCGACGGCGCGACGTACCACTTCGGCGAACGCCGCCGTCCACTCGTCGACCACCCGAGCCTGCACTCCATCGGCCCGCCCGATCGACTCGAGCAGGTTCAGGCCGGCCCTGCCGACGGCATCGCCGATGTCGCGGGTGGCGATCACGCACGACATGTCGACGAGTGTCTCGAGCCCGGATAGCTTGCGGGCGAGCACTTCGTTCAGTGATTGGCAGCCCATTGCGTTGTGTCGATCGATGATCGCCAGCGCCAGCTCGTGCTTGGAGCGGAAGTGGAAGTACATCGCACCCTTGGTGACCTGGGCCTGCGCCAGGATGTCGTCCAGGCTCACCTGACTGTAGGACTTCCGCGCGAACTCCTGCGACGCCGCAAGCAGGATTTGCAGACGCGTCGCGTCCGCTCGCCTGTCGACCTGCTCCGTCATCGTGAGTCCCACCGATTAATACTCTAAGTCACCAAGCCTGCCGCAGATAATTCAAAAGGTATGTAATCTCTCCAGTGTGATGACTTCTGGTTCGAACCCGGAGGGATCGTTCGCGCGCGAGGACTCCATTGCTGAATCGCACACAGATGTTGTTGCTTTAATCTGCAATAGCACTCATTTGCATAAGCAAGTACCCAATGGAAACGCCCTTTTGTCGAATTCTTCTGCCACTGGCAATTGGAAGGTCAATTGCTATGAATTGGGATGACGAGGTAGACGTCGTTTGTACCGGTTCGGGGATCGGGGGCCTTGCGACGGCGATTGCCGCAGTGGATGCCGGCCTTGACGTCTTCGTGGCGGACGCGGCCGGCATCCAAGTCGACGATGACGAGACGAAGCGCTACTTCCGGGAGCTGTCGCAGAACCTGCTACCCGGCTCCCATCCGGAACCCACGGCGGCGACGCCCGTCCGGGTGATCGACGACTTCGCGCCCGCTCCGTCGAGGTCGCAGAGGGTCGAGCCGTTCACGGGCTCCGGACTGCAGGCCTGGGCCGCGGGCTGCCTCGCCTCTCCATACGGGTTCCTCTACAGCCGGGTCTCCGAGCGCAGCGAAGTCACCATGCGCTCCAGCCGCGGAGAGCCGTTCGAAGTGACACCGATCGGTTCCATCGAGAACGGGGCGGACCTGCGAAAACTGATTCTGAGCGACTGGTTGTGTGTGCAGGCCTGTAACCGGGGCATCGATATCAGCATGGACAGCCCACTGCATCGCATCGTATTCGAGGAGGGCCAGGCCAGGGGCGCCGTCGTCGGCACACCGTGGGGACCGCGGGCCGTGCGGGCCCGGCGCGGCGTGATCGTCTCCACCGGTGGACACGACGCCAGAGCTGTCATGCCCTGCGATGTCTCGGGCTACACGTCGTTGCTGGTCAGCGTTGTGCGGCGGGCGCCGAGCCGGTTCGGCCGCGTCGAGCTTCTGACGATCCGGCCGCCCGCTCCTTCTCCGCACAGGGCATGTCGTCCCGCGCATCGGCATCTGATCGATGCCGCACGAGAGACCCGGCAGCGCCAGTCAGCGAACCGGTGCTACGGAGAACTGCACCGGTATCCGCCGTTGGGCAAGTAGCGACTCCATCGCATCGCCGGCCACCGGCCGCGACAGCAAGAAGCCCTGAGCGCGGTGGCACCCGTGCCGCAGCAGCGTCAGCGCGGCTTCCTCGGTCTCCACACCCTCGGCGACCAGCTCCAGACCGAACGACTCTGCCAAGGCGATAACGGCGCGCACGATAGCCAGATCGCCCGGGTTGGTCCCGAGCTCACGCACGAAGCTCTTGTCGATCTTCAGCGTGTCGACCGGCAGCGACTTCAGGTGCGACAGCACGCTGTAGCCGGTGCCGAAGTCGTCGATCGCGATCTGAACCCCGACCTCCTTCAACCCGGCGAGGGTGATCCGGGTGGTCTCGATGTCCTGCACGACTACGCTTTCGGTGATCTCCAGGCACACCGAGCCGCCGTCAAGGCCGAACTCGTCGATGATGCTCGCGACCGTCTCGACGAAGCCCTCGGTAACCAGCTGCACCGGTGAGACGTTGATCCGCAGCACGACGTCTTCGCCGATCCCCTTCGACCGCCATCGGCGGAACTCGGCGCAGGCGGCGCGCATCACCCAGCGGCCCAGCTCGCCCGCGAAATTGATCGACTCTGCCACGCCGATGAACGCGTTGGGGGAGAGCAGGCCCCGCGTCGGGTGCTGCCAGCGCACCAGCGCCTCGAACGCAAGGATCTCGCCCGTACGCATGTCCACTTCGGGCAGATAGTGCAGGACCAGGGCGCCGTTCTCGATCGCACTCTGCAGATGCAGCTCGATGTCGTTGCGGAACTCGCCCTTGAGCGACATGTCGTCGGAGAACACCGCGATCTTGTTACCGCCTGCGGTCTTAGCCGCTAAAAGCGCCTGGTCCGCGCGGCGCAGGAGATCCGACGTGGTGTCGCGACCGGGTACCCCGAGCGCGACGCCGATGCTCACGGTGCGGGTGAGCATCTCGCCGTCGATGGACACCCGCTCGCGCAGCGTCGCCTGCAGGCGGGTGGCGAGCGTTTCCGCTTCGACGGCGCTCATCGGCACCACCGGCACGACGACGAACTCGTCACCGCCGAGGCGGGCGATCAGGTTGGGGCCTTCCGCGCCCTCGCGCAGCCGCCTGGAGAACACGCGGATGAACCAGTCTCCCGCCGTATGGCCCAGGTAGTCGTTGATGGCCTTGAGCCGGTCCAGGTCGAGAAACAGCGCCGAAACAGGGCCCGGTTGGCCCGGCGCCAACCGCTGATCCAGATGAGCGATGAGCGCGCGACGGTTGTTGAGGCCCGTCAGATCGTCGTGCTCGGCGAGGAAGCGGAGCTGTTCCTCGGCGGCGATGCGGGCCTGTAGCTGTGCGAACAGCGAGGCGATCGCCTTGAGCGCGTTGAGTTCCTTCGGTGTCCAATCCCTGTCGCCGAACTTGACGAACCCCAGGCAGCCCGTCGTGACGTCGCCGGACAGCATCGGCACGACCGCCATCGTCACCCCGGGGATGTTGCGGGCTTCCTCGATGGTCTTCTGGTAGTCGTCGGTCGCGGGCTCGGGCCGGAAGAGCAGAATTTCTTTCGCATGCTCGGCGGCGGCGAACACGGGATCGGCGTCGACGAAGTACACAAGGCCGAGCGGGTCTGGGTCGGGGACGTCGGGGCGGACCGGCCACTCGGCGATCAACCTCGTCGCGCGGATTTTGTGGTCGTTGTACCGCAGGAAGCTGACGTCGATGCCGAAATGTCCGACAAGGTCGGCCAGCACGCGCTGACTGACCGCGGCGGAGGTAGCCGCATTCACCGCCATCAGTTCAGTCGCGACGGCGGTGACGACTTCGTCGAGGGTACGAGCCACGTTTGCTCCGGTGTCCGTTGTTATGCCATGAGAGTACTGGCATCAACCCGGCGACGCTGACTCCTCACCGACGTGGCGGGCGCGTCGGTGAACCTGAGTACCAGCGCGAGTGCTTCGCCGGACTCAATAGCTGACAGCCGGCGGAACTCGTCGTTCATCCGCCTCAGAGTCGGCGCGTACGTCGACGAGAGTGTCTGCAGATCTTCGTCGTCGTGGGCGTAGAGGAACACCGGGGACACCGGTTGCACCGCGAGGCCACTCTGCTGGGCGACGACCCAGACGGCTTCGACGGCCGACCCCGCCCGCGCGTAGTCCGTTAGCGCCTGACCGTCCGTCGACACCACCGCAACACATGAACTGGTCCGAATGCGTTCGGAGGTGTCGGAGCCCAGCGCCGTCCCTAGTCCCCATTTGTGCAGGTAAGCCATGACCTCCGCACGCCGCAGAACGTCCAGCTTGACCAGATCGGCGGGGAAAAGCTCCAGGCTTCGGACGTCGATTCCGGTGTCCTGCGAAGCATCCCCGGGGAAACGAACTTCGGAGATCATCTCGGCGTGAAGCCGGGGTGTCAGGTACCGGATGCGGTCGGACTCGGCCAGGATGGCCGCCGCCTTGGCGACATCGTTCGGCATGGTCAGCAGGTGTAGCCGGGCGCCTTCGTGCTCTGCAACGGCATGGAGGCGTTCGACGACGTCCTCGGTTAGCGAGACCTGCCTGCCATGGTGGCGGTTGGTCTCTCTGGCGAGCATCGCGTCGTACAGCGCCGCAAGTTCGCGGTCGGATCCATCGGCGAGACGCAAGACAGCTCGCAGCGGATGCGCGTCGTCTCCCGGTTGGAGGCTCACAGGTCCGAGGATTCCGCCGGCGGCCGCCGCCACCCGCGCGTTGAAGGCGGCGGCGCCGACCGCGACCGCACTTCCGCGATAACCGACGTCCATCGTCGACGTGTATTCCGGCGCGAGCGCGATCGTGACCGCCTGGTCGTGCGTCGAAATGCGCCAGGGCTGGACGTTCCCGCCGGACGGCGCGCGCACCGCGGCGGCGACCACCCGACCGATGGCGTCGGTCGGTGCGACCTCGGCGCGCTGGTCTCCGGCGGCCTGGGCTGTCGCAGTCGACGCCGAAGGGTCGTGGATCTCGTCGAGGTCGCGCGCAATGTCGATGCGCACCCTGCCCGATGCCAGCCCCTCACCGAGACCGATCCGCCTGACGGCCTCGGCCACCAGCGCTGCGCTCTGGGCGACCTCGGACACCAGCTGCGGCCAAGTGCCCAGGGTGGTTCCGACCTCGATGAGGGATGCCGCCATGCGGGCCGACAGCCGTCCACCGTCCATCATGCGAAGGGCGTAGGGAACCTTGTCCTCACTCGGCAGCCCCGAGAGCTCAGCGAAGTCCACGTCGCCCAACAGGCCGTGCAGAATCTGCCGCTCCGGCTCCACGTCGAAGCGTTCGACGTCCAAGGTGCCGCGGTCACCGGTGGCCATCAGGACCGGGATGCGTCGCGCGCGGGCCGCCTGGCGGACCAGGACCTTGGTGTCCAGCGAGTCGCACTCCTCCACGAGGATGTCGACACCGTCGAGGAACCGGTCGACCGACTCCGTCGTGATTCCCCGGTCGAACACCTCAACCGGTAGATAGGGATCAAGCTCGGCAATCCGTCTGGCCGCCACCTTCGCCTTGTTCACGCCCACGTCGAAGACGGTGGCCGGCACCCGGTTGAGGTTGGACAACTCCAGTTCGTCGAAGTCCGCGAGCCGCAGCCGGCCGCAGAGTCCCTCCTGCGCCAGGGTGTGGGCGACGGCATGGCCGACGCTGAGCCCGACGATGCCGATCCGGAGGCCGCCGAGCCGCTCCTGTTCCTCCGAGGTGATCAGATTTCGGTTGCGGTTGAGCCGCACGGCCCGGAAGCCCCTCGGACCCAGAATGCTTGTGACGGTTCGTCGCCAAGGGTAAAAAGCCCAAATCGGCGGTTCGGCGATGACCTCAGGACCGGGCACCGGACGGAGTCGGCGTAATTCATCGAGCTGTTCGTCGGACCTGTCGACGATTTCGATGCTGGAGTCTGCTCTCAACTCCGATAACAGTTGTCGGTCATTCGGTTGTGCCTCGATGAGCAGCGTTGCGGTGAAGGACTCTTCGCCGGCTGGGGTCACAGGCCGCTGCCGAGTGCCCGGGCACCCACATGGTCAAGCTGACGCGCGACGATGGCCATGTCGTTAAAGATCTTCGAAAGCTGCTCAGGCGCGGCGTCGTTGGTGAAGGTGCTGCGATCCCACCACATCATCTTCGTACGGTATCGGTCGTCGGGATACGGCGCCGCGGGAATCTTCGTTGCGACCACGCCGCCGGACGAGCGCCAGCGGTTGAGCACGTGTGATCCGGCTGTCGCGACCACGAACTGCGCGTCCAGCAGTGCCATGGCGGCGAACGGAGTCCGCGCCAGCGTGCCTGCGAGTGCTCGGCTCCGGCAGGGGTCGTCGGCCATCCAGGCGGTCTTCATCTCCACAACGCCGAACGGCAATCGGTCGCCGATCATCTTGCGCACCGTGCGCAGACCGGGCCGGCCCGCCCACTCGACGATGGCGTGTGAATCATCAGGCGTCTCCAGCGGCCCCTTGGAACGGATTCCGCCCATGATCGCTCCGGCATCGTTCACCACGGCATGGAACAGCTGGGTATTGGCCGCATCTGCGAGCGAATCGATGTCCAGCGCTTGCTCGATCCCGTGCTTGAAGTAGCTGCGTGCCGCGCCGTCGACGAATTCGGCCCATAGTGCCGGGTCGGCGGCAGGTGTTGAAACGACCATCGTGCACTCGGTGTCGGAATCAAACCAACTGATTTGCTCCTCGAGCGGCGAGTGGGAAATCGGCCGGTTGGCGCTCTGCAGAGGAACGGTCATTTCTGTCCCATCGTTCGGGTGACGGCGACCAGAATGGACGAGTAGTCGCGGTTACCGAGGCGGCATTCACATGCGGTCTATATGAATACCCAGACATCGAGTATTGCTCTTTTCGAGACCGTTATTCCAGCTAGCGGGCCGATCTTGTCCGGCAAAGATTCCCTTGGCGAGCTATGTTGTTTGCGGGTATGAAGGAAGGAAATTGCTCGGCAACTTTCGCGCACGTAAATATCCGCAGATTATGGATGTTTTTTTCGATCGAACGGCGAACGAGTCAGCGAAACTGGCGCGATGAACTAACGTTGCCGTAAATCCGGGCCGAGGCCGTCGTCAGTTGCCTCGGCGGCCAGGCAGCGAGCGCCGATGTCCAATCGTGCCGCCAAACCGCTGATTTTTCCACCTCAGTCCGCTGTCCGTCGCCTGCCGGAGTGAGACCCTGAGGGATGTCCAAGGATGTCGGCCGGTTGCTGCTGCGGTGCGCGGACCGTCCCGGCCTCGTTGCGGCGGTGAGCGGCTTTCTGGCGGATTCCGGCGCCAACATTGTTTCGCTGGATCAGCACGCCACCGAACAATCGGGCGGCACCTTCATGCAACGCACGATCTTTCACATGCCGGGTCTGACAGCCGCACGCGACTCCCTCGAGCACCACTTTCGCGAGCAGGTCGCCGGCCGGTTCGAGATGGACTTCCGGCTGACGGAAGCGGCCAAACCGAAACGCGTCGCGATCCTGGTATCGAAGGAAGACCACTGCCTATTGGATCTGCTGTGGCGCAACCGTCGTGGTGAGCTGGACATGTCCGTCTCGATGGTGATCTCCAACCATCCCGATCTCGCTGACGCGGTTCGGCCTTTCGGGGTGCCGTTCCTTCATGTCCCCGCAGCGAACGACACTCGGACAGACGCCGAACGTCGTCAGGTCGATCTTCTGCGCGGCAACGTCGACTTGGTGGTCCTGGCGCGCTACATGCAGATCCTCAGTCAGGACTTCCTGACGGACGTCGGTTGTCCGCTGATCAACATCCACCACTCGTTTCTGCCCGCGTTCATCGGAGCGGCACCGTACCGACGGGCCAAGGAACGGGGTGTGAAGTTGGTCGGGGCGACCGCGCATTACGTCACCGAGGAACTCGACGATGGACCGATCATCGAGCAGGACGTGGTGCGGGTCGACCATCGGCATTCCGTCGAGGATTTGAGGCGGCTCGGCGCGGACGTGGAACGCGTGGTGCTGTCGCGCGCGGTGCTCTGGCACTGTCAGGACCGAATCATTCGGTTCGGCAACCAAACTGTGGTGTTCTGACACGCGCACGCGAGGAGCGAATCGACTTCTGCGCACGCGAGGAGCGACAAGACTTCCGCGGACGCGAGGAGCGAAAAGACTTCTGCGCACGCAGCCTCTGGCTCACTTCTGGGCGCCTTTGACGAGGTTGCCCCCGATGATCAGCCGTTGAATTTCGCTGGTTCCTTCGTACAACCGGAGCAGCCGAACGTCGCGATAGATTCGCTCCACGGGCACCTCTCGCATATAGCCGCTGCCGCCGTGCACCTGCACCGCGAGATCGGCCACCTTGCCGGCCATTTCGGTGCAGAACAGCTTGGCCGCCGACGGCGCGATCCTGCGGTCCTCGCCGGAGAGCCAAAGTCGGGCGGTGTCGCGGACGAGTGCGCGCCCGGCCATCACGCCGGTCTGCTGGTCGGCCAGCATCGCCTGAACCAGTTGGAAGCTGCCGATCGGCTTGCCGCCCTGGGTGGCCGTGGCCGCGTACGCAACCGATTCGTCAAGGGCTCGCTGTGCGATGCCGACCGCCAGCGCAGCGATGTGCACCCGGCCGCGGGCAAGCGACGTCATCGCCGCCCGGTAACCGATGTCCTCACTGCCGCCGATCAGTGCGCCTGCGGGCACCCTGACGTCGGTGAAGCTGACATCGGCCGTCCACGCACCCTCCTGGCCCATCTTGGCGTCCTTGGCGCCGACCTGGACACCGGCGGCGTCGGCGGGAACAAGGAAGACCGCGATACCGGGGCCGTCGTCGTCGGCGGGCCTGCTGCGGGCGAAGACGACGAAAAGATCCGCGATGGGCGCGTTGGTGATAAAACGCTTGTCTCCGTTGATGATCCAGTCTGCATCGTCCTGTGTGCCGTCGCGGACCGCCTTCGTGCGCAGGCCAGATGGGTTGGATCCCGCGCCGGGCTCTGTCAAGGCGAACGACGCCACCTCGCCGGTCGCCAGGCGCTCGAGCCACTGGGCCTTCTGCTCGTCGGTGCCGAAGCCGACGAGCACCTGGCCCGCGATGCCGTTGTTGGTGCCGAACATCGACCGCAGGGCCAGCGAGGTGTAGCCCAGTTCGATCGCCATCTCGACGTCCTGCGCCAGGTTCAGGCCGAGACCGCCCCACTCCTGAGGGATCGCGTAGCCGAACAGGCCCATCTTCGCGGCCTGGTCGCGCAGGTCGTCGGGGACCCGGTCGCCGGCGAGGATCTCCTGCTCGCGCGGCACGACCGCGGTGCGAACGAAATGACGAGTCTGAGCGAGGATCTCGTGGAAATCCTCGTCGCTGACTTCAGCGGTGGTCATTTCAGGCGTACTCCTGTTCGACGAATCGGTGCCGCGCGGTGCCGCAAATCATATATGAAATATGATGTCGATCTGCCGGGGCCCTCGTGGCCCACAACAGCAAGGATGGGTGATCAGGTGTCATTGCTGACAGATCAGACAGCGGTCGTCACCGGTGGTGCGCAGGGCTTGGGCTATGCGATCGCCGAGCGCTTCATCGCCGAGGGTGCGCGGGTGGTGCTCGGCGACCTCGACCTCGCCGCGACGGAGGCCGCCGCCACACAACTCGGGTCCGGTTCCACGCTGGCCGTGCGCTGCGACGTGACCAAGGCCGACGAGGTCGACGCGTTGGTCGGTGCGGCGGTCGAGCACTTCGGCGGCCTCGACATCATGGTCAACAACGCGGGCATCACCCGCGACGCGACGATGCGCAAGATGACAGAGCAGCAGTTCGACGAGGTCATCGCCGTGCACCTGAAGGGCACCTGGAACGGAACCAGGGCGGCCGCCGCGATCATGCGTGAGAACAAACGCGGCGCGATCGTGAACATGTCGTCGATCTCGGGCAAGGTGGGCCTCGTCGGCCAGACGAACTACTCAGCGGCCAAGGCAGGCATCGTCGGGATGACCAAGGCCGCCGCCAAAGAGCTTGCCCACCTCGGCGTGCGGGTCAACGCGATCCAACCGGGACTGATCAGATCCGCGATGACCGAGGCCATGCCACAACACATTTGGGATCAGAAGCTCGCCGAGGTGCCGATGGGCCGGGCCGGTGAGCCTGCGGAGGTCGCCAACGTCGCCCTGTTCCTCGCCAGCGACCTGTCGTCGTATATGACGGGCACCGTCCTCGAGGTCACGGGTGGGAGGCACGTATGAGTTGCCGTGAATCTTCGGGGCGCCGAAATCGACGAAAAGGCGAGAACTACTCGCACTTTTGCGCCCAATCGTTGGTTTGGGCGAAGGAGGGTGACGTATGAACACCCGCGAGGCCGTGGTCTGTGAGCCCGTCCGCACCCCGATCGGCCGCTACGGCGGCATATTCGGATCGCTGACCGCGGTCGATCTCGCAGTGACCGCGTTGAAGGGCCTGCTGCGCCGGACCGGCGTCGCGCCCGACGCGGTGGACGACGTGATCCTCGGCCACTGCTATCCCAACAGCGAGGCGCCCGCCATCGGTCGCGTCGTCGCGTTGGACGCTGGTCTGCCGGTGACCGTTCCCGGCATGCAGGTCGATCGGCGCTGCGGATCCGGCCTGCAGGCCGTCATCCAGGCCTGCCTGCAGGTGAGCGCCGGCGACGACGATGTCGTCGTGGCGGGCGGCGCGGAGAGCATGAGCAACGTCGCGTTCTATTCGACGGATATGCGCTGGGGCGGAGCCAGATCCGGCGTCACGGTGCACGACGCACTCGCACGTGGGCGCTCCACCGCGGGCGGGCAGCACTATCCGGTGCCCGGCGGCATGCTAGAGACCGCCGAGAACCTGCGCCGCCAGTACGGTATCTCGCGGCAGGAGCAGGATGAGCTCGCTGTGACATCGCATCAGCGGGCGGTCGCCGCGCAGAAGGACGGCATACTCGCTGAAGAAATCATCCCCGTCGCGGTGCGCACCCGACCGGGCGAAGACATCATCGACACCGACGAACATCCGCGAGCCGACACCTCCCTGGAGTCGCTGGCCAAGTTGAAACCGGTTCTGGCCAAGGATGATCCGGATGCTACTGTCACCGCCGGAAACGCCAGCGGACAGAACGACGCGGCCGCCATGTGCATTGTGACGACGCCGGAGAAGGCGGCCGAGCTGGGGCTGACGCCGCTGGTTCGGCTCGTCTCCTGGGGTTCAGCGGGTGTCGCGCCGAACATCATGGGCATCGGGCCGGTGCCCGCAACCGAGATTGCACTCGGCAAGGCCGGGTTGCAGCTCAGCGACATCGACCTGATCGAACTCAACGAAGCGTTCGCGGCGCAAGCGCTGGCGGTGATGCGGGAGTGGGGTCTGACCGACGCCGACCGTGAGCGGACGAACGTGCACGGGTCGGGGATTTCGCTCGGCCACCCCGTCGGGGCGACCGGCGGGCGGATGCTCGCCACCCTGGCCCGGGAACTGAACCGGCGAGAGGCCCGCTACGGACTGGAGACGATGTGTATCGGCGGCGGGCAGGGCCTGGCCGCGGTGTTCGAGAGGGTGGCAGCATGACGAAAATCGCTCAAACGCTCGGACTGACCGAGTTCCAGACCGAAATACTGGCCAACGTACGGCAATTCGTTGACAAAGAGGTCATCCCGAACGCGCAGGAACTCGAGCATGCCGACACCTACCCGCAGCACATCGTCGACCAGATGCGCGAGATGGGTTTGTTCGGTCTGATGATTCCGGAGGAGTACGGGGGACTCGGCGAGTCACTGCTGACCTATGCACTGTGCGTCGAGGAGCTCGCCCGCGGCTGGATGAGCGTCTCCGGTGTGATCAATACTCACTTCATCGTCGCGTACATGCTGCGCCAGCACGGCACCGAGGAGCAGAGGCAACGCTTCCTGCCGCGGATGGCCACCGGCGAGACGCGGGGCGCGTTCTCGATGTCCGAGCCCGAACTCGGCTCCGACGTCGCCGCGATCCGCACCAGGGCCAAGCGCAACGACGACGGCGACTACACCATCGACGGCCAGAAGATGTGGCTCACCAACGGCGGCAGCTCGACGCTGGTCGCGGTGTTGGTGCGAACCGACGAAGGCGCGGAGAAGCCGCACCGCAACCTCACCGCGTTCCTCGTCGAAAAGCCAACCGGTTTCGGGGAAGTAGCGCCTGGATTGGTGATTCCCGGCAAGATCGACAAGCTCGGGTACAAGGGCATCGACACCACCGAGCTGATCTTCGACGGCTATGTCGCCAAGGCCGACGACATTCTCGGCGAGACCCCCGGGCAGGGCTTCTTCCAGATGATGGACGGCATCGAGGTGGGCCGGGTCAACGTGTCGGCGAGGGCCTGCGGCGTCGGCATCCGCGCGTTCGAGCTGGCGGTGAAGTACGCCCAACAGCGTCAGACATTCGGCAAGCCGATCGCCGAGCACCAGGCGATCGCGTTCCAGCTCGCCGAGATGGCTACGAAAGTGGAGGCGGCACACTTGATGATGGTCAACGCCGCCCGGCTCAAGGACTCCGGCGAACGCAACGACGTGGCGGCGGGGATGGCCAAGTACCTGGCGAGCGAGTTCTGCTCGGAGGTCACCCAGCAGAGCTTCCGCATCCACGGCGGCTACGGCTATTCCAAGGAATACGAGATCGAACGGCTGATGCGCGACGCGCCGTTCCTGTTGATCGGCGAGGGTACCAGCGAGATCCAGAAGAACATCATCAGCAAGCGGCTGCTCGCGGATTATCGGATCTGACTGTGACCGTCCCGGAATTCGCAACTCGGACACAGCTTTCCGAGGCTGTGGCGCGGTACGTCCGCAAGCGTATCTTCGACGGGACGTACGCGGCAGCCGAGTACGTGCGGCTCGACCAGTTGGCGGCCGAACTGGGTATCAGCGTGACACCGGTACGCGAAGCGCTTTTTCAATTGCGCGCCGAGGGTCTGCTCGACCAGAAGCTGCACCGCGGATTCGTGGTGCTGCCGGTGACCCGTCGCGACATCACCGACGTCTCCGACGTGCAGGCGCACATCGGCGGCGAACTGGCCGCGCGTGCCGCCTCCAACATCACCGACGACCAGCTGCGCGAGCTGGAAAGAATTCAGAGGAAACTCGAAGACGCCTACGCGAGCGACGATGAGGACCATGCGGTCGCCCTCAATCACGAATTCCACCGGGCGATCAACGTGGCTGCAGATTCGCCCAAGCTCGCACAGTTGATGTCGCAGATCACGCGCTATGCACCCGAATCGGTTTTTCCGACGATCGAAGGGTGGCCGAACAAGTCGAACAGGCACCATCGAAGTCTGCTCGCGGCGTTGGCAAAGCGTGACGAGGAACTAGCGCGCTCAGCGATGTCGGAGCATCTCGCCGCGGGTGCGGTTCCGCTGATCTCCCACCTCAAGCAACGAGGAGTGGTCACCTGACCCGCGAGCAGCTCACTTCACCCCGCGAGCAGACGCGAACTCGCACTCTCAGCGCTCAAATTGTGCGAGTTCGCGTCTGCTCGCCGAGAGGAGTCTCAGCGGTCAGCATCTTTCTCAGCTCCGCGACATCGACCTTGCCGGTGCCGCCGCGAGGGATGACGTCGTCGGAGCCGACGACCAGCCACACAGTCGGAACCTTGAACGGACTCAACAGCCTTCGTGCAGCCGCGCGCAAATGTTCCTCGGACTCGTCGGCGATCACGACCGCACCCACCGCGCCAGACACATCGGTGACGAAGGCGTTTGCGACACCCTCGATGCCGCGCAGCGCCTGCTCGACCTCGCTGGGGTAGACGGTGGCGCCGCTGACCTTGAACATGTCGTCGGATCTGCCGTGGTAGAACAAGAAGCCGTCGTCGTCAAGGTGCGCTAGATCGCCGGTGCGGTAGAAGCCGTCGGCGGTGAAGACCTCTTCCCGGCTGCGTCGGCAGATGCCGCGCAGCGTGTTCGGCCCGCGAATCTGGATCATGCCGACGGTCCCCGTCGGCACCGGCTCGCCGGTATCGGGGTCGACGACGCGGACCTCGGTGCCGGTGAACGGTTTTCCGCAGCTGCCCCATGCCGTCCGCGGCATATCGGTGTCGGCAGGGTAGCCGCAGTACGGCCCGAACGACTCGGTCATGCCGAACAACTTGGCCCGCGCGCCGGGCGCTGCCCGTTGAGCGGGCGGCAGCAGCGCCTCCAGGCTGCCCGGCCGCAAGGCGGACAGGTCGGCGCCGACCGAGGTCGCCTGGCGGGCAACGGCTTCGGCCTGATCTGGCCAGCCGCGAAACAATGTCACTCGTTCGCGTTCCAGCAGGCGCAGCGTGGTGTCGGGGCTCGGAATCTCCTCGGTGATCAGTGTTGAACCCGCCAGCAGTGCCGACAGGATGCCGCTGCCGAAGCCGCCCACCCAGAAGAACGGCATCGGCAGGTAGAGACGAGTGTCTGCGTCGATGCACCGAGCCGCAAGGCCGGACTGTACGGCGCCCAATGCGTTGCCGTGTGAATGAATGACGCCTTTAGGCGGACCGCTGCTTCCTGAGGTGAACATGATGACCAGGGTGTCGGCGGCCGTGACCGTAGCGGTGATTGCGTCGACGGCCCTGCTCGTCGTGGCAGTGGCCTGAGGTAGACGATCGGGCGTCCAAACATGCCGGAGCGCAGGCAGATCCGTCGGCGCGTCGCACTCGGAGTTCAGTTCGTCGAGATAGCGGTGCCCGCGGAACTCCTCGACGGCCACCAGGTGCTGCGCGGACGCGACCCGCAGTTGCGCGACCAGTTCGCGTGGCGCCAACAGGGTGCTCAGCGGGACCAGCACGGCGCCGATTCGGGTCAGCGCGACGGCGGTCTGCACCCAGCGGACTCCGTTGGGCATGATCAGCCCGACTCGGGTGCCCTTGGTCATCCCGGCTTGCAGAAATGCCGCCGCCGCCGCGTGCGTCCTCGCATCGAGTTCGCCGTAGGTGACCCGGTTAACCGGATCGATCACCATCGGCTTGTCCGCGTACTGGGTGGCGCGAAGCCGAACCAGCTGATCGACGGTTGACGGCGCCTCAGCCACCGAACACCGCCGCCAGCCGATTCACGTCGACCTTGCCGCTCGACAGCACCGGTATTTGCGCAGATTTCATCGCCACAATCCTTCTCGGGATCTTGTAGGCGGAGAGCTCTCGCTTCAACTCCTGCCGGAGTGCTGATTCGTCGACGTCGTCGTCGGTGGCGAGCACGGCGACCACCACCTGCCCGCGGTCGGGATCGGGTACGCCGAACACATACGCCGAGGCGGCTCCGCTGATCCGGACGATCGCCTTCTCCACTTCCGCGGGAGCGACGTTGGCGCCCGCGCTCTTGATCATCGAACCGCGCCTGCCGATGAAATAGAAGAACCCGTCGGCATCGGTGCGCACGAGATCGCCGGTGTGGAACCAGCCGTCGGCGTCGAAGCATTCCTCGCGGCTGCGCTTGTAGTAGCGCTGCATGACGTAGGGTCCGCGGACACACATCTCACCATCGGCGTCGACCGTCACCTCGAAACCCGGCGCGGGCTTGCCGAACGATCCGCGCCGGTGCTCGGGTTGGTCGGCTTCGTCGCCGCTGAGCAGGACCACGCTTCCTGTCTCGGTCATGCCGAGCATGTTGTGTCGCAGTTCGGGGTCGGCCGGCCGGGTGTCGGGCGCCATGATCGGGTACAGATTTCCTCGCCGCATCGACGACAGGTCGCGGGTGCGCATGCTGTCGTGACGCGCCAGGTGAGCGATCCCCGCGATGAAACCGTTGGTCGTCGTCGGCCGCTCGGCTTCGAGGAGATCGAGCGTCTCGCCTGCGTCGGTGGCGTTCGAGCACAGTAGCGTCGAGCCCGCCACCAGCGTGGCGAGCAGACCGAACGCGAAGCCGCCGATCCAGAAGAACGGCGAGTTGCAGAACAGCTTGTCGTCGGCGGTCAGCCCGCGGATCGCGTTGAGATTTCGTTGGTGTTCGAGCAGGGCGGCGTGAGTGTGCACGACGCCCTTCGGCGTACCGGTCGACCCGGAGGTGTAGATGATCGCCAGCGGATCGGATCCGTCGACGTCGGCCTCCAGCGCCGCCAGCAGCGCCCCGCTGACGGTGCTCTCCGGTTCGGCGTCGATCAGCACATGGCGCAGAAGCGGGACGGAGTCACCGATGTCGGCCAGCCGCTGCCCGAAGTCGTTGCCGCGGTACTGCGACGTGGCGAGCAAGATGGCCACATCGCTGTGCACGAGTTGCTCGCGCAGTTCGGATGCGGTGGCGAACGTGGTGAACGGAACGGTGACCGCGCCGATCCGGGCAGCCGCCAGCATGCCGACGACGAACGCCGACCCGTTCGGGTAGAGCAGCCCGATGTGCGTACCCTTGCCTGCGCCGAGCGCCACAAGGCCGCGGGCGAGTCCGGCCGAGAGACGGTCGGCGTCGGCGTAGCTGAGGCGGTCCCCGTCGCATATCAACAGGGGGTGCGAACCCCTGGCGTTCACCTGCCGTCGCAGTACTCCCGCGACGGTGTCTGCCTCAGCCGCCACGGATGGCGCTCAGATCGGGCTTGCCGGACGGTGTCCGGGGGATCGCGTCGACGATCCTGATTTCGGTGGGGATCTCGTAGCGCGCCAGCCGGTTCCGCAGGAATTCGAGCAGCTCGCTCGCGTCGGCGGAGGCGGTGTCGCGCAGCTCGACCACCGCGACGGGTGTTTCTCCGAGCCGGTCGTCAGGCCGACCCACCACCGCCGCGCCCTGCACGGCGGGATGACTTTCCAGGGCGGCGCGGACATCGTCGGGCATCACCTTGAAGCCGCCGCGGATGATCGCCTGGTCGGCCCTACCGAGAATCCACAGGAAGCCGTCCTCGTCGATGCGTGCCATGTCCGTGGTGCGCATCCAGTCCGCCGACGGCCCGAGCTGACCCGGTTTGACCTCGAGCAGGCCCGGTTGATCGGCGCCCAGCGGCTTGCCGTCGTCGTCGACGACGCGCAGTTCTGCGCCCGGGTTGGCGCGTCCGACACTGCCGCGCTTGGCCTGCCAGTACTTCTGATGATCGGCCAGCGTCCAGCTGGCCACACCACCACCGAATTCCGTTGCGGCATAGGATGTCAGCACAGGAATACCGAACTTCTGCCGGAAGGCGTCGGCGTCCTCCGCGGAAAGCGGCGCGGTACCCGATGTGACGGCACGAACGCTTTCGAGGTCTTCCGGGCGCACGGCGGAGTGCAACACCATCCGCAGTGCGGCGGGCACCAGCGAGA
Source organism: Mycobacterium sp. (assembly GCF_032159565.1). GTDB lineage: Bacteria > Actinomycetota > Actinomycetes > Mycobacteriales > Mycobacteriaceae > Mycobacterium. The sequence goes on from NZ_JAVHWR010000200.1 coordinate 40,636, forward strand.
CCGCGCGCGGTCGGTGCCTGCGCACGGCGTCGACCCATGTGCCGAGTTCGAACCGGTCCAGCAGCGCGAACGGTCGGGCCTCGGCGACGCATTGCAGCACCCGGAACACCCCGCCGATGTGCACAAGGGGCGCGTTAACGATCGCGACGCCGCTGCGAACCTCGCTCGGTGACGGCGACCGGCCCGGGTCGCGACCCATCACGCTGTAAGCCAGCATGTCGTAGGTGAGGTCGATGCGCTTCGGTGGCCCTGTCGTCCCACTGGTCAGCATCCGCACCGCGACACCGGATCTCGTCGCCCGGTGGCCGTCGCCGACCGCCACCACCTGTGGCTCGGCGTCGAACACCGAAAGAGAAAGAACCGTCGATCCGGCGTTCGGTCCGACCAGTTTCGTCAGGTCGTCCGGGTCGCCGATGATCACCGGCAGGTCGAGCGCGGTGATGTCGGCCTTGGTGCGGTCGTCGCCACGGGACGGGTTGATGACCACCACCGACCCGCCGGCCAGCAGCACGCCGAGGAACGCGGCGACATGCGTCGGCCGGTTGCGCAGCAGCATCCCGACCTGACCGCGGCCGGCGGCCATCGTGGCAACCCGCCGGGTCAGCATGCCGATCTGCCCGTAGGTGAACCAGTGGTCGTCGTACTCGATCGCCGACGCGTCGGGCTGCAGATCGAGCACGTCGGCGATGCGCCGGCACAGCGGATGTCCGGCCATCACCGGATCCGTGGTTCGGATTTCACCGGCCCGCCGCGCTGCGCGAGTTCCGCCGCGCCGATCGGGTTGCCCAGCCGGGTGTAGATCAGGTTCTGTTCGAGCGCGGCCCGATACGGCTTGTCCAGCGACTCCCAGATCGCCTTCACGGTGCCCTGCGTCGCGGCCGGTGGCTTGGCGGCGATCGTCGCCGCGATGGCGTGCGCACGCTCCCATAGCCGGTCGCGCGGCACCACCTCGGATACCAGCCCGATCCGCAGCGCGGTGTCGGCGCTGACGCGTTCGTCGTTGCCCATCAAGGCGATTCGCAGGGTCTCACCAAGGCCGATGCGCCGCATCAGGCCGATCGGTTCGAGCGCACACACCAGGCCGGCGGACACGTGTGAGTCGAAGAACGTGGCGTCCTGCGAACAGATCACGACGTCGGATTCGTTGACGAAGTAGAACGCGCCCGCAGTGCAGATGCCCTGCACGGCGCAGACGACCGGCTTCCACATCTTCTGCCACTTCGGGCTCAGCGGCTCGCCGGGATCCTCGTGATTCCACACGTTGTCGGGCTGGCCGTAGGACGACTTGACGTCGAGCCCGGCGCTGAACGCGCGGTCGCCCGCCGCGCGCAGGACGACGGCGTTGACCGAATCGTCGAGCTTCACGGTGCGCCACGCGCGCGCCATCTCCTCGCACATCGTGCGGTTGAACGCGTTGAGCGCATCGGGCCGGTTCAACGTGATGGTGGCGACGTGGTCGCCGGCATCGACGTCGAGCCGGATGGTGTCGAAACCTTCGCTCATCTGCACTGCCAGTTCGGTGTGCGCTTTTCGACGAACGCCCTCGGCCCCTCGAGCGAGTCCTCGGTGTGCAGATTGCGCTCCCTGAACGCCTCGGCGAGAATCTCGCCGTCGTGCAGCGGCAGGTCCAGCGTCTTGTGGATGGCCAGCCGCGTGCCGCGAACCGCCAGCGGCGCATTGCTGTTCACGATGTCGGCGATCTCGTGCGCGCGCTCGAGCAGGCGATCGTGGGTGACGACCTCGCTGATCATCCCGAGTTCGTATGCCCGCTGCGCGTCCATCCGTTCGTGCTTTCCCGTCAGCGCCATGCGCAGCGCGACATTTCGGGGCAGCACCTTCGCCAGCCGTACCATCTCGCGTCCTGCCACCAGGCCGATGCTGACGTGTGGATCGAAGAAGGTGGCCGCCTCGGAGGCGATCACGATGTCGCCAGTGGTGACCCAGTCCAGGCCCGCGCCGCAGCAGATGCCGTTGATCGCTGCCAGCACGGGCTTGGCCATCCGGCGAAACGGCGGAGTGCCTTCCTGGGGGGCCTCCCACTGGTCATACGTCGACAGGTAGGCCCGTTCGTTGATGACCTTGCCGTCCTGCGGAATCTGCTTCGCGTCCGCACCTGTGCAGAACGCCCGGCCGGCACCGGTGACGATGAGGAGCCAGACGTCGTCGTCGTTCTCCGCCTCGTCGTAGGCCCTGCGCAACTCGGCGATCATGTAGGGGCTCAGCGCGTTGAGTGCGTCCGGTCGGTTCAGTGTGACGGTGGCCTTATGCCCGTCGCGTTCGTATTTGATGGTTTCGTACGCATTGTCGGCCATCGATGTTCCCTTCGTCGAGTCGCTGGTCGGTCATCGGCCGTGAAACTCCGGCGTGCGTCGTTCGCGGAACGCGGCCAGACCCTCTTTGAAATCCGTTGTCCGGCAGGAGAGCTCCAGGTTGTACAGTTCCTGGTTCATCGTCTGCGGCAGGGTGGCGTGCTGGCCGTAGTGGATGGCCTGCTTGGCCAGCCCGACCGCCACCGTTGGTGCCGATGCAAGCGCAACGAGCAGCCGGCCGGCGGCGTCGTCGAGTCCGGCCGGGTCGACGGCGTCGTGGATGAGCCCCCACTCCGCGGCGTCAGATGCCGCCACCTTCTCGCCGAGCAACAGCATCCGCTTGGCGCGTGCCATGCCGACCAGCCGTGGCAGCAGCCACGTCGCGCCGGAGTCGGGGCTGAAACCTCGGGTCACGAACGGTGCCCAGAACACCGCGTCGCCGGCGGCCACGGTGAAGTCGGCGGCCAGCGCCAGATTGCAACCGAGGCCGACGGCCCAGCCCCGCACGGTGCAGACGACGGGCAGATGGATGCTGTGGACGAGTTCTACCAGCCGGTGCGAGGTATGGGGGATGCGCCGGACCAGATGGCCTGTGCGCGGCCGTGCGCCGCCGGAATTGGTGGCCACCCAGTCGGCGCCCGCGCAGAAGTCGTCGCCTTCACCGCGAATGTGAATGACCCGCAACGCATCGTCGGTGGCGGCCGCGGCCAGCGCGTCGACGAGCGCATCGACCATCGAGTGACTCAGCGAGTTGCGTCTGGCCGGGCGGTCGAGCGTGAGCCGCAGGATCGCCCCGTCCCGGCGCACGGTCACCGCGCCGTCAGCGGAGCCGACCTCTTGACTCACTGCCGGGTCCCTTCTCGAGCCGTATACGGATACCCATACAGTAGGCTAAACCATTACTATCCTATACAAGATAGAAGGGAAAGCCCGGATGGCGGACGGTGACACCCCCCGGTTCGGCGAGCAGCCGCTTGCCCAGACCGTGGCCGCCGCAGGCGCGCTCCGTCGTCTCGCAGGTCTCCTGCTGTCGCTCGAGCAGTCCCACCCCGCGGTCGACGCCATGCTGGCGCAGTTCACCGAGTGGGAGAACGCGCTGGCCGCCGCAATCCCGCCCGATGCCACACCTCGGATCGGTGACGGCGGCACCGGCACCCAACGCGTCTACCTTGCGCACGCATTCGACATCGGCGCCTATAACCCGGCCTTTCCCGAGTACGAATTCGACCGCATCACCGCCGAGACGGCGGAAGGCTGCGTCACCTTTCCCGTCGTCTATGAAGGGCCACCGGGTTTGGTGCACGGCGGTTTCCTCGCGGTCTTCTTCGACTGCGTGATCCAGCACCAGAACTGCGCCACCGAGATGTCGGGCAAGACGCGGTCGCTGAACGTGAAATTCCGGAGGCCGACGCCCATCCTGACCGAGCTGCGCTTCGACATTGCTCGCGCACAGGGCGATCGCGGAGTGACATCGACGGCGCGGCTGCTGCTGAACGACGAGGTGCTGTGCGTCGGCGAAGCCACGACGCTGGCCCTGTCGCCGGACAGGCTCACCGGGTTCGACTTCGGCAAGCGACGAGTCTGACCTCGTGGAGTTGCAGGGCATTCGCCAGCCGCGCGTCGCAGAGATCGTGGCGTCGCGGCTACGCGACGAGATCCTCTCCGGCCGGCTGAAGGAGTTGCCGTCGCAAGAAAGTCTGTTCCAGCAGTTCGGCGTGAGTCCGCCCGCGCTGCGCGAGGCCATCCACATACTCGAGAGCGACGGCCTGATATCGGTGCGCCGCGGCAATGTCGGCGGAGCGATCGTCCATCAGCCGTCGGCCGACCGCACAGCACACATGATCAGCATGGTGCTACAGACGCGAGGGTCCACACCTGCGGATGTCAGCGAGGCGCTACTGCACCTCGAGCCGATCTGCGCGGGAATGTGCGCCTCTCGCGAAGATCGAATGACGGCCGTCGTACCGTATCTTCAGGCCGAAATCGATTCTCAAACAGAACAATTCGACGACCTGTCGGCCTACGTGCCGAATGCCAGGCGGTTTCACGAAGCTCTGGTGTCGCGCTGCGGCAACGAGCCGATGATTCTGCTGATCGGCTCGCTCGAACTGGTCTGGTCGGCCCACGAATCCTCGGTATGGAGCGACGACGACGTGAACCACAAAACCATGCGGGCCGCGCTGCGCGATCATCAACGGGTACTGGACGCCATCCGCGACGGCAACGCAGCGCGCTCGGTACGGCTGGCGCAGGACCATCTTTCGGCCGCCCGGCGGGGCACGCTCGCCGCCGGGGCCGACAAAACCATTCAGGCGAAACTGATTTCGAGGAGTGCGGGACAATGACGGCTTCTACCGATGATCGCGTGCTCTTCGACGTCGATCCGGACAAGCGGATCGCGACGATCACCCTGAACAATTCCAGGCAGCGCAACTCCTACGACGCCGCCATGCGCGAGGCCGTCGCCCGGTGCCTCGATCGTGTCGCCGATGACGACGACATCACGGTGGTGCTGTTGCGCGGAGCGGACGGGGTGTTCAGCACCGGTGCGGACATGAACAATGCCTACGGTTGGTATGGCGATGAGCGCCCCCGCGAAGAGAAGAAGAGTCGCCCGAGCCAACGCCGGCGGCTGACTGTCGACCGAAAGTCCTTCGGCTTCTACCACAACCTGATGGGGTTTCCGAAGGTCACCGTCGGCGAGATCAGCGGCTACGCACTCGGCGGCGGTTTCGAGATGGCTTTGATGACCGATATCTCCGTGATCGCCCGCGACACCAAGATCGGCATGCCTGCCACCCGCTTCCTCGGACCCGCGCTGGGCAGCCTGCACATGTTCTTTCACCGCCTGGGCCCGGTGCTGGCCCGTCGGCTCCTGCTGACCGGCGACATCATCGAGGCGGGTGCGATCGAGCATCTCGGCGTCTTCACCGACACGTGCGAGCCGGCCAAGGTAGCGGCCAGGGCGAGGTACTGGGCGCAGAAGGCCGCCAAGATGCCGGCCGACGGCGTCGTCATCGCCAAGGAGGCCTTCCGGTTGGTCGAGCAGAGCCAGGCCTATCAGGGCGAAGAGGTGGCGAGCTACCTGTTTCACGCCTACGGAACGAACCTTCAGTTCGCCGACGGCGAGTTCAACTTCGTCAAGACGCGGGCAGCGCACGGCACCAAGGAGGCGTTCCGCCTGCGTGACGAGCATTTCCACGTGCCCGAACCGGAGTGAGGGCGATCACATACAGGCTGCAATACAGTATCTGCTACTTTTGTAAAGTCGTTAACGCCAAAAGCTGAGGTCAAAGAACATGGGCACACCCGTCATCGTCGGCGCCGCCAGGACAGCTATCGGTCGGTCCTTCAAGGGAACGCTGGTCAACACCCCGCCGGAAACCCTGATCACCACGGTGCTTCCCGAGGTGGTCCGCCGGTCCGGAGTCGACCCGGCGGCCTTCGACGACATCATCTTCGCCGAATCGCATTACGGCGGCGGCGATGTCGCGCGCTACGCGGCCACGGCCACCGGCATGGACGACGTTCCGGGGCAGTCGGTGAACCGGCACTGCGCAGGCAGCCTCACGGCCATCGGCAATGCGGCCGCGCAGATCGGTTCCGGTATGGAGCGGGCGTTGGTCGCCGGTGGGGTGCAGTCACTGTCCATGACCCCGCTGACGAACTGGCGCATCCCCGGCCCCGAACTGAAGTTCGAGGAGCGGTGGATGCCGCCGACGCACGTCGAGACGCCGGACGCGCCGGCCAAGGACATGTCGATCACGGTCGGGTGGAACACCGCGCAGACGGTCGGCATCAGCCGAGAGGAAATGGATGCGTGGGCCGCGCGCTCACATCAGCGCGCCATCGCCGCGATCGACGCGGGCAAGTTCCTCGACGAGATCATCGCGCTGAAGGTGGAGCAGTTCGATGGATCCGTCGTGGACTTCAGCGTCGACGAGCACCCGCGGCGCGACACCACCGTCGAGAAGCTGGCCGGTCTCAAGGTGCTGCACCCCGAGATCGAGGGCTTTTCCATCACCGCGGGCAACAGCAGCGGAACCAACGACGCTGCGGCCGCGATAGCCCTCGTCGACGCGGACTACGCGGCTGCAGAGAATCTGACGAAGATGGCCACCGTGAAGGCTTGGGCGGCAGCCGGTGTCGCTCCGCGCGACTGCGGGCTCGGTGCCGTCAAGGCCATCGGCAAGGTGCTCGAGCGGGCCGGCTTGAAGCCGTCGGACGTCGCGCTGTGGGAGATCAACGAGGCGTTCGCCTCCGTGCCGATCGCGGCGTGCCGCGAATACGGCCTTGACGAAGAACTGGTGAACTTCTCCGGAAGCGGTTGCAGCCTCGGCCATCCCATCGCGGCATCGGGTGCCCGGATGGTGACGACGCTGGTGTACGAGTTGCAGCGGCGCGGCGGAGGCATCGGTGTCGCCGCGATGTGCGCGGGCGGCGGCCAGGGCGGCGCCGTCGTCATCGAGGTCTAGCGATTTCGGCGCGCTGACCCACGCTGAGCGCACGTTTCCGCGCCGAAATCACTACTTTTTCTTCTTCGACGTCTCGATCAGTCGCTCGGCGTGGTCGAGGATGCACTCGAGGCCGTAGTCGAAGTTGAAATCGTCCGCCGCCCCGATGCGGTGGCCCTTCGCCGTCGCCTGCGCGAGCAGCGGCGCGGTCTGCGGATCGACGACCATCGTCTCCTCGAAGTCGCCCGGGCCGCCGTCGGCGGCTCTGTTCTTGTCGTAGAGCCGCTGCAGCACAACGGAGCCACGCACATGCACAGAAACGGCGGAGTACGTGTCGAAGGCATCCTCGGCAGACAGCCCGGCCTCGGCGAGGTTTTCGATGGCCTTCTCGACGGCGACGACCCCGAGCTTCGCCGCTCGCGGGCTCAGCGCGGATCGGATGAGAATCAGGTCGCACAGAATCGGATTGCCGAGGAACGTCTTTCGCATCGTCCGCGCATGGTTGCGTAGCGTCTCGCGCCAGTCCTTCGCCTCCACATAGGGGGTGGCGAAGACGTATTGCCGCAACGCGCGGTCGGTCATCGCGTTGAGCAGGTCGTCCTTCTTGCGGAAGTACCAGTAGATGCTTGTCACGCCGACGCCGAGGTGCTTGCCCAGAAGCGGCATGCTGAGGTTGTCGATGCCGACGTCCTCGGCGAGCTCGAACGCGCCCTTGATGATGTCATCAGGATTGATGGAACCGCGTTCGCGCCGCGGACGCTTTTCCGCGGTTACTTGCTTTGCCACGCAGGGCACCTCCGTCAAAATAAATGGCCGAAGCGAATGTACCCGCCGGGGGCGGCACCGTTTCGTTCTTCTACTGTAAGGCCTATAGTAAGCTTTTCCAGCAAATCGTGCTTCAGCGGCGAAGGGCTACGTGTGTCGGAAGAGTTCCTACGCGAGCGCCGCGGACGCGTTCTCGTCATCACGGTCTTCACCTCCAACGACGTCAAGGCGGGCGCGATCGCCTTCGCCGAGAAGCGTGTGCCGAACTGGACCGGTACCTGAAGGCGGCGGCGCGATGGATCTCGGGCTCTCGAACGCCACCGCCGTAGTCGTCGGCGGCGGCCGCGGTATGGGGCTGGCCGCCGCACGCTGTCTGGCCGACGACGGGGCGCGCGTTGCGATCGTCGGGCGAACGCGGTCGGTCCTCGATGAGGCGGCCGAGGACCTGGCGAGCCGCGGCAGCCCTGATGCGCTCGGATTGGTGGCCGATGTCACCGATGCCGAAGCGGCGCAACGGGTTTTCGACGAGGTGAGCCACCGGTGGCAGGGCGAGCTCAACATTCTCGTCAACGTGGCTGGTCCCGGCGCGGTGGGAGCCTTCGAGGACCTCGCCGACGACCAGTGGCGGCAGGCCGTCGACAAAGGCGTGATGGGCATGGTGCACTGCGTCCGGTCCGCCTTACCGCTGCTGCGCAAGGCGGAGTGGGCGCGGATCGTGAACTTCTCGGCGCACTCGACGCAGCGCCAGAGCGTCATCCTGCCCGCCTACACCGCGGCCAAGGCGATGGTCACCAGCATCTCCAAGAACCTGTCGCTGGCGCTGGCCCCCGACGAGATCACGGTGAACGTGATCTCGCCGGGCAGCATCCTGTCGGAGTCGCCGGCGGGTTGGGCCGATTCGGTCGGCATCGACGGCAGCGACCCGTACGCCGTGATGGCAGGCATCGACAAACATTTCGGGCATCCCGCGCATCTGCCGCGCGCCGGAAGGCCCGACGAGATCGGGCCCGTCGTCGCGTTTCTGGTGTCGCGGCGCAACTCCTACATGACAGGCGCCAACACCAACGTCGACGGCGGCAGCGACTTCACCTAGCGCCGCGCGACGACCAAGCGGCGAGGGACGAGCCGCGTTGAGGAGCGCGGCAATGAGATAAAGGGGGCGGCATGGCAACAGCACGCGAGGCCCGCGAGTGGGCACATTCCGCGTTGCGCGGAATCGGCAACAGCCTCTACACCCCGTTCTCCGGAACGGACGGCGACGACATCGACTGGGACGCCTACCGGACGTTGGTGCGGTACTGCGTCGGCGAGTTGAAACACCCGATGCTGTGGTGCACCAGCGGCATCGCGGAATTCTGGTCGCTGACGATCGATGAGCGAAAACGCCTGTTGGAGATCGCGATCGAGGAGGGCCGACGGGCCAACCCCGACGTCGTGGTGCAGGCCTGCACCGCGACCACGGCCGCCAAGGACTGTCTCGAGCTGACGCGACACGCCCAGGAGGCCGGGGCCGACATCGTCTACATCCAGACGCCGAAGATGGAGGCCCACGGCGGGCAAGGGGTGCTGAACTTCTTCCGCTACATCGCCGATCGCACCGACATCGCACTGGGCATGTTCAACTCGCCGTCGTCGGGCTACGTGCTGACGCCGGCGGAGAGTGCGCGGATCTATGCCGAGATCCCGGCCGTCTGCGCGACGAAAGAGGGCGCGTTCCGGCCCGCGAGCAGCAGGCTGCTGCACGAGCTCGCGGCCAACCTGACGATCTGGGAATGCGACCTGACCGTCTACCGCGCCGGCTGGCTGCGCGCGGGGATCGTCGGTCCAGCACAGCTCGGTACGGCAGGTTATCTGTACGAAACTCCGCGGCAGCCGATCATCTCCGGGTACTGGGATCTGGTCTGGAACGACAAGCTGGTCGAGGCGATGGACTACGCCGAGAAGTCCGGACTCGACCAGTTCGGTATCGATATGGCCTCCTGGTTCACGTGCTATCCCGGCCGGCCGGACTACTTCACGCACTGGGGCGGGGCGTTCAAATACGCGGCGTCGGTGCTCGGTCTGCCGATCGGCGACTACCCGCATTCGCGGCCGCCCCAAGCCGAGTTCCCCGCCGAGGGGAAGGCGCAGGTCGATGCTGCGTACCGGCGCTTCGGACTGGCCCCTGCATGACCGCAGCCCGTTGCGGAACGCGCTACCGATAGGTGTACAGTATGCGCATACATCAGGACGAAACCGCACGTGAGGAGGTCCGCGGGGTGGCTGCCGACGACCCGGTGCTCTACCAGCTTCGGGACAGCGGCGTGGCTGTGCTGACACTGAACCGCCCTGAGCGGATGAACGGCTGGGGCGGCGGGCTCGCAGCGAAGTTCTACGCGCTGCTCGACCGTGCCGAAGCCGACCCGAACGTGCGGGCGATCGTCGTCACCGGCGCGGGGCGAGCGTTCTGCGCAGGGGCCGACATGGGGGATCTGTCGTCGATCGAGAAGGCCGACACCAGCGGCGAGACCGACGTCGGCACCTTGGTCGGCGAACGGCATCCGCATTTCGTTGCGACGCTGCGCAAGCCGGTCATTGCCGCGATCAACGGGGCGTGCGCGGGCATCGGGCTGACCCAGGCGCTGATGTGCGACGTCCGGTTCGCTGCCGCGGGAGCGAAATTCACCACCTCGTTCGCGCGTCGTGGTCTTATCGCGGAGTACGGCATCAGCTGGATACTTCCGCGCGTCGTCGGCTGGGGCGTGGCGATGGACCTGCTTCTGTCCGGTCGCGTGTTCCTTGCCGAGGAGGCCGCGGCGCTCGGCCTCGTCAACGACGTCGTGGCTCCGGAAGAGTTGCTGCCCCGGACGATCGCCTACGCCGAGGACATCGCCGCGAACTGCGCGCCGAGTTCTCTGGCGGTGATCAAACAACAGGTGTACGCAGACACCATGCTCAATGTGTTCGAGGCCAGTGACCACGCCGAGAAGCTGATGGGCGAATCCATGCGACGTCCCGACTTCATCGAGGGCATCACCGCCTTCTTCGAAAAGCGCACACCGAACTTTCCACCCTTGGAGGAGGTCACGCGATGACACTGGACTACAAGGCGATCGACGTCGACAACCACTACTACGAGCCCACCGACTCGTTCACCCGGCATCTGCCCAAGGAGTTCAAGCGCCGCGGCGTGCAGATGCTCACCGAGGGCAAGCGCACCTTCGCCATCATGGGTGGCGTCGTGAACCACTTCATCCCGAACCCGACGTTCGATCCCATCATCGAGCCCGGATGTCTCGATCTGCTGTTCCGCGGCGAGATCCCCGAGGGCGTCGACCCGGCGTCGCTGATGAAGGTCGACCGCCTGGCCGATCATCCCGAATACCAGAACCGCGATGCCCGGGTGAAGATTCTCGACCGCCAGAGCCTCGAGACCGCCTTCATGCTCCCGACGTTCGCGTGCGGCGTCGAAGAGGCCCTCAAGCACGATATCGAGGCGACCATGGCGTCGGTGCACGCCTTCAATCAGTGGCTCGACGAGGACTGGGGCTTCGACCGGCCCGATCACCGGTTCCTGGCTGCGCCGATCATCTCGCTGGCCGATCCCGAAAAGGCCGTCGAGGAAGTCGAGTTCGTGCTGGGCCGGGACGCCAAGATCGTGTGTGTGCGACCCGCGCCGGTGCCAGGTCTGGTCAAGCCGCGGTCGCTGGGTGATCCGCTGCACGACCCGGTATGGGCCCGGCTCGCCGAAGCCGGCGTTCCGGTGGTCTTCCACCTTTCGGACAGCGGTTATCTCGCCATCGCGGCGCTTTGGGGCGGCAAGGCGACGTTCGAAGGGTTCGGCAAGAAGGATCCGCTGGATCAGGTGCTGCTCGACGACCGTGCCATCCACGACTCGATGGCCTCGATGATCGTCCACCAGGTCTTCACGCGGCACCCGACGCTCAAGGTGGCCAGCATCGAGAACGGGTCCTATTTCGTGTACCGCTTGATCAAGCGGTTGAAGAAGGCGGCCAACACCGCGCCGTACCACTTCAAGGAAGACCCGGTCGAGCAGCTGCGAAACAACGTGTGGATCGCGCCGTACTACGAGGATGACGTGAAGCTGCTTGCCGGGACCATCGGCGTGGACAAGATCCTGTTCGGCTCGGACTGGCCGCACGGTGAGGGGCTCGCGGATCCGATGTCGTTCACCGCCGACATTCCACAGTTCCCGGAGTTCAGCGAGGAAGACACCCGGAAGGTGATGCGGGACAACGCCCTCGGCCTACTTGGTGTGAACGTTCCGGCATGATGCGCACGCGAGGAGCATGACGTTGGGCGAGTGGACCATAGGCGATGTCGTCGACGCCATCGCCGACGTCATCGGAGACCGGACGATGACGGTCTGCGGTGACCACGTGACCACGTACGGCGACATGGCGGTGCGCACGCGTAAGTTGGCGAACTTCCTGGCGGACAGGGGCTTCGGCGCACATCGCGAGCGCGACGGGCTTAACAACTGGGAGTGCGGCCAGGACCGCGTCGCGTTGATCATGTACAACGACTGCTATCCCGAGATGGTGATCGGCTGCGCGAAGGCCCGGACGGTCCCGGTGAACGTCAATCACCACTACGCCCCGCGCGAGGTCGCCGAACTCCTCGACTATGTCAAACCGCGGGCGGTCATCTGTCACCGGGCCCTCGGGGCGAAGTTCGCCGACGTGCTGGGATCGCTGAATCTCGATCTGCTGATCGCCGTCGACGACGGCAGCGACGGCCCCGACATCCCGGGCGCCATCGCACTCGACGATGCTGTCGCGCAGGGTGATTCGGACCGGAGGATCGCTGGATCCCCGGACGATCTCATCATGTACTGCACGGGTGGTACGACGGGTCGGCCGAAAGGAGTGCTGTGGCGGCAGAGTGACACCTACGTGTCGTCGATGGTGGGCGGCGACCATGATTCCCCGACCGAGATCCACGACAAGGTGCGGCGCAACGAGGGCGCGCCGTGGTTCGCGGTGTCGCCGCTGATGCACGCGGCGGGTCTGTGGACGGTGTTCTCCGGCGCGCTCGCCGGACTGCCGGTCGTGCTGTATGACGACCGCAACAACTTCAACCCGGCGCTGGTATGGCAGACCGCCGAACGCGAGAAGGTCGGCATGATGACGATGGTGGGTGACGCGTATGCCGCCCCACTGATCGAGGAGCTGAATCGGACCGGCTACAACCTTTCGACGCTGTACGCCATCGGAACCGGCGGCGCAGCAACCAATCCCAAGCATGTGAGCGCCCTGCTGGAGAAGCTGCCCCAGCTGACGATCATCAACGGCTACGGGTCGTCGGAGACCGGGAACATGGCGTTCGGTCACAACCAGCGGAATTCGCACCGCGAGACGTTCGATCTGCGCGAGGGCGGGACTGTGGCCTCCGACGACCTGACCAGGTTCGTCGCACCCGGCGAGCCGGAGGTCGGCTGGGTCGTGCGCAGAGGCCGGATACCGCTGGGCTACTTCGACGATGCCGACGCGACCCGCAAGACCTTCCCCGTCATCGACGGTGAGCGCGTTGTGGTGTCGGGTGACCGGGCGTCGCTCGAGGCAGACGGCACGCTGCGCCTGTACGGCCGCGACTCACTCGTCGTCAACACCGGGGGTGAGAAGGTCTTCGTCGAGGAGGTCGAGGCCGTGCTGCGGGCATGCCCCGGTGTGGCCGACGCGTTGGTGGTCGGCCGTGATAGCGAGCGGTGGGGAGAGGAGATCGTCGCCCTCGTGCAGATCCATCCGGAGGCAACTATCGATGCCGAGTCACTGCACGCCTCGTGCGTCGAGACCCTGGCCCGGTTCAAGGCGCCCAAGGAGTTCATCCTGGTCGAGAAGGTGCGCCGCCTCGGCAATGGAAAGGCAGACTACCGGTGGGCGAAAAGCCAAGCGGCGCAGCGGGCGCTGACATGACACACAGAGCGATCGATTGCCTCGTCAACGTGCATTTCGGAGAAACGGAGCAGCAACCGACCTGGATGCTGAAGGTGCGCGACGACTACTTCAAGGGTCCCGATTCGATGTTCGGCCCGGTCGACCTCGCCGAACTCCTCGACGAGATGGACGAGCAGGGCGTGGCCAAAGCCATCCTGATGGACAATCTCGCCAGGCCGTCGGTCACCGCCCGCAAGTTCGTCGAGTCGCGCCCCGACCGGTTCAGGCTGGCGATGGGTGGCGTCAACCTGCTCAAGCCGATGCCGTCGCTGCGCGAACTCAATGCCGTCGTCGCAGACCTACCCGTGGCGTATGCCGTTGTGGGACCGAGCTTCTGGGGTGACGGGCAGTATGCACCCAGCGACGCGGTCTACTATCCGCTCTACACCAAGTGCGCCGAAATGGAGTTGCCGCTGTGCATCAACACCGGCCTGCCGGGACCGCCGATACCGGGTGAGGTGCAAAATCCGATCCACCTCGACCGGGTGTGCGTTCGCTTCCCCGAGCTGAAACTGTGCATGATCCACGGCGCGGACCCGTGGTGGGACGTCGCGATCCGCTTGATGATCAAGTACCAGAACCTGCGGTTGATGACCTCGGCGTGGTCGCCCAAACGCCTGCCCGACAGCCTGCTGCACTACATGCGCACCCGCGGCAAGAACAAAGTCATCTACGCGTCGGACTGGCCGGTGCTGCGGATGCGGCGCGTGGTGCCCGAAGCGGTTGCACTGGACCTGCCCGCCGACGTGCTGGACAACTATCTGTACAACAACGCCAAGGAATTCTTTTTCGCAGAGCAGGAACGCGGCGGACGCAGGGAGCAGGGGGAGCACTGAGGATGGACCGATACGAACTGCGAAGGCTGGACTACAGCCTCTCCGAAGACCACAAGGCGATTCAGGAGGCTTACAAGCAATTCTTCAAGACGCACTCTCCGATCGAAACTGTGCGCGCCGCAGAGGAAACCGGGTTCGACAAGAGCCTGTGGGAACGACTGTGCGCGATGGGTGCGACGACGATGGCCGTGCCCGAGTCCGCTGGGGGAGACGGGGCGACGCTCGTCGACCTGACGCTGGTGGCAGAGGAGGTCGGCCGCTCGCTGGCGCCGGTCCCGTGGATAGACCATGTGGCTGCGACGCGCCTGCTGGCACGGCTGGGCGCGCCGGACTCCGATCTCGTCACCGGCAAGCAACTCGCCGCCCTCGATCCGCAGCATGAGAGCGCATCGGGAACGCGGCTGATCCCGGCCGGCTCCATCGCCGACCAAGTCCTGCTGCGCGACGGCGAGGACATCGTCCAGCTCACGTTCGGCACGCGACCGGTCCGGGTGGACAACATCGGCAAGCTGCCGATGGCGTGGGTGGATCCGGCCGCCGCCGACAACAGGATCGTTGTCGCGAGCGGAGCGCAGGCCTTGGCGGCATATCAACGGGCACTCGATGAATGGCGGGTGCTGACCGCTGCGGCGCTGGTGGGGCTCGTCGAGGAGACCATGACGATCGCGGCCGAGTTCGCCAAGCACCGGTACACGCTGGGGGTGCCGATCTCGACTCTGCAGGCCATCTCGCATCCGCTCGCGAATATCGCCATCACCGTTGCGGGCGGGCGGAACCTGGCGCGGCGCGCGGCGTGGTTCCTCGACAACGAACCAGACGAACGGCCGGAGCTGGCACCGTCGGCGTTCGTGTTCATGGCCGAGGAAGCCGCCAAGGCGGCCACCATTGCCGTGCAGGTTCAGGGCGGTCTCGGCGTGAGCGCGGAGGCCGCAGCGAGCGCGTATCTGGTTCGCGCCAGGGGCTGGGCGCTGGCCGGCGGCGATCCCGGTGCGAGCGCGAAACACATCGCCGAGATCGTCGCGGCGCGCGAAAGTGGAGGAGCGTAGTAATGGACTTCTCACGGGTTCAGTTGTCCGACGAGGACGAGGCGTTCCTTCACGAGTCCCGCACCTTGCTGCGCGAACTCGTCACTGACGACGTCATCCGGCGTGACCGCGAGACCGGTGACAACTTCGACGAGGGCGTGCATCTGGCGCTCGGCGAAGCCGGTTATCTGACGCTCGAATGGAAGCCCGAATCCGAGGGCGGATTCACCCGCGTGCGCAAGCGCATCTGGGACTTGGAGAAGCGCAGGGCACACGTGCCGTGGGTGACGTTCGGCACTACCGCCATGATCGCGCGGTCGGTCGAGAAGTTCGGTTCCCCCGAATTGAAGGCGGAGGTGATGCCCAGGGTGTTCAACGGTCAGGTGCGGCTGTGCCTCGGCTACACCGAGCCCGAGGGTGGCTCCGACGTCGCCACGTGCAAGACGCGCGCGGTGCGCGACGGTGACTCCTGGGTGATAAACGGCTCGAAGATGTTCACTACCGGCGCGCACAAATGCCAGTACGTCTTCCTCATCACCAACACCGATCCCGATGCGCCGAAACACAAGAGCCTCACCATGTTCCTCGTCCCGCTCGACTCGCCGGGCATCGACATCCAGGGCATCCGCACGGTCGACGGCGACCGGACGAACATCGTGTACTACAGCGATGTCCGCGTCGACGACAAGTACCGGTTGGGGGCGGTGAACGACGGCTGGACGGTGGTCCGCGAACCGCTCAACGTCGAGCACGGCGCCGTCGAGGCCGCCGCCGACGGTTTGCAGGACGTGTCGATCATGATGCACCAGGCGGGTTTCATGGCCACCGCAGCCGACAAGGCGGCCGCCAAGGTCGCCGAGAAGGGGCCGGACGGCCGCAGGCTGATAGAAGACGGCTCGGTGGCATATCGACTGGGCCGCAGCATCGCTCGGATGGAAGCGTCGCTTTCGGCGACGAGCATCTTCGGGCGGGTCGCGCTCGCGCAGACGATGCGTGACATCTCACCGGACCTGATGGACATCCTCGGCACTGCGTCGTCACTGCCGGTCGGAACCGACGGCGCCGCCGATGACGGTGCCGCCGAATACGTGTACCGGTTTGCGCCGTTGGTCGGAATTTACGGCGGGACGCTCGAGGTGTTCCGCAACATGATCGCGCAATACGTGCTCGGCTTGGGCAAGCCCAACTATTCGCCACCCAAAGCCTATTCGCCGCCTAAAGCGCAGGTCGCCTCTTAGCGCGAGTTGGGGGCGCCTCGGTCTCTCACCGCGAGTTGGGGGCGCGTCGGTCTCTCACCGCGAGTGTGCGCGTCTGCGACCGACACGCCGATCTTTTTCGGAAGTCTGCGCACGCTCGCCGGCTACAGAAAGCAGGAGCATGACAACATCGGGTGCACCGCGGCGGGTCCTCGTGATGGGGGCGACGGGATTCGTCGGCTCCCACGTGGCCCGCAAGCTCGTCGAACACGGCGACGACGTACGGGTATATATGCGCAAATCGAGCAATACCGTCGCGATCGACGACCTGGACGTCGAGCGCTGCTACGGGGATCTCCGCGACGAGGACGCGCTGCGGTCCGCCATGGCCGACCGAGACGTGGTCTTCTACTGCGTGGTCGATACCCGCTTCTACCTGCGCGACCCGTCGCCGTTATTCGAAACGAATGTCGAGAGCCTGCGGCGCGTGCTGGACATCGCCGTCGACGACGCGCACTTGGACCGCTTCGTGTTCTGCAGCACCATCGGTACCATCGCCATCGCGGAGAATGGCGAATCCGCCACCGAGGACATGCCTTTCAACTGGCCGGACAAGGGCGGCGCCTACATCCACTCTCGGCGTCAGGCCGAGGACATGGTGCTGGAGTACGCCCGCGACCGGGGCCTGCCGGCCGTCGCCATGTGCGTCTCCAACCCGTATGGGCCTCTTGACTGGCAGCCGCATCAGGGCCTGATGGTGAAGATGGCCGCACTCGGAAAGATGCCGGTCTATGTCAAGGATGTGTCCACCGAGGTCGTCGGCATCGAAGACGTGGCCGAGGCGTTCCTGCTCGCCGCTGAACGCGGTCGGGTAGGGGAGCGCTACATCATCTCCGAAAGCTTCATGCCCATGCGGCAGATGTTCGAGACGGCGGCGTGGGCGGTCGGCGCCAAACCGCCGCGGTTCGGTGTGCCGCTGGCGATGCTCTACGCCGTGGGCTGGATCATGGGTGTTGCGAGCCGGGTGCTCCGTCGAGACCTTTCGATGAACCTGACCGGCGTACGGCTCCTGCACATCATGTCGCCCGCCGACCACAGCAAGGCGACGCGCGAACTGGGCTGGGCACCCCGCCCGACCGCCGAGTCGATACGGCGGGCGGCGCAGTTCTATGTCGAGCAGGCGCGACCGGCGTGACGCCGGTCCGGATCGGGCTGAACTTTCGCGTCCGCAGCGTCAGCTACAGCGACACGATCGTCGCCGCCGCGGTGCCGGGAGCACCGTAGAGCTGGGCGAAGCCGACCCTCGGCGCACCGGCCACCTGGCGGTCGCCCGCCTCGCCGCGCAACTGCCTCACCAGTTCGTGGATCTGGCGCAGGCCGGATGCACCGATCGGCTCGCCGTTGGCGATCAGGCCGCCGTCGGTGTTGACGGGCATCGAGCCACCGATCTCGGTTGCGCCGTCGGCCAGCAGCTTCTCCTGGTCACCGTGCTCGCAGAACCCGCACTCGGCCATGTGAATGATCTCGGCGCCGGCATCGGTGTCCTGTAGCTGGATGACGTCGACGTCATCCGGTGCGACACCGGCCTTTTCGAAGGCGGCCTTCGCGGCGTACACGGTCGGCGCCACGTCCTCCTCGACCGGCGCGAACGTCGTGTTCACCTCGTAGGCGCCGTACTTGCGGGTGCGCACCTCGACGGCGCGCACGTACACCGGCTTCGAGGTGTAGCGGTGCGCGATGGCGGCGCGGCACATCACCACCGCGGCGGCTCCCTCGTCGGGCGCACAGAACATGTACTGGGTCAGGGGGTAATTGAGCATTGTCGAATTGAGGATGTCGTCCTCGGCGATGGGCTTGCGCCGAAACGCATTCGGGTTCAGCGCGCCGTTGCGGAAGTTCTTGGCGGCCACCTTGGCCAGCGTTGCCTGTGAGATCCCATGGTCGTGCAGATAGCGGTTGGCCTTCATGCCGAAGAACTGGGTGGTGAGATATTGGCCGTTCTGGGCGTACCAGCTGGGCATGCCGACCAGTGCGGGGTCTTCGGTGAAGGCGCCGCGCGGATGCTTGTCCAGCCCGACCGCGATCCCGATGTCGTAGTCGCCGAGTCGAATGCCGTCCGCGCATGCCCTCGCGGCGCTGGCGGCGGTGGCGCAGGCGTTGAAGACGTTGGTGAACGGGATGCCCGTGAGCCCGACCATGCCGACGATGGCGTCCGGGTTGGCAACCGTCCAGCTGCCGCCGGTGGCGAACTGAACGTCCTTCCAGTCGACTCCTGCGTCGGCGACCGCAGACAATATCGCGTCGACACCCATCTCCATCGCGGACTTGCCTTCGAACCTGCCGAACGGGTGCAGGCCAACACCGATGATGGCGACGTCATCCATGGGGCCGAGTGTATCGCAACTGTAACTCTTACAGTATCTCCGTTTTGTGCGCCGGTGTGGCTGACCGGCATACCGGCGTACCGGTGCGCGTCGAACGCATGCTCTCAACGCCGACACCGGGCGCACACTCGCGACGCGGCGAAGGTGCGCAGATGTCCGCGCCGCCCGGCGTGTCGCGGAGCAGACACGCACGCTCGCGGAGCAGACGCACGCTCGCGGAGATGGAGATGGAGATGAAGATGGAGTTAGGGGATGGAGTTAGGCGATGGCGCCGGAGTCCTTGAGCTCGGTGATGCGCTCCCAATCCATGCCGAGC
The DNA here is from genome assembly GCF_032159565.1 of Mycobacterium sp. Lineage (GTDB taxonomy): Bacteria > Actinomycetota > Actinomycetes > Mycobacteriales > Mycobacteriaceae > Mycobacterium. The sequence goes on from NZ_JAVHWR010000200.1 coordinate 59,857, forward strand.
TCCGCTAGCACGATTTCGGTGTGCTCGGAAGCCTGTGGCGCACGGGTGGTTTCGAGTGGTTCATGGTTGAACTGGATCGGGCCGCGGACGACCTTGAACGGTGCTCCGCCGTCGGCCGCTTCGACCTCGACGATCATGTCGTTGGCGACCGCCTGCTCGTCGGTGGCCAGCTCGAGCAGGCTCTGGAAAGGCGCCCACTGTCCTTTCATGGTCTTCAAATGCTCGCGCCAGTACTCGAAGGGCTTGCTTCGGATCGCCTCGGTGATGAGTTCGGCTGCCTCGGCGGAGTTTACGATGAGCGGCATCACATCGGAGAAGCGCGGGTCGTCGGCTAGTTCCGGCAATCCGAGATGTTCGAACGTGTCCCGGATATAGCCGGTTGGGCTGACGATGCACAGGTTGATCGTGCCGCCGTCGGACGTCAGATAGTTTCCGAGGAACGGATTGACGGTGGGGCCGATGGAATCCGGCATGAGCGAGCGCATGGTCTCGCCGGTCTCCATACCCTGGGTCACGCTGGCGCCTGCCGCCCACCATGCCGTGCTCAGCAGCGACACGTCGAGTTCCACCGCCTCGCCCGTGCGCTCGCGGTGGAACAGGGCCGCAGAGATTCCGCCGGCGATGTTCATGCCGCCGATGGAGTCACCGAACGCCGGAATACCTTGGGAAAGCGCACCTCCCAGCTCCTCGGGTGTCAACGCGTGTCCGACGCCGCTGCGCGTCCAGAAGGCAGTGCCGTCGAAGCCGCCCGTATCGCGCTCCGGTCCTTTGTCGCCGTAAGCGCTTCCGCGGGCGTAGATGATGTTCGGGTTCACCGCGCGGATGTGCTCGACGTCGAACTTGTTCTTCTGGCGCTGTAGGGGCATGTAGTTGGTGAGGAATACATCGGAAGCCTTGGCGATCTCGTACAGCACCTCCTGACCGCCCTCGGTGGAGAGGTCGATGCCGACGCTGCGCTTTCCGCGGTTCGGGTGCTCGATCAGCGGATGCCGCTGCGGGTTCAGCTCGAAGCCGCCCATGTTGATGAACCCGCGCTGAGTGTCGCCGCGCAGCGGGTGCTCCACCTTGATGACGTCGGCACCCCAGTCGGCGAGGATGGCTCCGGCCGCCGGGACAAAGGTGAACTGCGCAACCTCGAGGACCCGTACGCCCTCCATCACCTTGATCACGTCGGCCCTCCCGTTGGCTCGTCGGATGAGTCGAGCATAGAGTCCGCGCGAATCAGTCCGCCGCCGCGAACGTCACCGGAAGCACCGTCGGAGAGCGGAACGGCTGACCGTAGATGTGCGGATTACCCTCGGTGACGAACTGGATGTCAGTCAACCGGTCGAGTAGGCACTCGATCGCGACGCGGGTCTCCATCCGGGCCAGGTGCAGGCCGAGGCAGGTGTGCTCGCCGGCAGCAAAAGAAATGTGCGGCAGTCGTTTACGGGTGATATCGAACTCCTCCGAGCGCTCCCACCGGTGTTCGTCCCGATTCGCGGAACCGATGCAGACGTCGATCACCGCGCCCGCAGGCAGCGTCACACCCTCGAGCTCGGTCTCCACAGCCGTATAGCGCTGAACCGTCGTCAACGGAGTTTCGAAGCGCAGCCCCTCCTCGATGGCCGGACCGATGAGCGCGCGGTCGCCCTGCAGCGCACGGAACTGGTCGGGATGGCTGAGCAACAGGAACAGCAGGTTGCCCGACGACCGGTAGGTGGTCTCCAAACCCGCGGGCAGCAGGAGGCGCAGGAAGGAGTAGATCGCCTCGTCGTCGAGCTTCTCGCCGTCCATCTCCGCGGACACCAGGTCGCCGATGATGTCGTCGGTGGGCTTCGAGCGGCGTTTGTCGATCTGCTCGCTGAAGTAGTCCTTCAGTGCGGCCGAGGCCTCGAAGGCGCGCTTGTACTTGACGTGATAGCTGATCAGGTCGACCGCTTGTTTGCGGAAGAACGGCAGGTCTTCCTCGGGTAGTCCCAGCAGCTGCGAGATCACCCTGGTGGGGAACTCGAGCGT
>NZ_JAVHWR010000213.1:0-25997 GCF_032159565.1 Mycobacterium sp.
CGCCAACCTGCTGCCGCGCGATCCCGAGATCAAGGCCGACCTCGCGCTGTCCAACGCGCACTACGGAATCGCGATCGCGGCGTTCTCGGGCGGGGCGTTGGTGGCTGGGTTGGCGGCGGGCGCGCTCATCCGCCGCTTCCGTTCGGCCCGGGTGGCCGTCGCGGGCAGCATCGGCATCGCGCTGTTCCTATTCGTCGCCGCGCTGGCGCCGTCCGCCGTCGCCCTTGCCTCGGCGCTCTTCGTTGCCGGCGCATCGGACGCGATCACCGACGTCGCGCAGAATGCCCACGCGCTGCGCCTGCAGCGGATCTACGGGCGCTCGATCATCAATTCTTCGCACGCGGTGTGGTCGGCGGGTGCGGTACTCGGCGGCGCCATGGGTGCGGCCGCGATCGCGTTGCACATTCCACGCACCACTCATCTGGCGGTATCGGCGTTGCTGTTCAGCGCGGTAGTGCTCGCCGCCTACCCGTTCCTGCTGCGCGGGCCGGACGAGGAGGATCACCCGTCTTCGCGAGCCGAAAGGGCGGGGAGACCCGGGTTGGCGGTCTACGTGGTACTGCTTGCGCTGGTCGGCATCGCGATCTCAGGAGCCGTCGTGGAGGACGCCGGCAGTTCTTGGGCGGCAGTCTATTTACGCGACAGCCTCGGCACCCCGGGTGCGCTCGCGGTATCGGGCTATATCGCTCTGGTCGGCTTCCAATTCGTCGGGCGCATGATCGGCGACCGCCTGGTGGACCGGTTTGGTGAACGGGCCGTGGCCAGAGTCGGCGGACTCATCGCAGCGGCGGGCATGGGTGCGGCGTTGGCGTTCCCGGGCGTTGTCGCCACGATCGCAGGTTTCGGCGCCGCCGGTTTCGGCCTCGCGACGGTGATACCGGCCGCGATGCATGCCGCAGATCAGCTGCCAGGACTCCGTTCGGGATCCGGGCTGACGGTGGTGACGTGGTTGCTGCGGATTGGCACCATATCGTCGGCCCCGGTCGTCGGTCTCGTCGCCGACGCGACCAGCTTGCGGGTGGGGCTGCTGGTCGTCCCGATCGCGGGGCTGTCGGTGATGATCCTGGCGGTCGCGCTCAGCCCGCGGCGCCGGCCATCTCGATAGTCAGCACGCCTCCCACGATCAACGCGATACCCAGCCCCATCAACCAGGTGAGCGGTTCGTCGAAGAGGACCTTGGCGGCGACGGCAACCACCGCCACGCCGCACGCGGTCCAGACGCCGTAGGCGATGCCGACGTGCATGCCCAACCGCAGCGTCAGCCACAGCAGGTAGAACGACACCAGGTAGCCGATCGTCACGGGGACGATCCAGATCCGCCTGCGGAAGCCCTCCGACGCCCGCAGCGCGAGCGTGCCGACAACCTCGAAAAGGATGGCGCCGGTCAGCGTCGCCCACATCACGAGGCAGCCTCATTGGTGTGCCGCGCCCCCAACTCGACGAGCAGGACGCCAGCGATGATCAGGCCGATGCCAACCGCGATGGGCCACGTGAACGGGTCGCCGAAGATCGCTGCCGCAAGCACCGCGGTGCCCACGGTCCCCAGCGCGCCCCAGATGCCATACGCCACCCCGATGGACAGGCCCGCGCGAAGGACCAACGTGAGCAACACGAAAGCGCCGGTGTAGCCGGCCACGACCACGATCAGCCACGCCGAATGATCCTGCGAGGCACGCAAAGACAACGTCGCCGCCACCTCGACGACGATCGCCGCGCCGAGCAGCACCCATTTCCGCACGGCTACAAGCTAACGGACGGCTTGCTGCACCATCGGAGTCAGGACCTCGTGGGCGAAGCGTCGCAGTTCGGCCTCGTCGGTGAAGTCGGGGTCGCTCGGGGGCATCGAGATATAGGTGAAGAACAGCCGTGCGAACACATCGGCGACCCAGCGCACCTGCTGGGACGGGGCACCGGTTGCGTCGCCGTGGATGTAGTTGGCGATGAACGCCGAGCCCATCGTCAACAGCTCGAAGGAATCGGCGATCGGCGCGGGCTCGTTCTGCGCAGCCCGGCGCAGGATCGGATGCTCCCTGGCGAACGACACCGCGGCGATGAAGGCCTCCGCCACGCCGTCGTCGGAGTCCTCGACGCCTTCGATGGCGTCGGCGACCGCGCCGAGGAAGCGCTGCGTCTCCCGTCGCACCAGGGCCGCGACGAGATCGTCCCGCCGCGGGTAACGGCGGTACGCCGTCATCCGGGAGACACCGGCCCGGCGTACCACGTCTTCCACCGTGATGCGTTGCAGCCCAACGGCTGCGGCCTCGGACAGCGCGGCATCCAGAATGCCTTGACTGGTGCGGTCCATCGCCTCGTCGATCCGGCCGGCGACGCTCGCGCCGCCGACGACCTCGATGAGCCGCGCATCGATCACGAGGCGGCGACCTTTCCCCGTCTCACGCCCGCCGCCCGTTGCTGAGCCAGTTGCAGATAGCGCGGCGCACCGAACGCCCATCGCAGCCGTTGGGCGTCCAGACGGAGCATCGGACCCGTCAACGCGCGCGTCGCGATGGGCGGCCGGTCGTAGCCGATGAGCTCCTGCGCCCACCGCGGCGCCCTGCTCATGCCCGCATACAGGGTGAACCGGTGCAGCTGCCGGTCCAGCCGCTCGGGCAGGTCGGGGAAGAAGGGGGATGTCATGAGGAAGTCGACGAACTGCCGCGTCTGCGCGTTGACCGACAGCCGCGGCCGCATCGAATCGACATAGTCGTCGAGCTGTGCCGCCGTCTCCGGCACCCAGTCGGCGCCGCTCATCCGGCCGATCACCGCCTGCTCCGATAGGTAGCGGTCCTTCTCATGTTGCGACAGCGGCCTTTTCGTTTCCTCGAACGCCCGCAGGATCATCCACGGGATGCACGTGTGCACCCACGCGATCAGCTGGGGATCCAACGCACGGTAAGGCACGCCGTCCGGACGCGTGCCATTGACGAAGGAGTGGATGTGCTTCACCCGTTCGATGATCGCGATGGCGGCCTCGGTGTTGCCGAACGTGGTGGCCAGGACATAGCCGAGGGTGGCACGGGCGCGCTGGAACGGATCCTCGCGGTAGTTCGACAGGTCCTGGACACCGGCGATCACCGACGGGTGCAGGACCTCCAGCACGATTGCCGGCAGTCCCGCCTGCGAGACCGAGGCGAGGTCGGCGTTGATCTCCCACGACATGCTGCCCGGGCCGATCAACCCGGGATCGCCCGGCGGCCCGCCGTAGATCTTCGGATCGTCGTGGCGGCCAGCGCCCTTCTCGAAGTCGTCGACAATCCAGCGGCGCAATGCGCTCATCTTCCGATTCCTCTGGTATGAATGTTACATATGCCATCTTATCTCTACCATTTCGTGTCGCAGTTCACGGTGTCAACCGCTACCGACCGGTAATCTCAATGAGGATGGCACGCAACAACACCCTGGTAGAGACCGTCAACGGCCCATTGCGCGGCATTGACGACGGTCGGGTGACGGCGTGGAAGGGCGTGCGCTACGCCGCCCCGCCGGTCGGCGACCTGAGGTGGCGTGCCCCGCAGCCGGTGACACCGTCGACGACCATCATCGATGCCACTCGCTATGGCGTCGTCTGTCCCCAGCCGGTCGACCCGCGGATTCCCATCGACCTGGGCGCGCCTCAGGGCGAGGACTGCCTCACGCTCAACGTCTGGGCGTCGTCCGATACGACTGCGGGCGACCGCAAGGCGGTGATGGTCTGGGTACACGGCGGCGCCTACATCCTGGGTTCGGCGAGCCAGCCGCTCTACGACGGCCGCGTACTGGCCGGTGACGGCGAGGTGGTCGTCGTCACGATGAACTATCGGCTCGGGGCGTTGGGCTTCCTCGATCTGTCCGAGTTCGACAGCCCTCGGCGCCGCTACGACTCCAACCTCGGTCTGCGCGACGTGCTCGCAGCGCTGCAGTGGGTGCGCGACAATATCGCCGCGTTCGGCGGCGACCCGGACCGCGTCACAGTGTTCGGCGAATCGGCGGGCGCGGGCATCATCACCACGCTGCTCACCATCCCGGCGGCCGAAGGGCTGTTCGCGGGCGCCATCGCCCAGAGCTCGCCGGCAACGTCGGTCTACGACATCAGCCGTGCGCGCCGCATTACGCGCCAGGTGATGAACCGCCTCGGACTTTCGGCGTCTGACGTCGACCGGCTGCCGGACGTTCCGGTCGGCGCCATCGTCGCCGCGTCCACCGACGTGTTCTACGAAACGCCGGTGAACAACCCCGGCACGCTGGCATTCGCCCCGAACGTCGACGGCGATCTGGTGCCCGACTACCCGGTGAAACTCGCAAGGGAGGGCCAGTCTCACCCGGTTCCGCTGATCATCGGCACCAACAAGCACGAGGCGGCGCTGTTCAGGTGGATGAAGTCGCCGCTGATGCCGATCACCCCCGAGGCGATAAGCGCGATGTTCACCGAGATCGCCGCCGAACAACCGAGCCTGCATCTGCCGACCGACTACCACAGCGGTGCCGCATATGCCGGCCTGCGCGGCAAGGCTCGCGGCATGGGCGTCGCGCGTGACCTCGGGTTCCGCATGCCGTCGGTATGGCTCGCCGAAGGGCACAGCACCGTGGCACCCGTGTACCTGTACCGGTTCGACTTCGCGACGCCGATGCTGCGGCTACTGCGTATCGCCGCCGCCCACGCCACCGAATTGCCTTTCGTATGGGGCAATCTGGTATCCGGACCCAAGGATCCGACCTTCAAGTTGGGCGGGATAAAGGCCGGTCGAGTGGTCTCGGAACGGGTGAGGGCCCGCTGGCTGAATTTCGCGACACAGGGCAAACCCGCAGGACTGCCCGGCGAGCCGGAGTGGCTGCCCTACCAGGAGCCCGACCGGGCGTGCCTGCTCATCGGTCGGGAGGACACCGTCGTCAACGACATCGACACCGATATCCGCGCCACCTGGGGCGCCCAGGTACTCAACTTCAGGTAACCGCCACCGGGCTGGCTAGACTTTCCCGGGAGGTGTCGCGAGTGGACTGGTCAAAGGCTTGGGAGGACGTACTTCCGCCGCTGATGCACGACCCGGTCACGTTCGCCGTCCCGTTCTTTCTGATCCTGCTCATCATCGAATGGGCAGCCGCACGCAAACTCGCCCATATCGAAGACGATCGTTCGCAGTCCGGGGCCTACCTCAGGCCGGACGCCTGGGCCAGCATCTGGATGGGCGTCGTGTCGGTCGGCACCAGCGCGGTGATGAACGGGATAGCGCTCCTCGGCTACGCGGCGCTCTACGTCTACGTCGCGCCCTGGCAGCTTCCCTCAAACGCCTGGTACACCTGGGTGATCGCGATTCTCGGCGTCGACCTCACCTATTACTGGTATCACCGGATGGCGCACCGCGTCCGTTTGTTCTGGGCGACGCATCAGGCGCACCACTCCAGCCAGTACTTCAACCTCGCCACCGCGCTGCGTCAGAAGTGGAACATCAGCGGCGACGTTTTCCTTCGCGCGCTGCTGCCGACGTTCGGCGTACCGCCGTGGATGGTGTTCGCGAGCTTCTCCATCAACCTGATCTATCAGTACTGGATTCACACCGAGCGTATCGGCAAACTCTGGCGGCCAATCGAATTCGTCTTCAACACACCGTCGCACCACCGGGTGCACCACGGTATGGACGAGGTCTACCTCGACAAGAACTACGGCGGCATCCTGATCATCTGGGATCGACTGTTCCGCAGCTTCCAGCCCGAGGATTTCCGGCCGCACTACGGCCTGACCAAACAGGTGGACACCTACAACATCTGGAAGTTGCAGACCCACGAATACGTCGCGATCGCGCGCGATGTCCGCGGCGCCTGCCATTGGCGTGACCGCCTGGGCTTCGTTTTCGGCCCTCCGGGCTGGGAGCCGCGGCAGGCCGTGCAACCCGACATCCCCGCGCCGCTCACCGTGTCGAAGTAGCGCTGCCGGCGCCCATCGCTGTCACAGCGCCGGCATCTGAATCAGCGCCGCTTGTGGTGCCCGACACCGTAGTGTCGCGGTGTGCAGACGGTCTTCGATGCCCACGTCGACCCAGACCTCGTCGAACGGTCGCTGGCGGCGAGCGCGTTCCACTCGATGTGGCTGGACATGCCTCGGCCGTCCTACGACGCCCTGTCCGGTTCCGTGACGGCCGACCTGCTGGTGGTGGGCGCCGGATACACCGGGCTGTGGACGGCATTGCATGCCGCACAGCGCAATCCGGACCAGAAGATCGTCCTCGTCGACGCCGGACGCGTGGGCTGGGCGGCGTCAGGTCGCAACGGCGGCTTCGTCGACGCCAGCCTGACCCACGGTCTGGCGAACGGAAAAGCACGCTGGCCCAAAGAGATCGAGAAGCTCGAGGCGATGGGTCGCGACAACCTCGACGGCATGCAGGCCGATATTGCGCGGCTTGGGCTCGACGCCGAATGGCAGCGAACCGGGATGTTGACGGTCGCGACAGAACCGCACCAAGTGGACTGGCTGAACGAGGCCGCCGACGACGGCGAGGGCCGGTTCCTGACGCAGGGCGAAGTGCGCAGCGAGGTGTCGTCGCCGACCTACCTTGCAGGACTGTTCAGCCCCGACAGCACAGCGATCGTCCATCCCGCCAAGCTGGCATTCGAACTGGCTCGGGCATGCGCGGAGGCGGGTGTCCACATCTACGAGCGGACGAACGTCACATCGATGGAATCCGCAGGCGCGGCCATCCGGTTCGCGGCGGGCAACGCAACGATCACCGCAGGGCGGGCAGTGCTTGCGACGAACGTCTTCCCGAGCCTGATCATGCGCAATCGGCTACGGACGGTGCCGGTGTACGACTATGTATTGGCCACCGAGCCGCTCACCGATGCTCAGCTCGACCGCATCGGATGGACGAACCGCCAGGGAATCGGCGACTGCGCCAACCAATTTCACTACTACCGGCGCAGCGCTGACAACCGAATCGTGTGGGGCGGCTATGACGCCGTCTACCACTTCGGGCGCAGGGTCAAGCCGGCCTACGAGGACCGGTCCGCGAGCTATCGTCGGCTCGCAGCGCACTTCTTCATCACCTTCCCCCAACTTGACGACGTCCGATTCAGCCATCGCTGGGCCGGAGCGATCGACACCAGCACCCGGTTCTGCGCGCACTGGGGGCTGGCGCACGCCGGACGGGTGGCGTACGTCAACGGCTTCACCGGGCTCGGCGACGGCGCGGCGCGGTTCGCCGCCGACGTCTGTCTTGACCTGCTCGACGGTCGACCGACCGAGCGCACCGAGTTGGAAATGGTGCGCAAGCGACCCTTGCCGTTTCCGCCTGAGCCTTTGGCCAGCATCGGAATCCAGGCGACGAGATGGTCGCTCGACCGCGCCGACCACTTTGCGGGGCGCCGCAATGTCCTGCTGCGCACGCTCGATGCCCTCGGACTCGGCTTCGATTCCTGAATGACCACGCAGCGTTTGCACGACGTTTCGATTGGGCCGATCCGAACCGGCAAGGGGCCTACCAAGATCAGTAAGCTCACCCGCGTTGGTTACCGGGAAAAGGAAGGGCCGATGACGTGACAGACAGGCTCGCCAAAGGCGAGAAGCTCCAGCGTGGCCAGTCGCTGACCTCGAGGAACGGGGCCTACACGCTGACCCTGCAGGACGACGGCAACCTGGCGCTCGCCGCGCAGGGCCAGGCCGTGTGGGCGACGGGCACCAACGGCCAGGATGCCGAACACCTTGATGTGCAGGATGACGGCAACGTCGTGCTCTACACGTCCGACAAACCGATCTGGCATACCGACACCAAGGGCGCCAAGGATATTCGGCTGATCCTGCAGGACGACCGCAACCTGGTGGTGTACGGATTCGACGGGGTGGCATGGGCGTCCGGCACGAACACCGACGAAGCTCCACCGCCGCCTCCGGGCGCAGAGCAAGCAGCCCCCGACGTTGCGCCCGCCGCCGCCGAGGAACCGTTGCCGCCCGCGGCCGCCGAAGAACCGTTGCCGCCCGCCGAGGCCCCGGCCCCGCCACCACCACCGCCACCACCACCGCCTCCGCCGGCCCGCGCACCTACACCGTGGTCTCCGGGGACACGCCGTGGGCCATCTCGGAGCGCTTCTACCCCGACGGCAGCAAATACCAGCGGATCGCCGACGCCAGTGGCGTCAGCAACCCCGACCTGATTCATCCGGAACAGGTGCTGACGATTCCGTAGCAGAAGTGACGAAAGAGCAGAAGTGACGAAAGCCAGCCCGGGCCGAACGGTCCGGGCTGGCTTGCTGTGCGCACCCGCGCCGGTAGGGTAGGAGCCCACTGACCCCTACCAATCGGAGATGATCTTGCGCCGACATTGGTTGCGCTCGCTGGCCGCTGCGGCGGCAGCGTCGGTTCTTGCGCTGAGCATCCCCGCCTTGCCCGCACATGCCACTCCCGGCGTGTTGGTCTACCCGGGCATGGAGATCCACCAGGGCACGAGCGTGTGCACCCTCGGGTTCGTCGACCCGGGTGCCCGCGCGGCGTTCACTGCGGGTCACTGCCGCGGCGAAGGGGGTGTGGTGGACAGGGACGGCAATCCCATCGGCACCCTGACGTCGTTCCGCGACAACACTCCGGACGGGGCGACCGTGGCGACCGACCAGATGATCGCCGACTGGGAGGCCATCAACCTCGCGCCGGATGTCACTGTGAACGACATCCTGCCCGGCGGCCGCGTCCTGGTCTCCGACCCGACCGTCGTGCCGACACCCGGCCTCGGGGTCTGTCACTTCGGAGTGGTCACCGGCGAGAGTTGCGGCAACATCGAAGCGGTCAACAACGGCTGGTTCACGATGGCGAACGGTGTAGTGAGCCAAAAGGGCGACTCCGGAGGGCCGGTGTACGTCGTCACCCCCGACGGGCGGGCCGCGATCGTCGGGATGTTCAACAGCACATGGGGCAACTATCCAGCGGCGGTGTCCTGGCAGACCGCCAGCCAGCAGGCGCACGAGGATGTGGTGCAGTCCGCATCCGGCAGCGTAGAGCCTCGGTGATTTTCCTTAAGGCTTGACTTATATAAGTGCCTGCTTTTAAAGTCGGCTGGTGCACGCGTTCGACGTCCTCGGCGATCCGGTGCGTAGACGCATCCTCGAACTGCTCGCCGACGGCGAACTGACGGCCGGCGCCATCGGTGCCGGCATTCAGGCGGAGTTCGAGATCAGCCAGCCCGCAGTGTCACAGCATTTGAAAGTGTTGCGCGACAACGGATTCACCTCGGTGCGACCGGACGGTCAGCGACGGCTGTACGCCGTCAGCGGCGAGGCGCTTCGGGAAGCCGACGCGTGGCTGGCCGGGTTCCGTCGCTTCTGGACTCCACACCTCGATGCGCTCGCAACCGAAATCGCGCGCGGCAAGCGACAACGACGAAGGAACACAACATGATTGACGTCGACTACCAGATCAACGCCGTGCGGCGCACCGTAGGCGACCGGACATTGGACTCGGGGGAGGCCCGCGTCGTCACGATCAGCCAGGCCTACGACACCGATGCGGACGATCTCTGGGACGCCTGTACCAACATCGACCGCATCCCCCGGTGGTTCCTGCCGATCACCGGCGACCTGCGCGCGGGTGGCCACTACGAGCTCGACGGCAACGCCAACGGCACGATCCTGACCTGCGATCCGCCGCGCGAGTTCACCGCGACATGGGAATGCGGCGAGGACGTCAGCTGGATCGAGGTACGGATCTGCAGTGAGGGTTCGCGCCGGTCACGTGTTGAACTCCAGCACATCTCGCGCGTCGACGAGCACTGGGAACAGTTTGGTCCCGGCGCCACCGGCATGGGCTACGACGGCGCGCTGGTCGGGCTGACTGTCCATCTGTCGACCGCCGGGGCCGTCGACCCGGCATCCGGCCAGGAGTGGATGGCCTCCGAGGACGGCCGGCGATTCATGAAGCTGTCCGGCGAGGCGTGGTACGACGCCAACATCGCGGCGGGTGCAGACCGGGACTGGGCGCGAGCGGCCGCGGATCGGTGTGTCGCCGCGTATCTGGGGGAGAACTAGAACACGTTCTAGCCAGCCGGGCCGACCGGAGATATTCTCGATGCGATGCATGACCAGACACCTGTCCAGATCGCCTGGGTGACGAAGGACCTCGACGCCACCGAGAACGCCCTGACCTCGCTGTTGGGCGCCAAGAAGTGGATCCGTGTGCCGGATGTGCACTTCGGCCCCGAGACGTGCACCTACCGCGGCCGGCCGGCGGACTTCGTCGCCCACATCTCGTTCAGCTATGCCGGGGACACTCAGCTCGAATTGATCGCGCCGGTCAACGGCGAGAGCGTCTACTCCGAGTTCCTCGATCGAGCGGGCGCCGGGCTTCACCACATCTGCGTCGAGGTCGACGACGTCGACGAGGCGGTCAGCGGCGCCGAGGTGGTACAGCGCGGAGTCATGCCGGGCGGAATGGAGTTCGCGTACGTCACCGCAGAGGCGGCAGGCGTGCCTTATATCGAGATCGCACACATCTCGCCGGAGATCCGAGCGTTTTTCGACTACGTCAAACAGGAGCAACAGTGAGGTTCAGCGCTTGCGCGAGGACAAATCGATGAAGCAGATCCCGGAAATCGTCGCCGCCGCCGAAGTGTCGAGCTGGTCCGACGACGTCGACGTCGTCGTCATCGGATTCGGAATCGCGGGCGGCTGCGCGGCTGTGAGCGCGGCGGCCGCAGGCGCCAAGGTGCTGGTGCTGGAGAAGGCCGCCGCTGCCGGGGGGACCAGTGCGATGGCAGGCGGGCACTTCTATCTTGGCGGCGGCACCGCGGTGCAGCAGGCCACCGGCCACGACGACAGCGCCGACGAGATGTACTCCTACCTCGTCGCGGTGTCGCCGGATCCCGACCACGAGAAAATCCGCGCTTACTGCGACGGCAGCGTCGAGCACTTCGACTGGTTGGAAGACCTGGGGTTTCAGTTCGAGCGCAGTTTCTATCCCGGGAAGATCGTCGTCCCGCCCGGCACCGAGGGGCTGTCCTACACCGGCAACGAGAAGGTGTATCCGTTCACCGAAAAGGCGAAGCCCGCGCCGCGCGGCCATTCCGTCCCGGTGCCCGGTGAGCTGGGCGGTGCGGCGATGGTCATCGACCTCCTGGTGAAACGCGCCGATGAGCTCGGCGTCGACATCCGGTACGAGACCGGCGCGACAAACCTGGTCGCCGAGCGGGGTTCGCCAGAAGACCGGGTCGTCGGCGTGCGCTGGAAACACTTCACCGAGACCGGTGCGGTCAAGGCCAAGGCGGTCATCATCGCCGCGGGCGGGTTCGCGATGAACCCCGAGATGGTCGCCGAGCACACGCCCGCGCTGGGCCAGAAGCGACGCACGAAGCACCACGGCGTGGTGGAGCCCTACATCCTGGGCAACCCCAACGACGACGGCCTCGGCATCCGAATGGGCGTGTCGGCGGGCGGAGTCGCGAAGAACCTGGACGAGCTTTTCATCACCGCCGCTGCCTATCCGCCGGAGATCCTGCTGACCGGGATCATCGTCAACAAGGACGGTAAGCGATTCGTGACCGAAGACTCGTACCACTCGCGCACCTCCGCGTTCGTTCTCGAGCAGCCCGACCAGATCGCGTACCTGATCGTCGACGAGGAACACATGCAGATGCCCGAGATGCCGCTGATCCGGTTCATCGACGGCTGGGAGACGGTTGAGGAGATGGCGGCCGCGCTGGGCATTCCCGAAGGCAATCTGGTCGAGACCCTGGACCGCTACAACGAGCACGCGGCACAGGGGGAGGATCCCGACTTCCACAAGCAGCCGGATTATGTTGCGCCGCAGACGAAGGGACCCTGGGCGGCCTTCGACATGTCGCTGGGTCGCGCGATGTATTCCGGATTCACCATGGGTGGGCTGGCGGTGACAATCGACGGTCAGGCTCTGCGGGAGGACGGCAGTGTGATTCCCGGCCTGTATGCCGCGGGCGCCTGCGCGTCCAACATCGCCCAGGACGGCAAGGGCTACTCCAGCGGCACGCAGTTGGGCGAAGGGTCGTTCTTCGGGCGCCGCGCGGGAACGCACGCGGCCAGGAGTTAGACGGGCTGCAGCCGCCAGGCGCCGTCGCCGAGCAGTTCCAGCCTCCGGTCATGGTGCTGGTCGAGCGTGGGGCGGTGGCTGACGCTGACCACGATGCAGTCCGGCAGCTGCGTGCGTAGCGCTCGGTAGAGCGCGAACTCCTGACCCTCGTCGAGCGCGGACGTCGCCTCGTCGAGGAACACCGCTTTCGGTTTCGCCAGCAGCACACGGGCGAACGCGATGCGTTGTTGCTCACCCGGCGACAGCACCTTCGCCCAGTCGGCCACCTCGTCGAGACGGGTGCCGAGGTGGGCGAGCGAGACGGCATCGAGCGCCGACCGGACCGCGTCGTCGGGATACGAGCCTGCCCCGGCGGGATAGGAAAGCGTGCTGCGTAGGTCGCCCAACGGCATGTAGGGAAGCTGCGACAGGAACATGGTGTCGTCCTGCGGACGGCGCAGCGTGCCCGACGTGAACGGCCACAGCTGAGCGAGACTGCGCAGCAGTGTGGTCTTACCGCTGCCCGACGTCCCACTGATCACCAGCGACTCGCCGGGATCGAGCCGAACGTCAAGCGGGTCGATGAGCCGTACACCCGCCGGCGTGCGCACCTCGACATTGTTCAGCTCCAGCGACCCGTCGTTGCTCGGCAGTGCGGTCAAAGAGGGTAGAGCTCTTGCCGTTTCGTTCGCAGTGACCAGACCGTGGAGACGGATGATGGCCGCGCGGTAGCCGGCGAATGCGTCGTAGACGGCGCGGAAGAACGACAGCGAGCCCTGTAGTTGATTGAAGGCGCTCGACGACTGCGTGACGTCGCCGAGCTGAATCTGACCCGCGAACAACCGCGGCGCCTGAATGATCGTCGGCAGCGGATCGACGATCTCGTTCATCGACCTGTTCCAGCCGAGGAACGCGATGCCGCGGCGAACGAAGGCCCGGTAGTTGGCGATGACGGCCGCGAACCGGGTCATCAGCTCGCCGCGTTCGGCATCTTCACCCCGATACAGCCCGACGGCCTCACCCGCCTCGCGGAGCCGGATGAGCGCATACCGGAACGCGGCGTTGGTGAGTTCGTTGCGGAAGGACAGCCGGATCAGCGGCCGACCGATCCAGAACGCCATCACGGTCGTGAGGAACACGTACAACAGCGCGATCCAGAACAGTGCCTTGGGCAGCGTCAAACCGAACACCGTCAGCGGACCGGACAGCCCCCACAGGATAGGGGTGAACTCGACGACCGAGACGATCGCGAAAATCGTTCCGAACAACAAGGTCTGGGCCGTGCCGACGGTGGGCGTGTTCGTTTCCGGTCCGGTACCGGTAGTGAAGATGTCGATGTCCTGCTGGATGCGTTGGTCTGCATTGTCGATCGGCTGGTCGATGAACCGCCCGCGGTAGAAGGCGTCACCGTCCAGCCAGTCGCCGGTCAGCCGATGGGTGAGCCACACCCGCCACCTGATGATTAAGCGCTGCATCAGATAGGTGTCGAGCAGAGTTCGGACGACCTTCGCGGCGACCAAGGCGGCCAGGATCAGTATTGCGACCCAAAAGCCATGTATCGCAGCGCCTTTCGCAACACCTTCGCCCTCGAATGCGACCTGCATCGCCGAGAACTGGTCATTGGACTGGTAGGTGAAGAGCACAACGAGGCGAACATCGATCATCACAAGGACCAAGAGCACGCCGAGCAGTCCCCACACCGAAATGCTCTGGCGACCCGTGAAGTAATCGCCGGTGACCCGCCAGAACTGCCTGCCCCACGTGGTATGTCGCGCCAGCAGCGCGCACACGACGACCATGCCGATCGCGGCGAACACCCAGGCCTTGGCCACCCACAGCGCCGACGCGACGAGCTCGTCGCCCCAGTCGAGGGACGGCGTGAACGTTTCCATGCCGGGAAGCTACCGCGGCATCGTCACACCGGTGCGGGTTCTTTCTCGTCGCCCTTGACCTGGCCGAATCGCCAGTCACCCTCGCCGAGCAGTTCGAGTTCGTGCGTGTGGTGCTGCTCGACCGTCCTGCGATGGCTGACGCTGACCAGGATGGTGTCCGGCAGTTCGGTGCGCACCAGGTTGTAGACGAGGAACTCGAGACCCTCGTCGAGCGCCGACGTCGCCTCGTCGAGGAAAACAGCTTTGGGTTTGGTCAACAGAACGCGGGCGAACGCGATGCGCTGCTGCTCGCCGGGCGACAGCACCTTGGCCCAGTCGAGCACCTCGTCGAGCCGCGAGACGAGATGCGGCAGCGCCACTTTCTCCAGCGTGCGCTTGAGCGTCTCGTCGTCGATGTCGCCCTCTTCGTTCGGGTAGCTCACGACGGCACGCAGGTCTCCCAACGGCACGTAGGGCATCTGCGACAGGAACATCGTCTCGTTGGGGCCGCACGGCCGGGTCAGCGTGCCCGATGTGAACGGCCACAGTTCGGCAAGGCTGCGCAGAAGCGTCGTCTTCCCGACGCCCGATTGGCCGGTGACGACCATGGTGTCGCCCACTTCCAGGCGCAGATCGAGCGGGTTGATGAGCTGCGTGCCGTCGGGTTTGCGGACCTCGACACCTGTGAGCTGCACCGTGCCGTCCACACAGGGCGTCGTCGTGATGGTCGGCAGCGCCCTGCCTTCCTCGTTCGCCGTCACCAGACCTTCGAGACGAATGATCGCTGCCCGGTATCCGGCAAACAGGTCGTAGGCGTTACGGAACCACGACAGACCGGTCTGGATCGAGCCGAACGCCGATGCGGACTGCGACATCGCGCCGAGCAGGATCTCACCGCTGTAGAACCGCGGGAACTGCAGAAGGTAGGGCAGCGGCACGATCAGCTGACCCATCGACCAGTTCCAGCCGTTGAAACCAAGAGACCGCAGCACGTAACGCTTGTAGTTGTCGACGACGGGCCGGAACAGCTTGCGCAGGCCGGTGCGCTCGGCGACCTCGCCGCGGTAGAAGGCCACCGCCTCCGACGAGTCGCGGAGTCGGACCAAGGCATACCGGAACGCCGCGTTGAACTTCTCGTTGCTGAACGACAGCCAGATGATCGGCCGGCCGACCCAGAACGCGATCACGGACGCAAAGAGCACGAAGACGATGCCGATCCAGAACATCGCGCGCGGAAGCGCGAAGTGAATCAGTGGAAGTGTGAGAGGTCCTGACAGACCCCACAGGATCGCGGTGAACGAAAGTATCGATGCGACGGCGCTGATCGCGCCGAACAGAAGGGTGTTCTGCGACGAGTAATACGGGACATTGGGCAACGGCCCGTTGTTGGCCGTGAAGATGTCGATGTCGGACTGGATGCGCTGGTCCGGATTGTCGATCTTGTCGTCGATGAACCGAGACCGGTAGTACGCCTTGCCGTCGAGCCAATCCCCGGTGAGCCGATCGGTGAGCCAGGCTCGCCACGCGAGGCAGAACCGTTGCACCATGAACATGTCGACCAACAGCTGAAAAATGAAAAGGGCGGCGAGCACACAGAAAACGGCCATCGAGAAATAGAAGCCGTGCTTACCCGATTGCTTGAGCGCTTCGTTGTTGTTGCTGAGACCCCCGGCGACGGCCTGGAAGGCATTCGACATGTCATTGCTGTAGTAGCTGAGTAGCACGTCGACGCGCACGCCGAGCATCACGACGAACAGAATGAGACCGAGCCACAGCCAGACCTTCACGCTCTCCGCGCCGCTGAAGTAGGCGCCGGTGATGCGCCAGAACTGGCGCCCCCACACGGTGAAGCGGGCGATGAGGACGCAGATCACCAAGGTCGCCACCGCAGCAATCGCCCAGGCTTTCGCAAGCCAGATCAGCGATACCCAGAGCTCGCTTCCCCAGTCGAGCGTAGGAGCCCACATTTCCGATTCCATGCGGGCAACGTACCTCGCCGAGTTTGGGCCAGCGCTTCAGACGCCTCAACTGCGCGCGGTCAGCGGCTCCAGCCGCCACTCGCCGCCGCCGACGAGTGCGAGCTGACGAGCGTGGAACTGCTCCACCGTTGCCCGATGGCTCACGCTGACCAAAATCATCTCCGGTAGCTCCACCCGGATCAGTTCGTACAGCGTCAGCTCCAGGCCCTCGTCCAGCGCCGATGTCGACTCGTCGAGGAACACCGCCTGCGGCCTGGTCAGCAGAATGCGGGCGAACGCGATCCGCTGCTGCTCGCCGACCGAGAGCACCTTGCCCCAGTCTCCGACGTCGTTGAGCCGGATGGCCAGGTGCGGCAGCGCGACCTTGATCAGCGCCTGCTGGATCTCGCGGTCGCCGATCGTTCCCTCCTCGTTGGGGTATGACGCCACGGCGCGCAGGTCACCGAGCGGAAGATACGGCAGCTGCGGAAGGAACATGGCCGCCTGTCGTCCTGCAGGCAGCCGCACGCTTCCGGTGACGAACGGCCACAGCCCCGCGAGGCTCTGCAGCAGCACGGTCTTGCCGATGCCCGATGGTCCGCTGACCAGCAGCGTGTCGCCGGGGTCGAGGCGCAAGCCAAGCGCCCTAATGAGATTCGCACCGTCGGGCGTGCGCACCTCGACACCCTCGACGGCCAGTGCTCCGTCCACTGAGCTCGCCGTCGTCACCTGGTTGAACCTGCGGGCGCGCGCGTTCTCCTCGACCAGTCCGTCGAGGCGGATCACCGCCGCCCGGTAGCTTGCGAACTCGTCGTAGGCCTCGCGGAAGAACGACAACGCATTGTGGATCGTGACGAACGCGGTGGCCGACTGGATGACGTCACCGAACGAGATTTCGCGGGCGAAAAGTCGTGGCGCCTGCACGACGTAGGGCAGGGGGTTGATCGCCTGGCTCACCGTCAGGTTCCAGCCGGTGAATCGCATCATGCGGTTGAGCCAGTTGCCGTAGTTACCCATCACCTCGATGAGTCGCCCGCCCAGCAGTCGGCGTTCGACATTCTCGCCTCGGTACAGGCCGATGGCAGCGCTCGCGTCCCGCACCCGGACAAGCGCGTAGCGGAAGCCGGCGTTGCGAAGTTCGTTGAGATAGCTCAGTCGGATCAGGGGCCTGCCGATGACGAAGGCGATGACAGTGGCGGCCATCACGTAGGCGATCACGATCCAGAAGAGTGCGCGCGGGAGTGTGAGGCCGCCCAGCGTCAACGCGCCGGACAGCCGCCAGAGAATCGCGCCGAACGCGATCACCGAAAGCATGGCCGCGACCGCACCGAACAACAGGGTGTTGCCCGAGCCGTACGCCGGGTTGTTCGTCTGACCGCCGACCCCGGTAGTGAAGATGTCGATGTCCTGCTGGATGCGTTGGTCGGGGTTGTCGTTGGGGCTGCGGAAGAACTGGCGCCGGTAGTACGCGAAGTCACCGAGCCAGTCGTCGATCAGCCTGCCGCTCAACCAGATTCGCCACCGCATGATGAACCGCTGCATCAAATACATGTCGAGCAGGTTCAACACGACATGCACCACCGCCAGGATGAGGAAGATGCCGATGGTGACCCAGAAACCGTGGATGCCCGAATCGGTGACATCGCTTTCGCCGGAGGCGATTCCCTGCAGAGCGACCTGCAGTGAGGTGAAGACGTCGTTGGTGTAGTAGCTGATCAAGACGCTGATGCGAACCGCGATGATCGTCGACACCAACAGCAGCGCAAGCATGACCCACACCACCACGCTCTGCCCGCCCATGAAGTACGGCCCGGTGATGCGCCAGAACTGACGGCCCCACTCCGTGATGCGCCCGATCAGCAGCAGAACGACGATCACGCACGGCGCGGTGATCGCGAATGCCACCAGAACCCAGAGGGTTGAGTTGAGGAGTTCATGGCCCCAGTCGATCGACGACCTGAAAGCGCCCGTGTTCACCCCGCCACACCCCCTCCCCGCCGGAGCCAGCCTGCGGCGAAGCTACCGCAGGTCGGGCGTCGCCGTGGTCGACACGCGTCAGGCGAACGTCGATGACAGGTGGGCCACCAGGTGCTCGACGCTGAGTTCCGACGACGTGAAGGACAGGTAGCCGTCCGGCCGCACGACGTAGACGGCTTCGTCCGCGGCATACATTCGGGCGAAATCTCCGGCGGTATCGCGGATGAGCGGCAACACCGTGGTGCCGACGTCGGCGTTCGGTGCGGCGATCAGATAGACCTCGACGCGGCCGCGCCCCGCCTCGGCAGCCGCCTGCGCCATCCCCTCGAACGACGGGACATCCTCGGCGGTGGCGTCGCCGGCGGCGTACAGCAAGACGGTGTGATCACGCCGGCCCAGAAGTGAGAACAGACGCACAAGCCCCGTGACGGCGTCGCGCGTGAGACCGGTCGCGTCGGGGCGGCCCCCGGCGCCGTGCGCGACGATCGGGCTGTCGTCGTAGCGGACCAAAAGCTGCGCTTCTCGGCGGATCACGAAATCCGGGTCGGTCGAGTCCGCACCGATGCCGTCGCGTGCGCTGCGCACCGTCCGCCCCACGACCTCCTCGCCGACCGGCTGCCGCTCAGCGTCGTAGCTGTCCAGCAGGCCCGGCGCCGCGTCGCCCGAGACCGCCAGCGCCACCTTCCAGGCCAGGTTGTGAGCATCCTGGATGCCGGTGTTCATTCCCTGCGCACCCGTCGGAGGGTGGATGTGGGCGGCATCGCCCGCCACGAACACGCGACCGCGGCCATACGCGTTGACGATGCGGTGGCTGATCCGGAATACGGAGGCCCATCGCAGGTTTCGCGCGGTGGTGGGTTCGGGTGACATCCGGTCGAGCACCGCCTGGATGTGGTGGCGCTCCGGTTTGCGGGCGCCCTCGAAGCCGTGGACTATCCCGTCGGTGGCCGCTGTGCCGGTCGCGAGGTCGTCGGGCACCAGCATCGACATCCGGTAGCGTCCCCGGCCGGGCAGCGGAATGGCCACCAGCAGGTCGTCGGTCTTGCCGTCGACCTGGTGCATCGACCGCACCGCCCAACCCCGCGGCACCGACCAGTCCACCTCGACGTCGCCGCGCATGTACTGCTCCTCGAAAGCGGCACCCGCGAATGTCAGATCGAGCGTCTTGCGCACAATGCTGTGCGCGCCGTCGGCGCCGATGAGATAGCCCGCTCGCACCGTCTGCTCTCCGACGTCGCCGTCCAGCGTCACGGTGACGCGGTGCGCGTCCTGTTTGAAGCCCCCGACCCGCCGACCGCGTTCGACGTGCACGCCGTGCATGGCGAGTTCCTCGCGAAGAATCCGCTCGGTGGCGTACTGCGGGATCGCGATGAAACCGAAGGGGACGTCTGCAGGCGTGGCGAACTCGACCTGTGCGACCTTGTCACCGTTGACGTAGACGATCTGCCCGAACATCTGCACGGCCGCGTCGAGAATGCTGTTCAGCACTCCGATACCCTCGAACACCTCGAGCGTACGCGGTTGTATCCCAACAGCTTTGGCGTACTGCGGCGGATCGACGATGGGATCGACGATGCGGAAGTCGACTCCCCGCCGGGCGGGTTCGATCGCCGCTGTCAGACCGATCGGACCAGCGCCTGCTATCAGCACGTCAGTGTCGGCCACGGGTGTGATTATGCTGCGGCCATGAGCATCGATGCTCCCACGGGGAACAAAATAGGCGCCGGACACCTCATCGCCCGCCGGTTACGCGCCAGCGGTATCGACACGATATTCACGCTCTCCGGTGGGCATCTGTTCTCCATCTACGACGGGTGCCGCGCAGAGGGTGTCCGGCTGATCGACACCAGACACGAGCAGACCGCGGCGTTCGCGGCCGAAGGCTGGTCGAAGGTCACCCGGGTGCCCGGCGTCGCGGCGCTGACTGCGGGTCCCGGCGTGACGAACGGGATGAGTGCGATGGGCGCCGCCCAGCAGAACCAGTCGCCGCTGCTGGTGCTCGGCGGCCGGGCGCCCGCGCTGCGCTGGGGTCAGGGCTCACTTCAGGAAATCGATCACGTGCCGTTCGTGGCGCCGCTGACCCGGTTCGCGGCGACCGCACAGTCGGCCGACGCGGTCGGCGGGCTCATCGACGACGCGCTGCGCGCGGCCATGGGCGCCGCGAGCGCGGCAGGTTCTCCGATGGGGGTCGCGTTCGTCGACTTCCCGATGGATTACGTGTTCGGCGAAGCCCACGACGCGGGAGACCCCGGTGCGCTTGCCGGGCCACCGGAACGGGCGCAGGCCGACGGGAAGGCGCTCGCGATCGCGGCCGGTCTGCTCGCCGACGCGCAGCGGCCGGTGATCATGGCCGGCACCAATGTGTGGTGGGGGCACGCCGAAGGCGCCCTGCTGGCTCTGGCCGAGTCGCACCGCGTTCCGGTGCTGATGAACGGCATGGCGCGCGGAACCGTGCCGGCCGACCACGAGCTGGCGTTCTCGCGTGCACGGTCAAAGGCGTTGAAGGAGGCCGACGTTGCGCTGGTGATCGGCGTTCCGATGGACTTCCGCCTCGGGTTCGGCGGCGTATTCGGCGAGCACACCCGACTGATCGTCGCCGACCGCGCGGTGCCGGAGCGGCCGCATCCGCGCGAGGTCGCCGCCGAGCTGTACGGCGACCTGACGGCGACGTTGTCGACGCTGTCCGGTGGGCGATCGGGCGACCATGAAACGTGGATCAGCGATCTGCGGGTCGTGGAGTCTGCAGGCCGTGCCGCCGAGGAAGCCGAACTGACCGACGACCGCAGTCCGCTGCACCCGATGCGGGTGTACGCCGAGCTGAAGCCGCTGTTGGACCGCGACGCGATCGTGGTGATCGACGCAGGCGACTTCGGCTCCTATGCCGGCCGGGTCATCGACAGCTATGTGCCCGGTGCGTGGTTGGACAGCGGACCGTTCGGCTGCCTCGGCTCGGGTCCCGGCTACGCGTTGGCCGCCAAACTGGCCCGACCCGACCGGCAGGTGGTCCTGCTGCAGGGTGACGGCGCGTTCGGCTTCAGCGGGATGGAGTGGGATACGTTGGTGCGGCACGGGGTTCATGTCGTCTCGGTGATCGGCAACAACGGAATCTGGGCGCTGGAGAAGCACCCGATGGAGGCCTTGTACGGCTATTCGGTGGTGGCCGAGCTGCGGCCGGGGACCCGCTACGACGAGGTGGTCACCGCCCTCGGTGGGCACGGGGAGCTGGTGTCCGCTCCTGGCCAGCTTCGGCCTGCGCTGGAGCGGGCGTTCGCGTCGGGTGTGCCCGCCGTGGTGAACACGCTGACCGACCCTCAGGTCGCGTATCCGCGTCGATCGAACCTCGCCTGACTTTTCCTCCGCGAGTTGGCGAGTTGGCGAGTTGGTGCCACCTCCCCCCGGCGGCGTGGGGAGTGGGTGTCACCTCGCCCCGCGACGGTGCGTGTCTGCACCTCGACACGCCGCAAAAAGCGGGCAAACGCGCACGCTCGCGGTGCAAAATTTACTGGACGAGCCGAGCATTCGGTGCTCATCTGGTGTGCATGATCGTGCGCACACACGCGTCGGTGGACGAGTTTCGCGCCGTCGCCGAGCCGCTGTACCGCCGCGACCCCGTCAGAAACACCATCGAGCTGACCCTGCTGCGAGCGGACAGGTTCGGCGACGACGCGCTTCTGCTCACCGTGTGGGATGAGGAGGTCGCCGTCGGCGCCGCACTGCAGACCCCGCCGTACCCGATGGCATGCAATGGAATTCCCGTCGCGGCCCACCGCGTCGTCGCGTCAGAACTGGCGCGTACCCGCCGCGAACTCAACGGTGTACGAGGCTTTCGCGACGAGGCACTGGCCTTCGCCGACACCTGGCGCGACGTCACTGGACGCGACGGCATCGTGACGACCGGGGAACGGCTCTACCGCCTGGCGACCTTGCAGCCGCCAGCACACGTCTCCGGCGTTCGCCGCGACGCCACCCGTGGCGACAACGCCGTGCTCGTCGACTGGATCCAGCACTTCTTCGTCGAGACGTTCAGTCACCAGCGCGACGTTGCTGCGGGCCAGCGGTTCGTCGACAACGCCGACGCCGTCGGCGACCGCTTCGTGCTCTGGGACGAAGGCGGCACGCCGGTGAGCATGGCGATGCTGCGCGCGCCGTCGTCCGGTGTTTCCCGCATCGGTCCCGTGTTCACGCCGCGCAGCGAGCGCGGCCGCGGCTACGGGTCGGCCGTCACCGCGGCGGCGGCCGATGTGGCGCGTCGTGGCGGCGTCGATGAGGTGGTGCTGTTCGCCGACCTGGCCAACCAAACGTCCAATGGCATCTATCAGCGCATCGGATTCGAAGCGGTCGGGGAGTCCGTGCGCATCGACTTTGCGGCGGCTAACTGACTGGAGCGCCGCGCGAGCGTGCACAGACTGCGCTCCTTCGGCGGCGTGTCTGGGAGCAGACACGCACTGTCGCGGGGAAAGAAAAGGGCCCGCGTACCGTAGCTCTCGTGGCGAAGACGAAAACCCGCACCTCAGGTGGTGTCGGCAACCGGTTCTGGAAGCTGCTCGGCGCCAGCACCGACAGGGAACAGGGCCGCTCGATGACGCAGGTGAGCGCCTCGGCGGAGTTCGAAAAGAAGGCCGCCGAGCTCGACGACGAGCAGTTGAAGAAAGCCACCGAGCTGCTGAATCTCAAGGACCTCGCGGAGTCGAACGACGTCCCGCAATTCCTCGCGATAGCCCGCGAAGCCTCTGAGCGCACGACCGGGCTGCGACCGTTCGACGTCCAGCTGCTCGGCGCACTGCGGATGCTGGCGGGCGACGTCATCGAGATGGCCACCGGCGAGGGCAAGACGCTGTCCGGCGCGATCGCCGCCGCCGGCTATGCGCTCGGGGGCAGGCACGTCCACGTCGTCACCATCAACGACTACCTGGCCAAGCGCGACGCCGAATGGATGGGCCCGCTGCTGAGGGCCATGGGCCTGACCGTCGGCTGGGTCGCCGCGGAATCGGCCGCCGACGAACGTCGCGCCGCCTACAAGTGCGACATCACCTACGCGTCGGTCAACGAGATCGGCTTCGACGTGCTGCGCGACCAACTCGTCACCGACGTCGACGATCTCGTGTCACCGAATCCCGACGTGGCGCTGATCGATGAGGCGGACTCGGTGCTCGTCGACGAGGCACTGGTGCCGCTGGTGCTTGCCGGCACGTCGCACCGTGAGACGCCGAAGCTCGAAATCATCCGGCTGGTCGGCGAATTGGTCGCGGGCGACGACTACGACACCGACTCCGACAGCCGCAACGTCCACCTCACCGAGACCGGCGCACAAAAAATCGAGGCCAAACTCGGCGGCATCGACCTGTACTCGGAGGAGCACGTCGGCACCACCCTGACCGAGGTGAACGTCGCGTTGCACGCTCACGTCCTGTTGCACCGCGATGTGCACTACATCGTGCGCGACGACGCCGTCCACCTGATCAACGCCAGCCGCGGGCGCATCGCAGCACTGCAGCGCTGGCCCGACGGGCTGCAGGCCGCGGTCGAAGCCAAGGAGAACATCGAGACAACGGAGACCGGCGAGGTGCTCGACACCATCACGGTGCAGGCGTTGATCAGCCGGTACCCCACGGTGTGCGGCATGACCGGCACCGCGCTCGCCGCCGGTGAGCAGCTACGGCAGTTCTACAAACTCGGTGTTTCCCCGATTCCGCCGAACGCCCCCAACATCCGCGAGGACGAGTCGGACCGCGTGTACATCACGGCCGCCGCCAAGATCGACGCGATCGTCGAGCACATCGCCGAAGCGCACAAGTCCAAGCAGCCGATCCTGGTCGGCACCCGCGACGTCGCCGAATCCGAGGAGTTGCACGAGCGGCTGGTCAGGGCCGGTGTTCCTGCGGTCGTGCTGAACGCCAAGAACGACGAAGAGGAAGCCCAGGTCATCGCCGAGGCGGGCAAGCTCGGCGCCGTCACGGTGTCCACCCAGATGGCCGGCCGCGGCACCGACATCCGTCTCGGCGGCTCCGACGAGGTCGACCACGACGAGGTCGCCGAGCTCGGCGGGCTGCACGTCATCGGCACCGGGCGGCACAGCACCGAACGGCTGGACAACCAGCTGCGCGGGCGCGCAGGCCGTCAGGGCGATCCCGGTTCGTCGGTGTTCTTTTCCAGCTGGGAAGACGACGTGGTGAGGGCGCACCTCGAGCCGGAGAAGTTCAACAAGTTGCCGACCGAAACCGACGACAACGGCCTTGTGATCAACAAGAAGGCCGCGGGCCTGCTCGACCACGCACAGCGCGTCGCCGAAGGCCGGCTGCTGTCGGTACACGCCAATACCTGGCAGTTCAACGAGTTGATCGCACAGCAGCGCGCCATCCTGGTCGAACGCCGAAACACGTTGCTGCGCAGGCCGACTGCCCGTGAGGAACTCGAGAAGAAGTCGCCGGACCGCTACCAGAAGCTGGCCGAGGAGCTCAGCGAAGAACAGCTGGAACGGATCTGCAGGCAGATCATGCTCTACCACCTCGACCGCGGGTGGGCGGATCACCTCGGCTATCTCGCCGACATCCGCGAGAGCATTCACCTCCGTGCGTTGGGGCACCAGAAGCCGATCGACGAATTCCACCGGATGGCCGTCGACGCATTCGCCTCGTTGGCCGCCGACGCGATCGAGGCCGCACAGCAGACGTTCGAAACCGCGAACGTGCTGGAAGAGGAGCAGGGCCTCGACCTGTCCAAGCTGGCCCGGCCGACCTCGACATGGACGTACATGGTTCATGACAATCCGCTGTCAGATGACTCCATGTCGGCACTGAGCATGCCGGGGATAACGCGCTAGGTTTACCCCATGAAGCGCGCGCCGGGGGATGTGCGTGATCGCGTGGTGACGGTGCCGAACGCGCTGTCGGTGCTGCGCCTGGCGCTGGTTCCGGTCTTCTTGTACCTGCTGCTGGTCGCCCACGCGAACGGCTGGGCGGTGGGTGTGCTGATGTTCAGCGGCTTCTCGGACTGGGCCGACGGCAAGATCGCCCGGATGGTCGACAACCAGTCGTCTCGACTCGGTGAGCTCCTCGACCCGGCCGTCGACCGGATCTACATGCTGACGGTGCCGCTGGCGTTCGGGTTCGCCCACATCGTGCCGTGGTGGATCGTCATCACGCTGATCGGCCGCGACGCGATTCTGGCCGCCACACTTCCGCTGCTGCGCAGTCGCGGCGTGACAGCGCTGCCGGTGACCTACATCGGCAAGGGCGCCACCTTCGCACTCATGTCAGGGTTCCCGCTGATCCTGCTCGGTCAGTGGGATGCATTGTGGAGCCGCGTCATTCTGGCCTGCGGCTGGGCCTTCGTGATTTGGGGGCTGGCGCTGTATCTGTGGTCGGCCGTGCTCTACCTCCTGCAGGTGGGGCTGGTGATGCGTCGGATGCCGAAGGCGCACTCCCGTGGCTGAGTCCGGAGCCGCTCGGCCGGCGACAGACAAGTCCGGAGCCGCTCGGCCGGCGACATCGGAGGACCGCAAGGCGCTGGGCGGCTACGACCCCGATGCCGGACGCAATCTGCACGAGGCGGGCGCACCGACGCTGATCCCCGTCCCGTCCTTGCTGCGATCGCTGTTGTCCGATCACCTCGACCCCGGTTATGCGGCCGCGGCCGCTGAGCGAAGCGCGAGAGCTCGACCCAGGAACCGGCTGGCCTCCGCGAGCTGGCAGGTGTTGGCCGCCCTTGCCGTCGCGACCGTGTTCGCGCTCGCCGTCGCGCAGGCGCAGGCCACCGCGCCGGGTGTGCGGGAGAGCCAGCAGGTCCTGTCGGGCAGCGTGCGGTCCGCCGAGGAGGCGACGAAGTCGGCGACCGCCCGCCGCGACGCGCTGGCCGCCGAGGTCGACACCGAGCGACGCAGCCGCCTGGAGGGCGACGAGCGTGGCAGGCAACTGCTCGGCGGCCTCGACGGCGCCAACTTCTCGGCCGCGGCCACCGCGGTGACCGGTCCCGGTCTGACGGTGACGGTCACCGATCCCGGTGTCTCGAAAGACCTGAGCGACGTCTCGAAGGAACGAGTCGAAGGCAGCAGGCAGGTCATCCTGGATCGAGACCTGCAACTGGTGGTCAACTCGCTGTGGGTCAGCGGCGCCGAAGCGATCTCGGTAGGCGGCGTGCGAATCGGACCCAACGTGACCGTCCGGCAGGCGGGCGGGGGCATCCTGGTCGACAATCAACCGATCA
>NZ_JAVHWR010000221.1:0-3082 GCF_032159565.1 Mycobacterium sp.
ACCTGGAGCGAGGGCTGGCCGCCCGAGAGCCGGCCATACTCGCTGAACCCAGCGGCGGTTACGACTTCATCGTGCTGGCCTGGCCGCGCCACGATCGTGAACACGACGCCGTGGTCGTCGGCTTTCAAGGCCGAGGCGATTCGTTGAGATCGTCCGCCATGTCTGCAACACCCAACGACATCCCAGCGCGCCAACGCCGCGCCGGACCCGACGCGGACCTCTTGTCCGACAAGACGGTTCTGATCGCCGGCGCCGGCTCCGTCGGCGGACATGTCGCTGTCGCCCTCGCGTCAAGCGGCGTCGGAACCATCCACCTCCACGACAACGACGACCTGAAGACGGCCAACCTGGTCCGCCACATCGGCGCGGGTCACCTCGTTGGCTACAGGAAGACCCTTGCCCTTGCGATGGCGATTGAAGACCACGCGCCCTGGACCACGATCGAGCGGCATGACGATCTGCCGACCGACCCGACTGACCTTTCTGCGCAGATCGCTAACGTCGACCTGGTCATCGACTGCACGGGAGTATTCTCCGTGTCCGCGGCATTAGCAGAGACCTGCAGGCGAGACGGCGTTCCGCTCATTACGGGCGCGCTGTTTCACCAGGGATCGCTCGCGCGTGTGCAACGGCAAGCCGATGGAGACACCCCCATCGGAGCTCGACCGGCAGATCCACGCTATTTCGAACTCCCGGCGGAAGACCCATCGGGAATAGACTCTGGGTTCCTCGAGCTCGGGTGCACCGCCCCCATCAACGCCGCTTCGCCGGTCGCGGTTTTACTAGCTTCGGCAGAAATCGCCTGCACCGCAACTGATTTGCTCGCAGGGAGGCAGGAACGACCCGACGAGCGAATCATCGTGATCCGAGCAATGAGTGCCCCCTTCGACCGACCGGGAACACTTTACCCATCGCGACCGGACAATACCGACACGAAATGAGCACACGGGAAAACGGCGCGCTCATAATGGTTTCCGAGACCGCGCAGGCCACGATGATGGCAGCTGCCCGGCATGCGCATCCCAACGAAACGGGCGGCATTCTGATCGGTGTTCACGTGGACGGGCATCCATGGGTCACCATCGCGATCGAGGTCACCACCAGCGACAGAGGACGGGGGCACTACAGGATCCCAGGCGGCGCAACGCAGCCGGCTGTACGCGCCTCGCGAAGGACAGACCGCCGGCTCGGATACCTCGGCGACTGGCATAGCCACCCCAGCGACGTCGGGCCAAGCCCGATGGACCTTGCTTCTCTCGGTCTCATCTCCATGAAGCATCCGCGAACGCCGAACCCAACTCTGATTCTCGTGCGGAACACTGTCGATGGATACGCACTTGACGCGCGACGAATCGTTGCAATCGTGCCGCGCGCCTGCGAGGTGCGTTTGACTGGCGATCTTCCATTGGAACCCGCGCCGACCGAACATGACACAAGCGACCTTCCGGCGCCAGATAGCAAGTGACGCATCAACACCCAGCCAGGATCTCGATAGCAGGAGCGTGAAATTGACCAGCAATGAGATGCCAAGCGCCAGCGGCGTCAGGATCGCCGGCGACGACTATCAGTGGCTATACGCGTGGCGCATTTGCATGGAAGCCCTTCACGAAAACATCACGGGGAACACTACAAACCCCATCGTCGCCATCGGAGTGGAAGAACCAGGCGTGGGAAACGGCGACGATGTCGTCCTTCACCGTCGGCAACCTCCCAACGCCTATCAGCAGGTCAAGTATGGCGTCGATAACCGAACGGCAGTCGGGCTCGACTGGCTCGATTACGAGGGCATCCTCCGCAAGATGATCAAGGCGCATCGCAACCTCACCGCCGGCGGGACGACCGTGGAGATGCGGTTGGTCACCAACCGAACGATTGATCCGCAGGACCTGCTACTCCGAGATCGCGACGCACGCGACGGCCGGCTGCTCCCCCGCGCGGCGCAAGGTAATGCCCGATCTGACCGGGGAAAGGCCCGAGCCGAGTGGGCAGCGACAGCGGAGACCGACGAGCCGACCCTGCTGGCATTTCTCGACGACTTCCACCTCGACGTCGCATACGACATCGAGCGGCTCCGCAAAGACATCAGCCTGCTGATGACCGCCAATGGTCTTCAGTCGGACGAAGCCGCGGTTCGCCGCGGTGCGGACTGGATATCACAGCAGGTGATCGCTGGTCACCGTCGGGTCAGTATCGGCGATATCAACGCCGCTGTCTCCGCCCTAGACCTCCATGCCGGGTCGCCGTGGACAACTATTTCCGTCGCGACCATCAAGCATGACCAAATTGCTCACCAAGCCGCGGTAAGCATCGATTGGGTGGAACGATTTCTCGGCGACACCGACGGCACACGGATCGAGCCCGCACAGCCCTTCACATGGGATGACCTCGCTGCTGACATTCGCACCATCCCTGACAGACTCTCCGGCGAAAGGCGCATATTGGTGAGCGGCCACATCAGGCAGGCCACGGGATTCCTGATCGGCTCGGTGTTGCGCCGTGTCCTGGGCTTCGAAGTTGGAGTCCGCCATAAGGACCAGCTGTGGACCAGCGAAGAAGCAACGCACGACTACGCGATCGCCCGCGACGAGCAAGCCATGGGGGCCGGCGCTGATACAGCGATCATCGTCAATATCTCCGCCGACGCCGCCCGGGACACCATTGAGTGGATCCAGGAGACAAATCTGCCTGTCAGCAGAGTTGTAACGATCACGCCTGCAGCGGGCGCCGGGCCGAACGCAGTTCCTACGCCCAGCTCCGCCAACAGCGCGGCCGTCGCCATCCGCGATGTCGCGAGACGCTATTCGCGGGTCGGCAACATCCACCTATTCTTAATCGGCCCGCTGGGGCTTGCCGTGCTACTCGGACATCACTGGAACCGCGTCGCTACTACTCACGTCTACGAACACCTCGGCGGGCCTGCATACGTTCGCGCTTTCACCGTCGCGCAATAGAGGCACCAGTGCCCGACGCAGTCCTTCCGAACGGGCAGAGGCAATGAACGTTCAATTTTTACAATATGTTTCGCCGATAACGTTGCGATATGTCCGTCGGCACCAAATTATCGGCCCGCAACATCGCTTCG
>NZ_JAVHWR010000223.1:0-42203 GCF_032159565.1 Mycobacterium sp.
ACTAGCTGCCGTCGATCTGTCGCTTGTTGCGCTCGGACACCGCACGGAACCGATCGCCGAGGTTGTCGAAATCGCGATGTTGCGCGAACGCAATCTTTTGCTCGGCGGCCAACGCGGGATCGATCACTGGAGCGACTCCGGTGGTGTAGATCTCTTTCAGCCCCAACATGGTCGGGCCGGATACCTCGGCGATCTGGCCGGCCAGCTCGAGCGCGCGGTCGAGCAGTCGCTCGTGTGCGACGACCTCGGTGACCAGACCGATCTTCTCGGCTCGGGCGGCGTCGACGACCTCGCCGGTCATCGAGAGGCGCCGGGCCATGCCGAGGCCGACGAGTTGGGGGAGCCGCGCCGTCATCCCGCCGCCGGGCAGGATCCCGACGCGGGCGTGGGTGTCGGCGAACACCGCCCGCTCCGATGCGATGAGGAAATCGCAGCCGAGCGCCATCTCCAGGCCGCCCGTGAACACCGCCCCGTTGATCGCCCCGACGATCGGCGTGCGCATCTGCGCCGTCGCGGCGATGCAGCTTTGCGACCGGAATTCCTCGAAGTAGCCCAGCCCGTCGCGCTGCGCCTCCTTGAGATCCACGCCCGCACAGAACGCGGGATCCGCACCGGTGAGCACCACTGCCCGCACCGCCTCGTCGGCGTCTGCCTCGGTCAACGCCGTGTACGCGGCCTTGATCAGCGCGCGACTCAACGCATTCCTGGCCGCGGGCCGGTTCAGCGTCAGCACCCGAACTGCGCCGTGATCGGCGGTGAGAACCAACACGCCTACCATCTTTACGCCGAGATCGACATAATGGCGAAATCCTCTCGCACTTTTGCGCCCAAACGTTGGTTTGGGCGGCGCTGGGGGCTAGCGCAGGAACTGGTCGGCGATGTTCGCCAGGTCCAGCAGCGGCTGCGGCAGCGCGCCGAGCGCGAACGTCACGGCGGCGGTGACCGTGACGACGGCGGTGGTCAAGAAGCTCGGCACCACCACGTCGGGCGCATCGTCGGGCGGGTCGGTGAAGAACATCAGCACGATGACCCGCACGTAGAAATACGCGGCGATGGCACTGGCGATCACGCCGACGATCACCAGGGGAATCGCGCCGCCCTCGCCCGCAGCCTTGAACACCGCGAACTTGCTGACGAATCCGCTCGTCAGCGGAATTCCCGCAAAGGCGAGCAGGAACAACGAAAACACAATGCCGACAATGGGATACCGACGGCCCAGGCCGGCCCAGCGCGTCATCGTCGTCTCTTCCTCACCGTTCCTGTCGCGGACCAGGCCGACGACGGCGAAGGCGCCCAGCGTGCTGAACCCGTAGGCGAACAGGTAGAACAATGTCGACGACAGACCGGACTCGTTGAGCGCAATCACGCCGGTCAAGATGAAACCGGTGTGCGCGACGGCTGAGTAGGCGAGCATCCGCTTGATGTCGGACTGGGTCACCGCGGTCAGGGTGCCGACGATCATGGTCAGGATCGCGATCGCCCACAGCACCGGGCGCCAATCGCCGCGGATCTCCGGCACGGCGACGTAGAAGATGCGCAGCAGGGCACCGAACGCGGCGATCTTGGTGGCCGCGGCCATGAACGCGGTGATCGGTGTCGGCGCGCCCTGATAGACGTCGGGAATCCAGGAGTGGAACGGCACCGCGCCGACCTTGAACAGCACTCCGACGAGCAGCAGGCCAACGCCGATCAACGCCAGCGACGCCTTGCCGTCGTTGGCGTGGATGGCGTCGGCGATCCCGACCAGGCTCAGCGTGCCCGCGTAGCCGTACAGCATCGCGGCGCCGTACAGGAAGAACGCCGACGAAAACGCGCCCAGCAGAAAGTATTTCAGCGCCGCCTCTTGCGAGAGCAGGCGACGGCGCCGGGCCAGCCCGCACATCAGGTACAGCGGGAGCGACAGCACCTCGAGCGCGATGAACAACGTCAGCAGGTCGTCCGCCGCGGGAAACAGCAGCATCCCGCCGAGAGCGAACAATGTCAGCGGGAACACCTCGGTCTGCATCACGCCGGCCTTGACGGCGACCTTCTCCGCGACGCTGCCCACGACCGCTGAGGCCTGCGGGGTGAACGCATCCAAACCGCCCGCAGCCCGTTCGGATTCGGACTCCGACTCGGCAGGGATGCGACGTTC
Source organism: Mycobacterium sp. (assembly GCF_032159565.1). Lineage (GTDB taxonomy): Bacteria > Actinomycetota > Actinomycetes > Mycobacteriales > Mycobacteriaceae > Mycobacterium. The sequence goes on from NZ_JAVHWR010000223.1 coordinate 2,135, forward strand.
GGCGATCAGCAGCACCCCGAGAACGCCGACCAGCAGGATCGTGCCCTGCAGGAACAGCGAGGGTGCGTCGACGGCGACAGCGCCGATCACCGCGGTGCGGCCGGTTTGGCCGTGCAGGTCGCGGGCCACCTGCACCACCGCGACGAACGCGGCGGCCAGGCCCACCAGGCTGAGCACCACCTGGACGGCGTAGCGCCGCGCACGTGGGACGAAGGCCTCGACGAGCACGCCGACGATGGCGGCCCCGAACACGATCAGCATCGGCGACAGCAGAGCGTATTCGACGCTGGGCGTTGGCAGGTTCATCGTGGGCGGCCTTCCGCCAGTTTGGGTGCGGGATCGGGTTGGTCGACGGTGGTCAGCGTGTGGCTGACGGCCGGATTGATCACGTCCAGAGCCACTTTCGGATATACGCCGAGCACAAGCAGCAGTGCGATCAGCGGCGCCACCACCGCCAGTTCGCGGGGGATCAGGTCACGCAGCTTGTCGTTGCCCTCGGCGACCGGGCCGCCCATCATCCGCTGGTACATCCACAGGATGTAGATCGCGGAGAGAACCAGAGCGAGCGACGCCGCCACCGCGAAGGCCGGGTAGCGCGTGAAGGTGCCGATGAGCACCAGGAATTCGCTGATGAACGGAGCCAGACCGGGAAGCGACAGCGTCGCAAGCCCGGCGACCAGGAACGTACCCGCCAGGACCGGGGCCACCTTCTGCACGCCGCCATAGGCGCTGATCAAACGGGTTCCCCTGCGCGACACCAGGAATCCGGCGATCAGGAACAGCGCAGCCGTGGAGATGCCGTGGTTGACCATGTACAGCGTCGAGCCCGACTGGCCTTGGCTCGTCATCACGAAGATACCGAGGATGATGAAGCCGAAGTGCGAGATCGACGTGTAGGCGATCAGCCGCATCACATCGGTCTGGCCGATGGCGAGGACCGCGCCGTACAAGATGCCGATCACCGCCAACGTGATGATCAACGGCCGGAAATACGTTGACGCATCGGGGAACAACTGCAGGCAGTACCGCAGCATGCCGAAGGTGCCGACCTTGTCCATGATGGCCATCATCAGCACCGCGCTCGCGGGGGTGGCCTCGACGGCGGCGTCGGGCAGCCAGCGGTGGAATGGCCACAGCGGAGCCTTGACGGCGAACGCGAACATGAAGCCGAGGAACAGCGCGTTGAGGATCGCCGGGTTGATCGCCAGCTCACCGCTGGAGACGGCGGCCACGATCGCCCGGAAATCGAATGTGCCTGCCTCGAAGGCGTCGCTTCCAGCGGTGACCACGTACAGGCCGATGACCGCGGCCAGCATGATCAATCCGCCGAAGAGGTTGTACAGCAGGAACTTCACGGCCGCTTTCGACGCCGCGGAGCCGGCGTCACCGGACCCGGAGCGCCGTCCGCCGAACCCGCCGATGAGGAAGTACATCGGGATGAGCATCGCCTCGAAGAAGACGTAGAACAGCAGCACGTCGAGCGAGACGAGCGACATGATGACCATGCCCTCGACGGCGAGGGTCAGCGCCAGATAGGTGTGGGTGGAGCGACCCCGCAAGCCGACCTGGTCGTCGGCGTCGTTCCAGCCCGCCACGATAAGCAGCGGCACGAGCACGGCGGTCAGCACGACGAGGGCCAGCGCGATGCCGTCGATCCCCAGGATGTAACCCGTTCCGAATGACGGTATCCACGGGTGTTTTTCGACGAACTGGTACTGCGGACCGCCGGGATCGAAGCCGACGGCGACGACGATGACGAGCACCAGCACGGCAACCGAGATCACCAGCGCAAACCATTTGGCCGCCGCACGGCCCGTCGCGGGAATCAGCATGACGAGCGCGGCGCCAAGCACCGGCACCGCCCACAAGATCGTCATCCAGGGCATCGAGGTCACCACAGTTGCACCGCCAAGATCACGGCGACGACCAGAGCCGCGCCCGCGAGCATCGAAAGCGCGTAGGAGCGGGCGAAGCCGGTCTGCAGCTGCCGCAGGCCGTCCGATACCCGTCCGACCAGTGCGGCCAGCCCGCTACCGGCACCGTCGACGCCCTTGTCGTCAATCCAGACCAGATCCTTGGTCAGGAGCTGTCCCGGCTTCATCAGCAGCTCCTCGTTGATCGCGTCGCCGTACAGATCCCTGCGGGCGGCCACGGTCAGCGCCGACACGTCTTCGGGTGCGGTGTCGGGCACAGTCTTCTGCGCATACATCCGGTAGGCGATGACGATGCCGACCGCGACGACCGACAGCACGATGACGGTGACCACCCACGCGGGCACCGCATGGGATGCTTCGTGCGCACCGACGACCGGTTCCAGCCAGTGCTCCAAGGTGCCGCCGATCGCGAGCGCACCACCCGATACCACCGAGCCGACCGCCAGCAGGATCATCGGCCACGTCATCACCCGCGGTGCCTCGTGCGGATGGGTGTCGGCCTTCCACCGCCGCTCACCGAAAAACGTCATCAGCATGACCCGTGTCATGTAGAACGCGGTGATTCCTGCGCCGAGGATCGCCGCCCCGCCGAGGACAATGCCCTTGGCCCCGCCGGCACCGAGCGCCGCTTCGATGATCCCGTCCTTGGAGAAGAACCCCGCGAGCGGCGGGATCCCGATGATCGCGAGGTAGCCGAGCCCGAATGTGGCGAAGGTGATCGGCAGCAGCGTGCGCAGGCCGCCGTAGTGACGCATGTTCACCTCGTCGTCCATCGCGTGCATGACCGAGCCCGCGCCGAGGAACAGGCCGGCCTTGAAGAATCCGTGGGTCAGCAGGTGCATGATTGCGACCGCGTAGCCGGCAGGCCCGAGGCCCGCGGCGAGCACCATGTAGCCGATCTGGCTCATGGTCGACGCGGCGAGTGCCTTCTTGATGTCGTCCTTGGCGCAGCCGATGATCGCGCCGAACAGCAGTGTGACGGCGCCGACGACGACGACGCCGAGCTGTGCGCCTGGCGCCAGGTCGAACACCGGTCCGGACCGGACGATCAGGTAGACACCCGCGGTGACCATGGTCGCGGCGTGGATCAGCGCGGACACCGGGGTGGGGCCTTCCATCGCATCGCCGAGCCAGGACTGCAGCGGCACCTGTGCCGACTTACCGCATGCGGCGAGCAGCAGCAGCAGGCCGATCGCGTTGAGCGTGCCCTGGTTCAGCTGCGGTGCGGCGGCGAAGACGCCCTCGAACGAGATCGAACCGATGTAGGCGAACATCACCATCATCGCGATGGCGAGGCCGACGTCGCCGACGCGGTTGACCACGAACGCCTTCTTGGCCGCGGTGGCGGCCGACGGCTTGTGCTGCCAAAACCCGATCAGCAGGTAGGACGCCAGGCCGACGCCCTCCCAGCCGAAGTAGAGGCCCAGGTAGTTGTCGGCCAGCACCAACAGGAGCATCGCGGCGAGGAACAGGTTCAGATACGCGAAAAACCTGCGGCGGCCGGGGTCTTCGGCCATGTAGCCGACCGAGTAGATGTGGATCAGCGAGCCGACACCGGTGATCAGAAGCACGAAGCACACCGAGAGCTGATCGAGCTGCAGGCCGAAGTCGACGTGCAGTTCGCCGACCGGCACCCACGCGAACAGCTTCTCGCCGACGGCCCGTTTCTCGCCGTCCCTGCCGAGCATGTCGACGAACAGCAGCGCGCCGACGGCGAAGGACGCCAGAGACGTCGCACAGCCGAGGAGGTGGCCCCACGGATCGGATCGTCTACCCGACAGCAGCAGTATTGCCGCACCTGCCAGAGGCAGGGCGATCAGAAGCCAAATCGGAATCGTCATCGCGGCCTTAGTTTTTCAGCAGGCTGGCGTCGTCGACCGAGGCCGAGCGGCGGGTGCGGAAGATGGTCATGATGATGGCAAGGCCGACGACAACCTCGCAGGCCGCGACCACCATGGTGAAGAACGCGACCACCTGGCCGTCGAGGTGCCCGTGCAAGCGGGAGAACGCCACGAAGGCGAGGTTAGCCGCATTCAACATCAACTCCACGCACATGAACATGACGATGGCGTTGCGGCGCAGCAGAACTCCCGCCGCACCGATGGTGAACAACAGTGCGGACAGATACAGGTAGTTATCGGGATTCATCCACGCTCCTCGTGTGCGCCGGATTCATCCACGCTCCGTCGTTGCAGGATCGCGGCGACCGACAGCTCGGAGCCCGAGCCGTCGGGTAGTCGTGCCTCGAGGTCCACGGCGTTGTGTCTGGCGAATACGCCGGGATTCGGCATCGGGGTCGGGTGGCCGCCGGGGCGGAACCGCTCTTCGGCGAGCTCGCGCTGGGTCTTGGCACGCTCGAAGCGCTCCCGGTGCGCCAGCACCATCGCGCCGAGCGCGGCGGTGATCAGCAGCGCGCCGGTCAACTCGAACGCCCACAGATAACGGGTGAAGATCAGCGCGGCCAAGCCTTCGACGTTCTGGCTGCTGTTCGCCTCCGACAGGCCGATGAAGCCGGACGCCGACGCGTTGCCGATGCCCGCGATCAGAAGCACCCCGAAGCCGACGCCCGCGATCAGCGCCGAATAGCGTTGCCCCCGAATAGTTTCCACCAGCGATTCCGACAGGTCGACACCGATCAGCATCAGCACGAAGAGGAACAGCATCATCACCGCGCCGGTGTAGACGACCACCTGCACCACGCCGAGGAACAGCGCCTCCTGGGCGATGTAGAGCACCGCGAGCGACATCATTGTCGTCGCGAGGAAGATGGCCGAGTACACGGCCTTGGGCGCGGCCACCACGCCGATGGCGCCGACCAGTGCGACCGCGCCGAACACCCAGAACGTGACCGCCTCGGCCGTCGAGGTGTGGCCGGCGGAAGCGGCGGCGAGCGCGACGAATTCTAGGTTCACTGCACATCCTCGGGAACTTTTTCTGCTCCTTGCGTGCGCGGAACAGGTTTGATGTTGCCCAGGTAGTAGTCCTCGTCGGTGCTGCCCGGCTGCATTGGATGCGGTGGCCCCACCATGCCCGGTTGCATCGGGGCGAGCAGCTTGTCCTTGCCCCAGATCAGGTCTGCGCGGTTGTCGTCGGCCATCTCGTATTCGTTGGTCATCGTCAATGCGCGCGTCGGACAGGCCTCGATGCACAGGCCGCAGCCGATGCAGCGCAGATAGTTGATCTGGTACACCCGGCCGTAGCGCTCGCCCGGCGAGAAACGTTCCTCTGCGGTGTTGTCGTCACCCTCGACGTAAATGGCGTCGGCGGGGCAGGCCCACGCGCACAGTTCGCAGCCGATGCACTTCTCCAACCCGTCGGGGTACCGGTTCAGCTGATGGCGGCCGTGATAGCGCTTTGCGACGGGGCCGGGCTTCTCCGGATACTCCTCGGTGATCGGCTTCTTGAACATGGTCCCGAACGTGACCGCGAAACCCGCTATCGCATCGAGGAATTTAGGCATCGGCTTTCTCCTTTGCTGGGGGCAGCGGCGGTGCCGGGAAGACGCCCGTGTCGACCGCCTGCACCGGGATTCTGCGGATCGTTCTGGCCCGCACTGTTCGCCACAGCAGCACGACGACGACGAGCACGGCCACGGTCCCTGCGGCGACGAGGCCTGTGGCCAACGCGGCGTGGCCCTCGTTCCGCAGGCTGCGGGTGGTGGCCACGATCGCGATCCAGACCAGCGAGACCGGGATGAGTATCTTCCAGCCCAGCGCCATGAACTGGTCGTAGCGCAGCCGCGGCAGCGTGGCGCGCAGCCAGAAGTAGCCGAACAGGAACGCCCACACCTTGGCGGTGAACCACAGCAGCGGCCACCAGCCGGTGTTGGCGCCGTCCCACATGTTGATCGGCCACGGGGCGTGCCAGCCGCCGAGGAACATCGTGGTAGCCAGTGCCGAAACGGTGGTCATGTTGACGTACTCGGCGAGCATGAACATCGCGAACTTCAGCGACGAGTACTCGGTGTGGAAGCCGCCGACCAGTTCGCCCTCGGCCTCTGGCAGATCGAAAGGCGCGCGGTTGGTTTCGCCGACCATCGACGTCAGGTACACCAGGAACGACGGCAGCAGCAGGAACACGAACCAGGTGCCGTTCTGGGCGGCCACGATGCCGGAGGTCGACATGGTGCCCGCGTAGAGGAACACCGCCGCGAACGACAGCGCCATCGCGATCTCGTAGGAGATGACCTGCGCGGACGACCGCAGGCCGCCGAGCAGGGGATAGGTGGAGCCCGACGCCCACCCTGCGAGCACGATGCCGTACACCCCGATCGACGTGACCGCGAGGATGTAGAGCACTGCCACCGCAAGGTCGGTCAGCTGAAGCGGAGTCCGGTGGCCGAAGATCGAAACCACCGGACCCATCGGGATGACGGCGAAGGCCATGAAGGCGGGCACCGTCGAGATGACCGGCGCCAGCAGATAGATGGGCTTGTCGACGCCTGCCGGGATCAGCCCTTCCTTCAAGCCGAGCTTCAAGCCGTCGACCAGTGACTGCAGCATCCCCTTGGGGCCAACTCGGTTGGGGCCGAAGCGCATCTGCATGCGGCCGAGTAGCTTGCGTTCGATCAGGATCGCCGCCAGCACGGTCAGCAGCAGGAATACGAAGATGCCGACTGCCTTGATCGCCATCAGCCAGATCGGGTCGTGCCCGAAAGCCGAGAGATCCGTCATAGTTGCACCCGTCCGATCGAGACCACGGCGCCCGCGGTCACACCGAGTTGTTGATAGACCGCCGATCCCGGTGAGTTCAGCGGCAGCCACACCACCCGGTCGTCCATGCCGGTGATCTCGAGTGGCAGGGTGATCTCGCCCCGCTTCGTGGCGACGGTGATCGGCTCGCCCTCGGCTGCACCGATTTCGGCGGCGGTGGTCGCCGACAGCCGCGCCACTGGTGCGCGGGCGGTGCCCGCGAGATAGGGCTCGCCGTCCTGCAGCCGGCCGGAGTCGAGCAGCATCCGCCAACCGGTCAGCACTGCCTCACCGTTGCCGGGCTCGGCGGCGATGTGCGCCGACGCGTCGGGCCCACTGGGCCGTGCGCCGCCCCACCAGCCGAGCCGGGCCAGCTCCTCGCCTGCGGCCGCCGCATCCGGCAGCCCGAGGTCGACACCGATCTCGTCGGCCAGCGTGTACAGCACCCGGAGATCGGGCGTCGCGTTGCTGGGCAGCGACGGCTGGAACGGCCGAATTCTGCCCTCCCAGTTGATGAACGAGCCGGCCTTCTCGACGACCGGCGCGACCGGGAAGACCACGTCGGCGAGGTCGGTGACTGCGCTTTCCCGCAGCTCCAGGCTGACGACGAAGGGCACCGCGTCGATGGCGGCCAAGGCCGCGTCGGGATCAGGCAGGTCGGCGAGCTCCACCCCGCCGATGAGGAGAGCGTCCAACTGTCTGTCCGCCGCCGCGGCCAGGATGCCCGCGGTGTCGCGGCCAGGGGTGTCCGGCAGCTCGGAGATGTGCCACGCGATGGCGGTCTGCTCCCGCGCCGATGCGTCGGCGACGGGCCGGCCGCCGGGCAGCAGGTTCGGCAGCGCGCCGGCCTCGAGCGCGCCGCGGTCACCGGCTCGGCGGGGGACCCAGCCCAGACGGGCACCGGTCGCCGCGGCCAATCTGGTTGCCGCGGAGAGGGCTCCGGGAGAGGTCGCCAGGCGCTCTCCGACGAGGATGATCGCGCCTGGCTGGTTGAGCAGCGCCTGTTCTGCGAGTTCGTCTAGTGCGGCCGCTTCGCCGCCGGGCGCGGTGCGGATGAGCGTGCCCGACATCTTGGTAAGGCCCCGGGTGGCGAACGGTGCGACGGCCAGCACCTGCAGACCGTTCTCGCGGGCGGCCTTACGCAGCCGCAGGAAGACGATCGGCGACTCGTCCTCCGGCTCGAAGCCGGCGAGCAGCAGCGCGGGCGCCTTCTCCAGATCGGCGTAGGTGACCGTCATCGGCTGTCCCGCGACATTGGACGCCAGGAAGTCGGCCTCCTCCTGGCTGTGCGCGCGAATCCGGAAGTCGATGTCGTTGGTGCCCAACACCATCCGGGCAAACTTTGAGTAAGCGTAGGCGTCCTCGACGGTGCTTCTGCCGCCCACCAGCACACCTGCCCGCCCTGCCGCCGCGGCGAGACCGGACGCCGCCACGCCGAGCGCCTCCGACCACGATGCAGGCCGAAGCTTGCCGTCGTCTTCGCGGATCAGCGGGGTGGTGATGCGGTCGCCGACTCCTGCGTAGTTGAACGCCCACCGGCCCTTGTCGCAGTTCCACTCCTCGTTGACCTCGGGGTCGTCGCCGGCCAACCGGCGCAACACCTTTCCGCGCCGATGGTCGGTGCGCTGAGCGCATCCCGATGCGCAGTGCTCACAGGCGGTGGGGCTGGATACCAGGTCGAACGGCCGCGCCCGGAACCGGTAGGCCGTGTTGGTCAGTGCGCCGACCGGGCAGATCTGCACGGTATTGCCGGAGAAGTACGACGAGAACGGCTCACCCGGCGCGATGCCGACCTGCTGCAGCGCGCCGCGTTCCAACAGCTCGATGAACGGATCGCCCGCGATCTGCTGGGAGAACCGTGTGCAGCGCGCACACAATACGCACCGCTCACGGTCCAGCAGCACCTCCGACGAGATGGGAATCGGTTTGGGGAAGGTGCGTTTGACGTCTTCGAAGCGGGTCTCCGCCCGGCCGTTCGACATCGCCTGGTTCTGCAGCGGGCACTCGCCGCCCTTGTCGCAGACCGGGCAGTCCAGCGGGTGGTTGATGAGCAGCAGTTCCATCACGCCGTGCTGAGCCTTGTCGGCCGACTCCGAGGTCATCTGCGTACGGACCACCATGTCGGGGGTGCAGGTGATGGTGCAGGACGCCATCGGCTTGCGCTGGCCCTCGACCTCCACGAGGCACTGCCTGCACGCGCCCACCGGATCGAGCAACGGGTGGTCGCAGAACCGGGGGATCTGGACGCCGATAAGCTCGGCCGCGCGAATCACCAACGTGCCCTTGGGCACACTGATCGGCACGTCGTCGATGGTCAGGTTCACCATCTCCACTGCAGGCGCACCCTGGCTCGGCTCGGTCACCGTCATCAGGCACCCACCCCCTCGGTCGCCATCAGGGTCGAGGCGTGCGGATCGAACGGGCAGCCGCCGTCCAGATGCTCGACATACTCGTCGCGGAAGAACTTGATCGACGACAGGATCGGGCTCGCCGCACCGTCGCCCAACGCGCAGAACGACTTTCCGAAGATGGTGTCGGAGATGTCCAGCAGCTTGCCGATGTCGTCTTCGGTGCCGCGCCCGGTTTCGAGTCGCTCGTAGATCTGGCTCAGCCAGTAGGTGCCCTCACGACAGGGTGTGCACTTGCCGCACGACTCATGGGCGTAGAACTCCGTCCAGCGCCGCACCGCCCGCACCACGCAGGTGGTCTCGTCGAAGATCTGCAGCGCCTTGGTACCCAGCATCGACCCGACACCTGCCACTCCCTCGTAATCCAGTGGCACATCGAGGTGTTCGGCGGTCAGCAGCGGGGTCGACGAACCGCCGGGCGTCCAGAACTTCAGCTCATGGCCTGCGCGGACTCCGCCCGCGTACTCGAGCAGTTCGCGCAGCGTGATGCCCAGCGGCGCCTCGTACTGCCCGGGGTTGGTGACGTGCCCCGACAGCGAGTAGAGCGTGAAGCCGGGCGACTTCTCCGAGCCCATCGATCGAAACCAGTCGATGCCGTTGAGGACGATCGGCGGCACGCTGGCAATGGACTCGACGTTGTTGACGACCGTCGGGCACGCGTACAAGCCGGCCACCGCGGGGAACGGTGGCCGAAGTCGGGGCTGGCCGCGCCTGCCCTCGAGCGAGTCGAGCAGCGCGGTCTCCTCGCCGCAGATGTAGGCACCCGCGCCCGCGTGCACCAACAGTTCGAGGTCGAAGCCCGAGCCGTTGATATCGGTTCCGAGGTAGCCGGCTTCGTATGCCTCCGCGACGGCGGCCTGCAGCCGCCGCAGCACCGGCACCACCTCACCGCGGACGTAGATGAACGCGTGGTGGGCGCGGATCGCATAGGCGGCGATGATCGCCCCCTCGACGAGGAAGTGCGGTGTGGTGAGGATCAGCGGAATGTCCTTGCACGTGCCGGGTTCCGACTCGTCGGCGTTGATGACCAGATAATGCGGCTTCGCGCCGGCGCCGGTGTCGTCCTGCGGGATGAAGGACCACTTGGTGCCCGTCGGGAAGCCGGCGCCCCCGCGACCACGCAGGCCGGAGTCCTTCACCAGCGCGATGACCTCGTCGGGATCCATCGCTAGCGCCTTGTCCAGTGCGCGGTATCCGTCGTGGCGGCGGTAGGTGTCCAGCGACCAGGGTTCGGGTTCGTCCCAGTACCGGCTGAATACGGGTGTCAGGGGAGTAGCAGGTGCCATGTCAGTCGCGTGAATCCGTTTTGCTCGGGTCGGTTTCGGAGGTGGCCGGTTCGGCCGGCACAGTGGCCGACGGTCCAGGCGCCGGCTCGTCTTTCGTGGTCTCGACGGCTTCCGTCTTGGTGCCGTCGGACTTCGGCGGCGGCGCGGTCGCCTCGCTGTCAGGCGACGGCGCTTCCATGTCGAGTTCGCGGGCGACCCGGAGCCCGGCCAGCGTGGCCGTCGCCACCTGCCCGTCCGCGGTGACCGGTCTATCGTCGGGCAGCCCTGCGAGGATGCGGGCGGTTTGGCGAAAACTGCACAACGCCGCGCCGCGGCTGGGCACGACCTGTTCACCCGCGCGCAGTGAATCGACAAGATCCCTTGCCGACGACGGCGTTTGGTTGTCGAAGAACTCCCAATTGACCATGACGACCGGTGCGTAGTCGCACGCGGCGTTGCACTCGATGTGTTCGAGGGTGACGCGGCCGTCTTCGGTGGTCTGGCCTGCGTGCACGCCCAGGTGGTCCTGCAGAGAATCGAGGATGGCATCGCCGCCCATGATCGCGCAGAGCGTGTTGGTGCAGACGCCGACCAGATACTCGCCGGTCGGGGTGCGCCGATACATCGAGTAGAACGTGGCGACCGCGGTCACCTCGGCTTCGGTCAGGTCGAGTTGGGCGGCGCAGAACGCGAGGCCCGCCTTGGTGAGGTAGCCGTCCTCGGACTGCACCAGGTGCAGCAGCGGCAGCAGCGCCGACCGCGACCGCGGGTACCGGGCGATGATGTCCTTCGCGCTGGCCTCGAGCCGGGCCGTCACGTCGGCCGGGTACAGCGATTCGCCCGCGATCGGCGGACCGGCCTCGTCGGGGCGCTGACCGAGCTGGATGAAGACCGGAGAACCGTTGTGCGTCAAGCTCATCTGTGCCCTCGTCTCTTCGCGCGAGCGCTCATCTGTGTCCTCGTCTCTTCGCGCGAGCGCTCATCGATCCACCCCGCCCATCACCGGGTCGAGCGACGCGACCGCGGAGATCGCGTCGGCGACCATGCCGCCCTCGCACATGGCGGCGACCGCCTGCAGGTTCGTGAACGAGGGGTCGCGGTAGTGCACCCGGTACGGCCTTGTGCCGCCGTCGGAGACCATGTGAACGCCGAGTTCGCCCCTGGGCGACTCCACCGCGACGTAGACCTGCCCCGGCGGCACCCGGATGCCCTCGGTCACCAGCTTGAAGTGGTGGATCAGGCCCTCCATCGAGTGGCCCATGATCTTCGCGATGTGCTCAGGCGAGTTACCGAGCCCGTCGGGACCCAGCTTCAGATCGGCCGGCCACGCAAGCTTCTTGTCGTCGAGCATCACCCGGCCCGGCGTCTTCTCCAGTCGCTCGACGCACTGCTCGATGATCTTCAGCGACTCGTGCAACTCCTTGACCCGGATCAGGTACCGGCCGTAGGCGTCACACCCGTCGTCGGTGATGACGTCGAAGTCGTAGGTTTCATACCCGCAGTACGGCTGCGCCCTGCGCAGATCGTGGGGGAGCCCGGTGGAGCGCAGCACCGGGCCGGTGATGCCGAGTGCCATGCACCCCGTCAGATCCAGGTAGCCGATGCCCTGGGTACGGGCCTTCCAGATGTAGTTCTCGCTCAACAGGTCTGAGAGGTCCTTGAGCCGCTTCGGCATCAGCTTGAGCATGTCGCGGATCTGCGGAAGGGCCTCGTCGGGCAGGTCGGCGGCCAGCCCGCCGGGGCGGATGTAGGAGTTGTTCATCCGCAGCCCGGTGATGGTCTCGAAGATCGACAGAATCTGCTCGCGTTCGCGGAAGCCGTAGAACATCGCGCCCATGGAGCCCAGCTCCATCCCGCCGGTGGCCAGCGCCACCAGGTGCGACGAGATGCGATTCATCTCCATCATCATCACCCGGATGATGCTGGCGCGTTCCGGGACGTCGTCGGTGACCCCGAGCAGCTTCTCGACGCCGAGGCAGTACACCGTCTCGTTGAAAAGCGGTGAGAGGTAATCCATTCGGGTGACGAACGTGACGCCCTGGATCCAGGTGCGGTACTCCAGGTTCTTCTCGATCCCGGTGTGCAGGTAGCCGATGCCGCAGCGGGCCGAGACGATGGTCTCGCCTTCGATCTCGAGGATCAGCCGCAGCACGCCGTGCGTCGACGGGTGCTGCGGTCCCATGTTGACCACGATCCGTTCGCCGGCCTGCGCTTCTGCGGCCGCCGTCACGACCTGGTCCCAGTCCTCACCGCCGACCATGACGACGGAGGTCTTATCGCTCCTCGCGTGCGCGGTGTCGGATCCGCTCCTCGCGTGCGCGGTGTCTGATCCCCCGCTCTCCGGCGGGGTGTTGGGGGTGCTCATCAGCTGTAGGCCCTCCGCTCGTCGGGCGGCGGTATCTCGGCGCCGTGATACTCAACCGGAATGCCGCCCAACGGGTAGTCCTTGCGTTGTGGGTGTCCGACCCAGTCGTCCGGCATCTCGATTCGGGTCAGCGCGGGATGACCGTCGAAGATGATCCCGAAGAAGTCGTAGGTCTCCCGCTCGTGCCAGTCGGTGGTCGGGTAGACGGTGAACAGCGACGGAATGTGCGGGTCGGCGTCCGGTGCGGTCGCCTCCACCTGGATGCGACGGTTGTGCGTGATCGACATCAACGGATAGACGGCGTGCAGTTCGCGCCCGTTGTCGGCCGGGTAGTGCACACCGCTGACGCCGAGGGACAGCTCGAACCTCAGGCCCGGGTCGTCGCGAAGCGCCTGCATGACCGCGCGCAGGTGTTCGCGTCGGACTTCCAGGGTCAGCTGGTCGCGCTGCACGACCACCCGCTCGACGGCCGCCTCGAATGCCTGTTCGCCGAGCACAGCCGCGAGCGTGTCGACGGCTTCGTCGAAGTAGCCGCCGTAGGGGCGCGGCGAGCTGCCGGGCATCGCCACCTCGCGGACCAGTCGCCCGTAGCCGGAGGTGTCGCCGGACCCCTCGGGGCCGAACATGCCGCGACGGACGCCGACGACCTCCTTCTCGCCCTTGCCGTCGGTCAAGTCGACGGGATGCGCCAGGGCGTCCTCAGTGTGCTCGCTGTGCTGGCCGGGCTCGTTGGATTGCGTCACCGCAGCAATCCCTTGAGCTCGATGGTCGGTGGGATCGCCAGCGCCGCCTTCTCGGCTTCGCGGACCGCCTCCTCACGGTTGACGCCCAGCGGCATCTCCTGGATCTTGTCGTGCAGTTTCAGGATCGCGTGCAGCAGCATCTCGGGCCGCGGCGGGCAGCCGGGCAGGTAGATGTCCACCGGAACGACGTGGTCAACACCCTGCACGATGGCGTAGTTGTTGAACATCCCGCCCGACGACGCGCACACACCCATCGCCAGCACCCACTTGGGCTCGGCCATCTGGTCGTAAACCTGCCGCAGCACCGGCGCCATCTTCTGGCTAACCCGCCCGGCCACGATCATCAGGTCGGCCTGCCTGGGCGTTGCCGAGAACCGCTCCATGCCGAACCGCGAGATGTCGAACCGCGGGCCCGCCGTGGCCATCATCTCGATGGCGCAGCAAGCCAGGCCGAACGTCGCGGGCCACAGCGAGCCCTTACGGACATAGCCCGCCAGCTTCTCGACCGTCGAGAGCAGAATGCCGCTCGGCAGTTTTTCCTCTAGTCCCAATTCAAGCCTCCTCTGCGCCAGACGTAGGCATACGCCACGAACACGGTGGCCATGAACAGCAGCATCTCGACCAGCGCGAATACCCCGAGGCTGTCAAAGGCGACGGCCCACGGGTAAAGAAACACGATCTCGATGTCGAACACGATGAAGAGCATCGCGGTGAGGTAGTACTTCATCGGGAACCGCTGGCCGGCGGCCTGTGGGTTGGCCAGTTCCGGCATCGGCTCGATGCCGCACTCGTATGCCTCGAGCTTGGCACGGTTGAACCGCCGTGGTCCGCCGAGCAGCGCAGCAACGACCGAGAACACGGCAAACCCGGCAGCAATCGCGCCGAGTATCAGGATGGGCAGATACAGGTTCATGCAGTTGTGACCGCTCCCTCGTGGGCTTTCCGATGTGAGCTGACCCACAGCCTAGCGATGTTCGAAATGCATGCCGCAACAAGGGGTTAGTATCGATTCAGGTTGCAAACCGGCCACTTTGGCATGCCCCGAAGAACCAATGGCCGCAGGCGGTTTCGCAAAAAGGTGCTACTGCACGGGGGAGCGCAGAAGCGACGCAACGGCCTCACCCAAACGGATGGGGTCGATCGGGTGCGGGACGGCGGCCTCGGCACGCGACCAGTTCGCCAGCCAGGCGTCGTCGGGGCGGCCGGTGAGCACCAGGATCGGTGGGCAGTCGTCCAGCTCGTCCTTGAGCTGCTTGGCTATTCCCATCCCGCCGACGGGCGTGGCCTCGCCGTCGAGAATGACCAGATCGAAGCCGCCCTCGTCCATCTGCGTGATCACCATCGGGCCGGTGGCTACGTCGAGGTAGGTCAGCTCGGGCAGGTCGGGATGCACGCGCTTGCCCAGCGCAAGCCGGACCTGCTCGCGGGTCCTCGGGTTGTCGCTGTAGACGAGGATTCGCAGTGGCCGAGCTGGTTCGGGCATGCGCCAGATGCTAAACCACTCCAGGCGCTCGGCCGCCGACAACCGGCGGGAGTCAGGTCGCGGTACGGCGGAACACGACGTCGCCGGAGATCGTCGCGTTGTCTCCGATCATCCCGATCATGTTGCCGTCCACTCCGAAGTCCTGTCGGTTGATGGTGGTCTGGGTGGTGAGCCGCATTCCGCCGTCACCGACCGGCGTCACTGCGGTCTTCAGCGCCAATGGTTTCGTCGTGCCCTTGATCGTCAGCTCTGCACGCAGACCGATGGTGTCGCCGTCGATGGCATCGGCTCCGGTGACGACCACGCTGATGTCGGGAAATCTCTCGGCGTCGAAGAAGTCGGCGGAATGCAGATGCTCATCGCGCTTGCGAATTCCGGTGCGCAAGGATGCGGCCTTGACGTCGATGCGTCCGGAAACGGTTTGGGGAGCGGTGACTTGGCCGTCGCCGCTGAACTCGGTGAAGCGTCCCTTGACGGGTGCCAGGCCCCACATCGACTTGGCCTTCACTGCGATCGTCGACTGATCGGCTACGACGGTCCATGTCCCGGCCGATCCGGGATCGCTGAAAAATTCGCTGAGGCTTGCCATGTCACTCTTCCTGTTGGTGCGTCGGACCGAGCAGTGGGGCGATCTCCGCCGGGTCGAAATACTCATCGATGCGGCTGACCAGCCCGGTGGACCCCACCTTAACGACGATGCAGACCCGCATCGAGATCGATCCGCCGTTGCGACCGGTCGCGTGCAGCACGTGCTGCTGGACGAATCCGCCGTCGAAGAACTGGCGGTCGATGATCTCGTAGCGGCGTTCGGTGGTGGTGTCCATGAACCAGGAGATGACCCGCAGGGCGCGTTTCTTGACCTGGTCCTGGGGTTCCGCGGACTTCCACACCAGGACATCGGCGGCCCACATGGCCTCGACGGTCGCGGCGTCGCCTCTCTCGATGGCGGCGAAGAGCCGGTCGGCGACATCGGCGACGACGTCGGCGGTGACTGTGGGCATGTGGACCCTCCTCGCTCTCAGTTGACCTCAAGTTCGGTTGAGGTACAACACTGGGTATATGGATACGACACCCGCCTACTCCCGATTCGATGAGTTCTACCGGACCACCACCCCGCCGTGGGTGATCGGCGAACCGCAACCCGCGATCGTCGAGTTGGAACGGGCGGGGCTGATCCGGGGCAGGGTCCTCGACATCGGCTGCGGAACCGGCGAGCACACGATCCTGCTCACCCGGCTCGGTTACGACGTGCTCGGCATCGATTTCGCGCAGGAGGCGGTCGAGCAGGCCCGCCGGAATGCCGACGCCAAGGGCGTGGGGGCGCGGTTCGAGGTCGCCGACGCGATGAAGCTGCCCGGCCGGCCTCGCTACGACACCATCGTCGACAGCGCGCTATTCCACATCTTCGACGACACTGACCGCCCGAAATACGTTGCAAGCCTTCACAAAGCGTGCGCGCCGGGCGGCGTCGTGCACGTGCTCGCGCTCTCCGATCAGGGCCGCGGATTCGGGCCCTCCGTCAGCGGGGAGGCCATTCGGGACGCGTTCGCCGACGGGTGGGCGCTGGAGTCGCTCGAGCCGTCGACCTATGGCGGCATCGTCACCGAAATTCACGCCGAGGCGCTCGGCATTCCCATCGGCACCCGTCTCGACGAGCCGGCGTGGCTGGCTAGGGCCCGTCATATCCCGGATGAGCGATCGTGAGGCGATGACGCACCAGGGTGCGTAGGCATGGCAGCACCTCGCCTGCCCTGCCGTCGAGTTCGCCTGCGCGGATGGCCGCCGCCAGCCGGGTTTCGTCGTCGAATCCCAGGTCTTTCAGCGCGTCGGTTGCCTCACCGGCGGTGGTGTCGAGCAGTTCGCGCTCGACGGTGCGAAGCACGTTGGCCGCGACGCGGGCATGGAAGGACACCTGCCCGTCGGTGGCCTGCCGGACGTCGGTGTCCAGGAAATCGGCAACGGCCGCGACGAGTTCGGCGGCAGTCGGCCGCCCGTAGAGCGAACTCATCGTGGGGCACCTCTCTCCAGCAGGTCGAGCACGTCCCATTCGGTTTCGCTGACGCGGCGGCCGATCGCGGCCAGCTCGACCGACGGCGTCTGCCCGGACAGGTGGCGCTCGGCCTGGAAGCGGCAGATGACTCCCCAGCGCAGCGTCGCCACCGTCAGCCACCAGCCGAACGTGTCGCGATCGAGGTCGACGCCTGCGGCCTCTTCGTAGGCGCACAGAAACGTTTCGACGCTGCCGAGGCCACCCGCACCGAGCACCTCCGGCGCGCCGAACCGCCAGGCCCGGATGCAGAACCAGGCCAGATCCTCGTAGACCTCGCCGACGTGGACGAGCTCCCAGTCCAGCACGGCCGCAAGACCGGACTCGTCGACGATCAGATTGCCCATGCGGAAATCCCCGTGCACCAGCCGCGGCGGCGTCCGCGCAGGCCGGTTGGCCGCCAACCAGCGAAACGCCCACTCGAATGTCGCCGTGGTGTCGCCCATCGCGTCGAGCCGGTCACGCCACTCGGCCAGCTGCTCGGTCTGCGCGAGGCCGATCCCGTCCGGATCTGCACGGTGGATGGCGGCCAGCGCGTGCGCGCACTGCCGCAGCAGTCGGTCGCGTCCGGCATCCCCGTCAGCACGGTCGAGGGCGCGATAGATCTTCCTGACGATCGTCTCGCCCGCGATCGCGTTGCAGATCAGATACGGATAGCCCAGCGCCGCAGTCGAGTTGTCCGCGGCGAGAATGCGCGGCACCGGCGCGCCAACGGCTGCCGCACGCTGCTGGACGGCGGCCTCCAGTTCCATGCCCGCATGGACATCGTCGGGCGGTCAGGTGCGCAGGATCAATGCCTGCCGCCCCTCGGCGGTGCCGACCGCGTCGAACGCCCATGTGGTGCGGCTCGCCCCGCCGGTCAAGGTGCTGAGGTTCTCGATGGTCACCTCGCCGATGACCGGTCGAAGAACTTCTGCCAATTCGTCTTCCGCTGGTCCTGCTCCTCGCGTGCGCGTCACTTGCGGCCGAAACCGAAGAGCCGCTGAGCCACCCGTCGAATCTGGATCTCCTCCGCGCCCTCGGTGATGCGGTAGCGGCGGTGATGACGGTAGATGTGCTCGAACGGCTCGTGCCTGCTGTAACCGACGCCGCCGAACACCTGCATCGCACGGTCGGCCGCCTCGCACACCAGCCGGTTGGCGCGGTAGTTGGCCATCGATACCTTGTCGGACACCTCCATGTGGTGGTTCCCGTCCAGGGCTGTGGCCGCGTAGTAGACCAACAGCCGCACCATCTGAGCCTCGGTCTGCAGCTCCACCAGCGGCCACTGCACCGCCTGGTTGACCGCGAGCGGCTTGCCGAAGACCTTGCGCTCGTTGGCATAGCCGACGGCGCGGTCGATGCAGTACTGCGCGGCGCCGAGGCTGCTCGCCGCCTGCCGAATCCTGTTCTCGTGCAGGAACGTCTGACCCACCTCCAGGCCGCGGTCCACCTCGCCGAGCACGGCCTCGCCGGCCACCCGGACATTCTTGAGCTCGACCTCGCCGTGGTCGGTCGGCATGTTGAACGTCCACCAGTAGTACGGCACGGAGAACCCGGGTGCGTCCGTCGGCACCAGGAGTGCGGTGATGCCTCGGGCCTGGCCCTGCTCACCCGAGGTGCGCGCGAAGACAAGGTCGTGGGTGGCCCTGTGCACCCCGGTGTTGAACCTCTTGGCACCGTTGATGATCCAGCCGTCGCCGTCGGCGTCGGCGCGGGTCTCCAGCCAGGTGGCGTCGGAGCCGTGGTTCGGTTCGGTCAGCCCGAACGCCATCGACCGTTCGCCGGTGATCAGGGCATCGGTCCACTCCTGCTTCTGCGCGTCGGTGCCGAACCGGTCCATCATGATGACTTGAGGGAAGTTGCCGACGATCGACGACTCGTCCTGCAGGTCGTTGTGCAGTCCGAGACCCTTGTGCGCGAGATGCTCCCGGATCACCGCCATGTCGATGTTGGTGCCGTCGCGGCCACCGAACTGCGACGGCAACCCGTAGCGCAGCCAGCCCGCCGCGTCGGCGCGCCTGCGCATCTCGCCGAGCAGATCCTCCCATTCCCGCCGCGGGATGCCGCCGTTGTCCCAATCCGTGCGGGCGTTCTCGCGATGCTGGTCGAAGTACTGGATGTTCTCGCGTTCCAGCGGTTTGATCTCCGCCTCGATGAACTCGTCCATCTCGGCCAGCAGGCCGGGAAGGTGCTCGGGGAGAGCGAAATCCACGGTGATTCCCTTTCTAATTGCTCCTCGCGTGCGCGCTCTGTTTTGCTCCTCGCGTCCGCGCTCTGTTTTGCTCCTCGCGTGCGCGCCGTTCTCAGAACCCGTACAGCGTCTTCTTCCAGATCGTCGAGAGCGTCGCGATGGCGTCGGAGTCGGTGATCTCGAGCCCGAGGCCCGAGCGGCCGACGAACACCGTCGTGAAGTTCTCGAACAGCAGCGCGATCGCGGCCGCGGTATGCGCGGGATCGAGTTCGGCGCCGTAACCCTGTTCCTGCGCCCGCCGCACCGATGCGGCGACGATGTCCATGCCGAAGCGCCGGAACTCGTTCTGGACGTCGGCGAATCGCCGCTGCGTCGCGGCCAGCTGGGCGACGGCGATCATGATCCCGATGTTCTGCTTGAACATGTTCCAGTAGCCGGTGACCACAGAGGTGAAGAACTCGCTGTCGTTCGGCGACTCCGCCAGGTGCAGGCGCAACCCCGACGGTGTCACGATGTCCCGCAGGAAGGACTCGGCCAGCGCGGCGAGCAGGTCTTCCTTGTCGGTGTAGTAGCGGTAGAACACCGCAGGCGACTTGCCTGCCGCCGATGTGATGTCGGCCAGCGTGGTGCCGTGAAAGCCCCGCTCGGCGAACAGCTTTCTGGCGGCCTGTTCGATCGCAAGCCGGGTCTGGCGGCCCTTCGGGGTCAGCGTCTCGGCGGGCACAAGCTACTCACCGAGAAGCCGGTCGCCGGCCCGCAGCAGGGCGCCCGGCAGCTCGTGTCCGACGGCCCTCTGGGCAACCCCGGCCGCCGCGATCGCCGCCTGCAGATCGACGTCGACATGAATCCCGCTGTCCCGCAGCAGATAGACCAGGTCCTCGGTGGCGATGTTGCCGCTCGCGCCTGGGGCGAAGGGGCAGCCGCCGAGACCGCCGACGGACGCGTCGAGCCGCGTGATGCCGGCGCAGACGGCGGCGTACGCACTGGCCAGCCCGGCCCCGCGGGTGTTGTGGAAGTGCGCGCCGAGCGGGATGTCGCCGCTGAGCGGACGAACTTGGGCTACCAGGTCGCCGACCCGCTTCGGTGTCGTGGTGCCGATGGTGTCCGCGATCGCCAGCCGGTCGACGCCGTTGTCGCGCGCCACCTTGACGATGTCGAGGACCCGCTGCGGGGGCGTCGGGCCGTCGAACGGGCAGTCCCATGCCGTCGCGACGATGACCTCGACCGACACCCCGCTGTCGTGGGCGATCGCGATGATCCCGGGGACGAGTGCCGTCGACTCGGCGGTGGAGCGTCCGACGTTCGACCGGCTGTGGCCGTCGGCCGCCGACACCACGTATTCGATGGAGTGCAGGCCTGCCGCGATCGCCCGCTTGGCTCCGTTCGGGCTGGCAACGAGTGCGGAGAACTCGATGCCATCGAAGTTCGACAGTTCGGCCGCGAGTTCGGCGGCGTCGGCGAGGGCGGGCACCTTCGACGGGGAGACGAACGCGGTCGCCTCCATCTCGCGCACCCCGGTGGCGGCGACGGCGGCGAGAAGTTCGAGCTTGGCGGACAGCGGGATCGGATCCTCGATCTGCAGCCCGTCGCGCAGCGAGACGTCGCGAATGTCGACATGAGTCGGTAGCTGGATCTGGTCTGCTCCTCGCGTGCGCGGTCTCAAATCACGCCCCTTTCCCTTAATGACTCCAATTCGGCGTCGGTCCTGCCCAGCAGCCCCCGGTAGACCTCGTCGTTGTGCTGACCGGGGTGCGCCGGGCCCGCCGTGCGGATGGTTCCCGGGCTCTCCGAAAGGACCGGCACCACACCGGGTCCCAGGACGTTGCGGCCGATTCGTTCGTCATAGTGCTCGGCGATCATGCCGCGGGCCCGCAGCTGCGGATCCTCCACGACCTCGGCCACCGTGTTGATCGGCCCGCTGATCACCCCGGCTTCCGATAGCGTGGCAACGATGTCGTCGAGGCCGCGTTCGGACGCCCAATCGCCGATGATCTTGTCCAGCTCGTCCTGATTACGCCCGCGCGCAACGTGATTGGCGAACCGGTCGTCGGTGGCCAACTCGGGCTGGCCCATCGCCGCGCACAACCTCCGGAACACGGTGTCCTGGTTGGCGGCGATCACCACCCAGCTGCCGTCGGCGCTGCGATAGATGTTCGACGGTGCGATGCCCTCGAGGCGGGTACCCGACGGCCCGCGCACCACGCCGCCGACGTCGTAGTCGGGAATCGTCGACTCCTGGACTGCCAGACAGGATTCCGTCAGCGCAGTGTCGACGATCTGGCCCTCACCGGTGACGGTACGACGGTACAGCGCGGCCATCGCACCCTGCGCGGCGAACATGCCCGCAAGGCTGTCGCCGAGCGACAGCGCGAGCCGGGGCGGCGGCCCGCCCGGGAAGCCGTTCATGTGCCGCAGCCCGCTGGCGGCCTCCGCGACTGAGGCGTAGCCGGCCTTGTGCGCTTCGGGTCCGGTCTGGCCGTAACCGGAGACACGAACCAGGATGATGCCCTTGTTGCGGGCCGCCAGTGCGTCGTAGCCAAGACCCCATTTCTCGAGCGTGCCCGGCCGGAAGTTCTCGACGATGATGTCGGAGCGCTCGACGAGGTCGAGGAAGATCTCGCGGCCCGCGGGTTCGCGCAGGTTGAGGGTGACGGCCTTCTTGTTGCGGGCGTGCACGGTCCAGAAGAAGTGGTGGCCGTCGAGTTCGGCCTGTCCCCAGGTTCGCAACGGGTCGGGCGCTCCCGGCGGTTCCACCTTGATGACCGCGGCGCCCATATCGCCCAGCAGTCGGCCGGCGAACGGCCCCGAGATCAGCGTGCCGACCTCGATGACCCTGATGCCGTCCAGCGGACCCGTCGTCATAGGGAGAACCCGTGCCGGTGCAGCCAGTCCGTGCAGATGCCGACGGCCTGACGCAGCGTCCCGCGCTGCTCCGGGCCGGAGTAGTAGTGGTTTGCGCCGGTGACCTCGTGCATCTCCTTATCAGGATGCCCGATCGCGTCGAAGAGGCGTCGGGTGTGGCTTGGCGTGCAGGCATCGTCGGCCAGGTTGCCGATCACCAGGGTCGGCACCGCGATGTCGGGACCGCATGCGACGGCGTCGCCGTTGGCGTCGTCGTAGCTCCACTGAGACAGCCAACTGCGCAGGGTGCAGAACCGCGCCAGCCCAACGGGGCTGTTGTTCACCACCTGAGGTTCCCCTAGGTAGGTCATTCTCGGCACCCGTTCGTTCGGATCGACCGTGGGATCCAGCCAGCGCGGGTCGGCCATGGTGCCGTGCACGACGAAGCCGAACTCGTCATCGGGCCGGCCAGCGGCCTTGAGTTCCGCCAGTTTCTCCTTGACCCACTTGCTGATCCGCCGATTGCGGGCGATCTGTGCGGCTCGATAGCGCTCGAGGAACTCCGACGTGTACGGCGGCTGGTTCGGGTTGTCCGGATTGTAGAGATCGAGTTCGGGATCGCGATTGGCCGGGTCCGACTCGTCGAGGATCGACGCGTCCAGCCATTCGGTGAGCGTGCCGTGGCGGCTGACGTGGGCGGCCAGCAGCATGATGCCGTCAGCGGGGGTCAGGCCCAGCTTGGTGAGGTCCGGGCCGTCACCGGACGGGCTCGCGGTGATCGTCGGGTTCTGCGCCTGCTGCTGATAGAACACCGACAGCGAACCGCCACCACTCCAGCCGGCGAGCACGACCTTCGAGTACCCCAGCCGGTTCTTGGCGTCCTTGACGGCCTCGCCGAGGTCCTCGACGACCTTTTCCATCAGCAGCGCCGAGTCGGTGCCGCGGAAGCGGCTGTTGCAGTAGATAACGTGATGACCCGCGCGCGCCAGCGCGTTGATCATCGGCAGGTAGGCCCCGCCGCCGATCGGGTGCATGAACACCAGCACGGTATCTGATGGCTTGGTCTTCGGCCTGAGCAGATAGCTTTCCATCACCACCAGTTCGGCGATGCCCCCGTAGGTGTCGCGCACCGCCGAATTATTCTGGTAGGCAACGAGATAGGGGATTCGGTCGTACTCGTACTTGACGGGTGCTTCGGTCGTCGTCATCAGTGCTGCCCCAAATCGTTGGCCAAAACCTCGTCGGACGGGACGAGCCTGCGACGGGTGTCGATGGCGATCACCGACCAGTCGACCCTGTCGTACTCGTCGAACTTGCGCCGCGCACGCTCGCGGGCCTTCTCCGGCGCGCCATGGTGAACGCCTTGCGGCACATGCGAAATCAGGCCGGGCGGCATCGGGATGCCGTAGAGCGTCCCGCCGTGGAAGAACGCGATCTCGTCGTAGTCGACGTTGCGGTGATACCACGGTGTGCGCTCGGTCCCTGGCACGCCCTCGGCGGGCTTTGGCAGGAAGTTCATCACGTAGACGCCGGTGGCCTGCATGAACAGGTGCACGGTCGGCGGCAGGTGCACGCTGTCGGACGTCACCACGTTGTAGTCGGCGATGTTGAAGGTGAATGGGAAATTGTCTCCACGCCAACCCTCCACGTCGAGCGGATGATGATCGTAAAGAAGAGAAGTCGTCCCGACCCCGTCGATCGGGGAATGGATCAGTCGGACCTCATAGGTGTCGCCGGCGGACGGGGGAGGGGCGTCCATGGGCGCAGGGTCGGGGATGACGGCCTGCGACGGGTCGAACGGGAAGTGCCTACCCAGCGTGCCCGGTGGGGGCACCCGCAGTTCGTCGGTGGTCTGGATCATCAACAGCACCGACTCGTCGTCGGGCACCTGGCGGAACGTGCACGCCTTCGGCATGTACACCCAGTCGCCCTCGCGATAGCGCAACGGGCCGAACTCGGTCTCGAGCACGCCGGTGCCCTTGTGCACGAAGGACAACAGGTCCCCGTCGACGTAGCGGACGAAGAACGGCATGGGTTCGGTGCGTCGCGACAGCGAGATCTGGCAGTCGGCGTTGGAGAACAGCAGCATGGGGCCGCCTGCGCCATCGGTCGCGTCACTGGGCTTGAGCTCACCGGCCAGCACGTCGACGGGTCGCAGCGGGCCCGTGCTGCGGTAGGCGGTGGGGTCGTTGCGGCGGTACATGTTGGCCGTGCGGCCGGTGAACCCGCCGCGGCCGAGTTCGTCGTCTTTCAGGCCGTCCAGGTCGGCGTGCAGGCGCCGCGGGGTGGTGCCTTTCCGCAGGTGAATGAACGATTCCATGGTCCACTCCAGTGCGCGTCGACGTCGGGTGCAACAAAAAAGTAAATCCGACGTTACTTTTCTCGGGCGCGCCGAGTCAACGCTTAGTCGGTCAGATCGACCCGGATCGAGAGCAGATTCGTGCCGAAGGTGCGCACACCGAAGCTGTTGAGCTGCGGCAGCGAACGCAGCCGTTCGTGCGGATCGTCGTCGGGCACCAGGTGCGCGGTGCCGTTGTGCCAGCGGCCGCGCAGCCTGACGCGGACGTTCGGGTCGGCCTTGATGTTCTTCACGTACTGCGAGTTCTCGCCGAACTCGGAGACGAACCAGAACTCGTTACCGACCTTGCTGCCACCGAGTGGTGTCCGGCGCGGCTCACCGGACTTTCGACCCTTCGTCTCGAGCAGCGTTTGAAACGGCAACGCTCGCATCAAGCGGTTCGCGACGTTCTTCTGAAACAGTGTCGTGATCCGGTCGCGCAGGTCATCGGCCATTTTTCCCCCAAATCAGATCATTGCAGTTCGTGACGTTTTCATTCCCAGTATCAGCGCGCCCGCAGGCTCGCGGCTGGTAATCCGCTGCAGCGGGTGATCGAGGAAGTGGGCGCCGGCGCCCGACGCCGCCTGCTGGCGACCCGGGACGCGGGGGCCAGGAACGGGCGCATCGCGAAGGCCTCCTCCTGCCTCCTCGCCGACAGCGCCATCATCCAGTTGTGCAGGATGTAGAAGCCCAGCGTCCATGCGCTCGACGCGCAGCCATGGGCCATCCGGCGGACCGGGTCGAGAATCGCCGCCCAGTGGGGCCTGGATGCCGCCGTAGGGAGCGGGACGAGCAAGTCGGCCAGACCCGATGCGACGAAGTCGTCGACAGTGGCCGCGGGCAGCCTGCGCAGCCCTTCGGCTTCCTGCGCACGTTCGGCGAGGCCGACGACGGAATCGGGGCTGATGTCCGGCACGGTGGCCGGAGCAGCGGTCATGGCCGTGAAGTTACCATACTTTTAGGTATGGAGACTCGCTCAGTGCGTCAGCATGAGGTCGAGGAAGCGCTCCGTGCGGGCCACTCCACGGGTATTCGGCGTTTGGCCGGATAGATGCAGGAACCCGATTCCGGCGGCGAACGTGGCGTTGGCGCGCAGGTCGGCGTCCTCTTGATCGAACCCGTCGTCGACAAAGGCCTGCCGGACGGCGTCGAGGACCCGCTGGTCGGCCGCCTTGACGCTGGCGGCGACGGCATCGTCGGTTCTGGCCCACTCGCGCATGGCCCGCTCCAGCGTCCAGTGGCGGGTGCTCAACAACGACGACATCATTTGCGAGAGCCGTTCCCGGGGCGGGATACGGGCCATGTCGGCGAAATGGCGGCGGTCGTCGTCGCGCAATTCGCCCCACGCGTCGACAAGCGTCGCGCGATAACCGGCGATATCGGTGAAATGCCAGTAGAAGCTGCCTTTTGTGACCTCGAGACGGCTGCACAGGCGATCGATCTTCAGCGCGGTGATGCCGTCTTCGGCGAGGATCGTGAAGCCGGCCTGGACCCAGTCGTCGACAGTTAACCGACTGGTGGTAGCCCCCGTGCGGTCGATGGCCATCAGAAGTCACGATACGGTGGGCCCGGTCCGCAGGCAGCGCGGCCGGCCTGGCTAAATTGTCTCTGGCGTCACGCCGAATTTCGCTTACGAATAGGGCACAGGGTGGCCGCCGGGCTTTCTCCTGCACTGGTCACATGTTTTACTCAACAGCGCACAACTGATATCACTCGGTCCGCTCAATTGGTCCATTCGGACTAGGCAGGGCGGACGCGGCGGCGCAGTGGAGACAATGCTGCAACGCCGGAGCGACGTTCGCTCGCGGGGTGTAGGCGTTACGCGACAACCGACAGATGGATGGACTGCAGTTATGACGTTCGTTGAGAGAATCCGAGGCCGTTGGGCGCGCAGGATCACTGTTGCCGCAATGGCGGCACTGCTGCTGCCAGGGATCATTGGGGTCGTAGGCGGATCAGCTACGGCGGGCGCGTTCTCCCGTCCGGGGCTGCCGGTGGAATACCTGATGGTTCCGTCCCCGTCGATGGGCCGCGACATCAAGATCCAGTTCCAGAAGGGCAGCGGCTCGCATTCGGTGGTGCTTCTCGACGGTCTGCGCGCACGCGACGACTTCAACGGCTGGGACCTCGAGACCCAGGCGTTCGAGTGGTTCTACCCAAGCTCGCTGTCGGTCATCATGCCTGTCGGCGGCCAGTCGAGCTTCTACACCGACTGGTATCAGCCGGCGTGTGGCAAGGCCGGCTGCCAGACCTACAAGTGGGAAACCTTCCTGACCGCCGAACTGCCCCAATGGCTGTCCCGCGAGAAGGGTGTGTCCACGAACGGGAATGCCGCGGTCGGTATTTCGATGTCGGGCAACTCGTCGATGATCCTGGCGGTGTATCACCCGGAGATGTTCGTCTACGCCGGTTCGCTGTCGGCGTTCCTGAACCCGTCGGAGGGTCAGTGGCCGGGGTTGATCAACCTGGCGATGGGCGACGCGGGTGGCTACTCAACCGACCCGATGTGGGGCCCTCAGTCCGATCCGGCATGGCAGCGTAATGACCCGATGATCCAGATTCCGGCGCTGGTGGCCAATAACACCCGCCTGTGGGTGTACTGCGGCAACGGCACACCCAACGAACTGGGTGGCGCCAACCTGCCCGCGACCTTCCTCGAAGGCCTGACGATCCGAACGAACCGGACCTTCCAGGACAACTACGTCGCCGCGGGCGGCAAGAACGCCGTGTTCAACTTCCCGGACTACGGCACACACAGCTGGGAGTACTGGGGCGCGCAGCTGCAGCAGATGAAGCCCGATATGGAGAAGTTCCTCGGGTAGTCAACGCCTGATCGTTGGACTGTCACCGATCCCCGTCGAGGGTTTCCTCGGCGGGGATCGGTTTTGTGCCATGGAGATGCAGGTACCGAGATGGCCCGCGACGCAGGGCACGCCGTTCATGGTCGGTGCTGGTCCGCCCGAAATGACGGTCGGCACACCGTCGCCGTAGGGCCGGTAACCGGAGTTTCCGCCATCGGGATCGGCCGCCGCTGTCGGCGCGGTGGCGAGTGCGGTGGCGCATAGGCCGACCAGAACCAACCGACGCATCAGAACCCTCCGGCCACCTTCACCACGGCCCGGCCGCTGTGGCGGCCCGCCCCGATCTCGTCGAGCACGCCGACCACATCCTTGACGTCGACGTCGTTGGTGATGTCCGAGAGATGTTGTGGCCGTAGCGAACCGCCCAGCTTCTGCCACAGGTCGCGGCGCGGCCCGATCGGCATCTGCACCGAATCCATGCCCAGCAGCGACACTCCGCGCAGGATGAACGGCATCACGGTGGTGCTCAAGCCCGGGCCGCCGGTCAGGCCGCTGGCCGCCACCGCACCGCCGTAGCGCAAGCTGCTGATCACGTCGGCCAGCGTCTTACCGCCGACGCAGTCGACGGCGCCCGCCCATCGTGTCTTGCCCAGCGGTCGCGGCTTGGCGTCCGGGTCCTCGGGCAGCCGGCCGATGACGTCGGCCGCGCCAAGCGCCTTGAGACGCTCGGTTGCCTCCGCCTTGCCCGTCGACGCCACGACTTCGTAACCCGCCGCGGCGAGCAGGTCGATGCTGACCGAGCCCACGCCGCCGGTCGCGCCCGTCACGACGATCGGTCCGTCGTCCGGCTTGATGCCCCAGTCGATCAGCGCTTGCACGCTCATCGCGGCGGTGAACCCGGCCGTGCCGATGGCGGCGCCGTCGCGGGCGCTCAACGAGCCGAGTGGGACCACCCAGTCCGCGGGCACGCGTGCGTACTCGGCGTAGCCGCCGTGGCGGCCGGTGCCGATCTCGTAGCCGTGGGCCAGCACCGCGTCGCCGACGGCGAAATCGGGTGACTGAGACTGAGCCACCTCGCCGGCAAGGTCGATGCCCGGCACGATCGGATAGTCGCGCACCACACCGCCATTGGGTGTCACCGCAAGCGCGTCCTTGAAGTTGACGCTGGAATAGGCCACCCGGATCGTCACCTCGCCGGGCGGCAGGTCGGACTCCGCCAGGGCCTCGACCGCGCAGTCGATGCGATCGTCGTTCTTGCGGGCGACCAGTGCCTGGAAATTGTCCATTCCCCGACACTACGTCGCGGCAATGGGAGCTACTTCAGTTCGGCCGACGACAGGCCAAGCAGCCTGCGCGCCACCACCAGCTGCTGGATCTGCTGCGTGCCCTCGAAGATGTCGAGGATCTTGGCGTCGCGTGACCACTTCTCCATCAGTGTTTCCTCGGAATAGCCTGTGGTACCGGCCATTTCGACAGCCTTCAGCGTGATGTCGGTGGCTACCCGGGCCGCCTTGGCCTTGCCCATCGACGCTTCCTTCGAGTTCGGGATGTCGTTGTCTGCCTGCCATGCGGACCGCACGGTCAGCAGATAACCGGCCTCCCAGTCGGCCTCCATGCGGAGGAACTCCGCGGCCGCGGCGCTCTGGGCGTGTGCAGGCTTGTCGTAGGAGATCTGCACGCCTGCGGCCTCGAGGATCTTGCGCAGTTCCTCGAGCGCGGCACGGGCGATGCCGACTGCCATGGCGGCGACGACAGGCCGGGTGTTGTCGAAGGTCTCCATCACTCCGGCGAAGCCCTTCTCGACCTGAATCTCGGGGCTGCCGAGCAGGTTGTCCTTCGGGATCCGCACGTTGTCGAAGCGGATGACGGCGGTGTCGGAGGCCTTGATGCCGAGCTTGTCCTCGAGCCTCTCCACGGTCACGCCGGGGTACTCGCGAGGCACGATGAACGACTTGATCGCCGCGCGGCCCAACGACTTGTCGAGCGTCGCCCAGACCACGATGTGGGTGGCGCGCGAACCGGCGGTGACGAAGATCTTCTCGCCGTTGATCACGTAATCGTCGCCGTCGACCTTGGCGGTGGTCGACACCGCAGCCGAGTCGGAGCCGAACCCCGGTTCGGTGATGGCCATCGCGGCCCACACGTCCTTGCCGAGCCGCTCCAATTGCTCATCGGTGGCCACGCCGCTGATCGCCGCGTTGCCCAGACCCTGACGCGGCACCGACAGCATCAATGCGACGTCGCCCCAACTGATCTCCATCACATTGAGGACGGCCGACATGTTGCCGCCGTTGTGATTGCTTGCTTTGGCCTCGTCGGCGTCACGGAAAGCCTCTGCACCGGCGAACGCGATCGTGTTCGCCGCCGAGAGGCCTTCGAACAACGTGGCCAGGGTGTCCAGCTCGACCGGGTATTCGTGCTCGCGGAGGTCCCACTTGCGTGAGATGGGCCGCAGCATCTCGGCGGCACCTTGATGCGCCATCTCGATCACCGCATTGAGCTTGCGGGGAAGTTCCAAATTGATTGCCATGAAAGTGTTTTCCGTTCCTAGAGGAGTGACGAGTCTGCTAGATGACGACGACGCCCTCGGCGACGCCGATCGCGCGCAGGTCGCGGTACCAGCGTTCGACGGGATGTTCCTTGGTGTAGCCGTGGCCTCCGAGCAGCTGGACGCCGTCCAGGCCGATCTGCATGCCTTTGTCGGTGCCGAGCCGCTTGGCGAGCGCGGCCTCACGTGTGAAGGAGAGGCCCTGATCGGCACGGGACGCGCCGCGCCAGGTGATCAGCCGCAGGCCGTCGAGTTCGATCGCGATGTTGGCGCACATGAACGCGACCGACTGGCGGTGGGCGATCGGCTCGCCGAACGCCTGACGCTCCTTGACGTAGGGAATCACGTGGTCGAGCACCGCGTGAGCGGTGCCGACGGCCAGCGAGGCCCAGCCGAGTCGCGACAGCGCCACGGCCTCGGAGTAGTCCTGGTCGGTCGCGGCGTCCTCACCGAGACGCGCGGACAGCGGCACCGTGACGTTGTTCAACTCGACCTTGCCGAGCGCGGCGGCGCGGATCCCCATACTCGGGTCGGCCTTGACGGTCACGCCCTTCGTCGACGACTCGACGATGAACAAAGCGGGTTTGCCGTTCAATTGCGCTGCCACGATGAGCAATTCGGCTTCCTTGGCGGCCACCACCAGGGACTTGACGCCGTCCAGGCGGTAGCCGCTCGGCGTGCGAACGGCCGTGGTCTTCAGCGCGGTCGGGTCGAACAGCGGCCGCGGTTCGGTGATCGCCAGGCAGGCCTGCGGCACGTTCTCGCCCGCGAAGTCCTTGAGGTAGGTGGCCTGCTGACCGGCGCTGCCCCAGTGAGTGAGCGCCGATGCGACGCCGGCAGGCGCAAGGATCGGCAGCGCCAAGCCCATGTCACCGTAGGCAAGCGCCTCGGCGACCAACGAGTTCGTCACGGCGGCACGGTGTTCGGCGATGCCGTCGAAGTCCTCGGGGATGTTGATGGCGGTGATGCCCAGCTCGTTGGCCTTCGCCACGAGATCGGCTGGGTAGACGGCATTTTCGTCGGCTTCGCGCGCGGCGGGCCGCAGCACCTCTTCGGCGAACTCGCTGACGGTCTCAACGATCATCTTCTGGTCGTCGTCGGGCGTCAGGTCGAAGTAGTCGGCGCCGCTGGCTTTCAGCCGAGTCGGGCCGCTCTTGGAGCCGGACACCTTCTTGAACTGGCGGCTGGTGGCGCCCGCGACGGAGAAGACCTGCTTGACGCCGTACTTGAGTCCGCGGTTCAGCGGATCGCGCAGGTTGTAGCGGTCCAGGAATTCTTGCCCGACGATCGGCGTGATCAACGCAAGGCCGATGTCGGTCGGGGTTCGCTTGTGCTTGTGCTGTCCGACGGCGCTTTCCCGCCCGTTCTTCTTCGGTGGGCGCGCGGACGTGCGGTCGATTGTGTTGGTCATCTGTGTGCAGCCTCGCTCCTAGGGCCAGTGCCGATCACTCTATCTTACTCCGGAGTAAGATAGAACAGAATGTTCCTTGTCTCACACGTCGCGCAACCGCTCCAGCACCGCTTCGTGCAGCAATCCATTGGTCGAAACCGCGCTGACGCCGTGTGGGCCCGGCTCGCCGTGGAAATTCGTGAACGTGCCGCCCGCCTCCCTCACAAGGACGTCGAGAGGAGCGAGGTCCCACGGCTTGAGGTCAGGTTCGATCGCGATGTCGACGGCACCCTCGGCCACCAGGCAGTGGGACCAGAAATCGCCGTAGGCGCGTACCCGCCAGACCTCGTCGGTGAGGTCGAGGAAACGCGATCGGCGGTCACCCCACCCGGTGAGGTCGGAGAAGGACAGGCTGGCCGAGGCGAGGTCATCGACTCCGGAGACGGAGATGCGCCGCTTCGCATCGCCGAAGGAGGTGAACGCGCCTTCGCCAGCGCCTGCCCACCACCGGCGTCCGAGCGCGGGGGCGCTGACGACGCCGACGACGGGGGTGCCGTCGACGAGCAGGGCGATCAGCGTGCACCACACCGGAACTCCGCGGACGAAGTTCTTCGTTCCGTCGATCGGATCGAGCACCCACTGCCTACCACTGAAAGCGGGTGTGCCACCGAATTCTTCGCCGAAAACCGAATCGTCGGGTCGATGCGCGGCGAGCGACGAGCGCAACAGCTCTTCGGCTGATCTGTCAGCGTCGGTGACCGGGGACAGGTCGGGTTTTGTGTCGACACGCAGATCGAGTGCACCGAACCGGTCCAAGGTCAGTGCGTCTGCGGCATCGGCCATCTCCAACGCGAGGGCGAGATCATTTGCGACCTGGGTCATGGCAGCAGTCCTACCATGGCCCCGTGTGGTGGATGACGAGCTAGCGTCCGTCGAGGAAACCCACCAGCACGGCGGTGACGTCTTCGAGGCTGTGGTAGACGCCGGCGGCGCGGCCTGAAGCGTCGCGATCCACCGGGTACTGAGGGTGCTCCATGCCCAGAACTGTGAGCCCGGCGGCTGCGGCGGCCCGGATGCCGTTGCTCGAGTCCTCCACCGCATAGCTGCCTGCGCTGCGTGCACCCAACCTGGCCACGGCTTCCTGGTAGACGTCGGGGGCGGGCTTTCCCGCGGCCACCTCGGCGCTGGAAACCGTCGCGCGGAAGTACTCGCCGACGGGTGTAGTCATCATTACCCGGTCGATGATCGTGCGGGGCGCCGAGGAGGCCAACGCCACCGGCACTCTCGCCGCGGCGGCCTGCACCAATTCGAGGGCTCCATCGATAAGCGGAACCTGGCCGCGGTCGTACGCCGCCGCGACCACACCGATGACACCTTCAGCTGCGGCTTGTTCGTCCATGCCGGTGCGTTGACTGACGTAGCGGGCCCATTCGGGGACGCTCTTGCCCTGGCACGTCCTGGTGTCCTCGGACAGCCAGAGGTAGCCGTGCTCGGCCGACACCGACTCCCAGCCCTGCTCCCACAAGTGCTCGGACATCACCAGCACCCCATCGAGGTCGAACACCACGCAGCGGTGTGTCACCGTCGAGCCTCATCTCGCATGTTGTGATAGATCGGATAGAGGGCGTCGTAGAGCCGTTTGTACTGGGCATACCGGGCGCAGTATTCGCGCGAACGGCCCGCATCGGGTAGATAGGTATGGGTAACCGCCACCCGGTCGGCGAGAAACGAGTAGTCGGGTTTGGCCCCGCTCCCAACCAGTGCGCATGCGGCGGCTCCGATCGCCCCGGCATCCTGCGGTGCGGCGATGGTTTCCAGCGGACGCTCCAGGACGTCGGCGATGATCTGAGTCCACACCGATCCCATCGATCCGCCGCCCACCGCGCGGATCCTCTTGACCTTCTCTCCGTAGTCGAGCCCGTACTGCAGTGCCCACCGCATCTGAAAGGCCACGCCCTCCATGACGGCGCGCAGGAAGTGTCCTGGTCCGTGGTGCAAGCTCAGGCCGACGAACGAGGCGCGGGCAGCGTCGTCGAATACCGGTACGCGCTCTCCGCTTAGCCAGGGCGCGAACAACAGACCGTCCATATCGTGTGCACTGTCCCGCGCCATCTGTTCCACCTGTGTGTAGTCCACCGAGCCGGGATCGCCGAGCCCCAGCATGCGCACCGCCCAGACGAGCGCCGCACCGCCGGTGGCAATTTCGAGCCAGAGGATCCACTGGTGGGCCTCGGCGTGCGCCAGTGCCCCAAGTTGGTGACACGGATCGACGCGCCGCTCGGACATCATCAAGCCGAAGTACACCGCCGTGCCGAGGCTGACGTGAAGATCGCCCGGATCGACTGCGCCAGAGCCCAATTGGCTCGCAGGCACGTCGCCGACGCCGACGTACACCGGGACGTCGGCGGGCAAGCCAAGTCGATGCGCGATATCGGGCAAGAGCCGACCGGCCACGTCAGTAGCGGCGCGGACGGCGGGAAGCTTGTCGGGATCTATCCCCGCCGCCTCACACGCGTCGCTGTCCCAGTCGCGGGTGTCATGGGCGAAAAGCCGATAGGCCGATGCCCCGGCGTGATCGGTGACCGCCATGCCCGTGAGATGCAGGACGACAGCTTCCTTGCAGTCCAACAGCTTGGCCGTGCGGGCATACAGCTCGGGCTGAGTGTCACGGAGCCAGAGAATCTTCGGCACGATGTCTTTGGCGGATACGACCGCGGTGAAACGCTTGAACTGCACACTGGGCGGCATGATTTCGGCCAGCGCCCGAGCAGCGCCCTCAGCGCGTTGATCGAGCCAGCTGATCATCGGAATCAACGGCTTGCCTGATTCGTCGACCGCCACGAGATTGAACATCTGGGCGGTGACGCTGATCCCATCGATGGAGACGGAAGTATCACCAGCGCCTGTTACTCGTCTCAGCAATTCGTGAGCGGCATCCAGCAACGACCTGATGATCAGGTCGAGATCCTGCTCGACGCCGGCGTCGCCGACCATCTGAATGCCATAGCCGCGGTAGGAGCTGTCCAGCAGCGCGCCGTCGGCGTCGACCACCACGACCTTCACGCCGCTGGTGCCGATGTCGAACGCCAGGAAGTGCGGGCTCATCGAAGTCTCCGCTCACCCGGGTTCAAGAACCTACACCTGGCCGACGGGCAGGAGAAGCTCTTCGAACAGCTTGAGAAACCGGTCGTTCTGCTCGATGGTCCCGACCGTCACCCGCACGTGGGACCCCTTCAGCCCGTGTGCACCCATGGCCCTGATCAGAATGTCCTCCGCAAGGAGTGCGTCGACGACAGCCGAGACGGGCCGACCGCTCGCGGAGATGTCAGCCAGGACGAAGTTGCCGTCGGAGGGATACGATTCGACGCCTTCCATCTTCTGCATCGCCGCGTGCAACCGATCGGCTTCCGAGCTGATGAACTCGCGTCGCCGCTTCAGCTCTTGCGGTTCGGCGAGTGCCTGCAGACAGCCCCAGATGCCCATCAAGCTGATGCTGAATGGAATCCGGACCCGTTGGACGATGTCGATGAGTTCGGGGTCGCCGATCAAGTAGCCGACGCGCAACGCCGCCAGCCCGAACCCCTTCGACATGGTCCGCGCGACGACGAGGTTCGAATGGTCGGCGACAAGGGGTGCGAATGATTCGGCGTAGCCGCACTCAAGGTACGCCTGGTCGACCACCGTGGGGATGCCGGTGTCAAGCAGGCGTACGAGCTGGTCTCTGCGCCAACCCTTTCCGGTCGGGTTGTTGGGGCTGCATAGGAAGATGATCTTCGTGCTGTCGGTGATGGCGCCGAGCATGGTCTCGACGTCCAGATCCCACGAGGACGTCAACGGCACGGCTTTCGGAACGCCGCCGTTGATACGCGTCTGGCTCTCGAAGAACGCATAGGTGGGCGACGCGATTATCGTCTCGTCGCCGGGGCCGACCAGCAACCGCACTAGGACGTCGAGCACTTCCGTAGAACCGTTGCCCAGGACGATCGACTCCGGCGGCACGGAGTTGTACTGCGCCAGGGCCGCCACGAGATCTTTGCCCGAATAGGGGTAGAGATGTCCGATGTCGAAGGCCTCCCGCACCGCCGCCCGGACTCCCTCGGACGGCGGGATCGGGCATTCGTTGGACATCATTCTCGCGAGTTGACGATGCTGCCAAGCGAAGTCGTGATGTTCGGCGTTGTAGGGCGCAGCGCTGCGGAATCCCTGCTTGACGAAGCGGTCTACTGTGTGGCTCACCGGACGGTACCTCCCTGGGGTACGCCAGCCTGCATACGATTGATACGACTACGAAGAATCACCGCGTACCAGATGCCTGCCAGAACGAAGAACACTCCCGCTGTCAGCGCGGTCTGATGGTTCAGCTCGGGAACGGTGAGGCAGAGCACGACTAGAAGGCACCACACGAGCGCGGCGATCCGCACCGGACCGGCTAGGCGGCCGAGGTCGAAACTCGTTTTGGTGGGCAATGTTTCGCGCTTGGAGGCGACGATGACGGCGATGACGGTCAGCCCGTACACCGCGTAGTAGCCGAGCGCCGCCATGCCGACGATGAGCGCCATGGCCTGTGATGAGCCGTACGTGCCGACCAGTCCCAGGATCAAGCTGAACGCGGCCACCACCAGTAGCGCTACGCTCGGCGACTTCGTCTTCGGCGACACCGCCTTCAAGACCGACGAACCCGGCAGCATGTTGTCGCGCGACAGCGAGAACATCAACCGGCTGGCGGCCGCCATGTTGGCCAACCCGCCGGCGTAGAGCGCGATCATCGCGACGGCCTCGAAAATGGCTGCGCCAGTGGTCCCAAGCGCGGTCTCCAGTATGTGTGCCACCGGAACGTCGGCGCCGACGGTATCCGCGAGGTTGTCGATGTTGATGGTCAGCCCGACGATCATGAAGAAGCCGACGACGACGGCGAAGATCAGTGAGCGGATCACGGCCTTCGGGACGTGGCGGGTGGCCAACTTCGTCTCCTCGGCGAGATCGGCGGCGCCCTCGAAGCCCGTCAGAACCCACATCGCCAGCAGGCCCGACAGCAGGAACGCCGTTGTGAAGCCGTTGCCCTCCGCGACGGAGCTTGTGGTTAGGAAGCTGAAGCTCTGAACCGGATTGGTGATGAATCCGACGATCAGCAGGATCGCGGTCAGGATGATGGAGAGGCCGATCTCGACGGTGAAGGCGACGGCGTTGTTGATGCGTGAGGCGATCCGGACGCCGGCCAGGTTGATGGCCAACTGGGACGCCAGCACGATGAGCACGACGATGAGCGTCGACGTCGGGGTTATCTCGATTCCCAACCTGTTCGACAGTATTGGCGCCAAACCGAAGTTGAGCCCGGTGAAGCCGGGGATGAAGGCCATCAATCCGGCCCATCCGACGAACCATCCGTAGTGTGAGTTGATCAGTCGGCTGGTCCATTGATAGGCGTAGCCGCTGATCGGCATGCGGCCCGCCAACTCGGCCAGTACCAACGCGACAAGGAGTTGGCCGATAGAGACGATGAGCCATGTCCACACGAAGACAGGTCCAATCATCCCCAGCGAGTAGGCGAAGGTGGTGAAAACGCCTGCGGTGACACACATACAGGAGATGGAGATCGAGAACGAGCTCCACGCCCCCATCGACCGTTCGAGCTGTGGTTCGTAGCCGAAGGCCCGTAACTCGTCTTCGTCGGAGGCAGACGTCGCCGCCTCCGCTGTCCTGGACAACTGGTCATCGGCCATGCCGGACTCACTTTCTTCAGCGGTATTAGCGGTGCTTAATCGGTTGGGTTGCCTTTACGTGCGTCAGCCTTTGTCCTGCGGATTGCGCCTACCGGCGACATCGGTTCGGTCGCGGCGGAGGCGCTGCACTGTGAGGCTGAAGACGCCGGGGACGTAGTGCTCTTGCGACATCAGGACTGGAACACCGCCCGCGGACCGTTCTGTCTGCTCGAGGCGCAGCAGGGGGCTGTTGCGCGGGCAGTCCAGCATCTTGGCCAAGCGAACGCTGGCGACAACCGGTGAGATCTCCGCGACGCCGCCGACAAGATGGACGCCGCATCGGCTTTCCAGATACTGATAGATCGATCCGCCGTCATAGGAAGGGGACCCCGCTGCCTCGAGGATGCTGAGTGGGATCACGTCGAAGCCGTGGGTTGCGGGCACTCCGTCGACGCGGATGAGGCGCTCGACTCTGAAGGCTTCGGCATCTTCGGGCAGCTCGAGCGCGGCGGTGATCCATGCCCTGATCGGCCCGACCTTCGCCTCCATGACTTCGACATTGAGGTTGGCCTTCGCGGCCGTGACCGCTTCTGTGACTCCGATGTCGAGGTCGAGGACGCTGTGGACACGTGTCCGCTTGGGCGTCACGAAGGTGCCGACACCATGCACGCGACGGATCAATCCGTCGCGCTCGAGCCCACTGAGAATCTCGCGCAGTGTCGGTCTGCTGATGCCGTAGCGCTTCGCGAAGTCCGGTTCGGACGGCAGCTTCTCGTTCGGCGCGTATGTGCCATTGGTTATTTCGGTCGCGAGTTGCTGGCGCACCTCTTCTGAGAGCAACTGCCGCTGCTCGCGTCGTATGTCCGGCCCCTGACCCACAGTTGTAAGATGTCAGACAACCAAGGGGCTGTCAATGGATGAGACTCGAATCGGAATGTCGCCGTCCAGGCTGCTCGCATGGTCGCCGAGGGCAAGGCCGACCGCGCGCTGCTGGTGTGTGGCACCGGTCTCGGCGTTGCGATCAGCGCCAACAAGGTGCCCGGAATCCGCGCCGTCACCGCTCACGACAGCTTCTCCGTGGAGCGCTCGGTGCTCTCCAACAACGCGCAGGTGCTGTGCTTCGGGCAGCAGGTGGTGGGGCTGGAACTGGCCCGCAGGCTGGCAGAGAATGGCTGGGCTACGAATTCGACGTACACAGCGCATCGGCCGAGAAGCGCGATAATTGACCAGTACGAGCACTTACACACAAGAGCGAGGTCATCCGCGACCGAGGTCATGGCAGTCCTACCATGGCCGTGTGTGGGAATTCGGCATGCTGGTGCTGCTCATCGGCGCGATTGCTCTAATCGCGGCCCCGTGGATCATGCGTCGTCGCGGTATGCGGGGCCGGCCCGGTGGGATGGCGCAGGGCAACCTTGTGGTCACCGGTGTCAGCCCACGACCCGACGAGACCGGTCGGCAGTTCGTTACGATCACCGGGGTCATCAACGGCCCGACCGTCAACGAGCACGTCGTCTACCAGCGTCTCGAGGTCGATGTGAACGACTGGCCGACGATGGGGCAGCTGTTCCCCGTCGTCTACGCCCCGAACAACCCGGACAAATGGGCGTTCGCACCTTCGGCAGAGCCACCCCCCGGCTCGGGGCCGTCGATGAATCCGCCGCCCTACAGCTGATAGGCCATGAGTAGTCACTGGGCGGATCCTCAGAGGAGGTCCGGTTCGGAGGGAGGCTACTCATGTCGGTGTTGGAGGTTGCGCTTGATCCGGCGACGGTGATCGTCGCGGTGGATCCAGGCAAGGCATTTAATCGCGTGTGGATCAGCAACGGCGCAGGAATGCTCACCGATCCGATGTCTTTGTCGGTCTCGCAAGAAGGCATCTTCCAGCTGGAGCTGGCGCTGAACAAGCACGGTCCCGATGCCCCCGTGATCGCAATCGAGGCGACGGGCAGTCTGCACCGACCGTGGGTCACCGAATTGGAACGGCGCCATCCCGGTTCGGTACGACTGTTCGCTCCTTCGGAGACGAAATCGGCTCGTACGCAGCTGGGTTCGGGCAGGTTCAAGACCGACGATCGCGACTGCGCGGCGTTGACGTACATGGCACGCCAAGGTGGCGGTCGACGATACGGCCAGCAGGCCTCGGTGGAGGCGCTGCGTGCCGCGGTCCGGCATCGTCGTGGGTTGGTGGCCGACCGCAAGGTCGCTCAGCAGCGGTTGCACGACCAGCTCAATGCGTTGTGTCCCGGATTGTCAGCGCCCTCGGCTCATGGGCGGTCCCTGGCGTTGGAAACGCCTACGGGTCTGGCGGTGCTGGCATGCGCTGCGACGTTTTCGGGACGGGCTCCGCAACTGCGATCGCTGCTGTGCCGGGCGCCGGGGCGATTGACGACCAGTACCGCCCAATACTGGCTGCAGCGGTGGCGCGGGTGTCTGCCGCCGCCGGCCGATGCCGATCAACGCGCTCACCGGTTGGCCCGCGACCTGGACCGCTATCGCCGCCTCCGCGACGATATCGATGCCATCGACCTTGAAGTCGTGGCCTTGCTCGCCGAGACCAACGGCCAAATCCTGACCACCCTTCCCGGTGTTGCCTCGACCCGCGCGGCGGCTTTCGCCGCGTACAGCCTTCCGATCGAGAGATTTGCCGACGCTGAACATCTTTACTCGGCAACGGGTCTGGCCCCAGCGCTCTATCAGTCGGCCACGTTGCACCGACGCGGCCGAATCTCGCGCCAGGGACTGGCCGAGCACCGCGATGCACTGATGGGAATCGCCTGGGGACTGTCCCAATGCTCGCCGTCATTCGCCGAACGCGACGCCGAACTGCGGTCCCGTGGCATGGCCCCGATCCAGGCCCGCGTCGCGCTCGCACGTCACGCATGCCGGCTGGCATACCGACTACTCAGAACCCAACAACCCTTCGATGAACAGCGCTATCGTCAAGGAAGGCTCAGCGGCGAACGGTGACGGCCATGTCAGCTATGCCGCTCGACGGCGCAACCTAGCTTGCCGCCCGCTCGCCCTGGGCCGCCATCACGGCGCACACGAAAGCCTGCCGCTCACGGCGACTAATCAGCCTGCCGGAACACGAACGGCCCACCGACCACCACGACGCACTCTTCATCGCGTGAAAAGCCGAGCACCCCGCCCGGCCGATCAACCACGTCCAACGTCAACCTTGACTGCCAGCGCGAAAGCTAGCGGACGACCGGTGCACCGGGCACAATCGCGCCCGTGCTGGCGTCGGTCATTGCGGTAGCGC
Source organism: Mycobacterium sp. (assembly GCF_032159565.1). Taxonomy (GTDB): domain Bacteria; phylum Actinomycetota; class Actinomycetes; order Mycobacteriales; family Mycobacteriaceae; genus Mycobacterium. The sequence continues at coordinate 42,126 of NZ_JAVHWR010000223.1, forward strand.
TCGTCCTGGTCGCGTGGTCGCTGCTGGCCCGCCGGCTCGAGCGCTGGCGTGTCACCGCGCCGATGTTCCTGGTGCTCG
>NZ_JAVHWR010000231.1:0-12932 GCF_032159565.1 Mycobacterium sp.
GCCCGGCTGACCGCCGCCGCCACGATCGTCATCGCGATCGGGATGGCCGCCGCCGCAACGCTACTGGTGTGGCGGGTGGACAGCGTGCAGGCGGCCAATCTGGACGCGAACCTGACGCAGCAGATCAATGAGGTGGCCGCTGACGTGGCCAAGGGTGAGGTCAAGCCGCGAGTGGCCCGCTCCGCGGGAGAGTCAACTGTACTTCAGGTGGTCGACGCGGTCGGCAATGTGATCAGCAGTTCGGGAGACATCGACGGCGAACCACGGTTGTTCTTCATCTCGCCCGCGAACGGCGTCCCGACGCTCGACACGGTCACTTCTTCGGCATTGGATGGACCGTACCGGGTGGCCGCGCTCGCGGTGACCTCTCCCGGTGGTCCCGTCACCGTGTACGTGGGCTCGCCGATGACGCCCCTGGCGGACAGCACCAACGAGCTGGGAGGCGCCTTGATCTTCGGCGTGCCGGCGATGGTTGCGTTGCTCGCACTGGTCGGTTGGTTGCTGGTCGGCAGGGCACTGCGGCCTGTCGACGTAATCCGTCGCCAAGCGGCCGCCATCCCGGGGACGGATTTGCAGCAACGTCTCGACGTCCCCGCATCAGACGATGAACTGGGACGTCTGGCCCAGACCTTCAACGATCTGTTGGAGCGGATCGCGATCGCCGCGGATCGCCAGCGCCGGTTCGTCGCCGACGCCGCCCACGAACTGCGCACTCCGTTGGCGACACTGCGCGCCCGGCTGGAGATCGACCTCCGTCACGCGCCCCAAAGAGAAGGGGACCCGAAGGTCACCGGTTCGAGACAGCTGTCCTTGCAACAGGTCTCGCGCCTCGCGTCTCTGGTAGACGATCTGCTGCAACTGGCACGCCTGGATGCAGACCCCCGCCTTCACCGCCGCCCCATCGACCTCGACGATCTGGTGTGGGAGACCGTGCGAGAGGCCCGCGAGGGGGGCGCGCCACACCTCGACACCACCGGCATCTCCCCAGTGCGTGTGCTCGGCGACCCCGTCGCCCTTCACAGGGTGATACGCAACCTCATCGGCAACGCCGTCCGACACGCACACCAGACCGTCACGGTCAGACTGTTCCGCGACTCCCCGCCCGCGGGCAACCGCGCCTCCGCAAGCGCAGGTGGAATCGCAACGCTGATCATCGCCGACGATGGACCGGGCATTCCTCTGGCAGACAGAGAACGCGTATTCGAGCGGTTCGTCCGCCTCGACGAGGGTCGGGCCCGAGACGCCGGCGGCACCGGTTTGGGCCTGGCAATCGTCGCCGACATCGTCACGGCGCACGGGGGACGGGTACGGATCGATGACAACCACCCTGGCGCCAAGGTGTGGGTGGAGTTACCGGCTCTCCCCTGACACCGACGCCACCGGTTCTGCTCCACAACGCGACGCCTGAGAGCCAACTCAGGCTGTCTTGGCGAGCTTTCAACAAGACGCACGCACAGTGTCGGTAGCAATTCAAGCACGCGCAGACCTGGACGTAGGAGGTCTTCGCCGATATCTGAAGGGACACGACATGGGTTACGGAAACGCGCTTCGCACCGAGGTACACACCGAGGGTGCGACACCGCTGATCGGGATATTCGACATGTACTCGGCCTCATTGGCAGCCCAACACTATGGCGGGATGTTCGTGTCGGGCTTCGGTTTCGCCGCTTCTTACTACGGGTTGCCCGACATCGGGTTCATCGCATGGCCGGACATGGTCAGCTTCGTGCAGCGGTTACGGCTTGCCTTCCCGCAGCAGCACCTTCTGGTCGACATCGACGACGGTTACGTCGATCCGGAAGTGGCCTGCCACGTCGTGGAGAATCTGGAGCGCATCGGCGCCTCAGGGGTGATCCTGGAGGACCAGCAGCGGCCACGCCGCTGTGGCCACGTCAGCGGCAAGCAGATCCTGCCGATCGAGCAGTATCTGGAGAAGCTGAACATGGTGCTCCAGACCAGGACCGAGCTCTTGGTCGCGGCCCGTACTGACGCAACCGAAGAGCGCGAGATCCTGCGCCGGGCCGAGATACTGGCGGCCACCGATGCCGACGTACTGCTGGTCGACGGTGTCAGAAGCGTGGAATGGATACGCAAGGTGCGCGGCGTCGTCGGCGGCAAGCCCCTGCTGTTCAACCAGATTGCGGGTGGCTTGTCACCCCGTTTGTCATTGACCGAGCTCGAAGAGCTGGGCATCAACGTGGCAATCTACTCGACGCCGTGTCTGTTCGCCGCGCACACCGCAATGGCCCACGCGTTGGTCGAGCTGCGCGCTAACGATGGGCGCCTTGGCGAGGTCAAGTCCGGCGACGTGGGCGTGGCGACCTCGATTACCTTGCTGGAGAAGAATATTTCTCGACATCACCCGCGACACCGGCTGGACCGGCCCGATGAACTGCGCGTCGCCGGTTGATGTCTAGGGTCCGCGTAGATCCCTACATCCTGCTGCTGCTCGTCACCGTCGGGATCGCATCGCTGATGCCCGCGCGGGGCATCGTCGCAGTCGACTTGACGCACGCCACGACCATCGCGATCGCCGTCTTGTTCTTCCTCTACGGCGCCCGATTGTCAACCCGTGATGCGTTGGCCGGATTGCGGCATTGGCGGCTGCATGGCGTGATACTGGCCTTCACCTTCCTGGTCTTTCCGTTGCTGGGCCTGCTTTCTCGCGCGCTAGTTCCCGACGTGTTGACACCGGACCTGTGGGCGGGGGTGATGTTCTTGTGCTGCCTCCCGTCGACGGTGCAATCGTCGATTGCGTTTACGTCCATCGCGAAAGGAAATGTCGCGGCGGCCATGTGCAGCGCGTCGTTCTCCAACCTGATCGGCATCGTCCTGACACCCGCGCTGGTGACGGTGTTCCTCGTCACTCAGACCGGAGGTGGGGTGTCACTGGTGGCGGTCCGCGACATCGTGCTGCAGTTGCTGGTGCCGTTCGTCGCAGGGCAGCTGTTACGGAAATGGATCGGCGGCTTCATTGCCCGGCATAAGCAGGTGCTTGGTTACGTTGACCGCGGATCGATTCTGCTGGTGGTCTACGCGGCATTCAGCGAAGGTGTGGTGGCCGGGATTTGGGGTCGGCTCACCATTCCTTCGCTGTTGTTGCTGTTCCTTACCAACGCCGCAATCCTGGGAACCGTGATCGGATCGACCATGTGGACGGCACGCCGCCTTGGCTTCTCGACCGAGGATCAGATCGCGATCGTCTTCTGTGGCTCGAAGAAATCGCTAGCCAGCGGGTTGCCCTTGGCCAGCGTACTGTTGCCCGCGGCCGCCGTAGGGTTGATGGTAGTGCCGTTGATGCTCTTCCACCAGATGCAACTAATGGTATGTGCTTGGCTGGCTCGGCGGTACGCTGACCGCTCCAATGTGGCTGTGGCCCCACTAGTTTCATCGATGAGCTGCGACGCGGGCGCCGAGCTCTAGGTCCGGACTGTGGCATCAACCGCTCGGTTAGGTATGGACAGACTCTCGCTCAAGTTGACTCGAGACACCAAAGCCATTGTCAGCCTGAGTAATCGGCGGCGTACTGATTGGTCGTCCTCTTCCTGAGGAATCTTTCAGCACACCTCAGTGGGCTCACAGTGCCGTGGACGCACGCTGGACATGTACGGCGAACTACACACTATCCAACGAATGCACGCGAGGAGTTATCAGCATGGCAATCAAGATGAAGTACATCGCACCACTACTGGCGGCAGGTGCTGCCGCCGCGACGATAGCCGCCGCACCGGCCGCTTTCGCAGCGGATCAACAGTCGTGCAGCGCAAGCAACTCGGGGACCGTCTGTCAGTCGCCCGGCAACGTCCAGATCAAGACGGATTCGCCGCAGGTCCAGTTCCATCCCTACGGTGACCAGACCTATCTTCTCTTCCACTAGTAGGCCGCTGCATCACGTTCATCGGAGCGACTTACCAGCATAGGTGGTCCTCAAATGAAGAAGGTTACTGTAGCCACGTTTGCTTCCGGCGTCCCGGCAGCCGTGGCTATCGGACCGGCCAACCCGGCCCGGGGGACAACGGCGGCAGTGTGGCCTTGCCAACCTGGTGGCCCCGTTGCCGTGTACACGCAGGATGGGACCAGCGGTGCAGCGAACCCCCACATCCCGTCGCGAACGCACCCGAGCCTGCGTCGACGTGACAACCGCCCTCGGTAATGGTCAGCGTCACGATGCGAAGGGCCGGGTCTGTCAACAACTCCAGCACCCTTCCGCCTGGTCGGGCGCGAGCAGGTAATCGAGCTGAGCGCCGATGATGCGCACACTCGTGTCACCCTTGGCCGGCGCGACGGTGAGCGAATACAGGCAATCCTGAGAACGGAACTGATCGGCCTTCTCGCGGCCCCGTTCGCCGCCCGAAAGGCCGATGCCGACAATGCCCCAATCCTGCTGTCCGGGTAGCGCAAGACAGCGGTCAACGTAGAAGGCTTGATGTGCCCGATGGAAGTTGCCGACGCCGAAATGGGCGATACCGCGTTTGAGGTGGGTTCGGTCATAGGTCGGCGTCGCGACGTTTGACGGGACCGTGGTGAGCGTGCCCTCATTGAGTTGGGTCATGTTGCACTCTCCAAACAATCCGTGCTCACTTCTCGCTGAGCAGCCGGAGGTCGGAGGGTTCGCGCAACAGGTCTTCAAGGATCTTGTTGCCCTCGGTGTTGTAGGACTGACACATGTGCTCATCCCACGCGGCACGTGAACCGAACATCTCAAGCATTACCCACGTGTTCGAATCATCTTGCGGCTGCAGGAAATGCATGAATATGCAACCGGGCTCTTCAAGGCTGTTCCGCCGCATCGATTGGAGCGCAGCCTCGGCCTCGGCGAGGCGGTCAAGCCGGGGCTTGATGGTGACCACCAGGAACAGTGGGCTGTCGGTCTCTTGACGGTCATCGTCGGGCAATGGGCACCTCGATCGAGTTCTGCAGCGTGTCGATGAATGCGTCTGTGTTCTTGCTCTGCACGAAGGCGGCGACGGCATCGTAGAACCCGTGCTGGAAGTCCGTCGACATCAGCTCGCCGTGGGTGATCGACAGTAAAATCCTGTCCTTCCACAGGGATTCCGACGCCTGTCGCTGGTAAGCGGGCAGCGACGACACGTCGACGTCATTGCGAATGGGCACCGAGCCCTTCACCTTGTTGAACTCCAACGACGTTTTCGGGTCGGCGATGGTCGCCATGAACTTCATCGCGTTCACACCGTCCTCGGCATCCGACGACACCACGAACGTGTCGACGATCGCCAGGTAGGCGCCCGTGGTTCCGGGATAGGGCACGTAGCCGAAGTCCTTACCCTCGACGGCCCTGTTCGCGACGAGTTCGCCATACACGGAATCGTTCATCGACAGGAAGGCGCACTGGCCGGTGGCCAATTTCTTGGCCGCCTGGTCCCACGTCAGACCACCTGCATTCGGATCTGCGTAAGAGACGATCTTCGCGAACTGCGAAAGCGCCTGCCGGAGCTGGGATCCCTTCCAGTCGAAGGAGTCGTCGCGGATCTTGGCCCATCCATCGGTGCCGGTCACCCCCAGCATGGTGTTCTCGAACAGTTCGGTCGCGGTGAACCTGTCCTTGCCGCCGAGGCACAACGGGGTCTTGCCGCCCGCCGCCACCCTCGCGAGATCACCTTCAAACTTCTCTGTCGTGTAGCCGGGGCCGGGCAGCGCCACGCCGGCGTCTCGCAGCATTCGTTGGTTGAACCACAACACATTTCCGCGGTGGGATCCGGTCGGTACGCCCCAGGCCTTCACGCGATAAGTCGCCGCATCGAGCAGTGCCTGCGGCATGGTGCTATCCAAACCCGAGCTTTCGTAGACTCCGGACACGTCGGCGATGCGCTTGGCGTCAACCCACGCACGCAGTGAACTGCCTAGGAACGTCTGCCACACGTCGGGCGGATCGCCGGCCTGCAGGCGCGCCGAAAGCGCCACCTGAACATTGCTGCCACCACCGCCGGCGATGCTGCCGTCGATCACCTCCACGTCAGGGTTCCCCGCCTTGAACGCATTGAGCAGCACCTCGAAGGCTGGATGTTCGGAAGGCGACACCCACCAAGAGACCACTTCGAGGCGCTTGGTGGGCTCGGAGAAGTTGGCCTTCTGGCCGCTGCCACCACATGACGCGAGAACGACGATCAGCGCGATGATCCAATAACGCCTCATGCTGTCCGTTCTCCAACCGTGTGGGGTGTCGCCTTCAGGTCGAAGACGGCGAAACTGGTGACTACTGCGAAGCAGATAGCGGGCACGATGAACGAGATCGCGGGACTGGTCGCGTCGAGTAGGCGCCCTTGGATCAGCGGCATGATGGCTCCGCCGACGATCGCCATCACCAATCCCGCCGCGCCGAATTTGGTTGCGGGACCCAGACCTTGAAGAGCAACACCGTAGATCGTCGGGAACATCAAGGACAGGCAGAAGGACAACGCAACGACGGCGGCTACGCCTGCGACATTAGGCGAGAGCATCGCGAAGACACACAGCACGACCGCGAGTACGCCGAGGACGAGCAGGACCTTCGTGGCGCGGACCCGCCCGATTACCCACGTCATGATGAATCGGGAGATGAGGAACACGATCAGACTGACCTGCAGGAGATACCCACCCAGCTGCAAAGACCCATTGAGCGCCTGTTGCGAGTACTGGATCAGGTACGTCCACGTACAGACCTGCGCCGCGACGTTGAAGAACTGCGCGACGACGCCGTACACGTAGCGCTTGTTCGACAAGAGGATCTTCAGCGGTCGCTTCCCCTCCAGATCTCCCGACTCGTACTCCTCGACGATCGTCGGAGACTTCTTGATAGCGATCACCAGCCCGATGGCGATGAGGACAAAGCCGAGGCCGAGGTAGGGGCCCATCACCGCACCAAGCTGTCCGGCGCGAATCGTCTGTTCCTGAGCCGGTGTCAGGTTGGCCATGTTCACCGGTTCGTCCAACTTCGGCAGGATGAGCGTGGCTGCCAGCAGCACGCCGATGTTGGTGCCGACAGGATTGAAGGCCTGCGCGAAGTTGAGGCGTCGGGTCGCTGTTTCCTCCGGCCCGAGGGAAAGCACGTACGGGTTGGCCGATGTCTCGAGAATCGAGCACCCGGCGGCGATCGCGAATAGAGCAATGAGAAACGCCTCGTAGGTCATGATCTTGCTGGCCGGATAGAACGCGATCGCGCCTGCGGCCGCGAGCAGCACGCCGCACAGAAGGCCCGCTTTGTATCCGAATCGCTCGTTGATGAGCGCGGCCGGGATCGCCAGCAGGAAGTACGCGCCGAAGTAGGCCAACTGAACCAGCGAAGCCTGGAAGGTGTTCATTTCAAAGATCTGCTTGAAGCCCGCCACCATCGGCGTGGTGAGGTCGGCGGCGACGCCCCACGCGGTGAAACAACAGATGAGGACCACGAACAGCAGCCCCATTCCGGGGTAGATCAACCCCGGTTTTGCTGTCGCGGCGGGCTGTTCGGCGTGCTCGGTGGTCGTCATGATCAGTACCTCTCGTCCGCTGAGAAGAAAGTCAGCCCCGATTAGACTGTGATCTAGGTCACGTTACTCATATGTCCTGACCGATGGAACAGATTGCGCATGTGGCTTGACGTGGGTTTTCGCCCGTTTCGACCCGTTGTCGCGATCCCCATGACAGGCCGGGACCCACGGGAACGCAGTGTCGGTTCGAGTCCGACCGGGGCACGATAAATGAACTGTTCACATAGGTGATCGACCACGACCTCTGAAGTGACCCGCCGGGCGACCTACACGCGGTGCGTCGGCCACCAGCTAGCCTCTCCCAGCAGCGTCGCGATGGCTGGCACGGTCAGCGTCCGCACGACGAACGTGTCGAGCAGCAGACCGCAGCCGATGATGAAGCCCATCTGGATCATGATTCCGATAGACCCCACCATCAGCCCGAACATGCTTGCCGCGAAGATCAATCCTGCCGATGTGATGACCGAGCCGGTACTGGCGACCGTGCGCATCACGCCCACGCGGATGTTGTTGGCCGATTCCTCGCGAAGGCGCGAGATGAGCAGCATGTTGTAGTCGGCGCCCACGGCCACGAGGATGATGAACGACAGCAGCGGGACGGGCCAGGCGATGTCGTGGCCCAGTCCGTACTGAAAGACCAATACGCCCATGCCAAGTGCGGCCGCGTAATTGAGCACGACGGTGGCCAGCAGATAGACCGGTGCCAGCACCGCCCGTAGCAGCGCGACCAGGATCAGGGCCACGATGACGATGGTTGCGATGGCCAGTTGCAGAAAGTCGCGCACCATCAACCGTTGGATGTCGGAGTTGATGGCCGGGAATCCCGCCATGGATACGCCGGCGTCGGCCAGCGACGTGTTGGGTGTCGCCGCCGCGGCGACGTCGGTGATGCGCTGCCCGAGCGTCATGGCCTCGGCGGTGTAGGGATCGGATCCGGATTCGATGACAAACCGCGCGGTCCGTCCGTCCGGCGAGATGAATTGTCGGGCAACCTCGGCGAACTGTCGATCCTGCAACGCGCCGGCCGGCATAAAGAAGCCCGTCGCCGCATCCGATCCTGCTGTGCCGCGCGCGGAGTCCTGCAGTTGTGCCGCAATCTGGCTCATCCCGCCCAGCATTTCGATGTTGCTGTCGACCAGGGTGTGCACGCCGACGGCCAGCGCCCGCGCGCCCGACGCGAGTTGTCCGATGCCGCCCTGCAGGCGTGCGATCTGCGCGGGCAGGTCGGCGCCCGGACCGCCGACGACAGCCATGCTCCGCTCGAGGGTGTCCGCGGCGCCCTGCAACTTCGTGATCGTCGCGGACACTGAGGAATTCGCGGTCTGCGCGGTCACTTCATCGCCCAGACCGGCGATCTGATCGAAGAAACCCTCTTGGCGCAGTGCCACCAGCGTCTGAACGTGGTCGCGCAGCGCCCCGCACTCCGGTGTCGCCGCGCAGAGGGGAGAGGCGCCGAGCGTGGCCGCCAGCGGTTCGATGGCGGCGATCGCGCCTGCCGCCCGGTCAGCGAGTGGGCGTACCTGCAGTCCATCCTTGACGATGCGGTCGACGTTGGGCCCCATGGCATTCAGCTGCTGCAGTGCCGGCCGGTAGCGCTGAATCGTCTGGCCGGCCTGCTCTGCCTGATCAAGCAGACCGGTCAACGGCCGCAGCGCGGACCGCACGCTGGTGTCGAGCTGGGTGAGGCCGTCGGCCAGCTGATCGGCGCCGTCCGTCAGCCTCGCCAGATCACCTTTGCGGGCATCGCCGTCGGCGACGGCGTCCGCGAGCTTGTCGCTGATCTGTCCGTTCTGCCACGACAGCTGTGCCTGATCCAGCCGCTTCCCGGTCGGCCGGGTGACGCCGACGATGCGATCGACCCCGGGTATCTGGGAGACCCGGGACGCCATTTCGTCGAGATCGGCGAGTCCCCTGCCGGTACGCAGGTCCCTCGGCGACTCCACGACCAGGAACTCGGAGATGATGACGTCCTTGGGAAAGTGCCTGTCCAACAAGCGATAACCCTCGTTGCTGGCAGTGGTGGATGGTTGCCCCTTGCGGTCGTCATAGCTCATGTGCAGCGTGAGCGCCACGCCGCCCAGTGCCAGGAGCAGGACGAGACTGATCACCAGCAGCGGCACTGGCTTGCGGGCGACCGTCACCGCGATCCGGTTCCAGTAGGCACGCGTCCGGTCCTTCCGGGGTTCGCCGATGCCGCGGTTGGCCGCCAGCACCAGCACCGGCGGCAGCAGCGTCACCGTCGCGACGCAGCCGACCAGCACCGCCACGGCGCATGCGGGGCCCGAGGTGGCGAAGATGGTCAGCGTCGCGAACGCCATGGCGAGGAACGCAAGGGCAACGGTCGCCGCCGAAGCCAGGATGACGCGCCCGATCGTCGCCGTCGCGTTGATCACCGCCTGAACCACAGCCACGCCCTGCCGTCGTTGCTCGTGGTACCGGCTGATCAGGAACACCGAGTAGTCGGTGCCTGCGCCCAACAGGATCACGGTCATGAACGCGATGGTGAACTGCGAGACCGGCATGCCCAGTTCGCCCAGCGCCGACAGGACTCCTCGGCCGACGCCCAGGCTCACGCCGATGACGAGTAACGGCAGCAGCGCGGTGAACACCGAGCGGTAGACCAGCAGCAGGATCGCCGCGATCAGACCGGCGGTCGCCAGCGAGATGAACAGCAGATCCCTTTCCGCCGCGACGATCTGATCGCTCATGGTCGCTGCCGGACCCGTGACACGGGCGACCGTCGACGTGCCGTCGAACGCGTCGGTGGCGATGTCGCGGACCGACGCGACGGATTCGGCGGCCCGCGGCCCACCCAGCGTCCCGGCAATGCCGACCGGCAGATACCAGGCCTTTCCATCGGCGCTCATCGCCTGGCCGGCAGTGACCGGATCGGCGAGCAGATCCTGGACCAGTGGCACGTTCTCCGAGTCGGCGCGCAACGCGGAAACCATTGCGGCATAGCGCACCCGCGCTGACGAGGTCAGCCCTTCTGGATCCTCCATCGCGACGACCACCGTCGTCGTCGACCCCTCCTCGCCGAACGCCTTGCCCATCCGGTCCAGCGTCTGAAACGACGCCACGTCGCGCGGAATCGGGTCCAGCGACTGCTGTTTGACCACGGTCTCCAATTGCGGAAACAACATCGCGAGAACGACGGCCAGACCCAGCCAGGTGCCGATGACGATGCGCTTGTGCGTGACGGCGAACCGCGCCACCCCGGCCAGGCGGGCGCTGTAGGCGTCCTCGTGCGGCGGACGCCTCACCATGGCCGTGCCGTCATTGTCCGGTCGGATCTGCTGTCAGCCATCTCGCCTCCTGAGGACGGTCGCGGGGCGACGGAATCGCCCCCCACACGGACGCGCCGCAACGTGCGACATATTGCGTCGAGTGTTGCACAGCGTCTAGGGTGCGGCTGTATGCAGACCCTGGGATCCCTCGACGTCGAGGGAATCGACTTCGCGTTCGACGACCAACCGGACCTCCACGCCGCGCTCGCCCGGCTCCGCGAGCGCAGGCCGTACGCGATCGTTCCGTTCGCCGGGGTAAGGGCGGTCTTGTTGTTGACCGACGAGCTGGTACGAGCGGCCTTCCGCGACGAAGCGACATTTCCCGCCGCACCGGTGTATGCGATGACCACAGAACCGGTGTTCGGCAGGACCGTGCTGAGCATGTCGGGCGCCGAGCATCGCGCCAGCCGCAGCGTGGTGTCAGCGCCGCTGCGGCGCACCCGGGTCCAGGACTACCTGGAGCCGGTGATCGAACCGGTCATCAACGAGCTGATCGACCAGTTCGCCGCCCGCGGCACCGCCGATCTGGTCGTCGAATTCACGCACCGCTACTCACTGCTGATCATCAGCCGCCTGCTGGGCTTCCCGGTCGACGACGAAGCCAACATTCACCGCTGGGCACAGGCGATGATCCAGTACCCCTTCGACCCGCCGACGGCGGTTACGTGTGCCGCCGAATTCACCGCCTACGTCGCACCGCTACTGGCCGCTCGCCGCCGGGAACCGGGCGACGACATGATCTCCATGCTGGTCACCGAAACCACTGAGGACGGCGAGAACCTCTCGGACGAAGAGATACTCACGTTCCTGCGGATGCTGTTCCCGCTCGGCGCCGACACGACCACGCTGGCGTTGGGCAACATCTTGTCGGCCTTGCTCAATCATCCCGACCAATTGGACCTGCTGCGGTCCGACCCGGACCGCTACCTGCAGTCCGCGGTTTGGGAAGGCCTGCGATGGGAGCCTGCGGTCGGGATGCTGCCGCGCGCCTGCCCCGAGGCCGCGATGTGGCAGGGGATCGACATCCCCGCTCTGACCCCGATGATCTTCTCGATCAACGCCGCCAACCGCGATCCGGCTGTGTACCCGCGGCCCGACGACTTCGACATCACCCGCAATGTGATGCCGACTGTCTCGTTCGGGCAGGGCCGCCACAGCTGCATCGGGAACTGGCTGGCCAACACCGAACTTGTCGCCGCGCTGCGGGCCCTGATCGAGCGGTTACCCGACCTCGCGCTCGATCCTCGGTACGCCGAAACTTCCTCCATCACAAGCCAGGTCGGCACCACGCTGCGTGGGCCCAATGCGCTGCGCGTGATGTTCACGCCGTCGCGGAGCGGGCCGGCCGCCGCGGTCTAGGCGCCGCCGGCCCGCGTTCGGCCGCCGAATGACGTCGTATGCCGCAAGGCGTTCGCTAGGTTGTCCTCAGGGTGGCCCCACCGGGACGGAGAAGACCGTGACACCGCGCCGACTTCGCGTCCCCGGGCAGGCCTCTCGCCCGGCAACCTGGGGTGACCGGCCACCGGTCGACGATGACGAGGCACGACGGCGCCTGCTGGACGCGGCCGAGGTCTGCTACGAGCGGCGCGGCGTCAGTCGCACCACTGTCGATGACATCGCCAAGGAGGCCTCGGTGCACCGCACCACGGTGTATCGCTACTTCGGCACGCGCGACGACGTCTTGGCTTTCGTACTTCTGCGCGAGACAGCCGGAGTCATCGACAGCGCCGAACAGGCGATGCTGCGAGACGGGCCCTTTGGTGACCGCCTGCTCGACGCGCTGGACGGCGCGGTCGGAGCCGTCCAAGAGTCCCGTTGGCTCAGCGTGCTGTTCTCCCCCGAAAGCCTGACCATGACGGTCTCCGTCGCGGCGTCCGGTGCGTTCCGCGACCGGATCCGCGACGTGTTGCGACCGCATGTCGAGGCGGCCAAGGCCGGCGGCGAACTGCGCGAACAACTCGACCCCGACGCCGTCGCCGACTGGCTGGTGCGGGTGGCGCAGATGCTGCTGATGGAACATCTCAGCACGCGGCCCGACGAGACCCGGCCCGACCGCCGCGCGTTGCTTCGCGACTTCGTCATCCCCGGCATTCTCAACCCGACCCAATGATGTCAGCGCGTTCACCAAGGCGGCGGTCTTTCAGCCCGGCACCACCACCGAGACGGTGATCCGGTTCTC
>NZ_JAVHWR010000016.1:0-10521 GCF_032159565.1 Mycobacterium sp.
TAGTCGTACTTGCTCCCACCCGTCTCCACGACCCTCAGATGCGACAACTCCAATGCAGCCGCAACCACTTCGACGAACGGCTTGGTCTCCTCGATCACGTCAACACCGACGCCGGAGTCGCTGGGCATCAACCTGAACGACGCAATGCTGTCGACGATCTCGGGGTAGATCGTGACGACGTCGCGGTCGGCGAAGGTGAACACGGTGTCCAAGTGCATGGCCGCGCGAAGCTTGGGCATCCCTGCGACAATTACCTTCTCGGCGGCACCCCGTTTGAACAGCTCGGCTGCGACCTGGGTGATGGCCTGGCGTGAGGATCGCTCGCTCATGCCGATGAGCACCACCCCGTTACCGGGTATCAGTACGTCGCCACCTTCCAAGGTGGCCAGCCCCCAGACCTTTTCGGGATCTCCCCACCACACCGCGGAGCCGACGTAGTCAGGATGGAACTCGTAGATCGCCTTCATGAGCAGTGTTTCGTCGTGTCGGGCGGGCCAGAACAACGGATTGAGGGTGAGGCCGCCATAAATCCAGCACGTGGTGTCACGCGTATAGAGCGTGTTCGGCAGCGGTGGCATCAGGTATTCGGTCACTCCGGTGTCCTCGCGCGCCAGCGCGCGGTAGCCGGACTGGATCTCGGCAGGCAGGTCGCGCGTCGCCATTCCGCCGATCAGCAGCTCGGAGAGCCGGCGCGGTTGCAGCGAATCAAGGAATCCGCGGGTGTCGTCGACGAGTCCCAGGCCGACTTCATTCGCAACGATCTTGCGGTCCAGTAACCAACTCTTGGCTTCGGGGATCGCCATGGTCTCGGTCAGCAGGTTGTGTAGCTCTACGACTTCCACGTCGCGGTCACGCATCTTGTCCATGAAGTCGAAGTGGTCGCGGCGGGCGTTCTGCACCCACAGCACATCGTCGAACAGTAGGTCGTCGCAGTTCGTCGGGGTGAGTCGTTCATGCGCAAGCCCCGGAGAGCACACCATCACCTTGCGCAGCTTGCCGACCTCGGAGTGAACGCCATAGCTGGCGGACGGATTCGTCATTACAGATCGGAGAGAATCTGCCTGCGTTTCGCGTTGTACTCCTCTTCGGAGACGGCACCGGTCGCGCGCAGGGTCTCCAGTTCATGCAACCGCTGTGAGGTGGACGGCTCCGGCGCCATGGCCGGGTACTGAGGTGGAGGTGGTGTGCCCGAAGTAGGTGGCGGCCCGGGCCTAACAGGTGCCTGCTGCGCCGCCGCTCGCCGGACGATCGCCTGAACCTGTTGACGCGCAGCAGGATTGGACCGCAAATCGATCATATTGTTCATGCCGATGCCATTCGCCTTGAGGATCTGCAAGATCTCCATCAAGGCGCCGGTCTGACCGCTGAGGTCGTAGGTCCTGTTGTCCTCGGCGACCGTGAACGTCGCAGGCACCAGCCCGTTGATCAATGCGCTGCGTTCCCAATCGATTTGATATTGCTGGGTGGTCGGGTCGACGAGCACGACGAGCTTGCGATTGGTGAGGTTACCCAGCCGCGTCACACTGGCGATGACCCGGTCTTGTGAATCGAACGGTGCGATCCCGGGTCCCTCGATGTGCAGTTGCAGCTTCACCACCGGCTGATCGTTGATACGGGTGCCTGTCTCACCCATCCCGGTGATCTGGGCGAGCGCGAGCACGCCGGTCTGCTCGAGGGCAGCCGTTTTGGCCGCCGATTTCGCGCCGAAATTGGCGAGGGCCAGCGCGATGAGAACGTCAGCGGCCGTGATGAGCAGGCCGACGTAAAACATCCACTTCAAAATCGAGTCCTGGCCGGTGGCGAAGTACACGGCCAAAAAGATCGGACCGACGAGACCGCCGCACAGCAGCACCATCAGCTGAGCTTTGATGTAACGCCACACCATCTGCCACGCTCCTCGCTCGACGCGGTATGCGTGTCAGATTAGCGCCAGTAGGCGCCTTTGACGCCGAGTTACGTGCGGCTGGTGACGACGGCGGGGACCTGAGGGGCATCGGCGGACGATGATCCGAGCAGTTGGTGGACCATCCACGTCCACATCTGCCCGTTGGCACCGCCGACTGTGTAGCTCGTGTGAATTGCCACCGCAGTCGCTGAGACCTCGTCGGCATCCGGGTCGTAGTCACAGACCGCGTCGCCTGCGTCGCAGACGCTGATGGTCCGAACACCGACATTGGCTGGCAGCTTCGCGGGCGCATGGGCCAAGATCGGCCAGTCCTGCGATGCGCCGCCCGTCTTCTCCGGGTCCTTCGACGCCGAACCGACGTTCACTGTGGCGTCGTCCGTGATGCGGTCACCGTCGGCGATCAAGAGTGACGCGGCCAGATTGGGATCGGCGCCGATCGCGACCAGGTTCCGGTGCACGACCATCGCGCCCTGAGAGTAACCAGCAAGCACCACCTTCGTGGTTGGGCATTGTGCCGTGAACGCCGCGTACTGCGCGCCCAAGGCTGCCGTGCCGGCATCCACACTGCCCATGTAGTCAAGCCAGTCCCCTACTCCGGCATCCTCGGGCACATCCTTGGCGGGGTAGTCGACCGCTTCGGATGTGATGGTGCGGCCTTCCTGCGCGAGTTGCTGCTGTAGAGCCTGGTACGACTGATAGACGACCTGTCCCATGCCGCCGTTGGCCGCCATGTCGTATTCGGTCCGCTCACCCGAGCCGGCAGCACCCATCCAGTGCACGTCGGGGCAACCGGGCGCCGCGTTTGCGGTACCGGTCGTCAACCCGACAAGAGCGCTTCCTGCCACAGCGACCGCACAAGCCGCCGCACTCGTCCGACGAAACATAAAACCCCCAACCCGACCTGCAAAAACACTTTAACTGCGACTTTTATCGCCACATAGGTCTCAGGCGTTACAGAAACATCACAAAAGCAGGATCGGCGGTACGGGGCGTTGCGGGCCGTATCGTCATCGCGTGAACTCGCCGACCAGCACCGTGCGTTCCCGCTGGATCTTGGCGGCGGTGTCGACGGCGTTGTTCTGCGTCCAGATCGACTACTTCGCGATGAATCTCGCGTTGCCGCGGATGGCGTCAGACCTCAACAGCAATGCCACTGATCTGCAGTGGGTCATCAGCGTCTACATGCTGGCGTTGGGTGCGTTCATGGTGCCGGCGGGCCGGATCGGGGACATCTTCGGCCGACGACGGGCGCTGTTGGCCGGCATTGCGCTGTTCGGGCTTGCATCGGCGCTATGCGCGATTGCGCCGTCGGCCGGGCTGGTCATCACCTTTCGCGCCGTGCAGGGCGTCGGTGCGGCGCTGATATTTCCCGTGTCGGTCAGCGTGCTGACCAACGCCTTTCCCGCCGCGCGCGCCGGCCACGCGATCGGGTTGGCCTACGGTGTCGCGGGTCTGGGAAATGCGGCGGGGCCGTTGGTAGGCGGCCTGCTGACCCAGACGCTGGGCTGGCGGTCGATATTCTGGTTGCTTGTGCCGTTCTCGTCGGCGGCGTTCGTAATCGGCGCTCTAACCGTCCCCGAAAGTTTGGACGACACAGTGCCGCGCCGCATCGACTTCGCCGGGCTGTCGTTGATCATCTTCGGAATCGGGTTGTTCACGTTGACGTTTGACCGCGCGCCGAGCTGGGGCTGGTTGGCGCCGGGGACTCTTGTCGCGTTCGTCGGCTCGCTCGCGGTGTTGGGCTTGTTCCTCCTTGTGGAGGGGCGGGTGCCCTGGCCGCTGGTCGACCTGTCGTTGTTCCGCAACGCACGCTTCACAATTCTCGTCGTCGCTGGCACCGTGGCGAACATTGCTTACGCCGTCACCATCTACCTCTCCACTCTGAATCTGCAGCAGGTGCGCGGCCTCGATCCGTTGATGGCCGGCCTGGCGTTTCTGGGCCCGTCGATCGGCGCGGCGCTGGGCGGCCCACTGTCGGGTCGGCTGGCGACGAGGTATCCCCCTGTGCTCGTCATGGGGCTCGGTTGTGCGGCTGCTGCCCTGTCGCTGGCCGCGCTCGCAATATCCAGCGGCTGGGTCGTCTACGTAATCGCGCTCAGCGCATGCGGTTTCACGATGGGCCTGGTGTATGCGTTCACCACCGTCGCGACGCAGGCCGTCGTGCGACCCGAGCGCGCAGGTGAGGCTGCCGGTGTGGCGCTGACGTCGTTGGTGACGCTGGCCGGCGTCGGTGTCGCGGTGTCCGGCACGATGCTGGAGGTTTTGCGGCAGGGTGGAATGCCAACGGGCAGCGGAATTCCCGCAATTTTCCTGGCGATCGCGGCAGTGCTGCTGCCCGCCGCGATCGCCGTGCTCACCTTTCGTAAACACGAAGGAACGCTGGACCACCGCTGAGGGTCGGCGGTCCAGCGTCAGACCTGTCCTTCGTGGAGCTCAGCCGGCGTCAGCCCACGCTGTTGGAGCTGCCGTTGCCGTTATTGCTGTTGGTGTTCGTGTTGGATGTGTTGTTGGACGAGTTGCCTGACGCCGTGCCACTGACTCGGTTCGAGGCGTTGCCACCCGCCGCGGTACCACTGCTGGTGCTCTGGTTGACGGTAGCGGCGCCGCCCTGGGTGAGTCCGCCCTGCGTGGACCCGCTCACGGCGTTACCACCGGCTGAGTTGCCGCCAACCGCGTTGCCAGCGATCTGCGCGTTCGTCACATCGCCGCCAGATGCGCCCCCGGCATTCTGCGTAACCGTGTTGCCGTCGACCGTGGCATCGCCTGCGGTCTGGTTCTCGACGATGGAGCCGCCGGTCCCGGTGCCGCCGGTTCCCGCGCCGCCGGTTCCCGCGCCGCCGGTTCCGTCGCCGCCGACCTGCGCGGTGATCGCGGTGCCGCCGGTGGTGTCGCCAACATTCCCACCGAAACCGGTCGTACTGCCGACCGAATTATCCGGATCGCCAACAGCGGTGACATTTAGGCCAGTCACCGCCTGCGCCGCCGTTCCGCCAAGAGCAGCCCCGATGGCCTGACCGCCGGTATTCGCGCCAGCGGTATTCGTGCCACCAATCCCGGCGTTGCCGACACCCAAGCCACCGGTCCCCAAGCCGCCGACACCGTTACCGGCGCTATCCGCGACGTCGGCGACCGAACCGGCAATTGCTGCGCCAGTGGTTCCTGTACCGACATTGGTTCCGCCGGTTCCGGCGCCGCCTGCGTTCACGGCGGTATTGGTGCCGCCCAGAGCGCCGCCGCCGATCGCTTCTCCGCCGGTCGCCGGATTGACGCTCGCAGTCGTGCCGACTGCCGTGCCGGCGGTCGCCACACCCGCGTTCGTCGCGGCACTGGTCCCTATGCCGCCGGTAGCGGCGGCGCCGTTGACTGCCGTACCGCCGACCACCGGGCTGAGGACGTTCATCTGGTTGTTCATGATATTGCCGTTGAACGCGCCGTTTTGGCTGCTGTTGCCGTTGCCGTTGTTCCCGATCGTGGTGTTGTTGCCGCTGCCCAGCCACCAACCGTCGTCACTGCTGTTGGAACCCAACGTCCCGACGCTGTTACTGCTGCCGTTGCCGTTGCCGGTGTTGGTGTTCGAGTTGACGACGTTGGTTGCCAAGTTGCCCGCCGCGACGCCGATCACTTCGTTTGTGGCATCGCCACCTGTTGCGTCGCCGGCCGCGGCGACGCTGTTGTTGACGGCCGCCCCACCCACGGTTGTTCCACCGGTTGTATTGCCGCTGGTGGCGTTACCGCCGACGCCGTAGCCGCCGTTCGCGTTGCCGGCCTGCTGACCGCTCGCTACCGTGCCGCCCTCTCCGCCGGTAGCGGTCTGGTCTATTGCGTTGCCGCCGACGTGCGCATCACCTGCGGTCTGCGTTTCATAAATGTTGCCGCCGGCGGCCGCGCCGCCTTCACCCGCGCCACCGCCTCCAGCTCCGCCTTCCCCTGCGCCGCTGGTCTGGAATGTGCCCGCCCCGCCGCCTAGCTGGTTGCCGACCGTGCCGCCTCCAGCCGCGACGTCGCCAACGGAGTTGTCGGGTGTACCGCCGAGTGCCGTCGTGTTGCCGTCGACTATCACCTGGCCTGCGGTGCCGCCACCTGCCGCGCCCGCTGCCGCTCCGCCGATGTTCGCGGCACCGGTGTTGAGGCCGCCGGTCCCCAAGCCGCCGGCACCTCCGCCGCCGGTACCGGCGCCGCCGAGGCTGCTGCCGGCGATGTCGGGGCCATCGACGACCTGCCCACCAGTCGCTGCACCCGAAGTCGCGATAGCACCGTTGGTGCCGCCCCCTGCCAGGCCACCGGTGTTGCCTGCAATATTTTGGCCGCCCGCCGCGACTCCGCCGGCTCCGGTACCGGCAAGCGCCGGATTGGCGCTGACAGTGCTGCCCGCTGCGGCACCGCCGATCGCCCCACCGGCATTGGTGGCGGCGCTGGTCCCCGCGCCCCCTGTGGCCGCGCCTACGTTGACCGCCGTGCCGCCGATGATCGGGCTCAGCCCGTTGAACTGGTTGTTCATCACGTTGCCGTTAAAGGCACCGTTCTGGCTGGTGTTGCCGTTGCCGTTGTTGCCGATCGGCGTGTTGTTACCGCTGCCGAGCCACCAACCGTCGTTGCTGTCGTTGTCGGCGAACGCCATCGGCGCGAATGAGATCAGGCCGAACCCGGTAGCACCTGCGACGGCGCAAATGGCGCACGTGCGATTCAGCTTGGCCGGTGTGTGGGCTGCACGCGTTATGCGATGTTTACCCATGCTTTATCTCCTTCTGACTGGTTTGTGTGTGGCGCAGAGGTTTTGGTTTAGTTGGAAGATCAACGGACGCTCAGCAACTGCTGTGTGCATCACGTCATCCGCACCTCCCGGCGGACCCCAGCGGCTTCATGAGGCGCCCGGCTGATCTGGCTTGCTTTCCGCCTTTGGCTTGAGTGGCTTGGTGATCCGATCGACCGTGTCGCCGACCGCATCCTTGATCCGCGTGACGGCGTCGTTCAGCGGACCAGGCCCCACCACGGTGCCAGTGCTGGAAGTCGTACCGGCCTGCTGGTTCTGAAGATCTAGCAGTTCCTTGTTAGTGAGACCGGGCTGTGTGCCGCTCGTCGCAGAAGTCACCTGTTCATTGGTAAGCGGCTCTTGCACGGCCTGCGACGTAGTCGGCGGGGCCAGTGACGGTATGAAGCCGCCAAGGCCAAGGTTCAACTGGTCGTTGTAGATATTTCCGGAGCCGGTGGCGTTCTGAGTTGTGTTGCCATTGCCCGTATCACCAACGGCGAAGATGTTCCCCAGTCCACCGGTCGAGCCCACGCTGTTCCCACTACCGCCGCCGTTTCCACTGGCCTGGTTGGCATTCGCGTAGTTATAGCTCAGGTTGCTGCCTAGGAGGCTGAATTGCGGGTTGATGATGTTCGACGTACCAACGGCAGTCTGATTCGTGTTGCCGTTTCCGGTCATTCCGAACAGGCTGGTTCCGAACAAACCGCCCGAGGTGACACTGGTGTTGCTTCCTGTGCCGTTCCCTGCGGCAACGTTGGCGACCGCCGTGTTATTGCTGACGTTGTCGCCGAACAGGCTGAACTGCGGGTTGAAAATATTGCCGGAGAAGAACGCGAGCTGAGTCGTGTTGCCGTTTCCGACCGCGCCTCCGACGAACGTCGACGTCCCTTCGGACGTCGTGCTGGCGCCGTTGCCATTGTTGACCGCCACATTGCTGATCGTCGTGTTATCGCTGGTGTTCCCAATCAGACTCGCCTGCGGGTTGAAGATGTTGTAGGACAGGATGTTGATCTGGGTGACGTTGCCGTTGCCGGTGGCGCCGCCGAGCGCGATCGGCCCGAAAATCCCGCCGTCGGATGTTTCTTCGCCCTTATTACCCTGCCCGAAGAAGAGGGCACCGATGGTCGAGTTGTGGCTCGTGTTGGAACCGTTGCCACCGAGACCGAACTGCGGGTCGAAGACGTTGCCTTCCAGGATGTTGATCTGGGTGGCGTTACCAGCGCCGGCCGGAAGCAGGATGGACAACGCCTCGGCGTCCGGGGCGTTGATCTCAGCGAGCAGCCCAATGCAGGCCGCCGCTCCTCCTGCACCGATGACGCGGACGAGTATCGGTTTGTTCTTGCGCGGCGCTCGATGTCGACCCAGTTGCTCTTTGGGCATGGGTCGACCAGCGCCGCTTGTATCCGGAGTCATCGCTGACCCACCCCTCAGATAAAAGCTGTGTAGAAACTAAGTTGCGCAGAGGGACACTAGAACTTTGCTGACTGCTGTGTCAAGCGTCACAACCGTAAGAGGCTGAACATACCCGCGGGTATGTTAGCGAAGACGCACCTGATCGCATCGCAAATGATCAGAAAGGTGCTGGTACAAAGGGCAACATGAGTTTATCCTGGCCATTTGCATGTAGAGACCGCCCAAAGTTCGCAGAGTGGGAAGCTGCGGTTATCAGCGCTGACGTCAGTCGGCTATTGTGGCATAAGCTGACTTTTGTCTAATGGGAGACAATATTATCGTAAGCGCAATTTGCTCTCGGCAGATATGCTAGCGTGCTGAGCCCGCATTCGGCGCGAGCCACTCAGGTGAATCTCAGCTACAGTCCTCCGCTCCCGGCGGCAGCTTCGGAGTAATCTCGCCGACGTGGCCACGATGAAGATCGCGCGCATCCCCGCGGCGAATGAAAAGTTCGAACTGACCGAAGTCGAAATCCCGGAGCCGGACCGAGGACATGTCCGCGTCAAGGTCCACGCCTGCGGTGTCTGTCATTCCGATTCCCTCACCGTGGCCGGCGCTTTGGGTAACTCCTTCCCTCGCGCTCCCGGCCACGAAATCGCCGGCGTGGTCGACGCTGTCGGCGACGGCGTCACCACCTGGAAGCCCGGCGATCGTGTCGGCGTCGGCTGGTTCGGTGGCTGCGATTTCACCTGCGAGCCCTGTCGCAGAGGGGATTTCATCTCGTGTGAGAACGGCCAGATTCCCGGCATCACCTACGACGGCGGCTACGCCGAGTACATGGTCGCCCCGGCCGAAGCGATCGCTCGAATCCCCGACGATCTCGCCGACGTCGATGCCGCCCCGCTGATGTGTGCGGGCATCACGACTTTCAACGCCCTACGGGAGAGCGTCGCGCGACCGGGCGACGTTGTCGCCATACTCGGGGTCGGCGGACTGGGGCATCTCGGTATCCAGTTCGCGGCAAGGATGGGCTTCGAAGTCGTCGCCATCGCGCGCGGCACGGACAAGGAGCCGCTGGCGAGAGAGCTTGGCGCGCATCACTATATCGACTCCAGAGCCTCCGACGTCGCCGAGGAGTTGAACAAGCTCGGCGGCGCACAGGTGGTCCTCGCAACCGTCACCGTCGCCGACGCGATGACAGTGACACTGAACGGCCTCAAGGCGCGCGGCCAACTCGTCGTCGTCGGCGCGCCCAATGACCCGCTGCAGGTGCCGGGGGCGGCAATCATCTTCAAGTCGTCATCCGTCCAAGGCCATGCATCGGGAACGTCGCAGGATTCCGAGGACACACTGCATTTTTCGGCACTGACCGGCGTACGGCCGATGATCGAGACCGTGCCGCTGTCGCAGGCCCAGGCCGCCTACGACAAGATGATGAGCGGCGCCGCCCGGTTCCGCATGGTCCTGACGATGGAGTAGGTCCCATCGAGATCGACGAAATGGCGTGATCTACTCGCACTTATCCGCCCGTTCGTCGGTTTGGGCGAGCGAACTAAATACAACGAAACACAAAGTGGCGCCCACCCTTTCGGGTGAGCGCCACTTCGGCGTTCTGGTCAGGTCGTCAGTTGACGATCTTGGTGACCCGGCCGGCGCCAACGGTACGGCCGCCCTCGCGAATCGCGAAGCGCAGGCCCTCGTCCATGGCGACGGGCTGGATGAGCTTGACGGAGATGTCGGTGTTGTCACCGGGCATCACCATCTCGGTGCCCTCCGGCAGCGTCACCACGCCGGTCACGTCCGTGGTGCGGAAGTAGAACTGCGGACGGTAGTTGTTGAAGAACGGCGTGTGGCGGCCGCCCTCGTCCTTCGACAGGATGTAGACGCTGCCGTCGAACTCGGTGTGCGGCGTGGTGGTGCCGGGCTTGACCACGACCTGGCCACGCTCGACGTCCTCACGCTTGACACCACGGACCAGCAGACCGACGTTGTCGCCCGCCTGGCCCTGATCGAGCAGCTTGCGGAACATCTCGACACCGGTGACCGTGGTCTTGGTGACGGTCGGCTTGATGCCGACGATCTCGACTTCCTCGTTCACGTTGACCACGCCACGCTCGACGCGGCCGGTGACCACGGTGCCGCGGCCGGTGATCGTGAAGACGTCCTCGACGGGCATCAGGAACGGCTTGTCCGTGTCGCGGACCGGGTCCGGGATGGACTCGTCCACGGCGTCCATCAGATCCTCGACGGACTTGACCCAGGCCGGGTCGCCCTCGAGAGCCTTGAGCGCCGAGACCTTGATGACCGGGGCGTCCTCGTCGAACTCCTGAGCGGCCAGCAGTTCGCGGACCTCCAGCTCGACGAGCTCGAGGAGCTCCTCGTCGTCGACCATGTCGGCCTTGTTCAGCGCGACCAGGATGTAGGGCACGCCGACCTGGCGAGCGAGCAGCACGTGCTCGCGGGTCTGCGGCAT
>NZ_JAVHWR010000028.1:0-39715 GCF_032159565.1 Mycobacterium sp.
GCTCGAAGGTGATGTCCGGGATCACCACGCCCAGGCTCAGCGTCTTGATGCGGATTTTCTCGTCGGCGTTCTCCCGCTTGGTGTCCAGGAACCGGTAGATGTCCGGGTGGTGAGCCTGCAGGTAGACCGCGCCTGCGCCCTGCCGGGCGCCCAGTTGGTTGGCGTAGGAGAACGAGTCCTCCAGCAGCTTCATGATCGGGATGACGCCCGAACTCTGGTTCTCGATGTTCTTGATCGGAGCACCGTGCTCGCGAATGTTGGTCAGCAGCAACGCAACTCCGCCGCCGCGCTTGGACAGCTGAAGCGCCGAGTTGATGGAGCGCCCGATGGACTCCATGTTGTCCTCGATGCGAAGCAGGAAACAAGAAACTGGCTCGCCGCGCTGCTTCTTGCCCGAGTTCAGGAACGTCGGCGTGGCCGGCTGGAACCGGCCGTCGATGATCTCGTCGACCAGCTTCTCGGCCAGCGTCGTGTCGCCGGCCGCCAACGTCAGGGCCACCATGACGACGCGGTCCTCGAACCGCTCCAGGTAGCGCTTCCCGTCGAAGGTCTTCAGCGTGTAGGAGGTGTAGTACTTGAACGCGCCGAGGAACGTCGGGAACCGGAACTTCTTGGCGTAGGCGCGGTCCAGCAGCGTCTTGACGAAGTTGCGCGAGTACTCGTCGAGAACCTCGCGCTCGTAGTAGTTCTCCTTGATGAGGTAGTCGAGCTTCTCATCGACGTCGTGGAAGAACACCGTGTTCTGGTTGACGTGTTCGCGGAAGTACTGATGCGCCGCCTCGCGGTCCTTGTCGAACTGAATCTTGCCTTCGGCGTCGTACAGATTCAGCATCGCGTTGAGCGCGTGGTAATCCGTCTCGCCGGGGAGGGTACCGGGCGCGGCGGCGGCTACAGGCTCTGCAGCTGTGACGGTAGGTGGCACGTCTGGTCCTTCCAGAATTCTTCCAAACCCGCACGGACGGCTTCCACGTCGTCCGGGGTTCCCATCAGTTCGAAGCGGTACAGGTACGGAACGCCACACTTGGTGGACACGACGTTGCCCGCGTAGGCGAATTCCGTACCGAAGTTGTTGTTGCCTGCCGCGATGACTCCGCGGATCAGCGACCGGTTGTGCTCGTTGTTGAGGAAGGCGATGACCTGCTTCGGTACATAGCCCCCGTCGTTGATGTCCGGTGTGGCGCGCCCACCGCCGTAGGTAGGCAGCACCAGAACGTAGGGCTCGTCGACCTCGATACGCCCGTGCAGAGGAATCCGGGCGGCAGGCAGACCGAGCTTCTGGACGAATCGGTGGGTGTTTTCCGACACGCTGGAGAAATAGACGAGGTTGCTCACCTGATTCTCCTTCCCGACTGTCCGAATACCGGTTATGCGGTGAGTGCCCCGGCGCCGCGCAGGCTCTTGATGCGATCGGGACGGAAGCCCGACCAGTGCTCATTGCCGGCCACCACGACCGGCGCCTGCAGGTACCCCAGAGCCATGACATAGTCGCGTGCCTCGGAGTCGAGGGTGATGTCCACCTTCTGGTAGGCGATGCCCTGCTTCTCCAGCGCCTTATAGGTGGCGTTGCACTGCACACATGCCGGCTTGGTGTAGACGGTGATGTTCATCTGCGGTACGGCTCCTCTGCGGACGGAACTAAACACGGACTGGCAACTGGTCAAGTACTGCTCTTCACTTAGGTTCAGCGATCCGCCTGCCCTCAAAATTCCGGCCGCCCGGGCTGCTGAGCTGACGGGTCGGAAGAACCGACTCTGCCGGATTCAGAGCTCCGGCCGACCCTCGAAAGCTTGGGAACCGTGGGGGTCTGTCGGTGTGCCAAACACTACACCTGGTGTCCGACAATCAGAAGGGATACCACATCTTCGGAACAACATTCATGAAATTCCCTGGTCGTAAGCCCAGCGGTGGCGGATCTCTCGGCGTGTCGCACGTCACAATCCACGCGTGGCGGCCGCCATCTAGTGGTGTACCACCGACCACCGACAGGGATCCGCGGACGGATCGTCACGGTGACGCAACAGCAAAGGCGCTGTCGGCTCACGAGACCGTCCGGCATCGACGACCCCAACACTGACGGTTCGCACCCGTAACAATTCGCCCGAACCACCGAGAAACCGCCGCGTGGGAGCCGTTGTTTTGCGATAGTAGAGGCGGTGTCGAAGCAGTAATCGGGGGGAATCGGTACCGAGAATGTCGCCGACCAGGTTCAGGAAGCACGATCACAACCCTGTGGCGCCATGCCGGTGGCGCGACAGAAAACGGTACCTCTGGCTACTGGCCCCGATCGTGCCGTCGCTCGCCGCCGGGTCGTGGTTACTGGTCCTGTTGACCGGGCAGGCCATATTCTGGTGGGTGGGCCCCATTGTCACTTTCGTCGTCATTCCGGTGCTCGATCACCTGGTCGGGGCCGACGCCGAGAACCCTCCCGACGGTGCACTCGCGCAGCTGAAGAACGACCGCTTCTATCGGTGGGTCAACTTTCTCTACCTACCCGGCCAATACCTCTCCCTTGTCTTCGCCTGCTGGATCTGGGCCAACGACTGGCCCGACATCTCGCTGGTCGACAAGCTTGGGCTGATGGTCACCGTCGGGATCATCTGCGGAATCGCGATCAGTAGCGCGCACGAACTCGGACACCAGCGGGCCCTCCTGGAGCGCAGGCTGAGCAAGCTCGCACTCGCGCAATCGGGCTACGGGCATTTCTTCGTCGAGCACAACCGCGGACATCATGTCAGGGTCGCCACACCCGAGGACCCCGCGAGTTCCCTTCTCGGAGAATCCCTTTACGCGTTCATCCGGCGATCGGTCACCGGCGGTGTGCGATCTGCGTGGCGAATCGAGCGCGCCCGGCTCTCCCGGATCGGTTCATCGCACTGGAGCCTGCGCAACGACGTGCTCAACGCCTGGCTGTTGAGCCTGGCGTTATTCACGGTGCTGGCCGCGTGGTTCGGCTTCGTCGTGCTGCCGTGGCTCATCGGCCAGGCGGTCATCGGCTTCTGCATGCTGGAAACCGTCAACTATCTCGAGCACTACGGCCTGCGGCGGCAGAAGCTGGCCGACGGCCGCTACGAACCGATCCGCCCTTCACATAGTTGGAACAGCAACACGATCGTTGCCAACGTGTGCCTGTTCCATCTCCAGCGCCACTCCGACCATCACGCCCATCCGCTGCGCCGCTACCAGACGCTGCGGCACGCCGACGAGGCGCCGCAGCTGCCGTCCGGTTACGCAACCATGATGCTGATCGCCATGATCCCGCCCCTGTGGCGGCGCATCATGGATCCCCGCGTCATCGACCACTACGGCGGCCATTTGCACCGCGCCGCGCTGCGCCCGGGCTACGCCACGGCGGCGAGGTCAGGCGACTTCGGCGGCAAGCTTGCCGACGATGTCGCGTAGGTTCGCGGCGACTTCGTAATTCTCCCGTGGGTGCTTCCCGTCGAGCGATTTGAACGGCACCGACAGCTTGAGGTCCTCCACGACGCGCGGGCCGGCGAGTCCCAATGTCTTGCGGGTCTCGTCGTGCGCCCACACACCGCCGTACTGTCCGAATGACCCGCCGACAACCGCGGCCGGCTTGCCCTTGAGAGCGCCGTTGCCGAACGGTCGCGACAGCCAGTCGATGGCGTTCTTCAGTGCACCGGGAATGCTGCCGTTGTACTCAGGCGTGACGACAAGGGCGGCGTCGGCGTCGGCGGCGGCAGCGCGCAACGCGACGACGGAATTCGGCACGTCGTCGTTGTCGATGTCCTCGTTGTAGAACGGCAGATCACCGAGCCCCTCGAACAATGACACTGTGACGCCGTCCGGCGCGGTCTCCGCGGCCAGTTCCGCCAGTTGACGGTTGATCGATGCGGCACGCAGGCTACCCACAAGCGCCAAGACCTTGACGTCAGCCATTTCTCAATCCCTTCGATGGGTCGGTGTCCATACTCGCACGACACAACCGGACTGAGGTCCGCTTTATTCCGGCTGCGTTAAAGTGCAGAAATGAGTCTCGGCGGCCTGCCGGTGTCCGTCCCGCAGGAGCGGGGCGATGCCGCGCGCAACCGCACGTTGCTCCTCGAGGCCGCCCGCCGGCTCATCGCCGAACGTGGTGCGGATGCGGTGTCGATGGACGATATCGCCGCCGCCGCGGGAGTCGGCAAGGGCACGGTGTTCCGCCGGTTCGGCAGCCGGGCCGGGCTGATGATGGTGCTGCTCGACGAGGACGAGCGGGCCAGCCAGGAGGCGTTCCTCTTCGGACCCCCTCCCCTCGGGCCTGACGCACCGCCACTGGAACGGCTGCTGGCCTTCGGGCGCGAACGGCTGTGTTTCGCCCACACCCATCACTCGCTGCTCTCGTCGGCCAACCGGGATCCGCAGAGCCGCTACGGCGCCCCGGCGATGGTGTTGCGCACCCACGTGCGCCTGCTGCTCGCCACCGCCCGCAGCACTGGAGACCTCGACGCACAGACCGACGCGCTGCTGGCACTGCTGGACGCCGACTATGTGCATCACCAACTCACCGAACGCGGCGAGACGCTGGAATCGCTCGGCGACAAGTGGGAGAGCTTGGCGCGCAAGCTCTGCGGCACATGACCCAGTGGATACTGCACGTCGATCTCGACCAGTTTCAGGCTGCGGTCGAAGTACGTCGCAACCCTCGCCTCCAGGGCTTGCCGATCGTCGTCGGCGGCAACGGCGATCCCAGCGAACCGCGAAAAGTCGTGACGTGCGCGTCATATCCGGCACGCGAGTTCGGCGTGCGCGCCGGTATGCCGCTGCGCACGGCGGCACGCAAATGCCCCGACGCAGTATTTCTGCCGTTGGACACCGACGCCTATGACGAAGCGTCGGATGAGGTGATGGGGTTGCTGCGCGATCTCGGCCACCCGGTCGAGGTCTGGGGTTGGGACGAGGCCTACCTGGGTGCAGAGGTCGACGACCCGATCAAGCTGGCGGAGCAGATCCGCGAGGTCGTGGCGGCAGGCACCGGTCTGTCGTGTTCGGTCGGCATCAGCGATAACAAGCAACGCGCCAAGGTTGCCACCGGGTTCGGCAAGCCCGCGGGTACGTATCAGCTGACCGAGTCCAACTGGATGACGGTCATGGGCGACCGCGAGGTGGACGCCCTGTGGGGCGTCGGGCCCAAAACCGCTAAAAAGCTTGCCGCGCTGGGTATCACCACCGTCGCTGACCTCGCCGCCACCGACGCCACGGTGCTGACGTCGACGTTCGGGCCGACCACCGGGCTGTGGATACTGCTACTCGCCAAGGGTGGTGGCGACACCGCTGTCAGCGCGCAACCGTGGGTGCCGCGCTCGCGCAGCCACGTGATCACCTTCCCCGAAGACCTGACCGATCGCGCCGAAATCGATGCGGCCGTGGTGGATCTCGCCCGGCAGACCCTTGCCGAGGTCGGCGACCAGGGTCGCGTCGTCACCCGGGTGGCCGTGACGGTACGCACCAAGACGTTCTTCACCCGCACCAAGATCCGCAAGCTGGTCACCGCCGGCACGGACGCGGAGCTCATCACAATGACGGCACTGCAGCTGCTCGACCAGTTCGAGCTCGACCGCCCGGTTCGGCTGCTCGGTGT
The DNA here is from genome assembly GCF_032159565.1 of Mycobacterium sp. GTDB lineage: Bacteria > Actinomycetota > Actinomycetes > Mycobacteriales > Mycobacteriaceae > Mycobacterium. Next base: position 5,582 of record NZ_JAVHWR010000028.1, read on the forward strand.
GCGGCTGGAGCTTGCTCCGCCGGCGGGCAGCTACTGAGTCATACCGAGGCAATACCCTCGGCACATGCTCAACACCGTCGCGATCCGTGGCTACCGCTCGCTGCGCGACATCGTCGTGCCGCTGACCGGCCTCACGGTGGTCACCGGAGCCAATGGCACCGGTAAGTCGTCGGTGTATCGCGCACTGCGACTGCTGGCCGACTGCGGCCGCGGCGAGGTGATCGGATCGCTGGCCCGCGAGGGCGGACTCGAGTCGGTGCTGTGGGCGGGCCCTGAAACCACCGGCGGCGCACGCCGCACGGGCGCGACCGAGGGAACCACGCGTACCCGGCCGGTAGCGCTCGAACTGGGATTCGCCGCCGACGACTTTGGCTATCTCGTCGATCTCGGCCTGCCGCAGTTCGCAGGCCCGGGATCGCTGTTCGCCCGCGATCCAGAGATCAAGCGGGAAGCCGTGTTCGCAGGTCCGCGAATGCGGCCGAGTGCGACGCTCGTCCAGCGTGGCAGGGACTACGCCGAAGTGGCGTCGGAGTCCGGCCGCGGGTTCACCGAACTGACCCGCGCGTTGCCCGCCTTTCGCAGCGTGCTCGCCGAGTACGCGGGCGGCCTGCCCGAGCTGGCCGCCGTCCGGGACCGCTTGCGCGGCTGGCGGTTCTACGACGGTTTCCGCGTCGATGCCAAGGCCCCGGCCCGGCAACCTCGGGTCGGAACGCGCACACAGGTGCTGTCGGACGACGGCGGCGACCTGGCCGCGGCGATACAGACGATCGTCGAGGCGGGCTTCGAAGATCTCGAACGCGCCGTTGCCGACGCCTTCGACGGCGCCACGGTGTCGATCGCCGTCACCGAAGGCGTCTTTGATCTGCAATTGCAGCAGCGGGGCATGTTGCGGCCTTTGCGAGCAGCCGAATTATCCGACGGGACATTGCGATTCCTGCTGTGGGGTGCTGCGCTGCTGAGCCCGAGCCCGCCGTCGCTGATGGTGCTCAACGAGCCAGAGACGTCATTGCATCCCGATCTGGTAGCGCCGTTGGCCGCCATGATCGCTGCGGCGGCGCGGACCGCCCAGGTGCTGGTGGTGACCCATTCGCGGACGCTGCGCGAGCATCTGGCCGTCGCCGAAGCGTCGGAACTCGAACTGTGCAAGGAGTGGGGCGAGACGCGCATCGTCGGTCAGACCATGCTCAGTGCGCCGCCATGGGAATGGGGCAAGCGGTGAAGAATGCTGAGCGAATTGGACATTAGCCTCGCCGGCAATCTTCTTTCACGCGATACCGTTCACTTCGCTGGGCCAATCCCGAGGTAGGAGCGTCATGCCGGTGAACCACATGTCCAAAACCGCCTGCCTGCTGGGCACCGTCGCCGCCCTCGTTCTCGCGGGTTGCGGCAGCGACGAGAAGAAGGAGTCGATCGGCGATCCGCTCAGCCGCGCCGCCAAGGGCGATTTATCGACCACCGGCGGCGCTGCCCGCCTCGGCGGAGACCAGACCGGCACCATCCGCGACAGCATCAGCGGCTCGGCCTCCCGCAACGTCATCCTGCTGATCGGTGACGGCATGGGTGATTCCGAGATCACCCTTGCCCGCGACTACGCCGAGGGCGCCGGCGGCTTCTTCGACGGCATCGACGCCCTCCCACTGACGGGTTCCTACACCACATATGCGCTCACCAGGGACGGCAAGCCTGACTACGTCGCCGACTCGGCCTCCAGCGCCAGCGGCTGGACGACCGGCACCAAGACTTACGACGGCGCGCTCGCAGTCAACATCAAAGGCGATCCGCAGAAGACGATCCTGGAACTCGCCAAGGAGCACGGCTTCGCGACCGGAGACATAACCACGTCAGAGGTGCAGGACGCCACGCCCGCGGCACTGTTCTCTCACATCAGTGAGCGGAAGTGCTACGGCCCCGAAGAGACGGCGAAGAAATGCCCGACTGAAACGATCGAAAACGGCGGTCTTGGCTCGGTGACCGAGCAGCTTCTGGCGGTTCGGCCCGACCTCACGATGGGTGGCGGCGCCGAGACGTTCGCTCAGACCGCGACCGGTGGCGACTACAAGGGTAAAACGCTGGAGGTGCAGGCCAAGGAACGTGGCTACCAAATCGTGCGCACCGCAGACGAATTGAGCGGTGTCAGAAAGGCCGACCAGGACGCTCCGCTGCTCGGGCTGTTCGCCGACGGCAACATGCCGGTGCGCTGGGCGGGGCCGCCCGCGACCCGCCAGGGCTACCTGAAGCCCGCGGCGAAGTGCACCGACAACCCCGAACACGGTTCGGCTATACCGAAATTGGCTGACATGACGCAGAAGGCCATCGATCTGCTCACGGGCGGCCAGAAGGGGAAAGACAAGGGCTTCTTCCTGCAGGTGGAAAGCGCGTCGATCGACAAGCGCGACCACGCCGCCGACGTATGCGGTCAGATCGGTGAAACAGTCGTCTTCGACGAAGCGGTCAAGAAGGCGATCGACTTCGCCAAGCAGGACGGCAACACACTTGTCATCGTCACCGGCGACCACGGCCACACCAGCCAGATCGTCGAACCGGTGTCCGAAGACGATCTGCGCGGTGTCGCCGAGGAAAAGAAGCTGCCGATCGAGCGGGTTCGCGACATCATCTACCCAGGGCTGACGGTGACGTTGACCACCGCGGACAACACCGACATGACGGTCAGCTACGGCACGTCAGAGGACGTCAACGTCGAGGACCAGACGCACACCGGCACGCAGGTGCGCATCGCGGCGTACGGACCGCGTGGGGCCAATGTCGTCGGCCTGACCGATCAGACCGACCTGTTCTTCACGATGATCGACGCCCTGGGCATCAAGCGCTGACGGCGGTCGCAACTATTTCAGGCCCGGCCGCAGTGCGCGGCTGAACACCACGTTGGCCTGCCGCATCGCCACGCTGTAGGGCCACCACGCCATGCGCTTGAACATGTAGAGCGCGCGGATGTCCGGTGAGGTGTAGACCAGGAACCGGTTCTTGGTGACGCCGCGCAGGATGCGGTCGGCGACGTGTTCGGGTGACACCGCGTGCCCGGCGAAACGGTCGGTCCACTTCTGCACATCGGGATGCTCGCGGTCCACGCCCGCGATCTGAACCGTCTGCACCAGAGGGGTTTTCACCGCTCCGGGCACCACGACGGACACGCCGATGCGGTGGCGCGCCAGGTCGAAGCGCAGCACCTCGGAAAGACCCCGCAGACCGTACTTGCTGGCGCTGTATGCGGCGTGCCACGGCAGCGCGACCAGCCCGGCCGCCGAGGAGACGTTGACGAGATGACCGCCGCGGCGCGCCTCGACCATCGGTGGGACAAACGCCTCGATGACGTGAATCGGCCCCATCAGGTTGATGTCGATCATCGACTTCCAGTGGTCATGGGTGAGCCGGTCGACCGTCCCCCACGCCGAGACGCCCGCGATGTTCATCACCACATCCATGGCGGGATGGTTCGCGTGGATGTCGGCGGCGAACCCAGTGACGGCGTCGTAGTCGGAGATGTCGAGCGCGCGGTGCTCGGGCACTTTCGCGCCAAGCGCGAGGGCGTCGGCGACCGTCGTCGTCAAACCCTCTGCGTCGCGGTCGGTCAGGTACAGCTCGGCCCCCTGGGCGGCCAGCTTCAATGCGGTCGCGCGACCGATACCGCTTGCGGCCCCCGTCAGAAAGCAACGCTTGCCCTCAAAGCCGCTCTGCGCCATGGCGGTGACCTTACTGACCTAGTTGTTGCGGAGCCCGGCGCCACCCCAGATCGACGACACCCACAGCCGTTCCAGCGCGTCGATGGCGCGGTTGGGGTCGGTGCCGCGGCCGACGAACGCGCTGTCCTGCGTCAACGTCATCGTCGTGGTCGCCGCCAGCGTACGCACAAGGGCGGCCAGGTCATCGGAGATCGGTCGCGCCTCGGAGTCCTGCTCCAGCAAGGTGATGAGCTTGTCGATGATGCCGTCGTAGAAGTCGTCCATCATCTCGCGGATCTGCGCGTCGGTATTGCGGGCCACCGCGCAGGCCTTCAACACGGGATCGTCGTTGGCATAGACGGCCGCTGCGCTGCCGACCATCCGCTTCGCGAACGCCGCGGGCGTCTCCCCCGGCTCACGAGAGGCGAAGTGGTGGGTCAAGCTGTCGAGCAGCTCACTGGCGTCCGCCAGGATCACCGCGAGCACCGCGTATTTCGAGTCGAAGTAGAAATAGAAGCCGGATCGTGCGACACCCGCCCGCTCGCTGATGGTGCTGACCGACAGGTCCGCGAAGGACCGCTCGTGAAGCAGTTCGCGAACCGCGGCGACGATCGCGTCGCGTTGCCGATCCCCGCGGCTGCGACGGATCTCCTGCGGGGCGGATTCAGCGGTCATGTCCATCGATTTTCGCATCACGACCCACAGCGGCAAAACTTGACATGCGTCAAGTCTGCCATTCAGTATGGGGATAGGAGTGACAACGGCCACAGTCTTTCTGCTTCAGGAGCATTTGAATGCCGACGATCAGTACCAAGGAATACGTCCTCGACCAGGCCAGGCGGCGCATCGCAACGTCGCCGATCCTCACGGTCCCCGGTATGGGGGTGCTCGAGAAGCGGCTACTGGCCCGCGAGTGGCCTCAGAACGAGATGGCCGAGCCCCCCGTGGACAGCGATCTCAAGCCGGTAATGGGCGATGCCGGACTGCCGATCATCGGCCACATGGTCGAGATGTTTCGCGGCGGTCCCGATTTCTTTCTCCATCTGTACCGCAAGCACGGCCCGGTATTCCTGATGGATTCCCCGTTCATCCCCTATGTGACGGCGCTGGGTCCCGATGCGGCACAGGTCATTTACTCCAACCGCAACAAGGACTACTCGCAGCAGGGCTGGACCCCGATGATCGGCGCCTTCTTCAACCGCGGGCTGATGCTCCTCGACTTCGAGGAACACATGTTCCACCGGCGGATCATGCAGGAGGCGTTCGTCCGCACCCGGCTGACCGGCTACACCGAGCAGGTCGACCAGGTGGTCTCGCAGGTCATCGCGAACGATTGGGCCGCCAATGATGCGCGCTTCCTGCTGTATCCGGCGATGAAGGAGCTGACCCTCGACATCGCCTCGATGGTGTTCATGGGTCACGAGCCGGGCACCGACAAGGAGCTGGTCACCAAGGTGAACCGCGCCTTCACCGTCACGACGCGCGCGGGCAACGCCATCATCCGCAAAGGCGTGCCGCCGTTCACGTGGTGGCGCGGACTGAAGGCCCGTGAGTACCTGGAGAACTACTTCGAGCAGCGGGTGAGGGAGCGCCGCGGCAGGGACGGCAATGATTTGCTGACCGTGCTGTGCCAGTCGGAGGACGAGGAGGGCAACAAGTTCTCCGACGAGGACATCGTCAGCCACATGATCTTCCTGATGATGGCCGCCCACGACACGTCGACGTCCACCGCGACGACGATGTCGTACTACCTGGCAGCCAACCCGCAGTGGCAGGAACGCTGCCGCGACGAGTCCGACCGGCTCGGTGACGGGCCGCTCGACATCGAGGCGCTGGAGAAGCTCGAGTCGCTCGACCTGGTGATGAACGAGTCGATCCGGCTGGTCTCACCCGTGCAGTGGGCGATGCGCCAAACCGTGCGCGACACCGAACTGCTCGGCCACTACCTGCCCAAGGGCACCAACGTGATCGCGTATCCGGGAATGAACCACCGGCTCGAGGAGATCTATCCCGAGCCATACACGTTCGACCCGGACCGCTTCGCCGAGCCGCGCAACGAGCACAAGAAACATCGCTACGGGTTCACCCCGTTCGGTGGCGGTGCGCACAAGTGCATCGGGATGGTGTTCGGCCAGCTCGAGATCAAGACGATCATGCACCGGCTGCTGCGTCGGTACCGCCTCGAGCTGCCCCGACCGGGATATGTGCCGCGCTATGACTACGGCGGCATGCCGGTGCCGATGGACGGCATGCCGATCGTGTTGCGGCCCCTGCGGTGACGGCGTCGGGCCGCTAGGGCGCACTCAACAACCGGTTGGCGCAGGCGATGACGGCGCGCAACGCCGATTGCGTCGGGTCCTGCGACCAGCCCATCGCCCACTCGGAGTGGTAACCATCACCCGCGTTGATGAATGTCGCGGTCTGCTCGCCGGTTGATATCTGGTGAAAACCCAGCAGCTCCACGGCGATTCCTCGCTCGTACAGCATGGCCGTCAATGCAGCGACCGGACCGCAAGCGGCGGCTGACGACGTACCGACGCGATCGCCGACCGCCAACGTCGCCTGATATGTGCGCGCGTGCGGTCCCTGACGGCCCGCGTCGCCACACACCCAGTTACCCAGTCGCAGTGGACCCGAGGCGCAGCCGTACACCGCGCAGAACGACTCCCACGTCATCGCTTCGCCGTGGCTGCGCAGCCCACGGGGCAACGGATGGTCGAAATGCGCGGCGAACGGCTTGAATGCAGTTGTCGCCGAAGGGGATGTCATATGCCGGTCTTCTCTCGAGAGAGGGAGTGAAGCGACCGACGACGTAGCAACGACCCACAGCGAGGGGTCGGTCAGGATCAGACCCCGCTGGGGATTGCTACTACGAGTCGCCTCGGCACGCCACGAAGACTAGACCTGACCCGCGAACAGGCGCAACTTCGTTTTTCGGACTGTGGTGGCGCAATCTGTTCGCTGCGCGCGCTGATCGCGAATCGCGGAGGTGGGATATTTCGTCTACTTGGCCGCAGGTAGGCAGGGCGAGGTGGGTGCGTTGAAAAATTGCAGCGCTGACGTGAACGGGGATACGGCGATTCGACCGAGGAACACGGTTGGCTCGTTCCGCTACTTCCGTGCCGAGGACCGGTGGGAATGGTCCGACGCCGTCGCTCAGATGCACGGATATGAGTCTGCGGCCGTTGAGCCGACGACGGCGCTGGTGCTGTCGCACAAGCATCCAGACGATGCTGCGAAAGTAACGCTGCTGATCGAGGCGATGGCGGGCCAGGGTCAACCGTTCAGCAGCAGGCATCGCATCATCGACGCCTCGGGCCGCACGCGCAGCGTCCTCGTAGTGGGCGAACAACTGCTCGACGGCGACGAGAGGGTAATCGGCAGCCAAGGCTTTTATGTGGACCTCAGCGAACTCGGGCCCGATCAGACCATCGACGCCGCGATCGCGGATTTCACGGCGCACCGGTCGCAGATCGAGCAGGCCAAGGGCGTCTTGATGGCCATCTACGGAATCTCCCCCGAGCATGCGTTCGACATCATTGTCTGGCGTTCGCAGGAGACCAACACCAAGCTGCGCACGCTGGTCGTGCAGATCATCGAGGACTTCACCACCCAACTGAACGCGCCCGTCAATGTCCGTGAGCGGGCCGACCACCTGCTGCTCACCGCCCACACGCGGGTCGGCCGCTAGCCGAGCGCCCGCAGGAGTAACGGCACGAACGACCGGGGATCGGCCCTGCCGTCGCGGCGAAGCGGCATGCTGTCGCGCGATGCGGAATACCACTCGTCGCGCGAGATCGTGCCGAGATCGAGCCGGCGACCGCGCAGCGTCGACACGATGTGCAACACCAATGTCCCGGTGCGCCCGTTGCCTTCGCGGAACGGATGCACATAGTTGTACTCGGCGTAGAACCGGGCGAGTTGACGGGCCAACGCGTCGTCGCGGTTCCCTGCATCGTCTGCCACCAGGGCCCGCGCGCCCGCCTCGACGCGGGCCATCAACCGCTGCACCGAGGATCGGCTGGCGAACACGTCGTCGCCCAGTCGCAGGTCGGTGACGCGGTAACTGCCTGCCCACGCGTAGACGTCGGCGAACAGCTGCCGGTGGATCTCTGGTATGTCGAGATCGTCGACACCGACCTGGCCGTCAGCAAGCCTGCGGTGCCAGCCCGCGATCCGCCCCGCGGTGGCGACGAATTCCAGGTCGGCCAGCGTTTCATGGCTATCGGCCCCGAAGTTGTTGTTCAGCACTGAGGTTCGCGGGATCAGATAGGGCGCCTCGCGACGAAGTCTTCGCCGGGCCGATTCCTGGGCGGGCTGAAACTGGTATCGGGACCGACTCGCGGCCAAGTAGTCGTCGAAGGACACGTCGCCGTTGACCAACGCCACCAACGCGTCGACCTCCTCGGCGGTCGGCAGCCAACCCTCCAGCGCTTCGGCCGCGATCGTCTGGTCGACGCAGTCGCGCAGCCGATGAGGCAGCCGGTCGGGGGCGGTCACGGCGTTGATTCTGCGAGCAGGCACGATAACGGTCAATGACTTGGTGGGACGCCGCCTTCCTCGCCGCCGCCGGTGTCGTGGGAGGGCTGACCGGCAGCGTTGCCGGACTGGCGTCGATCGCCACCTACCCGGCCCTGCTGCTGGTCGGACTGCCGCCGGTCACCGCGAACGTGACCAACACCGTGGCGTTGGTGTTCAACGGGATCGGCTCGGTGCTGGGTTCACGGCCCGAACTTCAGGGTCAGGGTCCCTGGCTGAAGCGGATCATCCCGGTCGCGGCCATCGGCGGGCTCATCGGCGCCCTACTGCTCCTGTCGACACCCGCCGAAGGCTTCGAGAAGATCGTGCCGATCTTGCTTGGGGCGGCGTCGCTCACGATCCTCCTTCCGCGAGGAGGCAATCGGCGGTCACGCATCACCAGTCGCCGGCGCCAGACCCTTACAGTCCTGTTTGAATCCGGCGTGATCTTCATGATCTGTATCTACGCAGGCTATTTCGGAGCCGCGGGCGGTGTGGTTTTGCTCGCTCTCCTGTTGCGCGCCGGCCATGCGACGCTCGCCCACGCCAACGCCTCCAAGAACGTCATCGCCGGTGTCTCCAACACCGTTGCGGCGCTTGTCTTCGCGTTCACCGCCCCGGTGCAGTGGCTCGCCGCCATCGCGCTGGGCGCCGGTTGCCTGGTCGGATCGAGGCTTGGTCCCATCGTGGTGCGCCATGCTCCTGCCGGGCCGCTGCGGGCGTTGATCGCCGCGGCGGGCGTAGCGCTTGCTGTCAAGCTGGGCTTCGACGCGTACCGCTAGCCCAGGTCAAAGGGACTGTCGCCCTTCGCGACCCGGGTTCCCATTTCGATCAGGTTCTGGGCGTTGAAATGGAGCGCCTCGCCCGCGTCTCTGCTTGCCTTACCTATCAGATAGCGCGACCAGGTGCCTTCGATGACGATGCCGAGCTTGAAACACGCCATCGCCGTGTACCAATCCAGCCGCGATGTCTGCCGGCCGCCTGCGGCCCAGTACGCGTCGAGCAGTTCTTTCCGGCTTGCCAACCCGCCGAGTGCGGCCAGCGCAGCGCCCGCGGTGATCGCATTGGTGTTCAGTGGCCACGTGATCAGCACCCAACCGAGGTCGAGTAGCGGGTCGCCGATGGTGCACATCTCCCAGTCGACGAATGCCGCCAACTCCGGCTTGTCCCGCCGGAGCAGCACATTGCTCAGATGCGGATCGCCGTGCATGATTCCCGGTTCTCCTTCCGGCGGAAGGTTGGATTGCAGCCACTCCGCCAGGTCGGCAACGCCAAGCGTCGCGGGGTCGTACCGATCGTGCCGATAGCTTTCGAGGAGACGAAGAAACTGCGGGACCTGGCGCTCTACAAAGGATCCCGGCCGTTTCAGCTCCGCGAGCGGCTTTCCCTCCCACGCCACGTTGCCGAGCTTCGCAAGGCCCGCGGCGTAGGACAGGCCCACGTCGTGCCGCATCCCCTCATCGCGGACGTACGCCTCCGACATGTCGCTGCCCGGGTTGAAGCCGTCGATCTCCTCCATCAGGTAGAAGACCACCCCGAGCACGCCGAGGTCGTCGCAGCCTGCGATGAAGCCGGGATGCGGAACATCGGTGCCGGCAAGTGTCCGCAGCGCAGCGATTTCGCGCAGCATCGTCTTGTCGCTGGTCGGCCGTGGGTGAAGAGGCGGTCGCCGCAGCACCATCGGGCGACCGTCGACGTGGACCCGCACGACGATGTTCTGGGTGCCGCCGGTCAGCGGCTCGACATCGGTGACGGTCGAGCCAAGGCCATGTTGTCTTACCCAGCGCTGCAGGGCGCCCTGGTCCGCCTCGCTCAGTGTCGGCAGTGGCTGCGCGTCATCGGGCATGACGACATCGTGTCAGGCCTTGCTCGCGGTCAACAGCAGGTACTCCCACTCCATGGTGTCCGAGTTCTCGAGGAAGCCGTCGCCGACCCGGGCGATGTCGGCGTCCAGCGCCGCGGTCCGATCGGCGTCGCCCTCGATGTTGCGGTACGCCGCGATCGTCGGCCCGTAGACGTTCTTGAAGTAGTCCCTGAATTCAGCGCCGGTGGCGAACTGGTCGACGGTCAGGGTGCGACGCTCGGTGACAACATCGGTGACTCGGTCGCCGAGTAGCTCACGGACGTGGTCCTCGCGGCCCCACAACGGCGGCGGCTGCGCACCCGGCGGAGGTGGCGGCATATACGGCTTCATGGTGGCGAAGAGCTGGCCGATGTGGCCCTCCGGCGTCCAGCTGAGCAGTCCAAGCCTGCCGCCTGGTTTGCACACCCGGATCAGCTCGCCGGCGGACTGCTCGTGGAACGGCGCGAACATCACACCGATACACGACATGACGACGTCGAACTCGTTGTCGCCGAAAGGAAGTGCGTGGGCGTCGGCTTCCCGCCACTCCAGGTCGACGCCCTGGTCCGGGGCAACGGCGGCGCCGGCCTGCAGCAGCTCGGGGCACAGGTCGCTGGCGATGACGGTGGCGCCGGTCTTGGCGGCGGGAATGGCCGCGTTTCCGGTTCCGGCCGCCACGTCCAGCACCCGGTCGCCAGGGCGGCATCCGGTGGCTTCGACAAGCACGGGACCCAGCGGGGCCACCAACTCGAGGGCGAGTTTGGGGTAATCGCCCGTGGCCCACATTGCGCGATGCTTCGCGATCACCGCCTGATCGACGGTCGGGGTTGGTGAAGTCATTTGCGTTCCTCCGTTCGATGCCAGCTGTGATGTTGCTGTGAGGATCGTGCGCCTTCCGCCGCGCAATGGCTAGTTCCGAATCTGTACCTGCCCGGCGGCCGGATCTGAGCTAGATCTGTACTGACGATGGTTCAAGATCTGTACTGGTCAATTCAGCGATCCTGCGATGTACTTGAATCTGGGTTTGCTATACGCGACTGGGAAGGTTGTGACATGTCGGGTTACGGTCAGTTTTGTCCCGTGGCCAAGGCCATGGAACTGCTGGACGAACGCTGGACGGTCCTTGTGGTGCGCGAATTGCTGGCAGGCAGCACCCACTTCAATGACCTTCGCCGTGGCGTGCCGAAGATGTCGCCGGCGTTGCTATCCAAGCGGCTACAAACGCTGATCCGCGCCGGGGTGGTAGAACGCACCGAGGTCGACGGCCGCACGACATACACGCTTACGTCGAGTGGAAAGGAACTCGTTGACGTCGTCGAAGCGCTCGGCGCGTGGAGCGTCCGATGGATCGGCGAACTCGGAGACGAAGATCTTGATCCCCACTTGCTGATGTGGGACATCCGCCGAACCGTTCCAATCGAGGCGTGGCCGCGGTCGCCCACCATGCTGGCGTTCCACCTTGATGATGTGGCGCCCAACTCCTCACGGTGGTGGCTGGTGGTGGCCGAGGGACAGGCTGACGTCTGCGATTTCGACCCCGGCTACGACGTGGCGGCAACGATCCAGACAAGCCTGCGCATGCTGACGCGCATCTGGCGCGGCGACGTGAGCTGGCGCCACGCACTGCTCGACGGCAGCGTCACCATTTCAGGTGAGGCCGATGTCCGTCGCGCTGTCCCGTCCTGGGTTGGCCAGAGTTCACTGGCGGCGGTACCGCGCCCCGCATGAGTCCTACCCCTGGTAGCCGCGACAAGCTTCTCAGTCCAGGATCCGGCGCGCGACGTTGGTGGTGACGAGGTCGAGCAACTCCTCGCCGCGTCCGGCCAGGATCGTCCGGATCGCGTACAGCGAAAAGCCTTTCGCCTGTTCCACGGTGATCGCGGGCGGGATCGAGAGCTCCTGGCGGGCGGTCACCACGTCGACGACGGCGGGCCCGTCGTAGGCGAACGCGTCGGTGATGGCCCGCTCCAGCTCGGAGGGATGCTCGACCCGACGGCCGAAGATGCCCATCGCCGTTGCGACGTCGGCGAAGTTCGGATTGAGCAGGTCGGTGCCGAAGTTGACGATCCCTGCCGCCTTCATCTCCAGCTCGACGAAGTTGAGCGACGAGTTGTTGAACACAATCACCTTGACGGGCAACCGATTCTGGGTCAGCGTGATCAGCTCGCCGAAAAGCATGGTCAGGCCCCCGTCACCGGCCAGCGCGACCACCTGCCGGTCGCGGTGGGCGGTCTGGGCGCCGATCGCGAGCGGCACCGCGCAGGCCATGGTGCCGTGATTGAAGGAGCCGATCAGCCGACGCATGCCGTTCATGGCCACATAGCGGGCCGCCCACACTACAGGAGATCCGACGTCGACGGTGAACACCGCGTCGTCGGCGCCCAGCCGGTTCACAAGCCCCGCAACGTATTCGGGACGGATCGGCGTGCGGTCACGGTCGTTGACCGCCAACTCGTCGAGCCGCTTGCGGGTCTTGCGGTAGTGGTTGAGAGACCGGTCGAGATGGTCGCGGTTCTGCTTCTGCCGAAGCGACGGCTGCACGGCGGCCAGTGTGTCGCGCACGCTGCCGACCAGACCGAGTTCGATCGGCGTGCGCCTACCGAGGTTCCGGCCGCGGATGTCGACCTGCACGACCTTCGCATTGTCGGGATAGAACTGCTGATAAGGGAAGTCGGTGCCGAGCATCAGCAGGGCATCGGCCTCCTTGATGGCCTTATAGCCGGAGGCGAAGCCGAGCAGGCCCGTCATTCCGACATCGAACGGGTTGTCGTGCTCGATGAACTCCTTGCCGCGCAGCGCATGCACGATGGGTGCGTTCAAAGTCGCCGCCGCGGCGATCACCGCGTCGTGGCTTCCTTCGACGCCGGCACCGGCGAGGATGGTGACGGCGCCGGCGTCGTTGAGGATCGTCGCCGCCCGCTGCACCGACTCGTCGTCGGGTCGCACCACCGATCGGGCCACGACGACCGGCCTGGCCCTCCACGCATACTCAGCGCGCTGCAGGAACACCTCGCCGGGAATCACCACAACGGCGACGCCGCGCTCTTCGACGGCCGCACGCATCGCCATCTCGAGGATCCGCGGTGTCATCTCGGCGGTGCTGACGAGTTCGCAGTAGACGCTGCATTCCCGGAACAGCTCTTGGGGATGGGTCTCCTGGAAATACTGGGAGCCGATCTCCGAGCGCGGGATGTGCGCGGCGATCGCCAGCACCGGTACGCGGCTGCGCTGTGCGTCGAACAAGCCGTTGATCAGATGCAGGTTGCCGGGCCCACAGCTGCCCGCACAGACCGCGAGCGCTCCGGTCAACGCAGCGTCGGCGGCCGCGGCGAAGGCAGCGGTCTCCTCGTGACGCACGTGCTCCCACGACATTTCAGGAGCCCGACGGATCGCGTCGGTGAAGCCGTTGAGGCTGTCACCGGGCAGCCCGTAGACACGATGGACACCGCTGAGCGCGAGCGCGGAGATGACATGATCGGCGATGGTTGCCACCCGGTGACCCTATGCGAAATCGCTGTTACTTGGGCGCGAAGCGCTGGCCGCCGTCCAGTCGCAGGCACTGCCCGTTGAGCATCGCGTTCTCCACGATGGCGACCGCCAGCTTGGCGTACTCGTCGGGTCGGCCCAGTCGCTTGGGGAATGCGGCGTCCTTGGTCAGCACCTTGGCGAACTCGTCGGGGATGCCTTCGGTCAGACCGGTGGCGAACAGGCTCGGCGCGATCGCCAGGACCCGGATGCCGAGGCTGCCCAGGTCGCGCGCCATCGTCAGGCACATGCCTGCGATCGCGGCCTTCGACGCCGTGTAGGCGACCTGACCGATCTGGCCTTCGAACGCCGCGATCGACGCGGTGTTGATGATGACGCCGCGCTCCTCGGCCTCGTCGTCCACCGGATCGTTCTTGCTCATCTGCCACGCGGCCAGCCGGCTGATGTTGAACGTGCCGATGAGGTTGAGGTCGATACCCTTGCGGAAGGACTCCAGGCTGTGCGGACCTTCCTTGCTGATGGTGCGCTCCCCTTTGCCGCCGCCCGCGGTGGTCACCGCGATGTGCAGGCCGCCGAGGGCGTGGATGGCCTCCTGCAGGGTCTTCTCGGTGCCCTCGAAGTCCGTGACGTCCACTTCGTGGAAGGTTCCGCCGACGGCCTCGGCGACTTCCTTGCCCTTCGACTGCGGCTGGTCGAGGATCGCCACCGCGGCGCCACGCTTGGCCAACGCCTCGGCGGTCGCCTTGCCGAACCCGGACGCCCCGCCGACGATGATGGCCTTCTTACCCGCGATCTCCATCTGGCTCCCTTTCCAAAAAGTGCTCGATTCGTAAAGCAACCTAGCGGACGTCACTTTTCGGTAAGGCTTTCGGGTGGGCGGATCGGTAGCTTGGCGACCATGGCGTCCAGCGGCATACGAGCGACGGCAGGCGTCGCGGCGGCCGCGGTCGCCCTCGGCGTCACCCAGTTGCTGGCCGCGTTCGTCGGCCCGAAGGCCGATTCCCGCACCGCGATCGGCTCGACGGTCATCGACCTCACTCCCGGCCCGGTCAAGGAATGGGCGATAACCACGTTCGCCACCGCCGACAAACTCGTGCTGTCGGTGCTTGTGCTTGCGGTGATCGCTGTCGTCGCCGCGGTCACCGGCTCGATGGAACGGGGCCGCTTCCCGATCGGTAGCGCGGCGATCGTGCTCGCCGGGGCGGCCGGTTGTGCGGCGGTGCTGTCTCGACCGGGTGCGTCGATCGTCGACATCGTCCCCACCGTCGTCGGCACGGTGTGTGGGGTCGTGGTGCTGCGCCTGCTGACCTCCGGGCGGTTCACCGACGAGCCTGCCGAATCCGACCAATCCCACGAACCCGATCACGGCCGGCGGCTGTCGTTGTTGACGCTGGGGTTGCTGACGGCGGGCGCACTGACAGGTGTCGTCGGCGTCGTGCTGTCGCGGGCACGGACGTCGGTGGCCGGTGACCGTGACGCGTTCGCGTTGCCCCCCGTCGACGTCGGCGCACGGCCGGTTCCGCCGAGCGTGCAGCCCAAAGGCGTTTCGTTGCCCTCGTTCGTCACCGGCAACGACGACTTCTACCGGATCGACACCGCGCTGAGCGTCCCCCAGCTGAGCCGGGCCGAATGGCGGCTCAAGATCCACGGCATGGTCGACCGCGAGATCACCTACCGCTTCGAGGAGCTCGAGCGGTTCCAGGCAATCGAGAAGCTCGTGACGCTGACGTGTGTGTCCAATACCGTTGGCGGCAACCTGATCTCGAATGCCAGCTGGATCGGCTACCGGGTGCGTGACCTGTTGGCCGACGCGGGTGTGCACCAGGACGCCGACATGGTCTTGTCGACGTCGAGCGACGGGTTCACCGCGGGCACGCCGGTCGAGGCGCTCACCGACGGCAGGGACGCCTTGCTGGCGGTCGGGATGAATGGCCAGCCGCTGCCCACCGACCACGGCTATCCCGCGCGGCTCGTCGTGCCGGGCCTGTACGGGTATGTGTCGGCGACCAAGTGGGTCGTCGACCTCGAAGTGACCCGTTTCGACAAGGCGGAGGCGTACTGGACGCGGCTGGGCTGGTCGCCGCGCGGGCCCATCAAAACCGAGTCCCGCGTCGACGTGCCGCGCAACGGCGAGGTTGTCGCCCGCGGACCGGTGACCTTCGGCGGAGTGGCGTGGGCGCAGAACCGCGGCGTGAAGGCCGTCGAGGTGCGCATCGATGACGGGCCGTGGCAACAGGCACAGCTGGGCGCCCGTTATTCCAACGACACCTGGCGGTTGTGGAGCTTGCCGTGGCAGGCCGATGCGTCCGGCTCGCACACGATTACGGTGCGAGCCACCGACTACACCGGAGCGGTGCAGACCGAACAGTGGGCCGACCCGGTGCCCGACGGCGCCACCGGCTGGCACTCGGTCGACTTCGCCGTCAGCTAGCTCTTCCCCTCCTCCCCTCCGCCACTTCGCCCCGCGACCGTGCGTGTCTGTACGGCGCCACGCCGGAAAATGGCGTGCAATTGCGCACGCTCGCGCGTACTTTGGCGCCCCGTGATCAGTCAACCGGCCGACATTTGGCGCGCCCTTCTCCGTCGATCGCTGCTGACCGCACGAAAGAAGCGTGACGCCGTGCGCGTGTCGGCGTTGCGCTCGGCGTTGGCCGCGATCGACAACGCCGAGACACCCGGCGCCGTCGAGGTCGTGGGACGACCGGCCGGTGCAATCGCGGGCGCCGTCGCTGGTGTGGGCGCGACCGAAGTCGCGCGTCGCGAACTGTCGGACTTGCAGATCCGAAACCTCGTGCGATCCGAAATCGACGAGCGGCTGAGCGCGTCGGAAGCCTTCACCTCAGGCGGCCACACCGAGCGGGCCGCCACGCTGCGCGCGGAGGCGACCGTCCTCGCCGGCCTGCTGGGAGATGTCTGACCTTCGTGCCAGGGTGGAAGCGTGTTGCTGATCGACGTCGCCACCGCTTCGGCCGAGGTCGGCGCCTCGTCGGCACGGTTGGCCAAGATAGCGCGCATCGCTTCACTGCTGGCCGTGGCCGGTGAGAGCGGCGACCCTCGATTGGTCGCCGTCGTAGTGTCCTGGTTGTCGGGTGACCTGCCGCAACGGCAGATCGGCGTGGGATGGGCGACACTGCGGTCGCTGCCGGACCCCGCACCTGAGCCGTCGCTGACGGTCACCGCCGTCGACGCCGCCTTCACCGAGATCGGTGCGGTCGCCGGGAAGGGCTCGCAGACCCGCCGGGCTGATCTGGTGGCGGAACTGTTCGCCGCGGCGACAGCCGTCGAGCAGACGTTTCTGCGCCGACTGCTCGGCGGCGAGTTGCGCCAGGGGGCACTGGCCGGGGTGATGGCCGATGCCGTCGCGAAGTCCGCGGGTGTGCCCGCAGCAATCGTGCGTCGGGCGGCGATGCTGGGCGGGGACCTGCCCGCCGTCGCCGCGGCCGCACTGACCGGCGGAGAGGCGGCACTGTCCGAATTCACGCTGCGAGTCGGTCAGCCCGTCGGCCCGATGCTGGCGCAGACCGCGACCGGAGTCGCCGAAGCCCTCGAACGACTCGGCGGCGAGGCGGTCTTCGAAGCCAAGCTTGACGGCGCCCGGGTCCAGATTCACCGGTGGGGCGACGACGTGTCGATCTACACCCGCAGCCTCGACGACGTCACCGCCCGACTGCCCGAGGTGGTCGAGGCGACGCTCGCCCTTCCGGTGAAGGATCTGATCGCCGACGGAGAGGCGATCGCCCTGCGCCCCGACGGACGGCCGCACCGGTTCCAGGTCACCGCGTCACGCTTCGGTCGTGGCGGGGGCCGCGGCACGAAGGACCGCACCGTCGACATCTCGGCCGCCCGCGCCTCGCAGCCCTTGTCGGTGTTCTTCTTCGACGCGCTGCACCTCGACGGCGCCGACCTTGTCGACGAGCCGACGCGCGATCGGCTCGCGGCGCTCGACGCTATCGTCCCTCCCCGCCAGCGCGTCGACCGACTGCTGACCTCCGATTCCGAAGCGGCGCAACGGTTTTTGGATGTGACACTGGCTGCCGGGCACGAGGGCGTGATGGCGAAGTCGCCAACTGCGCCGTACGAGGCGGGTCGCCGCGGCGCAGGCTGGTTGAAGGTGAAGCCGGTACACACCCTCGACCTCGTCGTGCTGGCCGTCGAGTGGGGATCGGGCCGGCGCACCGGCAAGCTGTCGAACATCCATCTCGGTGCGCGCGATCCTGCGACAGGCGATTTCGTCATGCTGGGTAAGACCTTCAAGGGCATGACCGACGCGATGCTCGACTGGCAAACCGCCCGGTTCACCGAATTGGCCGACGGCCCGACCGACGGCTGGGTCGTCAAGGTCCGCCCCGAACAGGTGGTGGAGATCGCCTTCGACGGCGTGCAGACGTCGACCCGCTATCCCGGTGGTATGGCGCTGCGGTTCGCGCGGGTGCTGCGCTACCGGGACGACAAAGGCCCCGCCGACGCTGACACCATCGATACCGTGCGAGCGTTCTACGAGCGGAAATAGCAAGTAATTCGGGCATCTTCGGCAATCCTCTTCAGGCCCGGCACCGCCTTTGAAAGGATCACAGTCGGCACCCAGGCTCCACTGCGATCGAGGGAGGGCACTGTGGCTTCACCCACCACCGAATCGACCGAACGCTTCGAGGAAACCGACGGCGATATCACCTACATCTGCACCGAGAAGGATCTCCCGCCGGTGGCGATCATCGATCGATCGCCGATCACCACCCGCCACAAGATCATCTTCGGCATCATCGCGATTCTCGGCGCGATCGCGTGGGCGGTGATCGCCTTCTTCCGCGGAGAGACCGTCAACGCCGTCTGGTTCGTGATCGCTGCGATATGCACCTATGTGATCGGGTTCCGCTTCTACGCCCGGCTCATCGAGATGAAGATCGTGCGTCCG
The DNA here is from genome assembly GCF_032159565.1 of Mycobacterium sp. GTDB lineage: Bacteria > Actinomycetota > Actinomycetes > Mycobacteriales > Mycobacteriaceae > Mycobacterium. The sequence continues at coordinate 24,018 of NZ_JAVHWR010000028.1, forward strand.
CGTGACGACAATGCGACGCCCGCAGAGCTTTTCGAGAACGCCACCGACTACATGCCGACGGATCGCCGGGTGCTGTTCGGTCACCATTTCGCGGCGATCGCGGGTGCCGGTCCGCTGGTCGGCCCCGTATTGGCCATGCAGATGGGATATCTGCCGGGAACCATCTGGATCATCATCGGCGCGGTTTTCGCCGGCTGCGTCCAGGACTACCTGGTGTTGGCGATCTCCACCAGGCGGCGCGGGCGGTCCCTCGGCCAGATGGCTCGCGACGAACTCGGGGCGATCGGCGGCGCCGCCGCCATCGTCGGCGTGCTTGTCATCATGGTGATCCTGCTCGCGGTGCTGGCCCTGGTGGTGGTCGGCGCGCTCGCCGAGAGTCCGTGGGGCGTCTTCTCAATCGCGATGACCATCCCCATCGCCATCTTCATGGGCCTTTACCTGAGGTTCCTGCGGCCCGGCCGGGTGTCCGAGGTCTCGCTTATCGGTGTCGGCCTGCTGTTGCTCGCCGTCGTTTCGGGTGGCTGGGTGGCCGAAACGGCCTGGGGCGCCGACTGGTTCACGCTCTCGAAAGTGTCTCTTTCCTGGTGCATCATCATCTACGGCTTCGCGGCTTCGGTGCTGCCGGTGTGGTTGCTGCTGGCACCGCGCGATTACCTGTCAACCTTCATGAAGGTGGGCACCATCGCCCTGCTGGCGCTCGGCATTCTGCTCGCCCGCCCCATCATGGAGGCGCCCGCGATCTCGCAGTTCGCCCGCACCGGGACCGGACCCGTGTTCGCGGGCTCGTTGTTCCCCTTCCTGTTCATCACGATCGCGTGCGGCGCGCTGTCGGGTTTCCACGCATTGATCGCGTCGGGCACCACCCCGAAGCTGCTCGAAAAGGAAAGCCAAATGCGGCTGATCGGCTACGGCGGCATGCTCACCGAGTCGTTCGTCGGCATCATGGCGCTCATCACCGCCGCGATCCTGAACCAGCACCTGTACTTCGCCATCAACGCACCGTCGGCCCAGACCGGCTCGACCGCTGCCACCGCAGCCCAATACGTCAATGGCCTCGGGTTGTCGGGCGCGCCGATCACACCCGAACAGCTCACCCAGGCCGCTGAGGATGTCGGCGAGGACTCGATCATTTCGCGCACCGGCGGCGCGCCCACCCTGGCGATCGGCATGTCCGAGGTCCTGCACCAGGTGTTCGGCGGGACAGCGTTGAAGGCGTTCTGGTACCACTTCGCGATCATGTTCGAGGCGCTGTTCATCCTCACCACGGTCGACGCGGGGACAAGGGTGGCCCGGTTCATGCTCTCCGATGGGCTCAGCAACTTCGGCGGTCCGCTTCGCAAGCTGAAGGACCCGAGTTGGCGCGTCGGCGCGTGGTTCTGCAGCATCGTCGTTGTGGCCGCGTGGGGCGGCATCCTGTTGATGGGCGTTACCGACCCACTCGGCGGCATCAACACGCTGTTCCCGCTGTTCGGCATCGCCAACCAACTGCTCGCGGCCATTGCGCTGACGGTGGTCACCGTGGTCGTCATCAAGCGCGGACTGCTGAAATGGGCCTGGATACCGGCACTTCCGCTGTTCTGGGACCTGATCGTGACGATGACGGCGTCGTGGCAGAAGATCTTCTCGGCGGATCCGAAGCTTGGCTACTGGAAACAGCACAGCATCTGTCAGGCCGCGCAGGAGGCGGGCAAGCTATGCCTGACGGCGAAGACTCCAGCCGACGTCGACAAGATCGTGCGCAACACCTTCATTCAGGGGTCGCTGTCGGTTCTGTTCGCGGCACTGGTGATCGTCGTGTTCGTTGCAGGCGTGATCGTGGCGCTTCGGACGATACGCGGGCAAGGCAAACCGTTGACCGAGGACGAACCCGTGCCGTCCCGTTTGTTCGCTCCGTCCGGGCTCGTTCCCACCAAGGCCGAACGGGAGGTGCAGAAGCAATGGGACGCGCAGCCGAAATCGCACACCAAATCAGTTGGTACTGGGGCACATTGATGGGCGATAACCACTACCGGCGCTACGTCGAGCACCGCAGTCGTATGCACCCGGGTGAGCCGGTGGTGTCCGAACGCGACTATTGGCGGATGCGCCACGACGCGACCGAGAACAGCCCCAACCCGCGTTGTTGTTGACGCTTGGGTGAACGCTGCTGTTCGCCTTGCCAGATACCGGCAACGGCTACCGGCCGCTCCGGCCTTCTAAGACATTCAAAGCGACGACATAGCTCGCTCTTATCTAGCCTTCCTAACCTCGCGTCTGGGTTGGGGGCGTCCATCGACGCGGAAAGGCCTGGTAATGAAACTCAATCAACTGGTAGCCGGAGCACTCATCGGCTGCACGCTCGGCGCAGGGGGCATTGCAACGGGGTCGGGCATCGCCAACGCCGCACCCCAGTGCCCGCCAGGGGTCCAATGTGGCCCAGGTGGCGGTGGCCCTGGTGGTGGCCCTGGCGGCCCTCCGGGCGATCGTGCACCTGGCGGCCCTCCGGGCGATCGTGCACCTGGCGCCCCCCCGGGCGATCAGGGTGGGCCCAGCGGTCCGCCACCCGGCGATTTCAATCGTGGTCCCGATGGCGGCCAGGGCGGTCCTCCGGGCGGGTTCTCCGGTCGTCCACCCGGCGACTTCAACCGCGGACCCGGCGGCGGCCCCGGCGGCGGCCACGACGGTCCACCGCCCGGCGATTACAACCGCCCCGGCGGCCACGATTGGCGACCGCCATGGAATCCCCAGGAAAACGACTGGCGCGGGCGGTTCCGTGACGCCCCATGGGGCAACGATTTGCCTCCGTGGGGCTGGGGCGCGCCGCCGCCGCCGGTGTGGGATGGTCCGCTGCCTGGCGCGTGGGGCCCTCCGCCGCCGCCGATCAACTACTTCGGCTACAACGAGCAGCCGGTATGGGATCCCGGCTACAACCAATGGGGTTTCTATTTCTTCGGGATCTGGATTCCACTCCCGTTCTGACAGACAACCTGGCGAGACGGCCGCCCCGGATAATCCCGGGGCGGTCGTCAACGCTTCAGCGCAGCGAGGAACGGATCGGAAGGTGTTTGATCCCGCCGACGAATGTCGTCGCCACGTGCTGCGGGTCTCCTGCGAGTTCGACGGACTCGAGTCGCGGTAGCAGCTCGGAGAAGAAGCTGCCCACCTCCATTCGGGCCAGCGCCGCGCCGAGGCAGAAGTGCACTCCGTAGCCGAAGGCGATGTGCTTGTTGGGATCTCGCGTGACGTCGAAGCGGAACGGATCGTCGAAGACGTCTTCGTCGCGGTTACCCGAGACGTAGGACAGCAGAACTGATTGTCCGGCTGCGATCGGCACTCCACGAACAGTGGCGTCCTCGGTGGCGGTCCGCATGAACGCCTTGACGGGGGTGACCCAGCGGATCATCTCCTCCGTGGCCAGCGGCATCAGGTCCAGGTCGGCGGTCAGCATTCGACGCTGATCGGGATTCTCGATCAGCGCCAGCATGCCGCCCGAGATGGTCGCGCTGGTGGTGTCGTGTCCTGCGGCCGCGATGATCGCGTAGTAGGAGATGGTGTCGATGTCGGTCAACGGCTCACCGTCGACCGTGGCGTTGGCAATCGCGGAAGCCAGATCGTCAGTGGGGTTTTCCCGTCGTGACGCGGTCAACGCGGTGAAGTATTCGAACATCTCGAGCAGCGCAGACATCTGATCTCCGCCATCGGTGCCGCGCTTGAACTCGTCGTCATCGCTGCCGAACAGCTCCTGAGTGAGCTTCAGCATCAGCGGGAAGTCCGATTCGGGCACGCCGAGAAGCGACATGATCATGTACAGCGGGTAGTTCACGGCCACCTGCTGGACGAAGTCGCACTCGGACCCGATCGCCGCCATGTTGTCGACGTAGACCTTGGCCAGTTCGTCCGCGCGATTCTTCAGTGCTCGCATCGCCTTCGGCCGGAACCAGTCCGCGCCGATCGCCCGCACGCCGCGATGCTGCGGATCATCCATGTGGATCAAGGTGCGGACGCCGACGGCCGCCTGCCGCTCGTCGTCCTCGGCCGTGACCAGCACCGGCCGGGGATAGTTCGTGAACACGTGGTTCGCCCGCTCGATGTCCATGATGTCGGCATGCTTGGTGATCGCCCAAAAGGGTTCGTATGACGGCACATCGACCCACGACACCGGGGCGTCCGCGCGCAGATGCGTCAGCGCCGAATGGAGTTTCCGCTCGTCGGTGTACGCCTTCGGGGTGGCGAAGACCTTGGCGGCTTCGTCGATGATGGGCGTACTCACGCGCGGCTCCTCATCTCGTCGAGCACGGTGGCGACGGCGGCGTCGTCGGCCGAGGCGGGGAAACCCACCAGGACGCGGTCGATGACGCCGTCGCACCGGTCACGTATGGCCTGCGCGACGTCGTTCAACGGCGCCACCACCGCGAACTCGTTGAGGATGTCGTCATCGATGAGCGAACCCATCGCATCCCATTGGCCCTCCTTCGACATCCGGTGCAGTTCGGTATGCAGGTCGCCCCAGCCGTGCAGTTCCAGAACCCTGCGATAGGCCGGCGTCGAGGCATAGAAGGCTATCTGTTTGCGCGTGCCAACGGCATTGGTCGTCAACTCCGCGTCGTCGTTCCCCGTCACCACGAACAGCGGACACGACAGCTCGAACTCGCTGCGTTTGCGCCCGGAGCGCTCCATGCCGCGCAGCAGGGCCGGCGTCGTCACCTCGTCGAAATAGCGCTTGGTCGTAAACGCGTGCGCGAGCAGGCCGTCGGCGACCTCGCCACACATCTCGGTCATCGCTTCACCAACTGCGGCGACGAACACCTTCGGCAACGCGTGCGCCAACGGTTCGGGCGTGAACATCGGCGTCATCAGCTTGTGGGTGTAGAAGTCACCTTCGAAAGCAAGTTTCGTGCCCGCCTGCCAGCACGACCAGATCTCACCAAGCGCCACCACGAATTCGCGCATGCGTTCTACGGGCCGGCTCCACGGCATGCTGAATCGGTTCTCGATGTGAGGCTTGATCTGCGAACCGAGGCCCAGGATGAAGCGGCCTCGCGAGAAGGCCTGCAGATCCCAGCCGATGTTGGCCACGGTCATCGGATTCCGCGCGAACGCCACCGCGATGCTGGTACCCAGCTCGATCGTCGACGTGTGTTCGGCGGCAAGCACCAGCGGCAGGAAAGGGTCGTGGTTGATTTCGGCGGTCCAGCAGCAGTCGTAGCCGCGTCGCTGCAGCCGGGTCGCCGCGTCGGCGACTTCCGCCAGCTGGCTCGAGACGGCCCCGTCGACCTTGAGACCGCCGCGGTCACCCATACACGTGGACGCTACAGTAAGCAATTCAGTATGGTCAACGTGAGCACGCCGGTGCGACGATCGCCTTTCGACGACGGGAATTGCACATGACGAACGAGCAGGGCTGGCGGGAAACGCTCGAAGACCTCGGTCTTCGGCGTCAGCGCTCGCGGTCGATGGGCGGCGACGAGCGGCTCGCCAGACACCACGGCAAAGGCAAGCTCGACGCCCGCGCCCGCCTCGAACACCTGCTCGACAAGGGCACGTTCCGGGAGTTCGGCACGCTTGTCGGCGGCGACATTGCGGCCGACGGGATCGTGGCAGGCTCCGGTTTGATCAACGGCTCCCCGGTGATGATCGGCGCCGAGGACTTCACCACCCTCGCTGGCAGCATCGGTCCCGGCGGCAACGCCAAGCGCTACCGGCTGGCCGAGTTGGCGCTGCGCGACAAGGTTCCGCTCGTGATGCTTCTCGAAGGCGCCGGATTCCGGCCCAGCGGAGAGCATTACGGCCGCACTCCGACGGACCTCCTCGCGCAGGCACAGTGCTCTGGCAAGGTGCCGACCGTCGCAGGACTGCTCGGGCCTTCGGCCGGGCATGGCGCCCTGGTCGCGCCGGTGTGCGACTTCACCATCATGAGTCGTCAAGGAGCCATCTTCACCGCGGGTCCGCCGGTGGTCAAAGAGTCCACAGGCGAGGACATTTCGAAGGAGGACCTGGGCGGGCCGAGCGTCGCGCTCGCCAGTGGGGTGATCCACAACCTCGCCGAGGACGATAAGGGTGTGCTCGACGACATCCGCCGCTACCTGGCGTACTTCCCGTCCAGTGCGTGGTCGTACCCATCCGTCGCGCCCGCCGACGAGAGCAGCGCGCCCCGACCCACACCGGAGCTGCTCGACATCGTTCCCCGCACGAACCGCCGGGTGTACGACATTCGCACGGTGCTCGACGTCGTCTTCGATCGACAGGACTGGTTCGAGGTGCAGCCGAAATTCGGGCCCGCGATAATCTGCGCGCTGGCTCACCTCGGCGGCCACCCCGTCGCCGTCGTCGCAAACCAGCCGAAAGTCATGGCAGGCTCGATCGACGCCGACGCCGCCGACAAGGCAGCGCATTTCATCACGGTCGCCGACTCGTTCCACCTGCCGATCGTGTTCCTCGCGGACAACCCAGGGATGCTGCCCGGCAGCCGGTCGGAGAAGAGCGGCGTGCTGCGCAGCGGCGCGCGGATGTTCGCCGCGCAGACAGCCGCGACGACGATCAAGCTGCACGTGACGCTGCGCAAGGCCTACGGGTTCGGCTCAATGGTGATGTCGCTGCTGGGATTCGACAGCCAGAGCGCGACGTTCGCCTATCCCGGCGCCACGATGGGAGCGATGAGCGCGGCCGCGCTCAGCCGTGCCTCGCACGCCGCCGAGGACGTCGAGGCCCAGCTCCGCAAGGCGGAGGTGGAGGCGTCCTTCCGGTCGGCGGGCCACCTCGGGTTCGACGACCTGATCCATCCGGAGGAGACTCGCGATGCGCTGTTGTCGGCGCTGCAGCGCGCCGTCTACAGCAGGCAGGCCGCCGCGGAACCGGTGAGCCGGACCGTCATCACGCCGTAGCAGAGCGGTAAGCGTCGACGATCGGCTTGAGTTCGTCCGGCGTCGCGCCGTGCATGATCAACGCGTCCGCGCCGTAGGCGAATTCCTTGCGGATCCGGTCGACGCACTGTTGTGCCGATCCGGTGGCCGAAGGCTCTAGCCACTCATCCGGAATCAGCGTCGCGATGTGTTCGATCTGCTGGGCGGTGGCTTTGTGGTCGATGCCGCCTGGTATCGAGGTGACGACGGAGTCTTCGCGGAACCGTTGCAGCACAGCGGGATCCCAGTTGTTGGTGTCGACCAAAAGGTCGCCGTAGCCCTGCAGGTAGGTGGCTAGCCGCGCGACGGTCTTCTTCAGGCGTAGCTCTTCGGGGAGGTGATCGCCGACCGTCGCGAAGCACGACCACACCCGCACGCTGTCGGGATCGCGTCCCGCCTGCTGTGCGGCATCCTTCACGGTGTTGACGCACCGCTGCAGGGTTTCCGGCGTGAAGTAGGTGTGCAGGATGACGTCGTCGAACACACGGCCGCCCAGTTCGAGGGTTTTCGGGCCGAAGGCCACCAGCGCGAGCCTGATGTCCTCCTTGAAGTCCGGATCGAGGAACAGCACCTGGTACTTACCGATCGGCCCCTCGTGGTTGAAGATGACCTCGCCGTTCCAGAGTCGGCGCATCACCTTGGCGAAGTCCTCCATCTGGGCGGTCGTCACCGACGGAATGCCGAACGCCGCGTACATCGCCGCGACCCCGCGGCCGAGGCCGAGCGTGAAGCGCCCACCGGACAGTCGGTGCATGGTGGTCGCCCACGAGGCGGTGATCAACGGGTGGCGGGTGTTGTGATTGGTTGCGGCCGTGGCGATCTGCATGCGATTGGTCACCGCACAGGCCGCGCCGACGAGCGAGGAGGCCTCCTTGACGTTCCACCGCTCGGAGATGAACGCCGTACCGAAGCCCATCTCCTCGCCACGGCGCGCCTCCGCCATCAGCGTCGAGGGGCCCTCTCCGCCTGCACCGGCAAGCAGGTAGTAGCCGAACTCGTCGAGCACGCGTTCTTTCACTCCCACACTCCGTGCTTGTAGCCGCTATCGACGATGCGTCGGAACGCCTGCCGATGAGTCAACGTCGTCGCCCGGCCGACCTCGTGGCGAATCACGGTCTCGCCCATCAACTCATCCGCGAGCTCGAAGTTGCGCTCGGTCCAGACCACGAGGTTGTACAGCTCCACGACTTCGCGGACCGTGCGGGTCACGCGAACACCTCCAGTGCCTCGATCTCGTCGATGGCCGCCACCGAGAAAGTTGACAGTGCGCAATTAAGTTAGTTGTCAGGCATCTAATATGCAATAGTGCCTTCCCCTGCACGCGGCCTGACGCAACCGCAGCGCGTCGAGATCTCCAACCGACGACTGATTGAGGCGGCGGCGGCACTCATAGCCGAAAAGGGCTGGGAGGCAACGACCGCTGCAGAAATCGGCCAACGAGTCGGCTACAGCAGGGCAATGGTCCATGCCCGATACGGGACCAAGGACGCGATACTCGACGCGTTCTTTCTCGACGATCAGATCAATGCCGTGGTGAACCCGGTTCTCAAGGAGATCCGCGACAAAACCGGAGAAACGGCGTGCTTCTTCAAGGTCGAGCAGAACTACCGGGTCTGTGTCGCGGTTGCGGAAACCCATACCGCATTACGCCGGGACATGTACGTGGGCAAGATCATTCCCCTGCATGTGGGTTCGGCCTCGAGGGTGCTGCTTGCATGGAATCCCGACCTCGCGGAGACGATCCTCGCCGCACCACTTGAGCCGATGACCGACTTCACGGTCACCAGCCCCGAAGAACTACGCGGTCTCATCGCGGCGGCGAAGGCCGACGGCTATGCGATCACTGCAGGTGAACGCCAGGATTCGGCGTCGGGGCTGTCCGCGCCGGTGTTCGATGCGGCGGGCGACATTCTGGGCGCGATCACCATCAGCGGACCGACGATACGGATGCCGCATGAGAGATGCGTGGAGTGGGTCGACCTCGCGGTCGGTCATGCCGAGCAGGTCACAAGGACGCTCGGCGGCCACCTTCCTCATTGAGCGCACCGAGGAACCTCTCGGAGGCATCCTGTACGCCACCGGCGAAGAGATGGCCCACATGGCTACCCTTGTGCCAGAACAGCTCTCCACCCCACCGCTCGTGCAACTGCAGGGCGGGCTCGCGCATCGCCATCTGGTCGTGCCATGCGCCCACGATGAGGCGCCCGCGCGGCGGCGCCGTCGGTTCGACGGTGGTGTGGTCGACGGCGGACGCGATGGCCGCCACCGTATCCGAGCCCAGCAGGTCGATGGCGTCGTTCACCGACGGTCCCCAACGACCGAGATGTCGGGAGATCATCGCGTTCAGCCCGAGGATCGGCGTGTACACCGCGACACCGTCGACGTCCTCGAAGTGCGAAACGAGCGCTGCCACCGGGCTTCCCATGGAAACACCGGACACCGCCATCGCGGTCGACTGAGGCCGCAGCCATCGGACCAGGGCGCGAACCTCGGAGACTACGCGCATCATGCCCGCCACATTGGTCAGCGGGTCCATGTTCGGATACGGCGGCCACGCGGAACGCCGCGAACCGTGACCCGGCTGGACGGGCAGGGCGATGTTGAAGCCGAGGTCGTCGCGGACGCGCCGGGCCCGGGAGAACAGCAGGTCTATCGGCTGACCCTGGCCTGCGCCGTGCACCCACACCAGCCAGGGTCTGCGGTCGTCACCCGTTCGGCACAGGTGGGCCACGGCGGTTGCGGGTCCGCCGAGACCGGCGGCGGCCAACGAGGCCGGAAGCACCGGATCGTGCTCGAACTTCAGCTTCTCGTAGGTCAGTCGCCCCAACCGGCCACGCCGAATCGAACTCACCTTCAAGGGTTCTGGCGCAGTGTGTGCGTGCTCGACACCCAGCCCCGAAAGCTCCTCGGCTGCGGCTTCGCACGACTGCACTGTTCGTTCCAGCTTTGGCGGTGGCGCCGTAAGCGTCATACCGGACAGCGCCAGTTCGTCTAGCATCACCTCGCCCAGCTGGCGTGCACCGGTCGGCGACAACGGCTCCCAGTCACCGGAGTTCCTCAACGCCGCGTGCGCCCGCGGCAGTACGCCGGCGAAATCCCTGCCGATGCGATACGCGCGCTCCGAGGCTTTCATCACGCGAGCTTGAACCCTGTATAACCGGCATCAGCGACGTCGTCACACCGTCGGCGATACTCGGGAATTCCGCCCGTGTAGCCCATGTACATCCGTTGCTTGCCGGGCACGTTTCCGCCGTTGTACCAGGAGTTGCAGGACGGGTGGACGAGCACTGTCGGTGCGACGAGGGACGTGATGTGCTCGATCCATTCCTGCTGCGCCTCTGGCAGCGCCTCGATCGTCCGGTGGTCGTGTGTGCGCAGATAGGAGATGCAGTCGCCGATCCACTCCACGTGCTGTTCCAGCGCGGCGACGAAATTACTTGCAGGCGCGGGGCTGCCGGGAGCCTGAACAATGAACAGGTTGGGAAAGCCCGCGACGGCCAACCCGAGGTAACACAGTGGGCCTTCGTCCGACCAGAAGTCCTTGAGCGACATCCCGTCCCGGCCACGGATGTCGATACGGCTGAGCGCCCCGGTCATCGCGTCGAAGCCGGTGGCGTAGATGATCGCGTCGAGCTCGAAGTCGCCCTGTTCGGTGTGGATACCCGTAAGTGTCACCGCGCGAATCGGACCCTTCCGTAGGTCGACGAGCGTGACGTTGTCACGGTTGAACGTGTCGTAGTAGCCCTGATCGATGATCGGTCGCTTGCACCCGAAGGGATGAGTCGGCGTCAGCGACGCCGCGGTGTCGGGGTCGGCCACGATCCGTCCAACCGCCTCCCCGTAGAGCTTGGCCGCCAGTTGACTGGATTCGATGTCGAAGAACACGTCGCCCCAACTGAGCGCGCCCATGACGCCGTTCTCCTCGATGGCGCGCAGCTGCTCCTCCCGCGACGCCGTCTTCAACGGCGGGTTGGCCATCATCTGAAACATCACCGAGAAGGCCGACAGTCGCGCGGCGCCGATCGGGTGCTCACGTTGCGCGGCGCGAATCTCGGCGTAGCCGGCCTTCATCCCGTCCAGCTCGCCCGGCTCGAACGCACGGACCGTCCACGGCAGCGTGTACGCGGGCGAACGCTGGAACACGGTGAGGTGCCCGGCCTCTCTGGCCACCACAGGGATCAGCTGCACACCGGTCGAGCCGGTTCCGATGACGCCGACCCGCTTACCGCGGAGGTCGATGTCGTGCCTGGGCCAGCGGCTGGTGAACAATGAGGTGCCCGCGAAGGCGTCCATGCCAGGAATGTCGGGTTCCAATGGCGCGGACAGGATGCCTGCCGCGGCAACGACGAACGGCGCGGTGAACTGCTCCCCCGCTTCGGTTTTCACCGTCCAGATCGTCGCTTGTTCGTCGAAGGTCATCGAGACGACGGTGGTGTTGAACCGGATGTCGCTGCGTAGTTCGAGGCGGTCGGCGACGAAGTTGAGGTAGGCCTCGATCTCGGGCTGGGCCGGCATCGTCTCGGTCCACACCCACTCCTGCTGGATCGCCTCGGAGAAGCTGTAGGAGTACTCGATGCTCTCGATGTCGCACCGTGCGCCGGGATACCGGTTGAACAACCATGTGCCTCCGACCTTGTCGGCCCGCTCGATGGCGACGACGCGTAGCCCGAGCCCTCGAAGCCGATGCAAGGCGTACAGACCGGAGAACCCGGCACCGATGACGATCGCGTCGAACCGACCTTCTGACATCGCTACGCCTCCTTGCGTTGCCGTTCCACCCGAAGCTGCCGAAAACTATACTGTAATATCTTCCGTTGACTAGGCTAGGCGTCACAGGAGGCCCGTGTGAAAGTCCCCTTCACCTGGAAGGTCACCGGCTGGTTCATGGTCGGCTGGTCGGCCGAAATCGCCGCCGGCGAGACGCGACCGCTGCGGTACTTCGGCGAGGATCTGGTCGCCTACCGCGACGAGGCGGGCGAACTCCACGTGCTGTCGGGACACTGCCGCCATCTCGGCGCTCACATCGGACACGGCGGCAAGGTGGTCGGCGACTGCGTCGAATGCCCGTTCCACGGCTGGCGATGGGGACCCGACGGAACCAACCGCTACATCCCTTATCAGCCCGACCGCCCCAACAAGGCGCTACGGCTGCGCGTCTACCCGGTGCGCGAACAGTACGGCTGCGTGTTCGTCTGGCACCAACCCGACGGCGAGGAACCGCAGTGGGAGATGCCGGATCTCTTTCACAAGTTCCCGCAGTTCCCGACGGACCCGGACGCGTATTACCGTCCGTACCCGGAGTTTTCGCGCCGCGCCGAACACGAGCCGGTGCACCCGCAGATCGTTGCGGAGAACGGACCAGACAGCGCGCACTTCCATTACGTGCACGGTGCGTCGGTGACGCCGGTCTGCCTCGAGTGGGAAGCTGTCGACGAGGAATGGCGCTTCCTCACCGGCTGGCCGGATGCCCGCAGCGACGACCCGGACAAGATGGCGCTCTACATCCACAGCCACTTCTCCGGACTCGGGTTCGCGATCAGCGCATTCGAGGGGTCGTCCAACCACCGGCTCATCTTTGCCTGCACACCCGTCGAGGACGGATACTCAGACATGTTCTACTCGGTCTGGTGGCCGCGGCTTCCCGGCGATACGTCAGAGGTACCGCCCGATTCGGTGCGCGAGAAGGTCGAACGGCAGTTCCTCGGCACGGTCTGGGACGACCTGAACATCTGGCGATACCAGGAGTACATCGAACATCCGGCGCTGTCCAAGGTGGACGCGAAACCATATATGGCCATGCGTAAATGGGCCACACAGTTCTATGAGGCGCCCGCATCGGTATGACCGTCGATCTCACCGAGATCGTGGCCCCCGGACACACGGCTCTCGTGACGCAGGAACTCCAGGGCGCCGTCGTCGGGCCCAACGCAGGCCTCGCCGTGCTCGCCAACCAGGCGCGCAAGCGGGCGCTGCCCAACATCGAGCGACTGCTTCCCGCCGCGCGCGAAGCAGGAGTGCGCATCGTGCATTGCCTTGTGCAGCGGCGGTCGGACGGCCTCGGCGCGAATCACAATGCGCCGATCTTCATGATGGGAACAAAGCGAGTCGATATCATTCCCGGCAGTGAGGGCGCGACGCTGCTGCCCGAATTCGGCCCTGCGGCAGACGATATCGTACTGCACAGATGGCACGGTGTTGGCCCGATGGGCGGCACGGACCTCGACGCGGTGCTGCAAAACCTCGGCGTATCGACGATCGTGGCCGTCGGCGTGTGGGTGAACATCGCGATCACCAACCTCGTCATGGACGGGGTCAACGCCGGCTACCACGTCGTCGTCCCGCGCGACGCCGTCGCGGGCATCCCCGCCGACTACGCCGACGCGATCATCGACAACACCATCTCCCTGTTGGCGACGGTCACCACCGTTTCTGATCTGATGGCGGCCTGGGCGTGACCGACTCCAGCGGAGAGACCCGCGGCTTTCCTGGAATTGACAGAATCGAGGGGCGCAAGGCGTTCGTCACCGCGACGTTGATCGACGCCGACGACACCGTACTATCCGAATCAAGCGGCCTGATGATCAAATTGTTGCCGCACCAACCCTGAGGACCTGATGACTGCCCCCTCGCCGCAATTCACCGTCCCCGCCGCCGCGGAGGCCGTCGCGGCCGCGATCGGCGACCGGGAGTTCATCATCCAGGGCGACCGCCGCTACACCTATGCCCAGATCGTCGAGCGGTCCAACCGCCTCGCGGCCTACCTCCACTCGCGCGGGCTTGGCTGCCACACCGAGCGTTCCGAGCTGGCAGGCCACGAGGTAGGCCAGGACCTGCTGGGCCTCTACGCGTACAACGGCCCCGAGTACGTCGAAGGGATGCTCGGCGCGTGGCGTGCGCGAGTGGCCCCGTTCAACGTCAACTACCGCTATGTGAAGAACGAGCTGCAGTACCTGCTCGCGGACTCGGGCGCCACCGCGCTGCTGTACCACGCGGCGTTCGCGCCCAGAGTCGCCGACGTGCTCCCCGACCTGCCGAAGCTGCGGGTGCTCATCCAGATCGCCGACGACTCGGGCAACGACCTCGTTCACGGCGCCGTCAACTACGAGTCGATCGTCGCGTCGCGCAAATTGGATTTGCCACCCGTCGAACCGTCGCCCGACGACCTGTACGTCCTTTACACCGGCGGCACGACCGGCATGCCGAAGGGTGTGCTGTGGCGTCAGCACGACATCTTCATGACCTCGTTCGGCGGCCGGAACATGTACACCGGCGAGGTTGTCGCCTCCTACGACGAGATCGCCAAGCGCGTTGCGGAGAATCCCGGCACCAAGATCTTCACCCTCCCGCCACTCATGCACGGCGCCGCGCAGTGGGCCGTCATGACCGCGCTCACGACCGGGCAGACGGTCGTATTCCCCCCCACACAAGGCAAATTCGACGCCGACGAGGTCGTGGCGACGGTGGAACGGGAGAAGATCCTGACGGTCCAGGTCGTCGGTGATGCGATGGTCCGGCCCATTGCCGACGCCATCGAACGGGGTACCGCGGATGTGTCATCGCTGGCGGTCGTCGCCAACGGCGGGGCTCTGCTGACTCCGACCGCCAAACAGCGCCTCATCGACCTCAAGCCGGGATTGATCGTGATGGACGGCGTCGGATCGTCGGAAACCGGCATCCAGATGAGCCACATGTCCACGCCGGGTGCGGTGTCGACCGGCAAGTTCGATGCCGGTCCCGATACCAGCGTCGCAGCCGAGGACCTCCGGTCGATTCTGAAACCCGGCCATGACGGCATGGGCTGGCTCGCGCAGCGGGGGTTCGTCCCGCTCGGCTACAAGGGCGATGCGGCCAAGACGGCCAAGACGTTCCCGGTCATCGACGGCATGCGGTACTCGATACCCGGCGACCGCGCACGTCATCTGGCCGAGGGCGGGATCGAACTGCTCGGCCGCGATTCGGTGACGATCAACTCCGGCGGCGAGAAGATCTTCGCCGAGGAGGTCGAAAGCGCGATGCTGTCGCACCCGGCGGTGGCCGACGTCGTGGTGTCGGGGCGGCCCAGCGAGCGATGGGGCCAGGAGGTCGTCGCGATCGTCGCCCTGGTCGAGGGCATCAACGCAGACGCGGAGGAACTCATCGAGCACGCCGCCGGTGTCATCGCCCGCTACAAGCTGCCCAAGGCCGTGGTGTTCCGGCCGACCATCGAACGCAGCCCGGCGGGCAAGGCCGACTACCGGTGGGCGCGCGAGCAGGCGCTCAGCGAAGGCGCCTGAGAGCCGATTCACCGCCGACAACACCGGCAACGTGTCGTTCGGTACTCCTATACTGTAAGCTTTACAGTACCTATCGCAGTCCGTCGAATATGCTGGAGGCCGCCACGTGGATACGCCGGTGCTCGACGTCACGGCCGACGAAGCGGCCGACCTTCTACGCAACCCCTATCCCGTCTTCGAGCGCAGGCGACGCGAAACCAGCGGTGTGTTCTGCGGCAGCGTCATGGACTGGACAAAGGCCTCCGAAGACTTCCGGCCCGAGAACCTCTATGCCGCGGTGTCCTTCGACGCGGTGAACCGGGTGTTCCGTGACGGCAAGGCGTTCAACTCCCACATCTACGACTCCACGGTCGGTTTGTTCATGGGGCCGACCATCCTGGCGATGGAGGGCAAGAAGCATTGGGAGCACCGCAATCTCGTCTCTGCGGCGTTCAAGTCGCGCTCACTGCTGCGGTGGGAACCCGAAATCGTTCGCCCGGTGGTCAACGCGCTGATCGATGAGTTCATCGACGCGGGCGAGGCGGATCTCGTGCGCGAGTTCACGCTC
>NZ_JAVHWR010000094.1:0-28096 GCF_032159565.1 Mycobacterium sp.
CATGGAACAAACTCATTCGCGCATAAGCCGTCGGCGGTGATCGGCGCCTCCCCAGGTAAGATCGGAACCGCTGTGGCGCAACAGAGTCTGCGCAGCGCGCTCAGCTTCTGTGACTCACCCCAGATGACCGCGCCCGAGGCTTATGTGCAAGTCACCCCAGGAATGATCACCGGCGACGGTGAAGTCGCCGAGCCGTCCACAGAACAATTCCTGCGCAACTACATGGACGCGTTCGGCATCTTCGTCAACCGCGTTCACACCGCGCTGGCCCTCGTGCGCTGACGGGTGCCGATCGAAGTTATGAGGGCATAGGGTGGTGTTCGATCGCACGCTCGTCGAGCGGTGGGAGGGATCGACATGAACGGCTCCACGCGGCCCTACGACTGGCCGCCCCTGGTGGTGGACGAATGGACCGCGACCCGCGAAACCTTGCATATGTGGACACAGATAGTCGGCAAGGTCCGCATGGCGCACATGCCGCTGGTGAACCACTGGTGGCAAGTGACGCTGTACGTGAGTCCCCGAGGCCTGACCACCGGCGCAATCCCATATCGGGATGCGGTGTTCGACATGGAGTTCGACTTTGTCAACCAAAATCTTGCGATCCGGAGGAGTAACGGTGATCAGGAGGCGGTGCCGCTGGCGGCGAAACCCGTCGCCGACTTTTACGGAGAGACGCTCTCGGCGCTCGACAGGCTCGGCGTCGAAACACACATCGTGGGGAAGCCCAATGAGGTAGACCCCGCCATCCCATTCGCTGAGGATTATCAGCACGCTGACTACCAGCCCGACGCGGCCCGCACCTTCTGGCGGCAATTGGTGCAGGCCCATCGGGTCATGACGAACTTTCGCGCGAAATTTGTCGGGAAGGCGAGCCCGGTTCAATTCTTCTGGGGTGCTATGGATTTAGCGTGCACGCGGTTCTCCGGGCGGCCGGCCCCCCTGCATCCGGGAGGCGCCCCAAACTGCCCCGACTGGGTGATGGCCGAGGGGTACTCACGGGAGCTCAGCAGCTGTGGATTTTGGCCCGGAGGCGGCAATGAGGGTGCGTTCTACTCGTACGCATACCCCGCGCCAGAGGGTTTCTCTGCTCACTGCGTTGAACCAAGCACCGCCTACTTCAGCGAGGAGCACGGAGAATTCCTGCTGCCCTACGAAGCTGTGCGCACCGCCGACGACCCGGATCGGGCAGTCGCCCGGTTTTTGCAGACCACATACGAGGCGGCCGCCGACCTCGGTGGCTGGGACCGCAGCTCACTTGAAGACGACCCGTATCGCCTGCCACTACGGCCCATGCGCGACAGTTAGCCGAGAGCGGGACGTCATTGTCCCACGCCGAAATCCAACTTGCGACCGAATCGCCGCTCTCGGGACCCAGCGGCCACCACGCACTAACCCGCGGCACATGGCTGGACCGGCGCGCGTTGGTTCGTGACGTTGTCCTTCGGGCCAGCCTGGCCTGCCATCACGCCGACAGACTCATTCCGACGCCGCCACCGACACCGGCTCTGCCGGTGTGGATCTCACACGCATGACAACCTTCGCTATAGATCGCTGGTACTAATCACATCGATATTTTCGGGCGCCCACACAACGATGGATTTAATTGGCGCAGAGATGAATCGGGCCCTTGCCTCGGATTCCAACTGATTACCGGGAGTGAACGCATATGGTCAGTCGACAAAGGCGGGCACCGCAACGTGCTTCCGGCGACACAACAACACGGGGCCACCTGTCCCTTCGCGACAACAATGACTATCGCAGCGTCTCGCTGAAGCGGGAAAGCCCTTCCTATGATATGCGTCAAAGGACAGGAAATGACGCCAGCGCCAGGAAGTTCCGGTTCATTGCCGCGATCGGAGCAAGCGCCGTTGTCACGGTCGGCGCCTTGGCTGTGTGTATCAATCAGGGTCGCAACAACCTCGACGCCGATGCGAGTTCCGGTATGTCTACCGGGGTAACCATCACTGAATCCGTCGCGCCGACAACACCCCCCGTCATCCGGGCGACACCGGGCATCACGGGACCGGCCCCGCTTCCCCCCGAAGACCAGGGGCTCCCCGGATAGATCCCTGCTCGCGCGCAGGGGACTAGCGCATCGGCCGATCTGTCACGCGCCCAGTGGTCGTGGCCGAACTATGTCTGGTGTTCAAAGTACACCGCCGGTGTATGTAGCCGATCTACACCGCCCCGCTGACGTTGCCGACCGACTCCATGCGGACGACTTGGATGTCTACCTTCCCGCGGCTGCGCGCGAACCGTCTCCAATGCGACGCGAGCGCGCCCGCAATCGCTGTCACGCATTTGCACGGCGAGTGGTTCGTTCGGTGTGGGTGATGACAACTGCCGGTGCGTTGTGTTGTCTGCGTCGACATCGACAACCCTGCTGATGCGGTCGATGATCGAAGGGCCGGAAAGACTTACGCAAGCATCGAATTCGCGCAGATCGGAGACCACCATGACCACGAGTTCTCAACGCGCAGAGCATGAAACCGAGCGGGGGCCGAAGGAGGGCGCTTCGCTTGCGGCCGCCGCCCTCATGCTCACCAGCGCCGTATTGACCTTCCTTGTCGGTGTGTTCGCCCTTATCGCCAATGACTTGGTGGTCTCGGGGCCCGGCTACGAATACACCTTCCAACTCTCCGGCTGGGGTTGGATAAACCTACTGACCGCAGTGGTGTTGGCAGCAGTCGCCGTTTCCCTCTTCGTCAACGCCACGGGGGCTCGGGCCGCGGCAATCGTCGCCACCTGCTTGGCCATCGTGGTCTCCTTTCTCTGGATGCCGTATTATCCGCCGGGCTCGATTGTGCTGATAGCCCTTGACGTCGTGGTCATTTGGGGCGTCGCGACATGGAACACGTCCGGTGGGTCGGCGTGACCGCGGATCGGAGAAGCGCCTTCGGTCGCGGGCCGCGTCGCGCAGGCACTTCGCCCTTAGTACCGCCGTCGCCGGCCGGGTGATCTCGCTCGCCGGTATTCTTGGTCGTCCCGTCCGGAACGCCGCCGGTGCGCAAATCGGGAGAGTCAGCGACATCATCGTGCGCCGCGACGTAGCCGGCAGGTACCCGCCGGTAATCGGAGTTCTCGTCCGAGTCCGCAGCGCCTTTGCCTTCATCCAAGAGGCGGACGCGACATTGACTCAAACCGAAGTCGGCGTGGGGTCCAACGCACGAGTGATGTGGCGACCGGAATTGCGGGACGACGACATGCCCCTGGCCCGTGATGTTCTTCATCGCCGGCTGGTTGATACATCCGGTGTTTGCGTCCTGCCGGCAGCCGATGTGTATCTCCTCAATGGGCCGCAAGGCTGGGAGCTGGCGGGTATCGACATGGGCGTCTGGTCTGGTGGCAGGGGACTTGTGGGGCGGCGCAGGGCCTGCCGGCCGCCCGATCGAGTCGTCGACTGGGCCCAGTTGCAGGCGTCGACCGCGACCACTTGCCACGATCAATAAGGCCGGGTTGTCTCGAGACGACAAAGCGACGTCAAAAGATGATCCCGCTGCGACATTCTTCGGCCGGACCTGCGCTCCTACATTTGTGCCCACGAGCTCGATGAAGAGTTCACCGCAACAAGAGCCGACAATTCCGCTTCGCGGAGAATGTGAGAACCCGATGCTTTTCCCGATCATCATCTTCCTGATGACGTTGTCCCCGCTGTACATCCCGGTCGCCATGACGCTGGTTGGCGTCTACAGCAACTGGCGAGGAAAGCGGCGCGGTCGCCCGGTCGGTGCGCGCCGCCCCCGGGTCGCCTCGCTGCCGACCCCTGCATAATCTGGCTTTTGCTAAAGAAGGTGATGCCGCCGGGCGTCACCTTCTTTGCGTCTTTGTGCGTCGTAGGTGGAAGAAGAGGTCTGGTCGGCGGCAGTGCGGACTGCAGCACACTGAAAACGGCTGAGGCCCTCTGAGCCTCGACTGTTCAAACTAAGTATCGATGTCATCGGCCCGTCGCCCCACTGACCGTGTTGGTGTCACAACCCACGATCTCGATGCAGCGATGCTGTGCCCGCGAACATTCCCAAGCCGAAAGCGCCCACTTAGCGTGGAAGAACCAGGACCGAACGACACCAAGTTGATGGGATAAAGGATGAGCACGGATGCGTTAACCGTTCGCGGAAAGTCGGGACACTTCGACGTCGACTCTGAATTTCGTTCTGTCATGCGCGGTCTCGGGCTTGACCCCGCGGACACCGGTGGCACGATAACGTTCGTCGGCGAAGATCCGATCCTCCCGAGCGTGCATCGGCTCGCGGCGTGCATCGGCATCCCGATCATGGCCGGGGCCGCCGGCATCGCCGATATCTGGCGTCAACGCAGCGGCAATGGTCAGGATCTGAGCCTCGACCTGCGCAAGGCCATCCACGGCATCAACCCGATGTACAAATTCACGCCGACAATCAACGGCTACCCCTACCAGATGCCCTTTTTCATGGGCAACCCGATGGGATTCGATTTTTACCGGACCCAGGACGGCCGGTTCTTCCTGCCGACGGGGGCCTACCCGGGCCTCCTGAACAGCATGTGCGCGTTCCTGGGCTGCTCGCCCGATAAGGACAGCATCGCCAGGGCCGTGTCCAAGTGGGACGGTTTGGAACTCGACGAGGCCGCCGCCGCCAAGGAGCTCGTCTTCGCCGTCGTCCGCACCGCCGAGGAATGGGCAGCTCACCCCCAGGGTAAGCAACTCGCCGACAAGCCGTTGGTCGAAATCGTCAAGATCGGCGACAGCGATCCCGAGCCGTTTACCCCGGCGGCACGGCCACTGGCGGGGCTGCGGGTGCTGTCAGCGACCCACGTCATCGCCGGCAACGTCATGTCACGCACATTGGCTGAGCACGGCGCCGAGGTGCTGCAGATCGCCCACCCCGAAGAGTTCGAGCACGAGGCCCTGATGCAGGACCCGTGCGCCGGGTTCACGTCATCGGTATGGCTGGACCTCAACCAGCCCGAAGCGCTACAAACGGCCTACGAACTGGCCGCCGGCGCAGACGTGTTCGTCGAAAGCTACCGCACCCGCAAGATCTCCAACCTGGGTCTGTCGCCCGAGGAACTCGCCGCCCGCCGCCCCGGCATCGTCTACGCCTCCGCACGCTGCTACACCTACGACGGGCCCTGGGCCAACCGGGCCGGGTTCGACATGGAAGCCCTGTGCGTCACCGGGTTCACCACCGAAGAGGGCACCCCCGACCGCCCCGCCTTCCCCCCGACCCACGTCATGAACGACTACATCGCCGGCTACCTCGGTGCGGCCGGCATCCAAGCCGCCCTCATCCGCCGAGCCAAGGAAGGCGGCAGCTACCACGTGCGCGTCAACCTGGCCCGCTGCGCAATGTGGTTCATGTCCCTGGGCAAAGTCGACAAAAACGCCCCGACGCCCACCGGCGAGCAGCATCAACTCCTCGCGCCTGACACCATCACAGCCCAAACGCCCTACGGGGACCTCGTCCGACTCGCCCCACCGGTCGAGTTCTCCGAAACCAAGCCCCGCTGGAAGAACCCACTACTCGTGGTGCGCGGGTCAAGCAAACCGCAGTGGACAACCGGATGAGGCTTGCGACGCTTCTAGGTCCGCCTTGTGAGTGGCGATTCCTGCACGTCGAAAGGACAAGGAATTGAGCAATGACATCCACCAATCAACCGACGAAAAGGCCGCGGAGACCACGATGTATCTGCGCTCCGATGTCCTCGGCGAGGTCGATAATTCGGCTGCATCCGCTGAGTCGGGGATGTGGGCAGTCGATGGTTTGCCGAGCGACGTGGCCGTGTTGTTAATGAAGCGCGGCCCGAATGCGGGATGCCGGTTTCTGCTGGATAGGGCGGCGACATCTGTCGGCCGGCATCCCAATAGCGACATCTTTCTCGACGACGTCACCGCAAGCCGCCGTCACGCCGAATTCCGAAGGGAGAACGGCCAGTTCCTAGTTGTTGACATCGGTAGCCTCAACGGTACTTTCGTGAACCGCAAACCAGTGCAATCATCGGTGCTTGCCAACGGTGATGAGATTCAGATCGGCAAGTTCCGTCTGGTGTTTATTGACCAAGATGGCTAGCACTATTCGACCGCACGGGTGATCGAAGGGGCGCGTCGTGGGAAACGGCCTGCTTTGTCCGCCGCGCGCTACATATCGCTGGGCTACCTGTACCAGTGCTAGCTGACGTGTATCGCTCGAGCGCGGACCCCACTCAAGACCTATTTTGTTCGGCCAATCGAGGCCGTCGAGCGGGTGGCGGCGCTCGATGGAGGAAGTCTGCGGATAATAAGCGTGAAGAGTCCAGCAGAAGGATGGTCAAATGTCACGCCCTCGTCGCTCACCCCGTGGTGACAGTCCCTGGCTGTCCCCGACACAATCGCGCACATGGGTGGCCTATATGCGCGTGCAGTTGCGAATGAACTATGAGATCAATCGCCAATTACAGCGTGATAGCGGACTGTCGTTAGCCGATTATCACGTGCTCAACGCATTGAGTAGTGCGCCGGACCACAAGCTGCAAATCACCGATCTGGCCGCTTTGATCGGATGGGAACGCAGCCGTCTTTCCCACCAGGTGCGGCGTCTGAGCGAACGTGGCCTCACCGAACGCATCCAGTCCGAAGATGACGGCAGGGCGACTGACGCGGTCATAACCGAACAAGGTATGAATGCCATTGTCGCGGCCGCACCAGGCCACGCAACACTAGTCCGAAAGTTGTTCTTCGGGGCGCTCCCTGATGAGCTCGTGCCTTCGCTGACCGCGGCGCTGGAACACATCCAGGCAAGCCTGGACCTGAATGCGTCATTGCCATCGATATCTATTCAGTGAGCCAGTGCGGCCGCGAGGTTGGTGTAGCGGGCAGCTTCCCCGATCGGAGGCTGCAACGTGCCATCGTGGGTGCCCTGCAAAGCCCATGCGTCGTGAGCATTAGCCGACGCCGAACCCAAACGAGTCGTGTTCGCGACGACCTGAACTCTTACAGGGACAGATTTAACACGCCAGCCAGGATCATGGCGGCGCCGGCGATCCTTCCGCTCACGTCACCGAATGGGATCGTCTTCTCCAGAAGGACGAAGATCGCGATCGCCGCGATCCAGAGCAAGTTCATCACGCCACCGACGAACAGCAATCCCATCAGGATCCAGCAGCAGCCCACGCAGTAGCCACCGAGCCTCAGTCCCATGCGGAACGCGCCGAAGTTGCCGGTGCGCCAGTAGCGGGACAGGAAGTGTGCTGGGGCGCGGCAATTCTCGAGGCAGGCATTCTTCAGCGGAGTGAACTGGTAGACGCCGGCCACTATCAACACAGCGGCGCCGAACCCAGCGCTTCTCGACACCATCATCGGAGAGAGCAACGCGGCCCGATCCAGAGCGTGCTGGGCGATGGTGGCCAGAAGGCTGAAGGCCGTCCACATCGAGATGTAACCGGCGACCAAGAGGGTCGTCGAGGCCAGCGGGTTGTTCTGGGAGGCGGCCTTCCGAGCGACTGCGGCATAGAGCAGGGTCATTGGTGCCGCAGTAGGTACCATCATGGCCACCATCATGACGGCCCACATCGCCAGTCTCAGGCCGAATTCAGTTGCCGTCCAAGGCTGTACCCGTGTCATCGCGTCGACCATCGGCGCCATTGATCGATCGCTCGAGTCCGCTGACCCGTTCGCCATGTGGCTTGCTGCCACTACTAGGACGTAGACCCAGGCTGCGATGGTGATGCCGCTCAGACCGGCGATCACGGCAAGTTGGTCCCGGTGGCGCCCGACCCAAGACGTGGTCAGCGGATCATTCCGTCTTGGTCTACGTGCAGCACGTTGAACTGGCCGTAGCTGTCCTTCAGGTCGAGCTCGATGCCCGCCTTGGCAACGGTGTTGCCGTTGCCCATCTCGGCGAAGATGTAGTGGATCCCATCCGGCATGTTGATGCGTGACCTGGTCGGCTTCCCCGTGTAGGGACTGATGATCGGCGTTCCCCGCGATTCGACCAGCTTTTCAATTTTCAGGTCGGCCATTCGCTGATCAACATCGATCGACAGCTTGATCGGTGAGTAGAGCGTGTCCAGCACGGTCGACATCGTGCTGTTGTACACGAAGAAATGCGTTGCTCCGGGAGCAGTTGACTCGCCGTGAAGGATCTTCCGCAGTCCATCTCGTTGGGCCGGCTCCGCCCGCTCGGCGATGATCACCTGCTGCGTGCCATTGCCCTCGGCGACCTCGCCCGGCCAATACATGAGCACTGCCCAGTCCAGGCTGTCGAGATTCGTGTCGTTGAAGTTTCCCTCTTCGATGTGGCCACACATCACCGTCTCGCAGTGCCCGTAGGTTGTCTTGGCGCCGAACTGGCATGGGCAGCCCCAGCCGCAGTTGCAGTTCGTGAATTCGGTACCGCGAATCGTCCATCGATCAGCCACCGGATGCTCCGTCCCCGCGTGTTCCGGACAGATAGTAGTATTTTATATGATGTATCAATCAAACAGTCTCGGTGGATACGAGCCGGTCCCGCCGGTCGCGATCGTTATTCGCGCGGCCTCGCCGCGCCGATAGGCGTGAGCGCGACAACTGGGATGGTCCGCGACGTCATGCGCTGGTACTCGGCGAATCCGGGATACGCGCGGCTTGCAGTGCGTACTTGTCGTCGCGTTCGGCGCCCTGTATATCGGTCGCGTGCACGTCGATGATGCCGTCGCCGACTTCGATGCGGACATTGGGGTTGGCCTTCAGGTTCCAGTACCAGGCGGGGTTGTAGTCGGCACCCTGATTCGAGGGGAAGACTAGGTACCGTTCGCCGTCGGCGAGGTACATCATGATGTTGGTCCGCGGTTTTCCACTGCGTGCACCGACTGTGTGCAGTACTACGATCGGCGCACCTTCGAACGGGCCACTGACGCGACCGTGGTTGGCGCGGAACTCGGCGATATTGCGCTCGTTGAAGTCGTTGCCATCGCTCATCGTGGTCTCCTCAAATCGCTCAGGGTCGCAGCACTAACTTGCCGCGGGTGCGGCGTAGTTCGAGCTCCCGGTACGCGTCTTGCACATCTTTGAGTGCGAATACTCCGGCGATCGGCACTTCCAGCTCACCCTGCGCGACGAGGTCAGCCAACTCGGCGACCACCGCGGCAGTCGCGGCGTCTGCGCCGCCTGCCGACAACACTCCGAACTGTTCTACGGCAGCGAAATCGGTGATGGTGTCGATCCTGTCGCGAGGCACGTTGAGGTCCTCGACCGCCATGGCGACATATCCACCACCGAAGAAATCCAGCAGGGCGTCGATGCGTTTGGACGGTGCTGCGGCGCGCAGCCGGGCTGGCAAGTCGTCACCATAGTTGACTGCGACGGCGCCATGGTCGGCGAGCCAGGCATCGTTGGATGGCCCGGCGATACCGAGGACCGCGGCACCGGTGCGTCGCGCGAGTTGAACAGCGATCGAACCGACACCGCCGGCCGCGCCCGCGATCGCCACCGTATCTCCCGGTAGGAGGCGCACCGCCTGCACCGCCCCGTAGGCAGTCGCACCCGCGACGAACAGCGAGCCGGCCACCTCCCAGGAAACCTCCGACGGCTTTGGGGTCAACTGGGCTGCGGGCACCGTCACGTATTCTGCGTGGCTCGACCGCTGCATGGAGAACCCGATCACCTCGTCGCCGACTGCGAAATCGCTTATGCCGGGGCCGAGTTCGGCCACCATCCCCGCCAGGTCACTGCCTTGACCCGACGGAAATGTCGCAGGAAACATATCGCGAACGGCCCCTAAGCGAATCGCCGCCTCACTGATATTGATGCCGGCTGCCTTGACCTCGACGAGAACTTCGCCGGCTCCGGGAACAGGCCGAGGCACCTCGCGCACCTCGAGTACGTCGACTTCGCCGTACGAATCGAACTGCACCGCTTTCGGCATAGAACTACAGTAGTTGATTTACATGATGTGTCAATCAGTTGGGAGCTGAAGAACGATTCACGAATAATCTGTCTAGATGGCCGCGCCGCGGCAAAACCACGGTCGACCTCATTCGGTGGCGTCGGCGGGTAGTACGTTCGATCCCGAACCACTGAGTTGACGCTGCGCGCTGCGGCTGAGCTCATCAACACTGACCGTGAGGCTGGTGAACACCTCGCTGATCAGCCGGATCTTGATCGTTTTTTGGCCCGCTACGGCTGGACCGGCCGGCGAGACCGCGACGATTCTGAAGTGCCGGCGGTCCAGGCGCTGCGGGCGCGGCTAGGTCGGATCTGGGAAGCGGCCGACGATGAGGAGGCGGGCCGTCGCGATGGTCAATGCGCTGCTGGCGGACGCGCATGCCTCGCCGTGGCTGACCCGTCACCCGGAGATGCCGGAGTGGCACCTGCACCTGGCCTCACAGCGCGACCCGCTGGCGCAGCGCATGGGTGCGGAGTTCGCGAGGGCGTTGGCCGACCTGATCCGGTGGGGGAGTTGCGGCGGTTGAAGATCTGTGCGGCGCCCGACTGCAAGGCGGTTGTTGTGGACTTGTCCCGCAATCGGTCACGCATGCTCTGCGAGACCGGAAATTGCGGCAACCGCCAATATGTTGCGGCTTACCGCGAACGGCGCGCGAAGGACAGGTAACGTCGGCCGTCGTGGGTTCGAGCCGGCGTGACCTTGACATCGTGGTGTACGGGGCCACGGGTTTTATCGGTAAGCTCACCGCCAACTATCTGGCGAGTTCGCGTGCGGAGGCTCGCGTCGCGCTGGCCGGTCGATCCCTCGATCGGCTGCATGCCGTTCGAAGTTCGCTCGGCACCGCTGCGCAGGAATGGCGACTGATCGTCGCCGATGTCTCACAGCCGGAGGCGTTGCGGGCGATGGCCGCCCGAACACAGGTGGTGGTGAGCGCCGTCGGGCCGTACACCACGCACGGACTACCTGTCGTCGCCGCGTGTGCGGCGACCGGGACCGATTACGCCGACTTGACCGGTGAGGTGCCGTTCGTACGTAACAGCATCGACCTCTACCACAGCCAGGCAATCGAGAGCGGCTCCCGCATCGTCCATTCCTGTGGGTTCGACTCCGTCCCTTCGGATTTGACGGCTTACGCACTGCATCGCAGAGCTATCGACGACAAGGCCGGTGAGTTGACCGACACGACGTTGGTGTTGCGTGATTATTCCGGTGGTTATGCCGGCGGGTCGATTGCGACGATGGTCGAATTGATGCGTATCGCCTCGGACGATGCCGGCGTGCGGCGCATGCTCGATGACCCCTACAGCCTCAGCCCCGACAGACGAGCCGAGCCCGATTTGGGGGATCAGCCGGATCTGCCGTTGTGTAGGGGGGCGCAGATCTCACCGGAGCTGACCGGTCTGTGGGCCGGCGGTTACGTAATGGCCCTCTACAACACGCGATGTGTGAGGCGCAGCAACGCGCTCCTTGGGTGGACCTATGGCCGGCGATTCCGGTATGCGGAAACGATCACCATGGGCTCGACTGTCCTGTCTCCGTTTATCGCGGCGATGTTCAACGCCGGCATCGCCAATGCCTCCCGCTATGGGGGCGAGTTCTTGCGGATGCTTCCTCGCGGCTTCGCCGACCGGATGATGCCCCGCGCCGGGATTGGACACGACGAAGGTACGCGTGGGCATTACAAGGTCGAGACATACACCACCACGACCAGCGGAGCCCGTTATGTGGCGACCATGGCTCAGCAGGCTGACCCCGGTTACACCGCCACCTCGGTGCTGGCCGGCGAGTGCGCGCTGGCGCTGGCGCTGGACCGAGACAAGTTGTCGGACTCACGCGGCGTCGTCACGCCTGCGGTAGCAATGGGGGACGTCCTGATGACGCGACTGCCCGCCGCCGGGGTAACGCTCAAGACGGCACAGTTGAGCTGACCAGCTGCTCAGGGTAGGTAGAAGCCGCGGATACGGTGAAATCGACTGCGGCCGAGTAACGCATTCGCGGCCTGCAGCCCCGACATCACGGCGGCCTCGATACAGCCCGCGTTGATCCCAGAGTCAGTCCAGTCGCCGGCGAGAACCAGGTTGTCGTAACCACTTTCGTCGGACCGGAGTCGATACTTGTCCGAACCGGGAACGGACTGCACATATCTGTCCGATGGGTCGATGTTGACGCTGACATGTTGTCGGTCGAGGGCGGCTGCGCCACGGTCACCGTTCACGCCGCTGAGCAGATTCCAGACGAATCCGTTTCCGGTGACCGCACCGGGCAGATAAAGCGACAGATGGTGGTCGAGGTATGTCACAGCGTTGGTGAGGACCTGCTGACGGCAGCTGGCCACGTAGTCTGCAGGGTCACCGTCCGGCGGCCACTGGGCGTTGAAGGCTCCGCAGAAATACGCGATCGTGCGTGGACGGTCTTCGTCGGGCCAGTTCTCTGCCCAGAGTGTTTGAGGCATCGAGGCCCAGGTGTCGAATGGGGCGACGTAGCCGCTGGTTGTCACACCCGGCAGGTGCCATCCCAGTTCAGACTCCAAGGGGCGCAGCCATAATTGGAAGGCTTGGGTGGCAACGGTGCGCAGATGCGTCGTCATCTCCAGCCATTCCGGTCGGTCGGCGATCAATTCTGCCGCCACCATCTCGACCATCCCGAGCGAGGTCGCCAGGACGACGTGATCAAAGTCCACACCGCGGCGCAGCACGCTGGTCTCCACGTCGTCCCGTCGAGCGAAATGCGACTCCAGGTCCTCGATTCCGGCCTTCGCCACGATCTGGTCCGCTAATGGAGCTTTGGGGAACACTGGCAATCCCTTGACAGTCGTAAGCGGTTCGTAGTTCTCGATTCCCTCGGCCATGGCGACCTGACGGCCCACTGTGATGGCGTCGATGACCAGGCGGCGCTCGTCGAGATGCAACTGGTCGACGCGGTGAAAGAACTCGAATCGCACGCCGCGCTTTCGCAGTGCCTGGTAGAGCGGTGCGATGACGACGTCACCCATGCCCGCGGTCATCTTCCAGAAAAACGCGCCCTTGTACTGAAAGAGTGCAATGCCGGTGAGGAGCACCGCGAGTCCGGCGGCAAAGGACGGCCGTGTGTAGTCACCGTCCTCGTAGCCGAACACCATGTCGTACATTCCACGCACAAGCGGGAAGTCGAGCACCTCAACCGGAGCGCCGTGTCGCAGAATCCAGTGCCCGTAGTCCTCGTCATTGATGGCCCTGAAACCACGGGGGTCGGTCACCAAGTTGTCGGTGATCAGCCCGCGTGCCGTGGCAACAAGAAGTGCCAGCATCAACCAAAACCGTTTGTGATCGGGCCGACGCTCGTAGTCGAGAGCCCCCCGAATGGCTTCCAGCGATTGCGCCAACAGGCCGGCGTGAAGAACACGTCGGCCCGGAGAAGCACTCAGAGCCGCGATAGTGGCGAATGCCGCCCGCCGGGTGACTTCACGCCATTCTGTCGCTTTCGGGTCGGAAGTGGCGGAGAGTACCAATCCGGCTGTCTCGTCCAGTGATTCGGCGAAGTCGAGTACCAACTGGAGCGCTCGTCGGAGAAACTCGACGACCGTCAGTTCGCGACCCGTTGCGTCGGGGTCACCGGGCAGCTGATCGTTACGCGAGAAGCGCCCTGGCCACACCGACCAGTCTCGACCAGACTGATCGGCCATCGCCAGGTTGTCGGCAGGCACCAGCGCCTGGTCCCACGTTCGGATCGGAGTTTGCGGAGCGGTTGTTGGACGGTCGAGTTCGGCGTAGCACTCGCGCAACAGCGCAAAGGCGTTCTCGTACGAGCCGAGCCACACGTGCAATCCGTGCTCTTCGATCCGGCCGTGTGGCCCTCTGCTGGACGCTGCCTTGCCACCGAGACGCCATCCGCGTTGATAAACCGTTATCGACTCGAAGCGGTCCCGCCAGCCTGGCTCGCTGAGCCGCCACGCGGCGCTCAGACCGGCCATGCCCCCGCCCAGAATCGCTACCCGGCCGCGAGGCGTGCTCACCTGAGCAGGGCCCGCGCTCGCGCCAATTCGGGCCACGTCTGATCGACGGGGAAGTGACTCAGCGCGTCCTCCAATACGGTCCGGCCTGACTCGCCGACCAGCTCGAAAACGTCTGCAGCGGCGCGCAGTTCAAATACAGGATGGCCTTGTTGCTGGGCCAACTCTATGACCCCCCGAAGCTCCGCGTGACGGGCATGCGCGTCGTCGTGGGTGTGGGCCCGAATGCGCAGCAATTCGGCATCGTAGAAATGTATTCCGGTTTCGTCGGCCATCTGCAGAGCGAGCTCGGCCCGCTCGCGAGCTTCGCTTTTCATGCCTACCGCGATCAGAAGCCGCGCCAGTAATCCGTCGTAGACGCCGAGGAATGTCTTCATGTCGGCGCCACGCCATGCGTCGACGACCGCAGTGATGGCCGCGATATGTGCATGCAACGTAGCGGCATGGGTCTCGCCGGCGGCCAGCGCGGCCCTCGCGGCCAACGAGGCCTGGTTACAGACCGAAATCATCGCCCATTCGTCGAAGCCGTGCTGCTCGGCCCGGCCGGCGACTTCGGCGACGAGTTGGTTGGCCTCCTCGAGTTGGCCCGCCTCGACACGTGCCATCGTCTCCATCGCCAGCCCGTAGCAGAGGGTGAACGGGCCGTGCGGGAACGCCAGCTTCTTGCAATGGCCTTCGACAAGCGCGAACGCTGACTCGGCTCCAGCGAGATCGCCCTCGAAGAAGCGGAGGAGCCCCAGGAATGTGTGCGCGCCGGCCAACGGATCGTTTGGTGCGAACCACGCCCCTTCGATCTTCGGCGAGCCGATCCGATCCAGTGCTGTAGCGCCCGACTCCAGCATCGCCCTCGCCGGACGGAATTCGCCTCGGAAAGTGGCCAGCACTCCCAGCACCACATCGTTGGCCACTTCGTACCATTCCGGCATGTCCGGCAGGTTTCTCAGCGCCTCGACCAATTGAGTTGCCCGGTGGAGATCGCCACGGGTGGCGTAGTAGCTCCACAGACCAGTGAAGGTCGCGTAGAGCTGGCTACTTGGCTCGTCGCCGACCAGCTGTAGGCACCGCTCGAACTCGGCGGCCGCCTCGGTGCTCGCATGGCCTGTCGCGACCGACGTGAGGAATCCGCGCTCGAGGCGAACGGCGACCTCGTTCCGATCACGTGTAGGACCGGCTGGCATCAGATCGACGTTCTCCAGCGCGCGGGTGAGGTGGTTGCGTGCTTCGATCAGTGCGCCGCGCTGCCGGGCATTGGCCGACGCGTTCTGGCAGGCCACCACAGCCTCGTCGAAACGTTCGGCACGCTCGTAATGGTGTGCCACCAGTGCCCATTCGGGAGCCGTGTCGTCGGCTGCCCCGACCAGCGCATCCCCGATCCGGCTGTGAAGTCTGCGGCGCACACTCGGCGGCGATAGCTCGGCGGCCACCTCACGCAGCAGCTCGTGCCGGAAGCGCCAACTGTCTGGGCCGATCCGCTGCAAAACCCCGCCGCGCGTGAACTCATCGAGCAGCGCATCCACCTTTTCGGTGCCCAACTGGACCGCCGATGCCAACAGCCGGTGATCGATGTGGCGGCCGACGAGTGCGGCCGCCTCGACTACCAGCGGCGCGTGCCTGCTGCTCTGCAGACGGGCCATCAACGCCTCGTACAAGGTGTCGGGCACCTGGGCGGATTCGCCCGTCCCTTCGGACAAGTTCTTGAGTTTGGCGACCACTTCTTCGATGTACAGCGGGATTCCGTCACATCGTTGACGCACCGAGGCTCGCGCCGCAGGGGTCAATTCAAAGTGCAGAGCCTGGATCAGCGTGTCGGCTTCTGCGTCGGTGAGCGGACCCAGGCTGTATGTCTGTGCGCAGTCGATCGCAGCAGGCAATTGGCGCCCGTTGACGACGACGAGGAGCCGCCCCGATTTGTCCTGCAGCAGGGCCTGAACGATCTCGATGGTGTCCTCGTCGAACCAGTGAATGTCCTCGACCAGCACCAGCCCGGGTCCGGTGCCAATGCACGCCAGCAGATATTCGTTGATAGCGCCGGCGATCTGGTCGTATAGCTTGCCCGCGCGCGCAGGTGTAGGTCGATAGCCGCTGTCTGGGCCGATGCCGAGCACCGGCGCCAGCAGGGGCACCGCCACGTCGGCGCTGATCCCGTATCCCTCGACCTCCGTGGCGAGCTTACCCAGACTCTCCACCGGATCAGACCCACGGTGGATGCCGCACCGTCGCTCGAGCAACCTCCTTACCGGACGCAGGCCGATATCCGTGTGGAACGGGGACCCGTACAGGTCGAGGACAACGGCACCGGATTGCTTGGCCATCTCCACCGCGGCGCCGGCAAGCCGACTCTTACCGATTCCGCCCTCTCCGCAAAAGGCGATGCACGGGTCGGACAGACTGCCTGCGACGGCCTTCCTCCAACTGTCGCTGAGGTACTCGAGTTCGCGTTCCCGACCGACGAGCGGGCCTCGCGCGATCGCGGTGACATCGCGGTCGGCGATCACCCGGTAATGGACGATGTCCTCATCGACACCCTTGATCGGAGCCGGCGGGCGTTCCTCCAGTTCGAACCTGTCGTGAACCACGTGTTCGATCGCCTCCGACACGGCGACCGATCCGGGTTCGGCCAGGCTGCACACCCGTGCGGTCAGATTGGCGCCAAGGCCGTAGACGTCGTCTTGCCCAATATCGAGATACACAACCCCCCTGTGGACACCCACTCGGACATCGATGTCGAAGCCGAAGCGTCGCTTTACCCGCCAACTCAGCACAGCCACTTCGTTGATGATGTCAAGCCCGGCTTGCACTGCCCGGTGCGCATCGTTTTCGTGCGCTATGGGATGGCCGAAGACCGCCAACAGCCCGTCGCCTCGGGTGGAGCCGATATGACCCTCGAAGCGGTTGACGATGGTGGTCACCAGATCGCGATAGCGCCCAACCACCGTGCGGTAGATCTCGGGATCGATTCGGGTGGACAATGCGGTGGAGTCAACGAGGTCGGCGAACAACATGGTGAGACGACGAATTTCGCCGCCGCCGCCTGGGTTGGCAAGCAATTCTTCCGCGTCGGGATTGTTGCGGTCCACCGCAAGCACCTGTCCGACGAGTGCGTCGGCAGTGGCGCGATCACCCCGCGTTATCGCCGAGATCGCGCGATCGAGCAACTCGTCGATAGTGGACTTCGTGGAACGGTCGGTCACAGGCCTACGGTGACCTCGACAGTTTGAGGCTTTCCGCTGGGGTCATTCGGGTTCTTCAGCATTATCTTGCCTTTGTAGTTGGCACCGATGTATCGGTAATCCTTCAGCCGGATCTGGATCTGCGTCTCCCCCGCGGGCAATACGTCCGGTTCGATATCGAGGCTGGCGGGAGGGATCTTCGTTTTCGGCTGGCCGACGCGGACAAATGCGGAGGCGCTGACGATCCGAGGGTAAGGCGCGGACGGGCTTACGTCGACGGTCTCCGAGTCCAACTCCTCGGAGGTCTGCTGGAGCCACCACGGGCCGGCCAACGCCCCCTGGATTACGGCAGCAGTGGTCCGGAGCTGGAGATCGACGAGCTCGTGGATGATGCGAATCCACGGGTCTAGACCCCAGCGGCCAGTCTGGTCGTCGACCGACGCATTTTCCGTGATGGTATTGACCTCGTTCAAGTAGCCGCGCAGCATCTGCTTGGCCTGTCGGGTCCTCATATTGCGAGAGCTCATGTGTCACCGCCGTATTCGGGGTTGCCGCCGCGACCGCCACGCGGTTGGGCTTGGCCCGATTGTCCCCGTCGCGGCTGGTTGACGCGGTCCCAAAACTCCAGGGGTCCGCTGACCAGCCGCTCCGTCACCTGAGAGCTGTAATCTGCGACGTCGCGTATTCTCAGCCGGCCGTCCATCCACTTCTCGGCAAAATCGAAGTAATCACTAACCAGGCCCTGCACCGATTCGGTCCAGAGGTTGACCGCTGTCGCCACGGCATGGGTCGATACCTCGGTGGGCTCGACCTCGGGGTCGGCTTGCGGAACTTTGTCTTTGTAATACACGAAATCCCTCGGATACGGTTTCTCGGCGTCGGCCTTTCCGCCGAGGAGAAACTCCGATGAAGCCGTGCCGTATCCGGTGAGGCAGACCAGCCGCTGCTGTGCATAGGGCGATAGACCCTCGATGTGGACCACTTTCCGAGTCTTCGCGCTGACACCGGGCTTGGTCGGGTCGCGTTCGTCATTGGCGACTTCGATGTTGATGAAGCCGCGGTCGACGGTCACCTTGCCGTCGCCCTGCCCCGGCGGCGGGTCGTCGAGGTCGTAGTCGATGTGGGCGATGCCTTCGTCCAGCTTCAGCTTCGGGTAATACTTCAGGTTAGTCGTCAGTTGCAGCCCGCCTAGGCCGGGGAACCCGACCGTCTCCAGCACGCGGAACCAACCGTCGGTCCGTTCGGGTGGATCGCAGGGATCCATGCTGAGAAAGAATTCGGGATAGTTCTCGTTCCAGTTGAAGGGGTTGACGATTTCGACTACGTCATGGAACGACCTGCTGTCTGAATGGAGGTTGGTGTCGACCACAACCACAGGCAGGCCATCGATGGTGACGACTTTCGCGCTGCACAGTGGGATGTCCTGCGTCGACGGGTCGACGACACCCGCCGTTATCGCTGCGTATTTGCGCAGGCGTGAGAAGTGGCCGCGGCCCGCGCATCGAGCGTCGACTTCATTCCAGATGTCTTCGAACTTTGCGCCGGCCTTCCCCAGCCGGCTGTCGTAGGGCTCGTCGTCCGGGCCGAGCGCGGCGAGTGCTTCCATGTATGCGTACATGAGGTAGTCGTCCGGCATGTACGTCATCTTCGGCGCGGCGGCCTGATGTGCGCGGGCGGCGGCGGTGAGCCCGTAGAGCAGCCTGGACTTCTGTGGCTTGGTCAACGCTGGGCGCGGGCGGCGTGGCCCATTTTCACCATCACCTGTGCTTTGACTGGCCGCCCGTTCGATGTCCGCGACCTTGCTGGCCGCGCCAATCCTCGAACAGGCCTCGCCCAGATCCGGGTTGCTCTTAGCATTCTTCCCGAAGAAGAAGCGCTCGATCTCGTCATACCATCCGCAGTTTGCTGAGAACCCGGGCACAAAGCTGTCGACCGCGTTCGCGACCGCCGGGTCATTGGACCGGCCGACCGCCTTGTCGAGCGCGCCGTAAACCTCAATCAAATCCCGCAGCATCCCCATAGCGACTCCTCGCCCTGTTTGCCCAGGTAGCATACCGAGAAATCGGCACGCGCAAGATTAGATAACCGGAAAGGGGCGTCGGGTGAATCGGGGGATCGATGACGCCGGCTTCAACGATCTACCTTGGGTCTCGGTTTTCGATCCGGCCGCCAATGCACGTGCGCTCAACTCGATCCAGGCCGAAGGGTTTCGGGCGGCCGGCGAACTGGTGGACCGCTTCGTTCGAATCGCCCGAGGCGGCCTCAACGGCACGGATTGGCCGACAATATCGAGCGCGCCGCTGAACAACGAACAGCGCGCAGACATCTTCGGCGCCACGGATGTTGCGCCTTTGCTCAAATCATGGTGGTCCGTCATCGGACAGATGCTGCTGGGAGCCGAGGCCCAAGATTCTTCTGGGCCCGAAGAACCCGTCGTGGACCTGGAGAAGGTCGAAACCGCCGGTCGCATCGAGCTGGTGACCACCGCACCCGGTGTCGCCACCACAGAGGTGTGGTTACACAACCGCGGGGCAACCGATTTCGGCGACGTGACCGTGCACTGCAGTGAGCTCTTGGCGCACGACGGCAACACCATTCCGCCCGAAAGCGTCCGTGTGCTGCCGCAAATGGTGGCGATGCCACCGCGCAGCAGCCGCGGAATCGCCGTGGAAGTCAGTGTCGCGGTAAACGTCGCCCCCGGCACGTATCGCGGAAACCTCCTGGCTTCCGGCGGATCGGGATTATGGCTGCCGATGGTGCTGGCGGTCGAAGCTGCGCCGTCGTGACAAGCACCGCCGACGGCGTGGACCTGGTTTCCTGGGTCGACGAGCGCCTCCGCAAGGTGGCACAGCTCATTCGACGATCGATGCTGGACGCAATGCCAGACGGGGAACCGAGCCGGTGGTTGTACGCGCCGATGCGCGAGTATCCGTCGCGAGCTGGCAAGGCACTTCGGCCGGCGCTATGCCTGTCAGCTGGGCGGGCTTTCGGCGGCGACACTGAGGATTTGCTCGGTGTCGCGGTGGCAATCGAGTTGTTGCACAACGCTTTTCTTGTCCATGACGATATCGCCGATGGTAGCGAGATGCGTCGGGGCCGCCCGACGCTGGCGGCTAGTTACGGATTGTCTGCGGCGTTGAATGCAGGTGACGGGTTGGCGGTCGTGGCTGGGCAGGTGTTACGTCAGGCCACACGGAAATTCGACCGCGATCTCGCCGACCGGGTGTGGACGGAGTTCGACACCATGGCCCTGCGAACGCTGGAAGGGCAAGCCCTCGAGGTCGGGTGGCAATTCGACAACGTCGAAGACCTCACGCCGGCTGACTACCTGGAACTAATCATGCACAAGACATGTTGGTACACCACCATCCATCCATTGCGGGTGGGTGCGTTGGTGGGCTCCCGGGGAACTGCCGAACTCGATCTGTTGATACGGTTCGGCTTCCATTTCGGCGCGGCATTTCAAATTCGAGACGACTTGCTCAATCTTGTTGGGGATGAATTCGTCTACGGCAAGGAGATACTCGGCGATCTGTACGAGGGCAAGCGGACGTTGCCCCTCGTTCACCTTAGCGCAAACGCTCGGGCGGCCGATGCTGAGATAGTTCGCGATTACTTGCGTAGAAGCCGCGACGACCGGACGGCCGATCAGATACAGACAATTCGGGACATGATGGATCGATACCGCAGCATCCAATACGCGGCGGAATTCGCCGAGGGCATTCTCTCGGTGGCCGAAGACCACTTCGAAGCCGCCTTTGCCGGAGCGGAGCCAGGTCCAGACCTCGATTTCCTTCGATCATTGGTGCCGTACGTGTGGGCTCGGTGGCGTTAACGGGGATAACGCAGATGTGGTGCCCGTGCAGGTACAGCAGTATGTCGACGACGGTACCGACTCGATGGGAACGTAGATACCGGTGAGCGGTTGCGCGGGGGCCTCGCCACCGAGGGCGATCTTGACGTACAGGGTTATCCCGGGGGCAGGAATGCCGCCCGGTCACGTGGTTCACCGCAATCCCACCGTGCGACGA
Source organism: Mycobacterium sp. (assembly GCF_032159565.1). Lineage (GTDB taxonomy): Bacteria > Actinomycetota > Actinomycetes > Mycobacteriales > Mycobacteriaceae > Mycobacterium. The sequence continues at coordinate 21,068 of NZ_JAVHWR010000094.1, forward strand.
AATAGTCTGACCGCCACAGCTTCACGCATCCCAGGTCCGGGTACATCACAGGTTTATGGTGCCAAGGGATGCAACTACCTAAGCCAAATCAGGGAACGACGTCATTCCGGCCAGGCGGATTGCCTAATGACGCTGACGAAGTCTTGGCGGCGGAAGTCCCGGATCAAAACGGGCCAGGACGTCGTCGTTCATCGTGCCGAATGTTATCTCGGGCCGATCCTTGTGCCGACGTAGAACGTGCGCTGAATGCGATTCTTGAAATGGTGTCTAACTGGGTGAGCAGGTAGCGGAGCTGGGTGGCATAAAAGGCGCTGTGGCGGACCCTTTCCAAGAACGCCCAGTTTTGGTCCGGCAGAATAGATTTCACCAGCGGCCGCCCAACCGTCCACACCATCGTGTTCGACATCGACGACGAATCCCTCGGCGGCCAGGCCGCGACGCACCGTCTCGGCAAGCCGGGACTCGTCCTCGACCAATAGCACGCGCAAGAGACGCCGTCATCTGCGGGTTCACCGATCCGATGATCCCAGCAGAGCAGAATGCTCGGCCGCCATCGATTCCTTCTCAGCGTTGCCAAAGCTACCGGCCGCCATGCTGGAACCATGTCCGACGTCAGCGCGGTCAACGCAGTGTGGGTCGCGATCGCCGTCGTCGCCACACCGGGAAGTTTGGTGGCCGGGCTCATCATCATTGCCTTCGTCCTCGGCGCCCGCCGGCTGTCCCGCCACCGTTATATCGCTGTCGCGATGCACGTCGCGGCGCTGCTCACCGCCCTGACAGCGTTGGTGATCGCAGTCCACAGCCACGGGTGGGTAACTAGGCTCGACACGGCCACCACGTCCTGGTTGGTCGCGCACCGATCCGTCGGCTTCGACATTGCCGCGTCGGTGATTACCGACCTGGGCAGCCCGATCGCGACCGCGGCCGCCGGCACGATCTGCGCGGCGCTGCTGTGCTGGCGGGCACGTTCAACGATCCCGGGAATCATTGTCCTCGGCACCGTCGGCGCCGCGGCGCTGGCCAGTACCGCGCTCAAAGCAGTGGTCGATCGGCCGCGGCCCCCGCCGCAATGGCAGATAGTCCTCGAGACCGATCCGTCATTCCCGTCCGGTCATGTCACCGGCAGCGCGGCGCTGCTCGGCATCATCGCTGTCTGCGTCGGAACGGCGCGCAGCCGCACAGTGCGTGCGTGGCTGGCGAGCGGGGTGGTCACCGGTGTGCTGGTCATCGCCGCTAGCCGCCTCTACCTCGGTGTGCACTGGCTCACCGACGTCGCCGCGGGGGCGATCGTGGCCGCGGTGTTCGTGACTATCGGGGCCACCGTGTTCGGGGCCCTCCACGCCAGGTTCGGCCAATACGGCGTCCCGCGGGCCGCGCCGTCACCCGGTGAAGCCCCGGCGCTGACGACGTACGCCGCCGGGCGCGTGAACCGCGACACCCGCATCGCGGCGGACCGCGACGGTACGCGCTGCGCGAGCTCGCGCGACATCAGTGAACCCCATCTTGAAAGAAAGCCATGAGAAGAATCACGCGCACAGTGTCGGGTGTCGCGGCGGTCTTGGCTGTCGCGGCGGTTCTTGGCGGGTGCGGGACCAGCGGAACCGCCCCGTCGGGGTCGGCCACCCTCAGCAGTAGCACTGCCGTGGGGGCGCCGACACCGAAGAGCAACCCTGCCGGCGACATCCCCGAAAACCAAGCGTTCGTGCCGTTCACTGCGCCCACCGGGCTGTTCACCGTGTCGGTGCCCGAAGGGTGGGCCCGCAGCACCGACGGCGCCGCGACCATCTTCACCGACAAGTCGAACACCGTGCGTATCGAGACACGCCCCCTCGCCACCGCCCCCAATACCGAGTCGGTGAATATCGACGAATTACCGGCCATCGCGTCGTCCACCTCTGGCTACCGTCTCGGGATGGTGACTGCAGTGCAACGCAAGGCCGGTCCAGCCATGGTGATCATCTATCAGGACACCTCCCCCCGGAACCCGGTCACCGGCAAAACCGGAACCGACGCGATCGAGCGCTACGAGTTCTGGCGCGACGGCCGCGAAGTGATCCTGACCCTGTCGGGCGCGGCCGGTGCCGACAACGTCGACCGATGGCGGACCGTCACCGATTCACTGCGATGGCGGTGACCGCACAGTCGGCGATACCGCCGGCGCTGGAAGCCCGGTCGCTGTACCGGTTCTACCGTGCCGGCGACGAGGAAACCCTTGCGGTACAAGGAGTATCGCTGAGGCTGGAGCGTGGCGAATTCGTCGCCGTCACCGGAACCTCCGGGTCATGCAAATCGACACTGCTGGCATGTCTGGCCGGCATGGACAAGCCCGACGGCGGCAGTGTGCGCATCGCCGGCCGGCGGATCAGCCACCGCCCTGAACCTCAACGCACCCGATCCGGGCCCGCCACATCGGCATGCTCTTTCAGAACTCCAACCTGCTCGCGGGATAGCGGCTCGTCGAAGGCCCTCAGCGTCCTCTCAGTGGGCCGGTACCACAGTGGTGCCATCGACGTATGGCCGCCACAGCCAAACCAGATTGCGGGTCGACGGGTCACGCTCCGGCCAGCCCGCAAGCTCTCGTTGACAGGTCCAGCGGGGCGGAAGACGGGCGCGGCGCTTGGCCGTGCCGTCGCCGGTTCACTGTTCTTTCGGCACCGATTGTGTTGCCGCTTCGAATCGACTGCGATGGGTCCCCAAAACCCGGCGAGCGTGGGCCGCCCAAGCGCAGCACTCTTCCGTCACGGAACGCGGCGGCGAGAACCGGTTGTGACCCGTTGTGATTTAACAGACTAAGTGTGCGCTAATGCTTTGGTACCAAACGTATTTCGAGTCTAGCATGCTGGTGCTGTACCCCACCGAAAGGTAAGGTGGACGCCATGCGAGCAAAGACACTAGTCCCCGGACTCGTATCCAATGCCCGCAACGCTGGAATATCCGTCTGCAGGCCGGGCGCATGCAACTGAAAACAGTGATCGGCTTCGGCATGTCTCGCAACCGTCTCGGACCGAGATCGAGCAGGTCAACGCCACTGAGCGGACCCTCTGTCGAGTCGGCTACCAGGATCTGACCGCCGCGTCCTTCCGCCATCACCTGCGCCGCCCGGTTCAGCACGTCCCGAAATAGTCCCCGTCCCGCAGTTCAGCCTCGCCTGCCGCCAATTCCATCTGCACCGGCAATTCCAATCCCCGCTGCTGGGCACCGCAGCATCCACAGCGGACGTCGGCGACGCCAACGCGTCGCATACCCGTAACCGGTGTGTTTGAACAGAAAGCCGCGTGCGCCTCAATCACCTTGCGCAACACAACGGCACGCACGATCAGTGCTGAGGCATCCCGTCCCCTTCTGCCTCCCATCGACGGGTCGAACGCTCTACATCGGTGCACAAGAACGTCACTTCACCCAAAGGAGCAGCCTCCGTCATGGCATCTCCTCTACCCACGCGATACACCCTTCGTAGCCAAGCAATTCCACCATGCCGCGGTAGCGCTCCCGAAAACGTGCGTAAGCGGCGTCATCGCGGTGAGCCCGCGCCAATAGAGCCCTCAGCCGCAACAGCCAGATGTCGCGCATCACCAGACCCTCATCGGCTGGCGCCGCCGCTAACCGCTCGATTGCGGCCTCGGCTTCGGTCACGTCACCGTCGGCACAGCGGTCGAGCAGCGTTTCCACCAACACACCTGTCGCGGGAACGCCCCACAGCAGCAGTCGTCCGTCGCGGAAGAGATGGTCGCAGGTGGCGCGCATGAGCGGGATGGCGCCATCGATTTCTCCGCCCCTAGCCCTTTCGCGTGCCAAGTAGACCTCGACGATCGGCAAATCGCAGAGGTTGTGTCCTTGGTTTAGGAACACTTGGCTGACCTCGGCCCCGAGCTGCTGCCCGCGGTCACGTTCCGCGGCGTTTTGGCGATGCACCAGCGCAAGTGCCAACGTCGCCTTGGTGAAGCCCATCACGACGTCATCGCTGGATCGCTCTGCGATCCGTAGAGCATCCTCGATCGCCTGCAGCGCAGGATCATCGGGCCTTAGCACGCCAAACGGTACCCCCAACAAGTAGACATAGCCGACAACCCCGGCGTAGGACGCGGGGTCGGCGCGGCGGGCCATAGCCAGGCTGTGCCGGAGGTCTTCTGGCCATCCCGGACGACCGAGGAAATAACGGGCCATACCCCGTGACGCAAAGGCGAGTGCTAACGGCGACCCGACAAGAAAATTGCCTTTTGACAGATCACCGTCAGCCAGGTCGATAACAGTCTGTGACCATCGCAGCACGTCACTCCACTCGGCGCTTTCGATTTGACCGTAGATCACCGGAAAGGACAGCCCCACCGTCAAGGTCGCATCTCCGACCGCCTCGGCGAGGGCCCAGGCTTCCGATGCCAGATGCGACGCCTCGCGCACCCGGTCTTGATGCGCGTAGCCAACCACCAACCCCGCCGTCGCGATGCCCAGTGACGCCTTGTCCCCGGCGGCGCTGCACAACTCCCGCAATTCATCGAAGCGGTCACCGGCAACGTTGGCGTGGACTCGCCAGCCGGTTCCGCACAACATTGTGCGCGGGGCGATGCGCATGGCCGCCCGGTGCGGGTGTCCGGCGGGTAGGGCATCGGCGATGTCGGCCGCTCGCTCCCAACTCAGTCGCGCCGCGCTTATGTCGCGGTTGGTCGCCCACGTTGCGGCGCGCATATGCCAGCCGTAGGCGGCGTGCAGATCACCGGCGGCCTCCAGATGTTTTGCGATCAACGCTGCATTTTCGTCGCCCGATTCCGGCTCGCGGGCTTCGACCGCGGTGGCGACCCGTCGGTGCAATTCGGAGCGATCCGATTTGAGCTGTGCTTCGTAGGCCACCGAATGAATGAGCGGATGGTGGAACACATACTCCGGTTGTCTGGTCGAGCTGACCTGATCGATGAGTTGGGCCGCCACCAGTTCGTCAACGACCGGCTCAACACCGAGCACCGTGAGTAGGCCGAGGCCGAACCGGGAGCCGATGACCGCCGCTGCGCTCAGCGTGCGCTTGGCTTTTGGATGGAGCCGGTCGATGCGCGCGGCAATGGTCGCCTGTAACGTGGCGGGCACCCTCACCGCGCCTACCTCCGCCGCCGACATGTAGGCACCAGGTTCCCCACGCAGCACACCGCGCTCGGCCAGGTCGCGCACCAACTCCTCGGCGAAGAACGGATTACCGGCGGCCCTCTCGGCGACTCTCTGGCCCAGCGCATCAACCGACGGGTCGGCGCCGAGGAGATGTGCGACCAGTGCTGCCGTTTCTGAATCACTGAGCGGGGCAAGGGTTACGGTTTGGGCACCGGCCACTCGGGCCAACGCGCCGTGATATTCGGGTCGGTAGGTGACCAGCACCAGCGAGGGCGTCTGCGGGATCACCGCAAGGAAATCGCTCAGCATCGACTCGCTGACCTCATCGATCCAGTGGGCGTCCTCAATGACATAGATCGCCGGGCTTTGGCGGGACAATCTGGCGGCGTTCACCAGCGCGGCCAACCGCCGCCGACGCGCATCGGGATCAATCGTCGGTATAGCAGTATTCAGGTCGGCGATGCCGAGCAGATCATCAAGCAGCAGCGCATCCTCAAGGTCTGCGTCTGGAAATTGGTCTCGCACTCGAGCGCGGGCAGCCTGTCCGTCAAGACCCTCGACGCCGGTGGCGGCCTGCAACAGACGCCCCACGGCATGAAAAGGGACCTGGCTGGTGTGTGACTCACAGAAGGCGCTGAAAACCTTCCCACCTCGGACCGCTGCCGTCGCGGCGACCTCGCGCACCAGACGGCTCTTGCCGATGCCGGGTTCACCCACCACCCCAACCACAGCGCCATGTCCACCGAGTGCACGGGCCAACAAGCCCTCGACGGCAGATATCTCCCACCGGCGACCGACTAGATTCGCCTCACCGCGCTCAGTAGCGCGATGCCGGTCTGCTATGCCCAACAGGCGGTAGGCGGTGACTGGTTCTTTTGTGCCCTTAATGCGGACCCTCTCCGGTTCGCCCAGCGCCGCTGTGCCATCAACCAGTCGCGCGGTGGAGACGCTGAGCATCACCCCACCCGGCGCAGCGATCGATTCCATCCGCTGAGCCATACCCACCTGCTCACCGACGGCGGTGTAACCGATAGGCCGAGAACCGATCTCGCCGGCGATCACTTGACCGGAGTTCAGCCCCATCCGCAATTGCAGCTCCACACCGTCGCGGTCTTGCACATCGGAGGCAAGTCGCTTGGCTTCCTCCTGAACGCCCAGGGCTGCCAGACATGCACGCAAAGCGTGGTCCTCAAGGGAGACTGGCGCGCCGAAGATGGCCATGATCCCGTCGCCGGTGAACTTGTCGACGGTTCCGCTGTAGCGGTGCACCACCGCACCGGCGCAGTCGACCAGTTCGGCCATGATCTCGCGCAGCCGCTCAGGACCCACCGCGGCCGCGATGTCCATCGAACGAACAACGTCGGCGAACAGCACCGTCACCTGCTTGTATTCCGCCGATCGGTTGACCTGTGTGACCGGTGCCCCGCACTCGTTACAGAACTTCGAGTTCAGCAACAGTTCGGTGCCGCACGAACCACAGACCAGCCCCCTCGCGGTCATTCCACGACACCATTCCCGCTGGGGTCCACGTCACTATCGTTTCATCGCCGGTAAACGATGTCCGTCATATCGCAGTGCTGACTCTGACACGAGGTTTAGAGACTCCTACGTATTGTTCGGGACACCGGGATAGTCCTCGCAACACCGGACTTACGCAACTGACCGGAACATTGACAACACGGCGCTCTGGGTACATATGAGCAACGCTGATAGCCCGATTACTGTGAGCTTCCGCAACGCTGATGCCTGCCGGGGATCGAGAGAATGCAAAACGATGCCGTCCTGGCCGCCGCAGATGTGACCAGGATCGGGACTGTGGATTAAACGGTGTTTCCGGCCTGACACGCTGAGGGATGCTCGGCGGGGAAGGTGCCGTGATGACGACACTGGATGGCGTGACGAAGAAGAAGCCGGCTGAGCAATCGGCTGAGCAGC
>NZ_JAVHWR010000099.1:0-3676 GCF_032159565.1 Mycobacterium sp.
ACCTGGCCACCCCACCGGGCACAGGGCCGTGGCCCGCCGTGGTGATGATCCACGAGATCTTCGGCCTCGACGAGGTCATGCGCGGCCACGCTGACCGGCTCGCCGGTCTCGGCTACCTCACCCTGGCTGTCGACCTTTTCAGCGCGGGCGGCACCGCACGGTGTCTCGTCTCGACGATGACCGCCATGATGCGTGGGCGCGGCCGCGCGTTCGCCGACATCGCCGCCGCCCACGACTACCTGGCAGGTGCTTCCGACTGCACCGGCAAGATCGGCGTCATCGGCTTCTGCATCGGGGGGGGCTTCGCGCTCCTCACCGCGAACAACGGATTCGACGCGGCCGCAGTCAATTACGGCCAGCTACCGCGTCACCTCGACGAAAAAGTGGTGGGCGCCTGCCCGATCGTCGGAAGTTACGGTGGCCGCGACCCTTCGCTTCGAGGGGCCGCCCGCCGGCTCGACGCGGCGCTGGACAGCGCGGGGGTAAGCCACGACGTCAAGGAGTATCCGGCTGCCAGCCACGCGTTCCTCAACGACGCCGAAGCCGGCCCGCGCGTACTTCGTCCCCTGCTACGGGTAGCCGGCATCGGCCCGGAACCCGATTCAGCCAAGGACGCCTGGGACCGGATCGAAAGATTCTTCGCCGCGTACCTACACTGACGCGCCTGTTCGATAGCTAACCGCCATCTCAATTGGTCGGAGGCTGCCACAGCACCGCAACGCGCCGCCAACCGGCTGGATCTGACGTCATTGCGCTACGTCCAACGGGCAGGACAACAGATCGACTCCTTCTACGAGCGGATCGACGTGTTGATCGACAACGCCGGTGTGCACGCGTTCTCTCAGCGCATCACCCCCAACGGATTCTCCGAGATGACCGCGGTGAACTAACTCCCCGTGGGTGCTGACCAACACACTCCGCGACAAGCTCGTGGCCTCGGCGCGGGCACGGGTCGTCACCGTCGCCTTCGAGGGCGCGCGGTGGGCCGGACGTATCGACAGTGCCGACGATCTGACGTCGACCACCGCCTACAGCAGGCGGCAGCCCATGACCCGTTACTTCGGGTCGAAACTGATGGACATCATGTTCAGCCAAGAACTCGGCAGACGTTTGGCGGGCACGGGCGTCACCACGAACTGCTGCGACCCGGGTTTCAACACCACGGGCCTAGGCAGGGACCTGCCATTCGCTGGATTGCTCGAAAAACTCCTGCACGCGTTGCGAATCGGCGATCCGCGCCGTGGCGCCAGGATCATCGTGCGACTCGCCACCGATCCCGCCTTCGCCGAAACCACTGGGGGCTATCCTCGGTCAACGACGCCACCCCACTTACCTGCCCAGAACCCGGACGTAGTAAGGGAATTCAGGCCGACTTGTGGGAGAGCACGGCCGCTCTGCTCGACAGGGTCGTCTTCACGGACGGATGAGGCTCCACCAGCAGGCAACGGCTCCACGCCCGGGGGAACTCGAATTAGGCCGGGCTGGAGGCTTTTGCAGCAGCGATGGTGAGCCGTGCGATGCGTTTGGCGGTCATCGCCGCCGTGCGCGCGGTGCTCGCCACTTCCGCGGTTGCAAGTGCCCCGTCATACAAGACGATGAGGGCATCTGCCAGCGATGCGGTGTCGGCGACCCCGGTGTCTGCGGCAAGCGCGAGGAAGGATTCGCGCACCCAGCAGCGGTACTCGTTGATGGTCAGCTGCTGGGCCTCACCCGCAGGCGCTTCGGCGGCTGCGTTGACAAACGGGCAGCCCCGGAACTCCGGAAGTGCCACATAGTCGGCGATCGCATCAAACACCGCGAGGATCTTTTCCTCCGGATCATCGATGCCGGCCTGGGCCGCATTCACGCGCTCGCGCCACGCGTCCAGACGGCCTCGAAGGTACGCCGCGACCAGCTCGTCCTTCCCACCGAATATGTAGTACAGCGAGCCCTTGGCCACGCCGGCCTTTTCGATGACGGCGTCGATGCCGGTGGAATGCACCCCGTTGCGGTAGAACAGCTCATCAGACGCGGCAAGCAGTCGCTCCCGCGCTGAGGGCCGTTTCACCGTCTTCGTCGCCATCACAGCAGGTTATCAGACAGACTTGTCTGATAGGCGTAGCCGACGCCTCCCCCGACGCTTGATCCGCCTCTCCCTACCGGCGGCCGGCGTCCGCGAGCAAAGTGGGTCCCGCCGGTGCCACGAGCGTTGTTGCGGCGCTACGGCTTCCGGTGACAGCGGGATAACCCATTAGGCAGACTCCGAATCCGTGGGCAGGGCAATCAGCTGCCAAGATGTAGACCAATCGGTCTGTTCAAGACAGTATTCATGAGGAGGCAGGGCGTTGCGGCTGGCTCGGGAGGCAGGCGATGTCGATATCCTGGTCAACAACGCCGGTGTCCCCTGGTTTGGCCCGTCGGCAAGGTTGGCCGCCAACACGTTGGATCAATTGTTCGCCGCCAACGTACAAGCTGCGTACCTGCTGGTGTCGGTACTGGCCCCGAAAATGGTGGCCCGCGGCAACGGTGTGATCATCAACCTGGCTAGCCGGGCCGGCACCGTCGGTCAGCCCGACAGCGCCGCCTATGGCGCACCAAAGCCGCACTGGCCTCCCTCGCCCGCTCCTGGCGCCGAATACGGACCCGTCGGCATCCGCGTCAACGCCATCTCACCGGGACCCGTCTACACCGGCGCGGCCAAACGGGAACTGTTCGATGCCTCGGGCAAGAGCACACTGCTGGGTCGGGCCGCCGAGCCGGCTGAGATCGCCGAGGTCATCGGATTTTTGGCTTCCCCCGCGCGTCCTACATCACCGGCACCAACATCGCCGTCGACGGCGGCCGCACTGCCAGCCAACCTGACCCCGAGCGATCAGGGCTACTAGCTCCGCAAGTGGGCTAATCCGATTCCAGCCCATGAACTTTCCACGGCTCCACATGCAGCTGCGGCGGTGGCGCGACGGCTTCAACCTCGACATCGACATCGACATCGACTGCACGGATATGTCTCATCTCGCGGTGAGCACATCGAGGTGGCTCAGTGCTTGGCCGCGCAGCGGTGGGAGACACGCACATCGTGTCCTGGCGCGGATGCCGTCACAGCACAACGATTCGCGCGAAACGACCAGTTGACCGGCCCGCTTGACAAGACTCCCGCCGGCAGTACTGTTTAGACTAGTCTGTTTAATGTAGAGTCCAAGGAGGCCCTCCATGAGCACAACAGCCGAAGAGCGCAACAGGACGTTCGTGCTCGGGGCGTTCGGCACGCTTGCCAATCGGCGGGATTTCGTTGCGGCGCAAAGGTTCTGGTCGCCTGATTACATCGAGCACAGCGCGCATATCCGGCCTGGCCGAGACGGCCTGTTCAACCTGGTCGAGGCCTCGCCGCCGGACAGGCACTACGAGAAAGCGCTAGCCGTCGCCGACGGTGACCACGTGATGCTGCACGGCAGGTTGTCTACCACCGGGCCGCGGGCCAAAAGGGTCGCCGTAGACATTGTGCGCCCGGAAGACGGGCTGATCGCCGAACGTTGGGACGTAGTGCAGGACGAGGCCACCGCCGAGGAGTCCAAGAGCAGGCTGCCCATGTTCGGCGATACGTTCCCCACGCGGGCCTGACCCGAACCCGACCCACGATGAAGATCTCCGCCCAGTTCGCCACCTCGCTGGACTCCCCCGAGCACATCGCGACCGCCGA
>NZ_JAVHWR010000157.1:0-2683 GCF_032159565.1 Mycobacterium sp.
GAACGAAGCGACTGGGTCGGCGCGAGCTGGCGAGCCCGTTACGACGGGTTGCGGCTCAACACGCCGGCGTGGATGTCGACGATGCCCGGGTATCGTGCGAGCCACCGTCGTTACGGAGAATATCCGGTCCGTGACGACTGGGTCCGGTACCTCCAGGACTACGTAGACCATCATCGGATCGATGTGCGGTTCGGCACGCCGGTTCACAAGGTGAGTGCGTCGCCTGGTGGCTGGCGAGTGGAGACCAGTGACGATGCGCTACAGGCACGCTTCGTCGTCATCGCGACCGGTTACGACCACGACCCTGACCTGCCGGACTGGCCGGGGCGGCAGGGATACGCGGGTGAGCTGATTCATTCCAGCGCCTACCGCAACCCGAGGCCGTACCGTGGCCGCGACGTTCTGGTGGTTGGGCCCAATGTGACAGGCTCCGAGGTTGCGAACCAGCTAGCCAAGGGCGGTGCGGCGCGCGTTCGGGTCGCGTGCCGGACCGTGCCGAACCTTGTTGCCCGCAAGTTCCTGGGCGTGACCGTCAATGTCCCCGGGCTCGCCTTGAACCACCTCCCGTTACGCGTAGCCGACGAGGTTGCATGGCTGATGCAGCGAATCTTGTTCGGCCGCCTCGACCGGTACGGGCTCCCACGGTCGCCCGAAGGGGTCGCGACCACGATGGTGCGTCGGCAACAAGCACCGGCGTACGACGACGGCTTCGTCGAGGAGCTAAGGGCCGGGCGCATCGAGATTGTCGCCGCGGTCGTCGGCTTCGACCAAAGTGATGTCGTGCTGGCGGACGGTGCGCGCATACAGCCCGATGCGGTGATCGCGGCGACCGGCTACCGCCGTGGCCTCGACGAGTTGGTCGGCCACCTGGGTGTCCTGGATTCCAACGGCGTTCCCCTGGTGAGTGGGGGCCAGGAGCATCCCTCGGCAGCGGGCCTCTTTTTCATTGGTTACCGAGTCGACCTCAGCGGTCAGCTGCGACTCATGCGCATCGATGCTCGTGCGATCGCCAAAGCGGTTCGACGTCAGCGCGCCGCCTGAGACGTAGTTGTGGAGTGGATCAACGGTTTGACACTTTGATGACGGCGTCCGTCGGCGCGTCACGTACAAGTGACTAATGACAAGCTCGTAGGGGCAGTATTTTGTCATCATGGCGGGTCGAACCTTCCTCCCCGCCAGCGACGTGGACCATCGAGGAATACGCCATTGGGGAGTTGGTGTCGGTGCGGCCATATCGACGCTCGTTCGAACCAGTCGAAGTGGTGCATCCAAACGACCTCGCTCATCGAACCACTGGCACCCCAGGCACGCCCCGTGCGCACTAGAGAGCACCGCATCGAGGGCGACTCCCGGATGCTGGACCGGCCACCGCGCCCGGTCGGTGCCGTGCACGTCCTCGTACTCGGCGCGCAGTCGTTCGCGCTGGCCCCAGAGCCTTCGTGCGATGTTCGTGCCGGTCGACGTCATCTTCCAGGAAATCCACGTGGACACCTCCTGGGGCGGAAACATCCCGTCGAAATACGGGCCCCACGCGCTTGCCTCTAGCTCCTCTGTCAAGCAGCGAGTGTCTGGGTCCCGATAGCGAGGTCCTCGCGTAACGCTGCGTAGACGACGTCTGAGAGTCGGCGTTTCAGAACGCGCAATGCTTCGAGACCGCTGTCGCCGTTGGCCTTACGCCGCTCCATCATTGCCTTGGCTGGCGGCGGGCGGTGAATCCGCATCGATCGGTGCCGCGGACATGTCGGGGCCTGACTGACGGTGGGACACCCCCCGATCAAGATCCGTCGCCCCGGAATGGTATGTGACCGGCCGAAAGAGTTCCGCCGCTTTCGCGCAATGGGTCACCAAGCAGCGGGCCGCGCGGGTCGGTCATCAACGGGCCGTACGCGACCACGGGGTGGCCTCGAAGTAGACGACATCTGAGGGTTTCAAGATTTCGTGTCGAGATGGCATGGCGATATAACGGACATCGTTGACCAGCGGTGACACGATACTGACGTGGACGGCACGGGGGACGGTCGCGGTGCGGTGACAGCAGCGGGAGTGTCCTGCGGGTCATGCGGCACAGAACTGCCCCCGAACTCCAAGTTCTGTAACGCATGCGGTACGCCCCTCACGCAGGCCACCCAGTCGGCTGAGTACAAGCAAGTCACGGTCCTCTTCGCCGACGTGGTGCGTTCGATGGACGTCGCGGCCGCGGTGGGCGCGGAGCGGCTGCGCGAGATCATGGCGGAGTTGGTTGAGCGTTGTGCTGCGGTGGTCCAGCGGTACGGCGGGACTGTGGACAAGTTCACGGGTGACGGCATCATGGCCGTCTTCGGCGCGCCAGTGGCATTGGAGGACCACGCGATTCGCGCGTGTCTGGCCGCCTTGGGCGTTCAGGAGGAGGTGAAGCGACTTGCCGTCGACGTCCGAGAGCGCGACGGCGTTGATCTGCAGCTGCGGGTGGGACTTAACTCCGGCCAGGTAATCGCTGGTGAGATCGGTTCTGGTGCTTTGGGTTACACCGCGATCGGTGAGCAGGTCGGGTTGGCGCAGCGGATGGAGTCGGTAGCGCCGCCAGGCGGGGTGATGCTCAGCGCGTCCACCGCGCGACTGGTCGATAGCTCAGCAGCCTTGGGCGAGGCCGAGTTGGTTCAGATCAAGGGTGCCGACGAGCCGGTGCCCGCCCATCGCCTGTTGG
>NZ_JAVHWR010000182.1:0-28688 GCF_032159565.1 Mycobacterium sp.
GACGATCTCGTAGGTCGCCAGCATCAGCGGGTAGACACCGGCTTCCTTGGTCGCGTACAGCGCGTTCAAGTCGAGGGCCAGGTCCATGCCTTCGGCCTTGAACTTGGCGGTGTCGACGGCCTTCTGAGTGGTCTCGTCGGTGAGCTCGACGGGCCCGCCTCCGTTGTCGATCGCGGCCATCTTCAGGCCGGCCTGCTGCGCGAAACCCTTCTCCACGTAGCCGATCGAACCCGGCGTGGCCTGGATCGCCTGGACGACACCCGACGACTTCTGCGCGCCTTCGCCGGCGCCGCCCTGGAACTCCTTGCCCGCACCCTTGGTCCACGCCGCAGGTGCGGCCGCGGCTAGATATTTCTGGAAGTTGTCGGTGGTGCCCGAGGAATCCGAGCGGTATATCGGCTTGATGTCCGCGTCGGGCAGCGTCGCGCCGGAGTTCAGCGCGACGATGGCCGGATCGTTCCACTTCGTGATCTGACCCTGGAAGATCTTGGCCAGCACGTCGCCGTTGACGACGAGCTTGTCGGCACCCTCGACGTTGAAGGCCATCGCCACCGGGCCGAACACCAAAGGAAGGTTCCACGCCGGGTTGCCGGCACAGCGCTCGGCGGCCTTCGGGCCCTGCTCGGCGCTCAGCGCCGAGTCGGAGCCTGCGAAGTCGACCTGCTTGGCCAGGAACTGATCGACGCCCGCGCCCGAACCGGTCGGGTTGTACGACAGCGTCTTGCCCGGGCAGACCTGCCCCCAGACCTTGTTGAACTCCGCGATCGCGTTCTGCTGAGCCGTCGAGCCCTCAGCGGTGAGTGAGTTCTTGCCGCCGCAGTCGGCTGATGACGAGGCGGTCCCGGACGCAGAGGAGGTGCTCGTTCCGGCGTTGTTGTCGCTGCCGCACCCGGACAGCGTCAGCGCGGTGAGCGCCGCGACCGAGAGGGTCGTACCGAACGTCTTGCCAATGCTGTTGAGCTTCACATAAACCCACTTTCACTTCAGGACACTTGACGGCTTCAGGCTCCCCGGCAACGTATGCGGCCCCAGTGGACACCCGACGGATGGAAGGTGAACCAACGGTGAACAGGTTCAGCTAATTTGCAGCTTGCACGGCTAGTCGGTGGCGTAGGCCACGTCGATGCCGGACACCTCGAAACCCAGCCGTCGATAGGTGTTCACCGCCGCCGAGTTATCTGCCTCGACGTAAAGGATCACCGTTGGCTGGGAGTTTGTTGACAGCCGCTTCGCCAGATGGTGCAGCCCGATCAGCGTCAGGGTCGCGCCGATGCCGCGGCCCTGCGCGGCCGGGTCGACACCCACCACATACACCTCGCCGAGACCCTCGTTGTGCACCTTCGTCCAGTGGAAACCGAGCAGCGCACCGGTCTCCTCGTCGAACGCCATGAACAAGCCCTCGGCATCGAACCAGGGCTCGCCACGGCGCTCGGCGACGTCGGCGGTCGTCCAGCCGCCTTGCTCGGGGTGCCAGGCGAATGCGGCGTTGTTGACGCGCAGCAGTTCGGCGTCGTCGTCCGGGCCGCGGTAGGTGTCGATCCGCACCCCTGCCGGGATTTTCAATGGCGGCAGAGCTGAGTTTGATGTCGCGGGCCAACCTGCTCCCGGCAACGGCCTGCGCATCTGCAGCAGTTCACGAACGGCGGTCAGCCCGAGCGCCTTCGCGGTGGCCCGTGCGGGCGGCAGGTTGCCATGCGCCCAGATGCGGGTACCGCTGCCGCCGTCGGCCAAGGCCGTGCGGGCCATCGCTGATCCGATGCCGCGCCTGCGCCACTGCGGATGGACGACGAGTTCGGCCATCGGCGGGGCGTCATCGGTTGCCGGTGCCAGATCGAGGTAGCCCGCGACTGTTTCACCGTCGAGCGCGAGCAGGTGCCGGCTGCGGTGCTGGGAAAGCTCGCGCAGCACTTGGTCGCCGACCGGGGCGATGCCGTCTTCCTTCTTCGCCTCGGCGATCAGCGCCCGGATGGCGCGCTGGTCCTCGTCGCTGAGGTCGGTGCGCCAGGACAACGGCGTCACTGAGTGCGCAGTGGATCAGCCAGCTCATCCGGCAGCCCGACGGGGGCGTCGTACGCGTCGTCGAGGTCATCGGGTGCATCGGAACCGGCAGCGGTTGGGCGTCCCCTGGCCGGACGCACCGCCTTGTATCCGACATTGCGCACAGTGCCGATGAGCGATTCGTATTCGGTGCCGAGCTTGGCGCGCAGCCGACGGACGTGGACGTCGACTGTGCGGGTGCCGCCGAAGAAGTCGTAGCCCCACACCTCTTGCAGAAGTTGCGCGCGGGTGAACACCCGGCCGGCGTGCTGGGCCAGATACTTCAGCAGTTCGAATTCCTTGTACGTGAGGTCAAGCGGCCGGCCGCGCAGCCGAGCCGTGTACGTGCCTTCGTCGATGACGAGCTCGCCCAGACTGACCTTGCCTGCGTTCTCCTGGCTCGCGGCACCGCCGCGGCGGCCCACGAGGAGGCGCAGCCGTGCGTCGATCTCGGCGGGGCCGGTGCTCGGCAGCAGAATCTCGTCGAGCCCCCATTCCATGTTGACCGCTACCAGGCCACCCTCGTTGACGACAGCGACAACGGGAGCCGAAGTGCCGGTCGTACCGAGCAGCCGGCACAGTCCGCGGGCGGCCGCCAGGTCCGTGCGCGCGTCGACGATCGCGACGTCTGCGCTGCCGGCCTCCAGCAACGAGGCCACCTCGGTGGGCGCTGTGCGCACGTTATGAGCGAGCAGCGACAATGAGGGCAGCACCGACTCAGGATGCGGGTCTGCGGTTAACAGCAGTAGATCCAACGGGCCCTCCAGCGTGCCGGGCAGATATTGACGGACATCGCTGTCTGTGGATACCTCGCAGATTCGTAGTGGACATCTGGGCGTTACCGGTGGACTAACGATAACCCGATACCTGCCGATTAGCCGCGCCGAGCAGGGTGGCCTTGCTCCGGTGGGCCAGAATGTCCGGGTGCGCAAGCTGGTGATCGGGGCGATATCCGCTGTGACCGCGGTCGTGGTCGCGGCGGTAGGCGTCGACTTCGGGGCGGCCATCTACGCCGAATATCGCCTGGCCAGAGCGGTTCGCGACGAAGCGAAGCTGACATTCGACCCATGGGTGGGCATCATCGGCTTTCCGTTCATCACCCAGGCCAGAGACCGGCACTACGACCAGATCGAGATCCGTGCGAATGGCGTGGATCACCCGGTTGCGGGCAAGGTGTCCTATGAGGCCACCCTGTATTCGATCGGCGTCCCGAAGGATTCCTGGCTGCTCGATGCGAGTACCGAACTACCGGTAGGCAAGGTCGAGAGCCGCACGATCATCGACTCCACCCACCTGGGCCGCTTCATGGGCATCCCCGATCTGCTGGTGGAGACGCCGCTCAAGGAAGCCAACAACGCCACCGGCGGCACGACGGAATCAGGCATCTCGGGCAACAAAGGGCTGGTCTTCACCGGCACGCCCACCGCGGCCGGCTTCGACAAGAGGGTCAGCGTCTCGGTGGACCTCTCCGTCGCGGGCCCGGATCAGACGACGCTCGTATTCACCGCGACGGGCGTGCTCACCGGGGCGGGCACCGCGGACCAGCAGGTGCCCGAGGACAAGACGCCTGCCGTGCTCGCCGCGTTCACCACCACCCTGCCCGGGCTGAAGTTGCCCTTCGGTATCGCTCCGACCACCGAAGGCGCCCGCGGATCCGACGTTATCGTCGAGGGCATCGCCGAGGGAGTAACCATCACGCTGGATGAGTTCACACAGTCATGAGCACTTCAGTTGTCGCGGTCATCGCCGTGCTCATCGCGGCGTTCGGGGCGGCCTATGTGATCAACAGGTTGATCGCCCTGCGTGCCGGGCTGAAGGACACCGCAGTGTCAGCCGGCTCAACGGTCGTCGACACCTCCGACCTGGGCTTGTCCGGCACCGGGCCGACCGTCGTGCATTTCAGCGCGGCATGGTGCGGACCGTGTGCCGGGGTTCGGCGGGTCGTCGACGAGGTGTGCAAGGAGCTGCCCCAGGTGGCACATGTGGAGATCGACATGGACGCCAATCCCGACGCGGCCCGGCGCCTTTCGGTGCTGTCCTTGCCTACGACCTTCATCTTCGACGCGGACGGCCGGCAGCGATACCGGGCCGCCGGCGTTCCGACCGCCGCTGACCTGCGGTCCGCGCTCGACCCGCTGTTGGCTTGATCACCATGTCATTGGGTAAGCTGGCCGGCGTGTCCGCCCGCCTGTTGGTGTTGCTCACCAAGCGCCGCGCAGTAGATCTGTGCCGCGTCGCGGGTTCCTGTTGTTGTTGTCGTAGCTGCTGAGCGCAGACGCGCGACCTAGCGCGCTCGCTCTGAGCAGTCCGATGAGGCCTGCTCGCACCCAGCCCTACCAACGCAACACAGGAGTGTGACTTCGATGGGATCGCCCACCAAGACCAATGCACCGGTCGACCAAGTCGACGTTCGGGGACCCCGCTTCGCCGCATGGGTCACGACGGCGGTGCTGGTGATCACGCTGATCGTCTCCAGCATCAGCCTCGTCGCCGCCGCAGTGATCCTCGGCGTGCAGGCTGCGATCTTCGCGATCGGTGCGGTCGGCGGGCCGCGGAAACATCCCTATGGGCTCATCTTCGCGAAGCTCGTTGCGCCCCGGCTCGCACCTGTCACGGAGAAGGAGCCGGTGCCGCCGCTGAAGTTCGCCCAGCTGGTCGGATTCGTCTTCGCCGTTGTCGGCAGCGCCGGGTTTGCGGCGGGGCTCGGCACGCTCGGGTTGATCGCCACCGGCTTCGCCTTGGTCGCCGCGTTCCTCAACGCGGCCTTCGCCATCTGTCTCGGCTGTCAGCTCTACCCCCTGGTGGCGCGGCTCCGTCGCTCCGCCGCCCCCGCGTAAGACCTCCAATATCAAGCAACCGAAAGGATTTTCGCCATGGCTCGCTCCGACGTCCTGGTCTCAGCCGACTGGGCCGAGAGCAATCTCGACGCGTCGAACACCGTCTTCGTCGAGGTAGACGAAGACACCTCCGCCTACGACGGCGGACACATCGCAGGCGCCGTAAAGCTGGACTGGAAGACCGACCTGCAAGATCCGGTCAAGCGCGATTTCGTTGACGCACAGCAGTTCTCGAAGCTGTTGTCCGACCGCGGCATCGCAAACGACGACACCGTGATCCTGTATGGCGGCAACAACAACTGGTTCGCCGCATACGCGTACTGGTACTTCAAGCTCTACGGCCACGACCAGGTCAAGCTTCTCGACGGTGGTCGCAAGAAGTGGGAGCTCGACGGCAAGTCGCTTTCCACCGATGCGGTGAACCGCGCGGCGACCAGCTACACCGCCAAGCAGCCCGACAACAGCATCCGCGCATTCCGCGACGAGGTCATCAAGGCCATCGGCGACAAGAACCTCGTCGACGTGCGTTCGCCCGACGAGTTCTCGGGCAAGATCCTCGCCCCAGCGCATCTGCCGCAGGAACAGAGCCAGCGGCCGGGCCACATCCCCAGCGCCATCAACGTTCCGTGGAGCAAGGCAGCCAACGAGGACGGCACCTTCAAGTCCGATGACGACCTGGCCACGCTGTACGCCGAGGCCGGACTGGACGGCGAGAAGGAAACCATCGCCTACTGCCGCATCGGTGAGCGCTCGTCGCACACCTGGTTCGTGCTGCAGGAGATCCTCGGCCACAAGAACGTCAAGAATTACGACGGCAGTTGGACGGAATACGGCTCCCTGGTGGGGGCCCCGATTGAGTTGGGAAGTTGATATGTGCTCTGCACCGAAGCAAGGACAGACGCTGCCGGCCGGCGTTGACCTGGAAAAGGAAACGGTGATCACCGGTCGCGTCGTCGACGGCTCCGGTCAGACCGTCGGAGGCGCGTTCGTGCGGCTGCTGGACTCGTCTGACGAGTTCACCGCCGAGGTCGTCGCGTCGGCCACCGGTGACTTCCGGTTCTTCGCCGCACCCGGCACGTGGACGCTGCGTGCGCTGTCCCCCGCGGGCAACGGCGACGCGAGCGTCGCACCGTCGGGCGCAGGGATCCACGAGGTCGACGTCAAGGTCGCCTGACGACGAAGGCGGCGCAGGTACGAGCCGACGAGGAGTCGGGCAATCGAACCTCGCCTGACGACGAAGGCGGCGCAGGTACGAGCCGACGGTCGCGGACTAGACTCGCTGCCGTGGTGTTGATCTACGAACTCCTGCTTGTGGCGACCGTCGTGGTCATCACTTGGTTCGCGCTCTATGCGCTGTATCGACTCATTACCGACGAATCGTGACTTCGGACGAAGGCTCCGTCGCCGGTGGTTCGGGCGACCGGGCGGTTGCGGCCGCCGCCGAGCGGGCCAAGGTGACGGCCGCGCGAAACATCCCGGTGTTCTCCGACCTGCCTGCCCCCGCCGACACCGCGAACCTGCGCGAAGGCGCGAACCTGAACGATGCGCTGCTTGCTCTGCTGCCGCTGGTCGGGGTGTGGCGCGGCGAGGGCGAGGGCCGAGCAGCCAAGGGCGACTATCGGTTCGGCCAGCAGATCGTGGTGGCCCACGACGGCGGCGACTACCTGATCTGGGAAGCGCGGTCGTGGCGGCTGACCGAGTCGGGCGAATACGAACGGCCCGGCCTGCGGGAATCGGGCTACTGGCGGTTCGTCGACGATCCGAACGATCCGGCCGAATCGCAGGCGATCGAACTGCTGCTGGCGCACTCCGCGGGCTATGTCGAGCTGTTCTACGGCCAGCCGCGCAGTCAATCCTCGTGGGAACTGGTCACCGACGCTCTGGCGCGCAGCAAGTCCGGGATGCTGGTCGGTGGCGCGAAGCGGTTGTACGGCATTGTCGAAGGGGGCGATTTGGCTTACGTGGAGGAGCGCGTTGACGCCGACGGCGGCCTGGTGCCGCATCTGTCGGCCCGGCTGACGAGGTTCGTCGGCTGATGCGCAGGGTTCGGTTGGCCGCGGTGCTCGCCGCGGCGGTCATCATCGCGGGGTGTTCGTCGAACGAAACCCCGTCCGAGGAGTCGTCGACGCAGTCGCCGGCGCCCAGTGGGCATGGTTCATATGCGAGTTGTCTTCACGACCACGGCGTTTCGGCTCCGCCCGGGCCGGTCGCGGGTCCTCCGCCCGGCACCGACGAGGCCACTTGGCACATGGCCACGCAGGCCTGTGCGTCGCTGGCGCCCGGCCCGGATGCCGGCTAGCGGAAGAGAGAAGCCTTTCCCGCCTCGGCGGGTCACTTGGTCTGCGGGGTGGTCAACGTGCCGTCGTCTTGAAGCGCGTCGGCGGCCGAGGAGATGCAGGACTGTGTCGCCGGAGATTCTCATGAAGGGACGCCGAGATCCAGAACGTGATCCGGCCCTGGATATGGGTCGGCCCCCGAGCCGCTGTTCCTGGTCGGACAAAACCGAGGGGCTCGGGGGCCGGGTGACTGCGGGGAATTCGCCAGCGCGCGCAGGTGACTTCCCCGGCGCTGCTAGCTCGCAGCCACCTCACATGTCCATAAGTCAATCAATTTCTCGGACCACCTCCTTCCCTGTGTACGGCCGAAATTACCACTGACCCTGACCGGGCTGCTAGTTATTTCTCGGTCGGCTGACAAGCCCCGACGACGGCTGCGGCACGTCACGGTTGGTGCCAGGGTCGACGCGCTTTGCCGGGGTGGCGCGAGCCAGCCAACCGTGACGGCGTATCGACTGCGCCATGACCAGCTTGTTCGACTGCCACGCAACGAGTTCTGCACCGCGAACCGCGTCTTGTCCGTGTCCCGATTGCCCGGAGGCAGATAGGGCTATACATAATCATGCGGTTCGAAGTGTCGACCGGGTCCTCGTCCCGATCCGACCGCTTCGCCACGGTTCCGCACCGTCGGGCGCGAGGACTCTTTTGACCCGGATCACTATCGCCTCGATCGTCGCCCTGCTGGCAGCGCTGGTCCTGCTGGTGTTCCACCGCGTCACGACCGCCGAGCCGATGTACCCGCCTGCCGACGCCGAGCCGACGACCGCGTTCGTCGTCAGTCGCGAGCAGTTCGATAAGGCGTTCCCCAACCGCAACCCCTTCTACAGCTACGACGACTTCGTCGCGGCCCTGACTTCCTATCCATCCTTCGCCGCGACTGGTGACGACACCACCCGCAAACGCGAGGCGGCCGCTTTCTTCGGCAACGTCTACCACGAGACAGGCGGCCTGACATTGATCGAAGAAGACGCCCACATGCGCAGTACCTACTGTGACGCGGAGATGTCCTTTGGTTGTCCGGCAGGCAAGGACGCTTATTTCGGCCGTGGTCCGGCGCAGCTGAGCTGGAACTACAACTATCGCGACGCGGGTGACGCGCTTGGTGTCGACCTACTCGCGAATCCCGCGCTGCTCGAACATGATCCGGTGCTGGCGTGGCGAACGGCGCTGTGGTTCTGGACCACCCAGGCAGCTTCGGCTGCAGCCACGCCACATGATGCGATGGTCCGCGACATGGGGTTCGGTGAGACCGTCCGGGCGTTCAATGGCGCGCTCGAGTGCGACGGTAATAATCCATCGCAGGTGCAGAGCCGGGTGGACGCCTATTTGCGGATGAGCAGGTTGCTTGGGGTGGCGCCGGGTAGAAATCTGGAATGTTGAGTGGGGCCGAAGGAATACCCCCGTCAGGGTGGACGCGGACGGTGTTGGTGCGCTCCAGCTTGTCCCACTGCACGATGGTGCCCTTGATCGCGCGGTAGGCCGAGGCGTAAAGCAGGTACGCCCTCAACGGCTCGTAGATCAAGCGGTATATCGGCACGACCAGCAGATGCCAGAGCCGCTCGCGAGCCATCACGACCGCGGTGAGCGAAATGATCATGTGTACCGCCGCTACGAAGGCGGCATACCAGGCAATGCTGTGCCAGTTGCCCGCGGCCACACTCATGCCTGCGGCGACGAAGGTCAAAGGCATGAAGAGGAGTGGCACCAGGAGGGATAGCGCGGCGTACGGCAGCGCCACGAGTCCCAGGACGCCGTATCGGGGCCGAAACAGCATGGCCCGGTGTTTCCACAGGGCCTGAATATTGCCGTATGTCCAACGCTTTCGTTGCTTCGCGAGTGCACGAATCGTCTCCGGCGCTTCGGTGTCGGCTATGGCGTTGTTTTCCTGCAGGATCATGTAGCCGCGCCGTTGCAGAGCCAGCGTCGCATCGCAATCCTCGGCCATCGTGTCCTCGCAGAATCCCCCGATGTCTTCGAACGCTTTACGGCTCCACGCAGAGCATGCGCCGGGAACGATCGATATCGCATGGAGTACGCGCTCCGCCATCCGCGTTACGCAGATGCCTGAGATGTACTCCAGGCTTTGCCATGCGGTCAGGATGTTGCAGCGATTGCCAACCTTTACATGTCCCGCGACGGCTCCGATACGGACACCTCGTTTGTTGCTCACAAAGTGCCGCGCCAGCATACGTATCGTATCTTTTCTGAAGAGGGTGTCCGCGTCCATTGTCACGATGACGGTCGAGGCACTACAAGCGTGGTTGACCCCGTTGTTGATAGCGGATGACTTTCCGCTGTTTTCCTGGTTGACGACGCGAAGCTGCGGCCACTCGCTCGCGTATTCTTGCAAGATAGACAACGTTTTGTCCTTGGATCCGTCGTCCACTGCGATTACTTCGAACCTTGTCCGCGGATAATCACTTCTACGGAGTTCGCACAGCGTTCGTCGTATCACTTTTTCTTCGTTGTATGCCGCTAACACCACACTCACGAACGGTAATTTCGAATCAGGATAGTCCGGCCACCGCAAGCGGTTCTGCCGATATTGACTTATCAGTGCCAACACCAAGTAAAGGAATGACATGATCGTCAGCGAGCCCATTCCCAGCCAAAATAGAAATCCCAGGATGGTGCTCGGAATCCGGTGAACCAATTGCAATGCGCGGAAGGTGGCCTGATCGGCGGGATACGTTCGCACACCGTGCATCGGCAAGTATTGCTTGGGCAGGAGCGGTGCCAGTGTCGTGAAAGCGTATCCCTGACTCTTCGCTTCTGCGATGAGCTTTTCGAGCAGACGTATCGTGGCGGTCCGATCGGCCCCTCCGCCGTCGTGGAGAAGGATCACGTGGCCGCGCCCGTCGAGTGGAGGAACGGCGATGTCGGTCCCGACGGGAGCCTTCCAATCCAGCGTGTCGACATCCTGATCGACTGCAAAGTAACCGAGTTGCTGCGCCTGCAAAAGCGCCAACGGGTTGTGGTCCGGATCCCCTTTTGGAATACGAAAGAGCCTGCTGCCGTATGCCGTGGTGGCACGCATGACCCGGTCGGTAGCGATGAGCTCCTCGCGATTCCGGAAATCGCCATGTCCATCGAAATCGATGTGGTACATGGTGTGGTTGCCGGCCATATGGCCCTCGCGGATGATTCTCTTGAATATGTCTGGGTGCTGAACGATGTTCGAACCGATCGAGAAAAACGTTGCCGGGACGTGCTCGCGCGACAGGATGTCGAGCACTTGAGGAGTGAATTTCGCATCGGGCCCATCGTCGAAGGTCAGCACGAGTTGGCGGTCTGCCGGCCGGCCGAAATGGTCTATCGCGTAGGGACTGTTGCCGATTCGAGCCATGTCGTCGTCGTCGGCGACTCGATAGAGTTCGTTAGTGAACGGATCAACGAGGCGCCATCGTGAAGCGCCCGGATTCGGGTCGTCGCTCTGGCGGTCGACCCGCACTACGCGACTGAAGACGTCTACGTCCTCGTCGCCGAGTACGGGAGCATGCTGTGGATCCCCCGTCGAAAGCAATCGCCGCGGATACCCGCTGTCATTGCTCATCGGAACGTGCCATACCGGATCAAACACCATGGGGCTCACCCTGACCGGTAGGACCGCAACGACCACCGCGATGACAAGTACGCTGGCGATGAAATAGTACAGACGCTTTCCCGTCCGGTCGTAGAACACCGGTCCCGGAGCGGGATTCAGTACTGTCTGGTTGCCCCCGAGGGTGAATCGAGATTTCCCGAAGTCGTTGACCATCGCGCGGTGACGTGGCGCCCCATTGGACCGCGAACGCATCGTGTCACTCCACCGTCACGGACTTGGCCAGGTTGCGGGGTTTATCGACGTCGTGCCCCAGCGCGAGCGCGAGCGTTCGCGCAAGGATCTGCAGCGGAACGGTGCTCTCGATAGGCCCCCATGGGGCGAGGGGGCAACCTATGACGGGAACGGTGCTACCCGGCGGACCGATCCGGATGATGCGGCCACCGCGCGCTTCTACTTCGGCGATGTTGGTGCCCAATTTCGGATCGGTATTGTCTATGACGACCACGGGGGTTTCAGTGCCCACCAGCGCAAGCGGTCCGTGCTTGAGCTCGCCCGCCGGGTAATCTTCCGCCCAACGGTAGCTCAGCTCCTTTAGCTTGAGCGCACCCTCGGCGGCGTACGGCAGCCCGGAGCCCCTTGCAATGAAGATGAAACCGCTTGCTTCCGTTAGTTCTTCAACGAGCGGCGGTATCACGGTCTTGGCGACCGCTCCCGCTGCGGCGAGCTGATCCGGAATTCGTCGAAGTTCGTCGGCGAGACGTGCGGCCTCTGCCGCCGAGATCCTGCATGTGGCAACGAGCGCCGAAATCATCACCGCGACACCGGCAATAATCTGGCACACGAAGGTTTTGGTCGCCGCCACGCTGATCTCGGGACCGGCGACGCAGGGTATCAAGGCGTCCGCTCGGCGGGCCACGCTGGAATGTGCGTTGTTGGTCAGGGCGAGTACGGCGGACTTCTGCGCCATGCGGAATGCGAGTGCATGCAATACATCTGCGGTCTCACCCGACTGACTTATCGCTAAGCAAAGCGTCCGGGGTTCCGGAATGTCGGTGGCGGCTTCGCTGGCGACACAGTGCCTAACCGGCAGGCCGCCGATGCTCTGGACTACGTTGCCGATTACCCGCCCTGCGTTGAGCGATGTTCCGCAGCCGACCACTTGGACGCGGTCGAATGGTGCCAATCCGAGATTGGCCCAAAGAGTGCCGTTGGCGACACCGTCGCCGAATTCGTCGAGTACCCGGGCCGCGGCGGCGGGCTGCTCGTCGATTTCTTTGGCCATGTAGTCGCAGTGGCCATTCAGTTCGGTGTCGATGCCCCGCCAACTATACGGAGGCATGGTCGTTACCTCATGGCCGCCGTCATGGTTGGGCAAGTCGGGACTGCTCAGCTCGATGACTTCGCCGTCCTCGAGGACCCGGAATTCGTCGGCCCACTCCGCTATGGCTGCGATGTCGCTGGCCGCGAAGTCACCTTGCTCGGTGCGCGCGATCAGCAACGGCGAGTGTTGAGCGGCAACGACTACGCGGCCGGTCGATTGCTCCAGGACAGCGAGCCCCCACGAGCCTTCGACAGCAGCCAGAGCTGTCTGCGATGCACGAAGCAGATCGCCGCAGAGTTCGAGTTGATCCTCAATCAGGTGGGCGAGCACTTCGCTGTCGACGGACGATGCGAATGTGTGACCAGCTCCCGCGAGGGACGTCCGTAATTGAAGGGCATTCTCCACGGTTCCGTTGTGCGCGAGGCTTATTCGCCCCGTACAGTCGTTGTGCGGATGCGCGTTGGTCTCGGTGACCGAACCGTGGGTTGCCCACCGGGTGTGACCGATACCGACCCCGGCGAAATCAGGCCCTGCCCAATCGCGCACCTGCCGCTCTAAAGCCCCGATGCGTTCGATGCTTCGTAGCCGCGCGACGTCCCCGCTCGTCGTTCGAACAGCGATACCGACCGAGTCGTATCCGCGGTACTCGAGCCGGCGCAGCGCCGTCAGCAGGTAGTCGACGGCGGGCGCGCCGGTCCGGCAAGCGATGATGCCGCACATCATCCGACCTCCAGTCCCAAGTGTGGTGTCGCTCTCCATGCGGGCATTTGGTCCCCAAAAGGCCGTCGTGCTTTGAAACTGAATCTCCGTTATGCGATGACGTCGGCAGAGCCGCGGGTGCGGCAGGTTATTCGCCGCCTGAACCTGGGCTTCCTGTCGACTCCGCGCCGCCTGATCCGTCTCCGCCGGTGGTACTGCCGCCGGCTGAGCCGTCGCCTCCCGGGTCAGCACTGACTGAAGTACTCCCGCCCGAGCCCCCGCCACCGGCTGTGCTTTCGTTCGAGGCACCTGCCGACATGCCGTTCAATGCGCCTGACGTGCTTCCTACCCCGGCGCTGTTCGAAGACGATTCAGACGAAAGCAAGCCATCGTTGGTTACCGCCGATGCCGAACTGGTGGATTCGGCAACTTGGACGACTTGAGGATGGGCGGGTTGGGGTTCCGGGGTCGGTGCAGAGGACGGATCCGGGGTGGGTGCCGAAGCAGAATGTTCCGGGGCGGTAGAGGCAAGAGCTTCAGGCGGGTCGGGATTAGGCGCTACCGCGAGCGCGGCAGACGAAGCTTCGGGAACCTCGTTGACTTCTTCCTGCGCAACCGTTGGGGCTGGAGCGAGCGAGATACCAAGCGACTGCAGCACTGCCGGCAACACATCCGTGACGACAGCCGACAACGCGCCCACTGCTATTGGCGGTGCATGCTTGAGGTACTCAAGTAGCCGCACCAAGACCGGTAGCACGGAAGTGCTTCCACCCCCCGATGGGGCGAGCGCAAATCCACCACCCGAGTTAACGGGGAGGCTGGGCAGGAGAGACCCTAGCAACGTCACCGCGCCCGGTAAACCATATGTCTCCACAACGTCGAGCAATGTATCGACCGGCAGCTCCGGGAAATTGTCGAGCAACCCAATGAGAGCTACCAAGTCGGATATTTCGGCACCGTTGAAAGCCGTCAGGTCCGCCGCAGCCAACACCTTCAATTTGCCTGAGCCGAATTCCATCTGACTCGGCTCTGTCGCCTGAGCTTCCGGCGGGAACAGCTTGAGCAGCTGCAAGCCACTGGGGAGTGGGTACAGCGCCGCGCTGAGACCCACACCCGCTGCCACAATCCAGGCCACAACGACGCGACGCCTTTTGGGTGGCCTCGGTATTTGATCCTGCTTCACTGCGATGAACGCCGTTGGCGCTAGGATACGGGCCCCCCCACCTGATCCGAGCGGCGTTGCTTCTTGAAGCATCAGATGCCTCCCCTCGCCGGCGCAAAGACTTTGCTGAAAACCGTCCCCGTTCGGGCGACGTTAATGCAGCGCCGTTCATTCCGTAACCAGCAACGGTCAGCCCGTGCCCGCGCGATGCCGGTTTCAACTGATTGTTCGACACGTTGTTCACACGTTCGGACGACACCGCATTAGCACGCTCGGGGGACACCCCTTAGTTTTGCTAGAAACCCGTCTGAGCGTCGATGGCTACCGCGAGGCCGAGGCTAGGGAGACTTGCTCACGGCGCTCGCGCGCGTTCAACGGATGCGATGTTGAGCCGCGAATCACAGGTCGTCGATGCTCAGGATCCCGTCCTGCACCGCCCTCGCTATCAAGGCCGCCTTGGTGGGTGCAGGTCGGCCGACGGAGGCGTACTTCGCCCGGACACGCTGAAGGTGAGTGCGCACGGTTGAAGGCTCGATGAAGAGCCGCCTACCGACCAACTCCTTGTTCTCGGTCTGAAACCACGCTACGAGCACTTCTCTCTCTCGCTTGCTCAGATGTGGTCGGCCCACCGTCCTGTCATTGAGGAGTGCCCTGGCCATTCGTGGGCCGACGTAGGGCGTATGCGAGCGAGCGGCATAGATCGCCTCGCGCAGGTGATTCTCATTTTCAGACTTGGCCACGTAGGTCAGTGCCCCGACGTCGAGGCAGGTCAGAATCACCTCGTCGGTTACGTGGTGGGAGTAGACGATGACGCGATGTCCAAGACGGCAGATCTCACGCAGCATGTCGAAATCTGGACCGTGACCGTCGTACTCGAGTGCACACAGGACGACGTCAACAGCCGATGTCGCCGTCGGGTAGACGGACCTGAACTGGGTTGGATCAGAAAAGTTGCCGACGATCTTGATTTCAGGGTCGCTGCCCGCGAGCCAGAAGCGAATGCCCGCATGGACGACCGCCTGACGGTCCACGATCACAATTGCGACCGCCGACTGATCCTCGCTCTCGTCGCCCATCCCCATGTCTTCCCCCGATAGCCAAATTTACACATGTGCGGGTTAAATTGGCACCACTTACGCGCAGGTCAACCTTTGCTCAATCACCTGACTGACAGCGAGATCAGCGCTCGAAATGGCCGACGACCATCCGTCGACACGACCGCTACGGGCTTGGATGTGACGATGTCGCGGCCCCGCGGTCGGCCGACCCGGCGAACGGGGTAGTTGTCAACCGGCGACCGATGCTATTGGCGTGGTTTGCTACAAGAGCCAGAGGGAACGGGTCCAGCGCTACTACATAAAGATTGCCGACAGCCGGTGGCGGCTCGCGCTATGTGGGGCTCACCGATCGCTGACGATGGCGGCGTCGACGAGCTCGGTGAGCTCCGCGGCCATCGGAGAAGGCGGCAGCGCCCTGCCGTCGAGGGTGTGCACCCGAGCCGCGAGGGTGATGCTCGATACCAGCCAAACCCCTTGTGCGGCGAACAGATCGCCGGGCTGCAGGGCGCGGTAGTCACAGTCATAGCCCTTGTTGCGCGCCACCTCGAACAGCGCCTGCTGGGTGGTGCCCCGCAAAATCGGATACCACGGCGGCGGGGTCAGGAGACAAGGTCGTCCGTCCTCCTCGATCGCGATGACCACCGTCGACCGCGGCCCTTCAAGAACCCGGCCCTCCGAACTGATGAAGATCACATCGCCCGCGCCCTGCCGCTCGGCATGCCGCAGCGCCGCCATGTTCACCGCGTACGACAGCGTCTTGGCGCCCGCCAGCAGCCACGGCACGTCGCCGGCCCCCTCGGCGGGCAGCCAGCGGGCCAACGTCACGGCGGCGACTCCGTCGCTTCGCGCGGCTTCGACCCTGCCGGGCATCGCGGCGATCATCGCGAATGCCGTTGGCTCCCCGCCACTTTCGCGGCCCCGGCTGCAAATGAGCCGCAGCACGCCCTCGCCGCCGCCCTGCTCCGTCCACCGGGACACCGCGGCGGCCACCGCAGCACGCCACCGCGGGAGATCGGGTTCTGGCAGCTCCATCAGCCGAGCCGACTGCGTCAACCGCCCCAGATGAGCCTCGAGCAGACACGGCCGCGCGTCGCGCACGAGTAGCGACTCGAAGATGCCGTCGCCCCGCACGACGGCCAGGTCGTCGCCGTGCAGCAGCGGTGTTCGCGGGTCGTGTAACTGCCCGTCGAGCGTCACCACAACACCGGGTTCGCTCGCCATGGGCAAGAGCGTAGCGCCGTACAGTTGGAGCCATGTCAGCAGTTCCCGCCCCTGAATCGGGGCCCGACGCCGGCGCCGTCTGGCACTACGGCGACCCGTTCGGTGAGCAGCGCGCCGCCATTGACGAGGCCGTGGTCGTGGACCGCTCGCATCGCGCGGTGCTCGAGTTGTCGGGCAGCGGCCGCAAGAGCTGGTTGCACAGCATTTCCTCGCAGCATGTCAGCGATCTGCCCGACGGTGCGGTCACGCAGAATTTGAGCCTCGACGGGCAGGGTCGTGTCGAAGATCACTGGATACAGACTGAGCTCGGCGACGTCACCTACCTGGACACCGAACCGTGGCGCGCAGAGCCGTTGCTGGCGTTCCTGCGCAGGATGGTGTTCTGGGCCGACGTGGTGATCGAGCCGGTCGACATGGCCGTGTTGTCGCTACTCGGCCCGCGGCTGGCCGACGAGCGGGTGCTCGCCGCTCTGGGCGTCGATTCGCTACCGGCTGAAAACACGGCGACGGCCCTGCCGGACGGCGGATTCGTTCGCCGGATCAACGGGCCGGGCATCGAGCTTGACCTCGTCGTAGGGCGCACGCAGGCCGCCGACCGGCTGGACCGGCTGACCGCGGCAGGCGTCAGGCGCGCCGGGGTCTGGGCCTACGAAGCACATCGCGTGGTCGCGCTGCGGCCGCGCCTCGGGGTCGACACCGACGAGCGGACCATCCCGCACGAGGTGGGCTGGATCGGCAGCGCGGTGCATCTGGACAAGGGCTGCTATCGCGGGCAGGAGACAGTCGCGCGAGTCCATAACCTGGGCAAACCGCCCCGAATGATGGTGCTGCTGCATCTCGACGGGTCCACGGATCGGCCGTCGACGGGCGATCCGGTACTCGCGGGCGGCCGTGCGGTCGGCCGACTCGGCACCGTCGTCGACCACGTCGACCTCGGCCCCGTCGCGCTGGCGATACTCAAGCGGGGGCTGCCCGTCGACACAACATTGACGACCGGCGGTGAAGTCGAGGTCCCCGCAGTGGTCGACGCGGACTCGATGCCCGCCGCCGAGGTCACCGGCGCGGGGCGGCTGGCCGTCGAGCGACTGCGGGGCGGAGCGCGGTGAGCCGATACGCGGTCAGAAGGGCCTGCCAGCGCAGCGCGGACGGGCACGGTAAAGTGTTGGCAGGACAATAAACACACACACAGATCGGAGCCGCCTTCTTATTGGGCCGCTCCGTTATTGCGCGAGGGGGTCCCCCCATGGGCCGCGGCCGGGCTAAGGCAAAGCAGACCAAGGTTGCTCGTGAGCTCAAATACAGCTCACCGCAGACCGATTTCGAGCGGCTCCAGCAAGAGCTGGCCGGGTCGGAAGCGACCGATACCGACGACCGAAACGGCGCAGGCGGGCTCGCCGACGACGAGTGGGTACCAGAGGACGACTGGCGCCGATAGGCGCCTTTTTCCTTAAAAGCGAGGGTGCTGACCTACGAGCTCGGCTCGTGGGCCTTCTTTGCTGCCCTTTTTCACAGTGCCGAGAATCCAGCAGTTCAAATGGCGTGCGGTGAGGATCGCCAGAGCCCGGTCGGTGTCCTCGGGAGCGACGACGGCGATCATGCCGACGCCCATGTTGAACGTCTTCTCCATCTCGACACGGTCGACGCGACCGCGCTGGGCGATCATGCCGAACACCGGTGCCGGCGTCCACGTCCCGCGATCGACCTCGGCCGCCAGACCGGGCGGAATCACCCGCTCCAGATTGCCCGCCAATCCGCCGCCGGTGACGTGGCAGAACGTCCGCACCTGAGTTTCGGCGGCCAGCGCCAGGCAGTCCTTGGCATAGATGCGCGTCGGCTCCAGTAGCTCCTCGCCCAGCGTGCGGCCGAATTCCTCGACGTGTCCGGCCAGGTTCATCCGGTCGATCTCCAGCAGCACATGACGTGCCAACGAGTAGCCGTTCGAGTGCAGGCCGGTGGATCCCATGCCGATGATCACGTCGCCCGGCTTGACCCGGTCGGGACCCAGCACGTCGTCGGCTTCCACCACACCGACGCCCGTCGCAGAGATGTCGTAGTGGTCGGGCGCCATCAGCCCGGGATGTTCGGCGGTCTCCCCGCCGAGCAGAGCGCACCCGGCGATCACACAGCCGTTCGCGATGCCGGACACCAGTTCGCTCACCCGCTCGGGAACCGTGCGGCCGACGGCGATGTAGTCCTGAAGGAACAGCGGCTCGGCGCCACACACCACCAGATCGTCGACGACCATCGCGACGAGGTCGAGGCCGACGGTGTCGTGCTTGTCCATGGCCTGCGCCACGGCCAGCTTGGTGCCTACGCCGTCCGTCGATGCGGCGAGCACCGGCTCGCGGTACCCGCCACGCAGCGCGAACAGGCCCGCGAAGCCGCCCAGGCCGCCACGCACCTCGGGTCGGGTCGCCTTGCTCGCCCACGGTTTGAACAGTTCGACGGCGCGGTCACCTGCTTCGATGTCCACCCCGGCCGATGCGTAGGAGATGCCGTGTTGTGCGGCGTGATCCGTCATCGCGACCAAATCTACCGGGCTGGGCCACTGCACGGTATGCGCCGGCCGCTGAACGTTTCCTGGCCGACATCGAGCACGATCGACGACGGTATGACAACGTAGCCGTCCGTGACCCCGATTCGCTCATTTGCGCTGGCCGCCGCCGCAATCACCGCCGTGTCCGTCGGCCCGCCCGGCACCGCGGCCGGCACTCCGGCGCGAGACACCGACGGCACCGTCCTGTGGCAAACGACCGACGACGGCAAGGACTACGTGTTCCGCGAGATCACCATCGCCCCTGGCGGCAGCACCGGCTGGCACTCGCACGACGGTCAGCTGTTCGGTGTCGTCAAGGAGGGCACCCTGATGCATTACCGGGCCGACTGCTCGATGGACGGCCTCTACCTGGCCGGCCAGAGCATCGCGGAGAAGGGCGGCCCCGACTACGTGCACATCGGCCGCAACCTCGGGCCCGGGCCCCTGGTGTTGCAGGTTCTCTACATCGATCCGGCGGGGGCGCCGCTGTCCGACGACCAGCCCGATCCTGGCTGCGGGTTTGCCTAAGGCCCGAAATGGTCATCCGCCCGGCGAGTGGCTCCGAATTACTCATGGGGCACGACGGATGGAGGTTCTGTGGGCGAGGAGATCCGCTGCTTGGTGACGGGCGCGACCGGCTACATCGGCGGCCGGTTGGTGCCGCGACTCCTGGAGGCGGGCCTGACGGTGCGGGCGATGGCGCGCAATCCCGACAATCTCGCGAAGGTGCCGTGGCATGACGAAGTCGAGGTGGTCCGCGGCGACTTGACCGATCCCCAGTCGCTGACCGAGGCCTTTGCGGGCGTCGACGTCGTCTACTACCTGGTGCATTCGATGGGCACGTCAAAAGACTTCGTCGCCGAGGAGAGGCAATCGGCGCGCAATGTGGTGGAAGCCGCGCAAAAGGCAGGGGTGCGTCGGCTGGTGTACCTGAGCGGTCTGCACCCGGAAGACACTCCGTTGTCCCGGCACCTCGCCTCGCGCACGGAGGTCGGCGAGATCCTCATCGACTCGGGTATTGAGACCGTGGTGCTGCAGGCGGGCATCGTCATCGGCTCCGGGTCGGCGTCCTTCGAGATGATCCGCCACCTGACCGACCGGCTGCCTGCGATGACGACACCCAAGTGGGTGCGTAACAAGATCCAGCCGATCTCCATCGACGACGCGGTTCACTACCTCGCGGGAGCCGCCACCGCCGAGGTGCCGTCGTCACGGACGTGGGACGTCGGCGGTCCTGACGTCATGGAGTACGGCGAGGCCATGCAGGTCTACGCCGACGTCGCGGGCCTCCGGCGCCGAATCATCGTCGTGCTGCCGTTTCTCACTCCGACGATCGCCAGTTGGTGGGTGGGTCTGGTGACACCCATCGCGTCGGGACTGGCGCGGCCGCTGGTGGAGTCACTGGAATGCGATGCGGTGATGTACAACCACGACGTCAATGCCGTCATCCCGCCGCCCGAGGGAGGATTGACCCGCTACCGCGATTCGGTGGTCGCTGCCCTGGAGGAAGACGGAACCGCGTCAACCGATGGCAAACGTCACCTGCTCAGATTCAGTTCGGCTGAGCCGCAGTAGATTTCAGGGTCGCCGCAGGGCCGACGCGTTGTCGTTATCGGCCTTCAGCGGAATACCGGTGCGGGCTGCGGTCGCCAGCATCTGCTCGATGACGTTCTTGCCCAATGCCGTCTCGCCCGGCAGCTCGATCGGGTACTTGCCGTCGAAGCAGGCGGTGCACAGCCGTGACGCGGGCTGCTCGGTCGCCGCCACCATGCCGTGCTGCGAGATGTAGCCGAGCGAGTCGGCGCCGATGCCGTGGCGGACCGCCTCGACCACCTCCTCCTCGTTTTCGACGGCGTTGGCGATCAGCTCGGCCGGCGTGGCGAAGTCGATGCCGTAGAAACACGGCCACTTCACCGGCGGCGAGGCGATGCGCACATGCACCTCGATAGCGCCGGCCTCACGCAACATCCGGACCAGGGCGCGCTGGGTGTTGCCGCGCACGATCGAGTCGTCGACCACGACGAGCCGCTTGCCGCGGATCACTTCTTTGAGGGGGTTGAGCTTGAGCCGGATACCGAGCTGGCGGATGGTCTGCGACGGCTGGATGAACGTGCGCCCGACGTAGGCGTTCTTCGTCAGGCCCTGCCCATACGGGATGCCCGACTCCTGCGCGTAGCCGACGGCGGCGGGGATGCCGGACTCCGGAACGCCGATCACCAGGTCGGCGTCCACCGGCCCTTCCTGGGCAAGCCTGCGCCCGATGTCGACCCGCGTCTTGTGCACCGAGCGTCCGCCGATTGTGCTGTCGGGCCGGGCCAGATACACGTACTCGAACACACAGCCCTTCGGCGACGGCGGGGCGAACCGGCTCGAGCGCACTCCGTCGGCGTCGATGGCCAGCAGCTCTCCGGGTTCGATGTCGCGGACGAAGGAGGCGCCGACGATGTCCAGAGCAGCCGTCTCCGATGCGACGACCCAGCCCCGATCGAGACGCCCCAGCGACAGCGGCCGCACGCCGTGCGGGTCGCGGGCCGCGTACAGGGTGTTCTCGTCCATGAACGTCAGGCAGAACGCCCCACGCACCGTGGGGAGAAGCTCCAGCGCAGCCTGTTCGACGGTCGAATCCGCGGCGCCGTGCGCCAGCAGTGCGCCGAGGATGTCGGAGTCGGTGGTGGCCGCGGCTGCGCCGCGCATGTTGATCAGCCCGAGCTCGCGGGCGCGGCCCGCCAGCTCGGTGGTGTTGACGAGGTTGCCGTTGTGTCCGAGTGCGACTCCGGTGCCTGCAGCTGTGTTGCGGAACACAGGCTGGGCGTTCTCCCAAGTCGTTGAGCCGGTCGTCGAGTAGCGGCAGTGCCCGATCGCGACGTGGCCCTCCATCGCGCCCAGCGTCTGCTCATCGAAGACCTGGCTGACCAGGCCGAGGTCCTTGAACACCAGCACCTGCGAGCCGTCGGCGACCGCGATACCTGCGGCTTCCTGACCTCGGTGTTGCAGTGCGTACAGGCCGTAATAGGTGAGCTTGGCGACCTCTTCGCCCGGCGCCCAGACGCCGAATACGCCGCACTCTTCTTTTGGTTCGTCCGAAATGGGGGCACGCCCCTCGCAAGCGGTGGGTCCACCCGCATGCGGGGGACTGCTTGCGCGAAGGGTTTCGGTGGAGTCCGTTTGCTCGACGGTCACGATAGGGCTGCTCCCATGGGGCGGTGGGTGACGTGTTCAGTCTACGTTCATCGGGGGTCAATCATGGAATCGCTGGCGCCCATGTCGCCCTTAGGAAGCAACGAGCACGGACCGGTCTGGATTCCCGGCCCGCGGCCCTTGCGACCGCGGTCAGCCGTCGAGCGGCACGACAGGCAGCAGCGTCGCGATCTCCGGAGCGCGGGCGCCCGATAGCTGCAACTCGCCGTCGGAGGCCGCGTCGGCGACCGTGCGAAGGCCCGTTGCCAACAGCAGCCAGGTGCGCGGATCGGCCTCCACGACGTTCGGTGGATTGCCACGGGTGTGCCTGGGTCCCGAAATACATTGCACCGCAACGAACGGTGGCACCCGAACCTCGACGCTTGCGCCGGGCGCGGTCGCCGCGACAGTGCGTGCGGTCAGTCGAACCGCTTCGGCGAGCAGGGATCGTTGCGGCGCGGGCCGGTTCT
Source organism: Mycobacterium sp. (assembly GCF_032159565.1). Lineage (GTDB taxonomy): Bacteria > Actinomycetota > Actinomycetes > Mycobacteriales > Mycobacteriaceae > Mycobacterium. The sequence continues at coordinate 22,399 of NZ_JAVHWR010000182.1, forward strand.
CGTCGCGCAGCCACTCGGCGACGGCGAGAACGGCTGCACGCGTCTTCTCCGGATCGGCGGTGCGGCGTGCGGGCATCCCCTAGTGTCGCAAGGTGTTCGCCGACCGGCATAAGCCGCCTTTGCCGCGGGTGAACGCGCACGGAGGTCCGGAGGGTCGTCCCAGCTGTTGGCAGAAGGCACCAAGTTCCTGTGGCCGTTTCCGTATCTGGTGACGGACACCGGCTACAGCATTGCGCCGTACAACCATTTCGAGATCGCGACGCCGTGGACATCGGACTACATCTGGGGCAGGCAGGTCGGGGAGACGACGATCAACCCGCAGCGGATCGGCGCTGCACAGCGACCGCCGCGACCGCGCCCGCTTCGTTGATCGCGAGGTGGGCGAGCATCGGGGCGGCCAGGCTGCCGGACCGCTCCAGCAGAAGCCCGAAGAACCAGCCCGCGACGCCGGTCACCAGCACGGTGGCGATCACCGGTTCATCGGTGCTGCGGGCGTCGGCGATGTGCGACAGGCCGAACGCCACTGACTGCAGCAGCCGGCCGGCCGTCGGCCCGAAGGCGCCTGCGGCCATCGTGCCAAGGGCCGCGCGGTACGCCGCCTCCTCCGACCACACGGTGCCGAAGGGGATGCGCACGGCCAGCCAGCCCGACGCTGAGTCGGGCAGGTCGCGATCGGCCATCGCCGACCGAACGGCCGGTGCCGCTGTCGATGCGGCGACGCCGAGGATGACCGGTGTGGCGACGGCGGAGCCGAGCCGCAGTCCCGACCACAGCTGTGGTGGACGCAGGCCCAGAGGTGCGCGGGTCGCCGCAACGAGTACCGCTCCCAGCGCCGCGCGGACGACCGGTTGCACGCGCGGCGGCAGCCGCGGGTCGATCAGCCCACTCCATCCGACCAGCCCAGCGGCGAGGGTCACCGCCCTGAACGCTTTGGTGCGCACTAATACTCGGGCCCGTCATTGGCGGCGGCCTTCTCCAGCGCGATCCTGATGCGTTCGGTGTCGTCGGGAGTCCAGCCGTCGGGCGGCGCGGCGGCGGCCCAGCCGTCGAGCACGTATTCGCCGTAGTTGTGGCCGTGCCCGCCGGGAACCGAACCCGCGTTGGTCATGTCGGCGGCGACCTGCCAGAACGTGACGATCGGATACCACCGCATCAACGGTGTCCGATCCCGACCGGGCGGCTCCTTCAGCCAGTCCGGCCGGTTGAAAATCAGGTCCCCCGACCACCACACGATGGGGTCGGAGGCGTGCTGCAGGAACAGCACACGCGTGCCCTCCCACGGCGCGTCGGTGTCGGCGGCGATATCGGCGGCATCGTTGGCCTGGGAGAACCGCACGGTGCGCCCGTTGTCGTAGCGGGGTTCGACCTCGGGGGTGCCCGGGTCGCGGCGCACGGTGATCGCCTTCCACAGCGGGCTGGCATTGGGCGGCCCAACCCACAGCACCGATGAGAATCCCATCCGTGCGATGTCGGGGAGCCAGTCGAATGCGCCCTGTCCGGCCATGGATCCGAGGCTCTCGCCGTAGAGCAGCAGCTTCGGTCGCCGGTCGGGCGGCAGCCGTAGCCACCACGCGTGGACCGCATCGATCATGGCACGGCCCGACTCCATGGACTTGTCCCGGTCGCCGAGAAACGAGATCCAGCTGGGCAGATACGAGTACTGCGAGGCGACCATCGCGGTATCGCCGTTGTACATCGACTCCAGCGCCCTGGCCGCGACGGGATTGACCCACCCGGTACCCGTGGTCGGGACGATGGCGAGCACTTTGCGGTCGAATGCGCGGGTGCGATCCAACTCGCGCACCAGGATGGCGGCTCGCTGGTCATCGGTGCCCGCAGTCTGCAAACCCGCATATACCCGGATGGGTTCTTTGGCGGGGGCGCCGTTGAGACGGGTCAGCTCGAACGCGTGCGGTCCGGTGGCGACGAAGTTGCGGCCCTGATAGCCCAACGAGTCCCATGGGGCGAATGACGTTGGGCTGCCCGACCGTTCGAGCTCCAGCGGCTGGGTGATGCCCTGTCGTGTGGTGGTGTTCTGCGGCTGGAAGACCCGGTTCGAGACGGCCAGGAAGCCACGGATCAGCACGCCGTTGATCAACGTGATCGCCAGCACGACGACGATTGCGGTGCCGATGAACAGCGCGACCTCATCGTGAAGATGCCAGCGACGGATGAAAAACCGGGCCATTGTCTTGATGAGGTCGATGGTGATCCGTGCTGCGGAGACGCATAGGCCTGCGACGATCATCGCGATGATCAGGGTGCGCAGGTAGCCGACGGTGCCCGGCCCCTCCATGCCCATTTCCGCGGACACCCGTCGCTGCCAGGCCGCCGCCGGTATCAGCATCAGCAGGCTTGCGGTTGTCGCCAGCGTGATGGTGGCGGCCTTGGACCAGTAGAGCACCCGCTTCCGCGGCGGCCACCAACTTCTGCGCCGCAACACGAAGCGGCGCAACATTTTTCCGACGAACACACCGATTCCGTAGCCGATGGCGGCGTTGACGCCGCCGATCAGTCCCTGGAACAGCCAGTCGCGCGGCAGCAGCGACGGCGTCAGCGACAGACAGAAAAACAGCGCGCCGAACGCGATCCCGACGAAGTCGAGGCGCACCAGACTCCACGCCCATACCAGGAGGGGGTGGCGGCGGTTGTGCTCGTGGTTTGCAGCCGCCGGTGCGCCGATGATGTAGTTGGTCGGGACACTCACCCGAACAAACCGGGCAGCACGCCCTCCGACGTGCTGCGCAGGTCCTCCAGTGACACCGTGAACTGGTCCTGGACTTCGACCGCGTCACTCCCCTGATCCACCACACCGATGCGGGTGACCGGCAGGCCGCGGGCCTCACACATGGACCGGAACCGGCTCTCCTCGGTGCGCGGGACGGCGACCAGCACCCTGCCCGCGGACTCCGAGAAGAGAAATGCGAACGGGCCTGTGCCCTCTTGCCACCCTTCGGGAATGACGATGCGACAACCGGTTTCACCGGTCAGCGCCGCTTCCACGACAGCCTGGATCAGGCCGCCCTCGGACAGGTCGTGAGCGGCCGAGACGAGTCCGTCCCGTGACGCCGCGCTGAGCACCTCGGCGAGCAACTGCTCGCGTGCCAGATCGACCTCCGGGGGCCGGCCGCCGAGATGGTCGGCGCTGACCTGCGCCCAGATGGAGCCGTCGAACTCGTCGCGGGTGTCGCCGAGCAGCAGCAGGGCCTCGCCGGGTTCGGTGCCCAGCCCCGTCGGGATACGACGGCGGACATCGTCGAGCACACCCAGCACCCCGACGACCGGCGTAGGCAGAATGGCCGTCGTGCCGGTCTGGTTGTAGAAGCTCACGTTGCCGCCGGTGACCGGAATGCCAAGGGCCGCACAGCCATCCGCAAGCCCGCGAACGGCTTCAGAGAATTGCCACATGACACCTGGATCCTCCGGCGAACCGAAGTTCAGGCAGTTGGTGACCGCGATCGGGGTGGCGCCGGTCACCGCGACGTTGCGGTATGCCTCGGCCAGCGCGAGTTGCGCGCCCGCGTACGGGTCCAGTTGGGTGTAGCGGCCCGAGGCGTCGGTGGATATCGCGATGCCGCGTCCGGTGGACTCGTCGATACGCAGCACCCCACCGTCGGCGTTCTCGGCCAGCACGGTGTTGCCCCGCACGTAGCGGTCGTACTGCTCGGTGATGAATGCCCGGCTGCACAGGTGCGGACTGCCGATCAGCGCAAGCGCAGTCGCCCGCAACTCTTCACCGGTTTTCGGCCGCGGCAGCGTGTCGGACGTGTCGGCGTTGAGCGCATCCTGGGTGTCCGGCCGTTGCACGGGCCGTTCGTAGACGGGGCCCTCGTGCGCGACCGTTCGGGGCGGCACGTCGACGACCGTCTCCCCATGCCAGGTGACCGTCAGCCGGTCGCCGTCGGCGACCTCGCCGATGACGGTGGCCAGCACCTCCCACTTGCGGCACACGGCCATGAACGCGTCCACGTTCTCGGGGGCGACGACGGCGCACATCCGTTCCTGCGACTCGCTGGACAGGATCTCCGCTGGCGTCATGTTGGCCGCCCGCAGCGGTACCTTGTCGAGTTCGACGGCCATGCCACCGTCGCCTGCCGAAGCGAGTTCCGATGTCGCGCAGGATAATCCGGCGCCACCGAGGTCCTGGATGCCGATCACCAGGCCCGCCGCGTAGAGCTCGAGGCAGCACTCGATGAGGACCTTTTCCATGAACGGGTCGCCGACCTGCACCGAGGGCAGCTTCTTACGGCCGGCGCCGTCTTCGTCGCCGCCGAATGTCTCGGAAGCCAGTACCGAAACACCGCCGATCCCATCGAGGCCGGTGCGGGCCCCGAACAGGATGATCTTGTTGCCGGTGCCCGACGCGAACGCCAGGTGCAGATCCTCTTTGCGCAACACCCCGACACACAGGGCGTTCACCAGCGGATTGCCGCCGTAGGAGGCATCGAAGACGGTTTCGCCGCCGATGTTGGGCAGTCCCAATGAGTTTCCGTATCCGCCGACCCCGCGAACCACGCCGTCGACGACGCGGCGGGTGTCGGGAGCATCAGCGGCGCCGAACCGCAGCTGGTCCATCACCGCCACCGGTCGGGCACCCATCGCCATGATGTCGCGGACGATTCCGCCGACACCGGTCGCGGCGCCCTGGTAGGGCTCGACGTATGACGGGTGGTTGTGCGATTCGACCTTGAAGGTGACCGCCCAGCCGTCGCCGATGTCGACGACACCGGCGTTCTCGCCGATGCCGGCCAGCATGGCCGAGCGCATCTTCTCGGTGGTGGTCTCACCGAAGTAGCGCAGGTGCACCTTCGAGGACTTGTAGCTGCAGTGCTCGCTCCACATCACCGAATACATCGCGAGTTCGGAATCGGTTGGCCTGCGGCCGAGGATTTGCCGGATGCGCTCGTACTCGTCGTCTTTGAGACCGAGCTCTCGGAACGGTTGCGGCTGGTCGGGGGTGGCTGCCGCTCTCTCGACGGAGTCGACGATCGGGCTTGGGCCGACGGTGTCGACCAACGTAGTTGCGCCGACGGAGTCGGCGGTCTGGCTGAGCTCCGAGGTCACCCCGCCAGTCTAGTTTGCGACCTGCGATATGCGCGGGCGGCCGCGGGCGCGCCGACCCCGTGCAGCATCACACTGCCCAGCACCGCGATGACCATGGTCATCAGCACCGCGCGCTCGTCCTCGCCTGCGAGCACGTTGAACGCCAGCAGCCCGAACACGATGGAGGTGGTGCCGCGCGGGCCGAGCCAGCCGATCAGCAGCCGTTCCGCCCACGAGAACCTCGACCCGAGCATCGCGATGGCCACCGGCAACAACCGCACCACCGTCAGCGCCAGCAGGCAGAACAGCAGCATGCCCCACGACACACCGAACGTCAGGGCCAGCACCGCGGTGGCCCCGAACACGAACCACATTCCGGCCGACAGCAGGAAGCCGATGTCGTCGAGTAGCTCCAACTCGGCGCGGATCGTCTGGGAGCGGCGCAGGTAGTTGAACGCGAACCCGCAGACGAAGGCAGAGACGAAGCCGTTGCCGCCGATGGCCAGGCTCGACCCGTACGCCAGCAGCGGGGCGGCCACCAGAATCAGGCGCTTGCTCTGATCGGTCATCTCGCCGCGCCGCTCGGCGGCGTTGGTGAGCACAGCCAGCGCCGCGCCGATCGCGACACCGACGAGGATGGCCTTGACGGCCTGCGGCACGGCCGAACCCAGCGCCTCCATCGGTGTCGCCGCGTGGGAACGGTCGCCGGCGAGGACCAGGGCGAAGATGAACAGCGGCGAGACGATGCCGTCGTTGTAACCGGCTTCGACGTTGAGCACGTCGCGGACCCGCTCGGGCACCCGCTCGTCGCGCAGTACCGACGGGGCCGGGGCGAAGTCCGTTGGCACCACAACGCACGCGATGACCAGCAGGACCGCCCACCCGAGGCCCGGCAGCAGCCACAGTCCCAGGGCCACCGACAGCGCCAGGCTCAGTGGCATCGCGATGAACAGCACACGCACCGCCGCGCGCGGCTGACTCCCGAAGAGCCCGCCGCGAATATCGGTGGCGTCGACGAAAAGTAGGACAGCGAGGATGATTTCCGCGGCACGCTGAGCGGCGTCTGTGTTCAGCGACTCGACCAGCACGTCCTGGGTGCATAAGCCGACCGCGATGCCGGCGAGCACCAGGAACATCGGCGCGGTGACACGCCAGCGCTCGAGCCGGCGGGCCAGCAGCGACCACGCGACCAGGACGAGCGCTACCGCAATGACCGACGCCAGCACGGGCGCGATTGTGCCCGGTGC
>NZ_JAVHWR010000192.1:0-7150 GCF_032159565.1 Mycobacterium sp.
CGGGCACGGTCGCGACCATCACCTACCTGGACGTGAACGCCCAGCCGCAGCGGGCCGACGACGCGACGCTGCCGTGGGCCTACGACACCACCACCACCCAACCGGCCGTCTTCGTCAACGTCTCCGCCCAGGGCGACACCGACTCCATCGGTTGCCGAATCAAGATCGACGACGTCGTCAAGGACGAGAGAACGGTCAATACGTTGAACGCCTTCACCTACTGCCTGGACAAGTCCGGATGACCCATCACGTCGCCGAACGCCCGACGAAGACCGACCGGACCCCACAGACGATCCGGCGTTTCTCGGTGCTGATTGCGCTGTTCTGGCTGGCCTTGGCGGTGGTCACGAATGTTTTCGTGCCGCAGTTGGAGACCGTCGCCGAAGCGCACAACGTGTCGCTGAGCCCGCAGGATTCGCCGTCGTTGCAGGCCAGTAAACGCATCGGCAAGGTGTTCGGCGAGTTCGACTCCGACAGTTCGGCGATGATCGTTCTGGAGGGGGAAGAGCCGCTCGGTGCCGATGCCCACCACTACTACGACGGCTTGATCGAAAAGCTCCGCAAGGACACCAAGCACGTAGAGCACATTCAGGACTTCTGGGGCGATCCGCTGACGGCGGCCGGCTCGCAGAGCAACGACGGCAAGGCGGCACTGGTGCAGCTGTACCTCGCCGGCAACCAGGGCGAGTCGTTGGCCAATGAGTCCGTCGATTCGGTGCGCGACATCGTCAATCACTCACCACCGCCGCCGGGTATCAAGGCCTATGTCACCGGCGCCGCGCCCTTGGTCACCGACCAGTTCGAGGTGGGCCGCCACGGCACCCTGAAGACCACGTTGATCACCCTCGGGGTGATCGCAGTGATGCTGTTTTCGCTCTACCGTCGCCTCACCACGGTGTTTCTCGTGATTTTCACGGTGATGATCGAGTTGACCGCGTCCCGCGGCGTTGTCGCCGTACTCGCGAACGCCGGCATCATCAAGTTGTCTACGTATTCGACCAATCTGCTGACGCTTCTGGTCATCGCCGCCGGAACCGACTACGCGATCTTCATTCTGGGCCGCTTCCATGAAGCGCGCTACGACGGGCAGGATCGCGTCTCGGCGTTCAACACGATGTACCGCGGAACCGCGCACATCATCTTGGGTTCGGGCCTGACGATTGCCGGCGCGGTGCTCTGTCTGACGTTCACCCGGCTCCCGTATTTCAATAGCCTGGGTGTTCCCGCCGGCATCGGCGTCCTCGTCGCAGTGGTGGCGGCGTTGACACTCGCACCGGCCCTTCTGGTCATCGGTCGCCATTTCGGTCTGTTCGAACCCAGCCGGCCGATGCGCACCAGGGGCTGGCGGCGCATTGGCACAGCCATCGTCCGGTGGCCCGTCCCCATCCTGCTGGTGACGGTCGCCGTGGCCGCCATCGGTCTGCTCTCCCTGCCGGGATACAAGACGAGTTACGACGCCCGCCCCTTCATGCCCGCCAGTGCGCCGGCGAATGTCGGATACGCGGCCGCCGAACGCCATTTTTCTGAGGCACGGCTCAATCCCGAACTGTTGATGATCGAAGCCGACCACGATCTGCGAAATTCGACTGACATGATCCTTCTCGAGCGCGTTGCCAAGTCGGTGTTCCACACCGACGGCATCGCTCAGGTGCAGTCGATCACCCGCCCGCTGGGCACGCCCCTTGACCACACGTCGATACCGTTTCAGATCAGCGCGGGCAGCGCGTCCCAGATCAACAACCTGCCTTTCCAGCAGGCCCGCGGCGCCGACCTGCTCAAGCAGGTCGACGTGATCAACAATTCGATCGACGTGCTGCGGCAGCAGTATGCGTTACAACAACAGTCCGGCGCCGCCACCGACGAGCAGACCAAGGCATTCCAGCAGACGGTCGCCGTGGCCAACGACCTGCGCGACAAGATCGCTGACTTCGACGACTTCTTTCGGCCCTTGCGCAACTACTTCTATTGGGAGCCACACTGTTTCGACATCCCGGCCTGCGCCGCACTGAGATCGCTCTTCGACGCACTCGACGGGATCGACGCGCTGACAGACCAGCTTGCCAGCGTCTCGGGGAGCATCAACAAGCTGGATCAGCTGCAGCCGAAGCTGCTTGCGCTGATTCCCCCTCAGATCGCGAGCCAGCAGACCAACCGAGACCTGACGCTGACGAACTACGCCACCACGTCCGGCATCGACGATCAGACTGCGGCGGCACTGCAGAACTCCACCACTTTGGGCCAGGCGTTCGACGCGTCGAAGACCGACGACTCGTTCTACCTCCCGCCAGAGGCGTTCACCAACCCTGAATTCCAGCGCGGGCTGAAGCTGTTTCTCTCACCGGACGGCAAAGCTGCGCGCATGATCATCACCCACGAAGGGATTCCTGCGACTCCCGAAGGCATTTCGCACATCGATGCCATCAGACACGCCGCGCAGGAGGCCGTCAAAGGCACGCCCCTTGCCGGATCCAAGATCTTCATCGCGGGCACCGCGGCCACCTACAAAGACATTCAGGACGGCGCCAAATACGATCTCTTGATCGCGGGAATCGCCGCGCTCAGCCTGATTTTGCTCGTCATGATGTTCATCACCCGAAGCATCGTCGCCGCGGTCGTCATCGTGGGCACCGTGGCCCTGTCGTTGGGTGCCTCTTTCGGGCTTTCCGTGCTGATCTGGGAGGACCTTCTCGGTATCCCGCTGTACTGGATCGTGCTGGCCCTGGCGGTGATCCTGCTCTTGGCGGTGGGGTCGGACTACAACCTGCTGCTGATCTCTCGGTTCAAGGAGGAGATCGGCGCCGGCTTGAACACGGGCATCATCCGGGCGATGGCCGGTTCGGGTGCGGTGGTGACCGCCGCCGGTCTGGTGTTCGCGGCGACCATGGCCTCCTTCGTGTTCGCCGACTTGCGGATTCTCGGTCAGATCGGAACGACCATCGCCCTTGGTCTGCTGTTCGACACGCTGATCGTGCGTTCGTTCATGACGCCGTCGGTCGCGGCACTGCTCGGGCGCTGGTTCTGGTGGCCGCTACGGGTGCGCACCCGCCCCGCCGGCCGAGGGCTTCAGCCATCCGAATCAGGCCGATCAGGTCGTCAACTACGGCTGTGGGAAGACAGCGATTCAGCGGTCTCCGACGTACCGCCACGTTCGCAAGCATGACGATCGAGATTCGGATGCTCCTGCGTGACATTTACTCTCGCTGATCGCCTCGGGTCAGCTCCTACCGGCCGGGGTATGCGGGCTCGGGGGCCATCGCCGAAACGTCCCGAAGTTTCCCCTTCATCCCCGCGACCCTGCGCAGTTGAGCGGCCATGTTCATGGAGGTCAACATCGGGATACCGCCGATGAACGTTCGAAAGGAGGGATTGCCTCCATCTCTGTGCAGCATGTAGAGACAGCCGACCACATAGAAGAATCCGATGGTGAAGAGGGCGGCGGGTATCGCGTACGCGAGCGGTGATCGAGCATCAGCGATCAGTTCGCCCGCATAGTCCGCTTCGTCCTGCGACATCGGCTCGCGCTTGCGGAGTTTGGCCAGCACAGTCTTGTGAGCGCCGACTTTCTCACCTAATGGATGGGATGTCCGCCGCTCAAGCCGGGTGATGTAGACGAATACGCACGAGGCGAACACAGTTTCCATCACGACAGCCAATATCGTGAGGTCGCCCCACACACCTAAAGTCATTCGCTCGCCTCATTGCTTGTCCGTCGAAACATCACATCGCGCGGGAACGCGGGAGCCCTCGCCACCCTCTGAAACGCTATCTCAACACGCGGTTCTTCCCCACTCACGCCTCTGCGCCACCGTGTCAGGAATGCTGTTCGATGTAGGCGTCGGCGTCCTTGTCCCGATTGTCGATACCCTTACTGGTCTCGTGTTCGGCATAGAACCGCAGCCATTGCATGGCCAGTTCGTGACGCAGTTCGAGTGAGGCGCTCTTGATGAAGTCCGGCATGGCTTCACGCTCCTCCTCGTCGAGATGCTCGCCATTCTCCTTGCGGGCCGCAAACACGGCCTCGAACCACTTCTTCGTGCCCGCCTCGTGCTGACGCGACTCGCGCACCGCATCTCGAATCGCATTGTGATCGGTGATCGCGTCTTCGGTTTCGTCCTTCGGGTCGCCTTCAGGGTTACCGGGGTCCTCTCGGCCGCCGTGCTTCAGCAAGGCTGGATAAAACACCGATTCCTCGGCGTCGGCATGCGCGTCGAGGCGCATGCTGAGGACATCCCAGATCGCCGCGAGTTCGTCCTTGGACTTGGCATCGTCGAGTCGGAAGAACTCACGACGCAGCCAATCGTGGTCGGCGTAGACGAGATCGATGATGTCAGCCATGCCGGAGTATTAGCCGCAAAAGAGCAAGTCAAAACGGTTCGATGGCCGCCACGCCGCCGCAGGGTTCCGTCGTGCTAATCCGGGTGGTCGGCGGTCTGCCTCTGTGAGGACGCTGGGGACAACACCGAACAACAACCATCGGCTTGACCGGTTCTGATATGACTATGTGTTCAATACAACCGCCGCAGGGAGGAGTCCCGCCGTGCTGCCCGACTGCTGCGTTGAGCGGACGGTGGCCTGGTGAGCGCCCCAACGACAGATGCCGGCGTCCGCACCGAGCAGCCACGCAGAAGCGGCATAGCCAGGTGGATCCGGCGGCTGGCGCTCCCCATCATCGTCGGCTGGATAGCGCTCATCGCACTGCTGAACGTGTCGGTGCCGCAGCTCGAAGTCGTCGGCAAGATGCAGGCGGTCTCGATGTCCCCCAAGGAGGCGCCGTCGGTCGCCGCGATGATGCGTATCGGCAAGGACTTCGAGGAGTTCGATTCCGACAGCTCGGCCATGGTCGTCCTGGAGGGCGACGAACCCTTGGGCGAGGACGCCCACCGGTTCTACGACGACATGATTGCCGAGCTGCGGGCCGACACCACGCACGTCCAGCACATTCAGGACTTCTGGGGCGACCCGCTGACACGAGTCGGGGCGCAGAGCGAAGACGGCAAAGCCGCGTACGTGCAGGTGTATCTCGCAGGCAACATGGGCGAAGCACTCGGCAACGAGTCGGTCATCGCGGCGCAGAAGCTCGTGAATGGATTGACTCCCCCGCCGGGGGTCAAGGTCTACGTCACCGGAGGGCCCGCACTGCAGGCCGACCAGGAGAACGCAGGCAACGCCAGCATCAGGATCATCGAATTCGTGACGGTCGGCGTCATCATCTTCATGCTGCTGTTCTTCTACCGGTCGATCGTCACCGTGCTGCTCGTGTTGACGATCATGATCTTGAGCCTGTCGGCCACCCGTGGCGTAGTCGCCTTCCTCGGCTACCACAACCTCATCGGGCTGTCGACGTTCGCAACTCAGCTCCTGGTGACCCTCGCGATCGCCGCAACGACCGACTACGCGATCTTCCTCATCGGCCGCTACCAGGAGGCCCGCTCGATCGGTGAAGACCGGGAGTCCGCGTACTACACGATGTTTCACGGCACAGCCCACGTCGTGTTGGGCTCGGGGATGACGATCGCAGGCGCCACGTTCTGCCTTTCGTTCACCCGATTGCCCTACTTCCAAACGCTGGGCATCCCGCTCTTTGTCGGCATGGTGGTCGCGGTGCTCGTGGCGCTGACTCTCGGACCCGCAATAATCACCGTCGCGAGCCGCTTCGGCCGGATTCTAGAGCCCAAGCGCGCCATGCGAATTCGATTTTGGCGGCGCCTCGGTGCCGCCGTCGTCCGGTGGCCCGGCGCGATCTTGGCCATGACCATCCTTCTCGCCTTGGTCGGCCTGCTCACGCTGCCGGGTTACCGGCCCAGCTACAACGACCGCAAGTACCTACCCGCCGACCTGCCTTCGCAAGAGGGATTCGCAGCGGCCGAAAGACATTTCCCGGTCTCCCGAATGAATCCCGAGATGTTGCTCGTCGAAACAGACAAGGACCTTCGCAACTCGGCGGACTTCCTCGTGATCGAGAAGATCGCCAAAGCCGTGACGAGGGTGCCCGGCATCGGGAGGGTGCAATCGATCACGCGCCCCGAGGGTAAACCCTTGAAGTTCAGCACGATTCCGGCCCAAATGAGCATGAGCGGCACCTTTCAGGAGATGAACCGCTCGTACATGCAGAAAACCATGGACAACATGTTGGTGCAGGCCAACGAGATGCAGACGACCATCGACGCGATGACGAAGATGAGCTCATTGATGGGACAGATGACCGCCGTCACGCATTCCATGGTGGAGAGGATCCGGGACACGACGATCGACACCACCGAATTACGGGACAACATCGCCGATTTCGACGACTTCTTCCGCCCGATTCGCAACTATCTGTACTGGGAACCGCACTGTTATGACGTCCCGGTCTGCCACACGTTGCGGGCAATCTTCGACACGCTCGACGGCACCGACGCCTTGACCGATGACATCCAGTCTCTGCTGCCGGACTTGCAACGACTCGACTCACTGTTGCCGCAGCTGCAGGCGATGTTGCCGCCGCAGATCGAGACGATGAAGAAGATGCAGAAGATGATGCTGGAGATGCACTCCACTCAGTCCAGCCAGCAGGATCAGCAGCACGCAATGAACGAGAATCAATCCGCCATGGGTGAGGCGTTCAACGACTCCTACAACGACGACACCTTTTACCTGCCGCCGGAGATCTTCGACAACAAGGACTTCAAGCGCGGCATGAAGAACTTCATCTCCCCGGACGGCCACGCGGTCCGATTCATCATCTCCCACGAGAACGACCCGCTCGGCGCCGATGGCATCGAGCGCATCGACGCCATCAAGAACGCTGCATTCGACGCCATCAAGGGCACGCCGTTGGAGGGATCGCGGGTCTACCTCGGCGGCACCGCGTCCACCTTCAAGGACATGCGGGACGGCAACAATTACGACCTGCTGATCGCCGGCGTCGCTGCGCTCACGCTCATCTTCATCGTCATGTTGCTCATCACGCGCAGCGTCGTCGCCGCAGCCGTCATCGTCGGCACCGTCGTGCTGTCGCTCGGCGCGTCCTTCGGGCTGTCGGTTCTCTTCTGGCAGCACCTGATGGGCTTGGACCTGCAGTTCATGGTGATGGCGATGGCGGTCATCATCCTGTTGGCGGTCGGCGCCGACTACAACTTGCTGTTGGTGGCGCGGATGAAGGAAGAGATAC
>NZ_JAVHWR010000220.1:0-14308 GCF_032159565.1 Mycobacterium sp.
CAGCAGCCCCGCGGTCTCGTTCTCGTCCTGGTGCACCGTCACGACTGTCACCGCCGAACCCATCCGGCGCTGATACTCGGCCATGGCGGGCAGTTCGTCGGCGCACGGCCCACACCAATACGCCCACAGGTTGAGCACCACCGCGCGGCCGGCAAGGGCCTTCGCAACGTTGACGTCGGCGCCGTCGCTCGCACACTCGACCGTGACTCCCCGCAGTTTCGGCGGCCCCACACCGGGGCCGTCGGCCGGACATGGCGGCAGGTGTGCCCGCGCCCGCGGCTCGGCGAGCGCCTCCGAAGTGTCGGCGTCGCGCTGCTCCCTGGCGGGCGCTTGGCCCGGTGCTTGGCCCGGCCCACCCGTCGGTCCACTCCGGTCCAGCTGGACCCACAGCCCGACTCCGAGCGCGACGACGACGGCCAGCACCGCCACGGTCCATCGGGTCGACGTGCTCATGACGCGGGCGAGGTCGGCTACAGCCCGGCCAGCGCCAGCAGGTGTTCGGTCTCCGGCCCCTTCACCAGCGGCGCAGCAACAAGCGGATCCGTCGGTCCTTCCCCGAACGACGGGCAGTCCTTGGCGAGTACGCACACGCCGCACGCAGGCTTGCGGGCATGGCAGACGCGGCGGCCGTGAAAGATCACCCGGTGGCTGAGCAGGGTCCACTCGCGGCGCTCGATCAGCTCACCGACCGCGTGCTCGACCTTCACCGGGTCCTCGAGCTCGGTCCACCGCCACCGCCGGACCAGCCTGCCGAAATGCGTGTCGACCGTGATGCCGGGAATGTCGAAGGCGTTGCCGAGGATCACGTTGGCGGTCTTCCGGCCGACGCCGGGCAGTGTCACGAGCTCCGCCATGGTGGCAGGCACCTCGCCGTCGAACCGCTCGACGAGTTCCTGGCCCAGCCGGATGAGCGAGTTCGCCTTGTTTCGGTAGAAACCCGTCGGCCGCACCATTTCCTCGAGCTCGGTGCGGTCGGCCTGCGCGTAGTCCTTCGCGGTCCGGTACTTCTTGAACAAGGCAGGGGTGGTCAGGTTGACGCCCTTGTCGGTGCTCTGCGCCGAAAGTATGGTCGCTACCGTGAGCTCCAGCGGGTTGGTGAAGTCCAGCTCGCAGTACACATGCGGAAACGCCTGCGCGAGTTCGCGATTCATCCGCCGCGCCCGTCGGACCAAGCCGATATGCGTCTCTGAATCCCATTTGCGCGCAGCGGCCTGCCCGCGCGGCTTGGCCTGCGCCGCTTTCTCGGCCGAAGGGCCACCAACAGTCACGCTGCAAGCGTACTGAGCGCGCCGACAATCCGAGGTGCGGACCGGTGACAATTCGTGATCCCACCGAGATGTTCGGCGTGTTTACTACCTCCTTGTGTCGTCGTTGCTCGTGGTACTAATCCCGGGGTTGCTGATGCTCGCGACCTTCGGGCTGGAGCGCCTCGAATCGGGGCTCGACCACGACACCGTTTCGGCCGCCGATGTCGCCGAATTTCTCGAGCAGGCGCAGGCCGACGACGTTCGCACTCTGGCGCTGGACGGCATGCCGACGGCGTTGGACGGCATGCATCGTCGTTTACACGAGCGCTTCGCCGATGCAGAGGTTGCCAGGCCACTTAGCATCGCAGTCGACTGGCCGAATTTGCCAACGCCGGTCTGTGCACACAACAGCGAAAATCCTGAATTTCAGCCGTCTCGGCACGCCAATCGTGTGTAGCGTGACTAGGCACGAAATAGCCAGCCTCTAGACTGATCTCACAAACCGTTTAGAGGTCGGCATGCGCATGTCATATCACTCAACAGCTTAAGAGGGGCAACGTGGACGAGATCCTGGCCAGGGCCGGAATCTTCCAGGGAGTCGAGCCGACCGCCGTATCCGCACTGACGAAGCAACTGCAGCCCGTCGACTTCCCCCGTGGACACACCGTGTTCGCTGAAGGGGAGCCTGGCGATCGGCTGTTCATCATCATCTCGGGCAAAGTGAAGATTGGTCGCCGGTCCCCGGACGGACGCGAGAATCTGCTCACCATCATGGGCCCGTCGGACATGTTCGGTGAATTGTCGATCTTCGACCCCGGACCGCGGACGTCGAGCGCGACCACTATCACCGAGGTGCGGGCGGTCTCGATGGATCGCGACGCGCTGCGCGCCTGGATCGCCGATCGACCGGAGATCGCCGAGCAGCTGCTGCGGGTGCTCGCCCGCCGGCTGCGTCGCACGAACAACAACCTCGCCGATCTGATCTTCACCGACGTCCCCGGCCGCGTCGCGAAGCAGCTGCTGCAGCTGGCACAGCGCTTCGGCACGCAAGAGGGCGGCGCCCTGCGGGTGACGCACGACCTCACTCAGGAGGAGATCGCCCAATTGGTCGGCGCCTCGCGGGAGACGGTCAACAAAGCACTGGCCGATTTCGCGCACCGCGGGTGGATCCGGCTCGAGGGCAAGAGCGTGCTGATATCCGACAGCGAGAGGCTGGCCCGCCGAGCGCGCTGACCAACTGCGCCGAGATCGCTGACCCGCTGCGCCGAGATCGACATTTTGGCGATTTCTACTCGCACTTTTGCGCCGAAACGTGAGTTTGGGCGTCAGGAACGTAAGTAGTTGAGCTGGGCCTGAACGCTCCATTCGGCGTAGTCCCATAGCTTTTCGTCGACGTCGGTGTAGACGTGTTCGACGATTTGGCGCGCGGTGGCGTCGTCGCCAAGTGTCCGCAGCGCGTCACGAACCTGATCGAGCCGCTCCTCGCGGTGCGCCAGGTATCTCGCGGTCACGGCCTCGAGGTCGTCGAGATCGGGGCCGTGCCCCGGGAGCACCTTTCGGTGGCCAAGGCCCTGCAGCCGCTTCAGCGACTCGAGGTAGTCGCCGAGGGCGCCGTCTTCGGAGTCGATCACCGTCGTGCCCTGCCCGAGCACGGTGTCCGCGGTCAGCACGGCGTCGTCAAGGACGAACGACAGCGAGTCGGCGGTGTGCCCCGGCGTCGCGATCACCGCGATCCGCAACCCGGCGGCATCGACGACCTCGCCGTCGGTCAGCGGGCCACCGAGGCCACGCAGGAACCCGCTTCCGACCGAGCGGACGACCGCGCCGGTGCGCTCGACGAGCTTGTCGATGCCGCCGGTGTGGTCTTCATGCTTGTGGCTGATCAGAACAAGGGGGATTGCGCCGAGATCGGCGATCTTGGCGATGTGCTCGTCGTCGTCGGGCCCCGGGTCGACGATCACCATCTCGTGGCTGCCCCTGCCCCGCAGCACCCACGTGTTCGTGCCGTCCAGCGTCAACAGCCCGGGGTTGTTGCACAGGAGCACCGACGCCGTCTCGGTCACCGGGCGCAACACTCCGTAGGCGGGATGCTGCACGGCCGCGCTCACGCAACCTCTGCCCGATCGTCGCTCACGCGACCTCTGCCCGATCGTCGCTCACGCGACCTCGACGATCAGTTCGACTTCGACGGGCGCGTTCAGCGGCAGTTCGGCCACCCCGACCGCGGACCGCGCGTGCGCGCCCGCGTCACCGAACACCTCGCCGAAAAGCTCCGATGCGCCGTTGACGACGCCGGGCTGACCGTGGAACCCGGGCGCGGATGCGACGAACCCGACGACCTTGACCACCCGGGTGATGGCATCGATACCCACAAGCGAGTCGACGGCGGCCAGCGCATTGAGCGCACAGATCCTGGCCAGGGCCTTGGCCTCCTCGGGTGTCACCCCGCCGCCCACCGACCCGGTCGCAGGAAGTTCACCGGCGACCATCGGCAGCTGCCCCGCGGTGTAGACGAGATTGCCGGTCCGCACCGCGGGCACGTATGCCGCGACCGGTTTGACGACCGGGGGCAGCTCGATGCCCAGTTCAGACAGCCGGGTAGACCAGTCGGTCACTTCGGCCGCTTCAGGTAAGCGACGTGCTGCTCGCCGGTGGGGCCGGGCAGCACCGAGACCAGCTCCCAGCCGTCCTCCCCCCACTGGTCGAGGATCTGCTTGGTGGCATGTGTCAGCAACGGGACCGTCGCGTACTCCCAGCGGGTGGTTTCGCTCATGTGGCCGAGCTTATCGGGCGCCTCACAGGTTTCGTTAGCATGCAAGGGTGGCTACCGAAGCGAACGACCGGAAGACGGTCGGCTGGCCCTCGCGTCTGACCAAGGCGCGGCTGCATTTCGTCACCGGCAAAGGCGGCACGGGCAAGTCCACCATCGCCGCATCGCTGGCGCTGGCGTTGGCCGCGGGCGGCCGGAAGGTGCTGTTGGTCGAAGTCGAAGGGCGCCAAGGCATTGCGCAACTCTTCGACGTTCCGCCACTGCCTTACGAGGAAGTGAAGATCGCCACCGCCGACGGCGGCGGCACAGTCAACGCGCTGGCCATCGACATCGAAGCGGCTTTCCTCGAGTACCTGGAGATGTTCTACAACCTCGGGCTGGCGGGCCGGGCGATGCGCCGCATCGGCGCCGTCGAGTTCGCCACCACGATCGCGCCCGGCCTACGCGATGTGCTGCTCACCGGCAAGATCCGGGAGATCGTCACCCGCGCGGAGAAAGGTAAGCATCCGGTCTACGACGCGGTCGTGGTCGACTCCCCGCCCACCGGCCGGATCGCCCGCTTCCTCGACGTCACCAAGGCTGTTTCGGATCTCGCCAAGGGCGGCCCGGTGCACTCGCAGGCCGAGAGCGTGGTCAAGGTGCTGCATTCGGACCTCACGGCCATCCATCTGGTGACGCTGCTCGAAGCGCTGCCGATGCAGGAGACGATCGAAGCGATCGACGAGCTGCAGGATCTGGGGCTGCCCATCGGCAGCGTGATCGTCAACCGCAACATCCCCGCCTACCTGGCACCTGACGCGCTCGCCAAGGCGGCCGAGGGCGACGTCGACGCCGACCAGGTGCGCGGCGATCTGACCAAGTCGGGAATCACGTTGTCCGACAGCGACTTTGCCGGTCTGCTGACCGAAGCCATTCAGCACGCCACCCGCATCGCGGCGCGTGCCGAGAGCGCGGAGCAACTAGAGGAGATCGAGATGCCGCGGCTCGAGCTGCCCGCCATCCCCGACGGTGTCGACCTCGGCAGCCTCTACGAATTGGCCGAAGCGCTCAACAATCAAGGCGTCCGATGAACGAAATGAGTCGGACCACAAGGAGCGTGAGATGAGCACCACGCCGCCGGCGCTGGACATGGCCTCGATCCTGTCCGACAGGTCCAATCGCGTCGTGGTCTGTTGCGGCGCAGGCGGTGTCGGCAAGACCACCACCGCCGCGGCGATGGCGCTGCGCGCCGCCGAGTACGGCCGGACGGTCGTCGTGCTGACTATCGACCCGGCCAAACGCCTGGCCCAGGCGCTTGGCATCAAGGACCTGGGCAACACGCCGCAGCGCGTTCCGCTGGCCCCGGAAGTGTCCGGCGAGCTGCACGCGATGATGCTCGACATGCGTCGCACGTTCGACGAGATGGTGATCCAGTACTCGGGACCCGAACGCGCACAAGCGATCCTGGACAACCAGTTCTATCAGACGGTTGCCACCTCGCTGGCGGGCACGCAAGAGTACATGGCGATGGAGAAGCTCGGCCAGTTGCTGGCCGAGGACCGGTGGGATCTGGTGGTCGTCGACACGCCGCCGTCGCGCAACGCGCTGGACTTCCTGGACGCGCCGAAACGGCTGGGTGGCTTCATGGACAGCCGGCTGTGGAAGCTGCTGCTCGGCCCCGGCCGTGGAATCGGCAAGCTGGTGTCCGGCGCCATGGGTCTTGCCATGCGCGCGCTGTCGACGGTGCTCGGCTCGCAGATGCTCTCCGACGCCGCCGCTTTCGTGCAGTCGCTGGACGCCACGTTCGGCGGATTCCGGGAGAAGGCCGACCGCACCTATGAACTGCTGAAGCGGCGCGGCACACAGTTCGTCGTCGTGTCGGCGGCCGAACCGGACGCTCTGCGTGAGGCGTCGTTCTTCGTCGACCGGCTTTCGCAGGAGCGCATGCCGCTGGCCGGGCTGATCCTGAACCGGACCCACCCGACGCTCACGTCGCTGCATGCCGACAAGGCCGCGGAAGCAGCCGACGTGCTGGCCGCCGAGGACCCCGAGTCGCTGACCGCCGCGGTGCTGCGTATTCACGCCGCCAGGGCGGGCACCGCCAAGCGCGAGGTTCGGCTGCTGTCGCGGTTCACGGGAGCCAACCCGCATGTGTCCATCGTCGGGGTGCCGTCATTGCCGTTCGACGTTTCGGATCTCGAGGCGCTGCGCGCCATTGCCGACCAGATAACCGGCGAAGCTTCCGCGGCATAGCCGGACGACGATCAAGCGGCCCAAGCCGCTTTGAGAAGTCCGGCAATCAGCTGTAGCCGCGATCGTCGCCGGAGCGGCGTTTCCTCTTAGACGGCGCTGCGGTGTTTGCGCTGGGCGGCGAAGAAGTCGGCCCAGGACACCACCTCGGGGTGCTGCTTGAGCAGTGCGCGGCGCTGGCGCTCCGTCATCCCGCCCCACACGCCGAACTCGACGCGGTTGTCGAGGGCGTCGGCCCCGCATTCGGAAATCACCGGGCAGTGCCTGCAGATCACTGCGGCTTTGCGCTGAGCGGCACCTCGGACGAACAACTCGTCGGGGTCGGCTTGCCGACACCGGGCCTGGGAAACCCATGCGATACGGGCCTCGGCCTCTACTCCTTGGACCAAACTGGTGGGAAGAGTGGTTGTAGTTGTCCTGCGCGCGACTGCCCGTGTGCTCGACACCAGCGTTTCCCCTTAAGTCCAGCCGCCGTTACTTGACGGCTCAGTCCCTTGGTGTAGAACGCTGATGCGATCTACGCCACATTGCGGAGGTCTTTGTTACCTGAATCGCACTGTAGGTACAAGCTAGGTGGTCACACGCTATTTACGCAACAGTTTGTTTGCCCCTTTTTTGGGACAACCGTCCAGACTCGCCGAAGCGGCAGCACCCCTCGATGAGCCGTCACGCCGTTTACGCTGGCAATCCTGCTGCCGGGCGAAGACACGGCGACAACCTCGTTACTCTGTAGGGCATGCCGGAGCGCCCGCCGAATCGACCGCCGGCGACGGTCACGGTCATCAAGTTGGCGTGGTGTTGCCTGTTGGCCAGCGTAGTGGCCGCGGGTTTGATGTTTCCGGTCGTCGGCGGGTTCGGCCTGATGTCGAACCGGGCCTCCGATGTCGTTGCTAACGGCTCGGCCCAACTCGTCGAGGGAGAGGTGCCCGGCGTGTCGACGATGGTCGACGCCAAGGGCAACGTCATCGCGTGGCTGTATTCGCAGCGCCGGTTCGAGGTGCCGGGCGACCAGATCGCCAACACGATGAAGCTGGCCATCGTCTCGATCGAGGACAAACGGTTTGCCGAGCACAACGGCGTCGACTGGAAGGGCACGCTGACGGGTCTGTCCGGCTATATGGCGGGCGACAGCGCCACCCGCGGCGGTTCCACCATCGAACAGCAGTACGTGAAGAACTATCAGCTGCTGGTGATCGCGCAGACCGATGCGGAGAAGCGGGCCGCCATCGCGACCACACCGGCGCGCAAGCTGCGCGAGATCCGGATGGCGCTGACGCTCGACAAGACGTTCACCAAGCCGGAGATCCTCACCCGCTATCTGAACCTGGTGTCGTTCGGCAACAACGCATTCGGCGTGCAGGACGCCGCTCAGACCTACTTCGGCATCGACGCCTCCGCGTTGAACTGGCAGCAGGCAGCGCTGCTGGCCGGCATGGTGCAGTCCACCAGCACGCTGAACCCCTACACGAATCCCGACGGCGCGCTGGAACGCCGCAACCTCGTGCTCGACACGATGATCGACAACATCCCGCAGGAAGCGGATGCGCTGCGCGCCGCCAAGGAGCAGCCGCTGGGCATCCTGCCGCAGCCGCAGGAGCTGCCCCGCGGCTGTATCGCCGCAGGCGACCGGGCCTTTTTCTGTGATTACGCGCTGGACTATCTGGCCCGCGCAGGCATCAGCAAGGAGCAGGTGGCCAGGGGCGGCTATCTGATCAAGACCACGCTGGACCCCGATGTCCAGGCGCCGGTGAAGTCCGCGATCGACGGCATCGCGAGCCCCGACATCCAGGGCATCGCCAGCGTGATGAGCGTGGTCAGGCCCGGCAAGGACTCCCATCCGGTGTTGGCGATGGCCAGTAACCGGACGTACGGCCTCAACATCGACGCCGGGGAAACCATGCAGCCGCAACCGTTCTCACTCGTCGGCGACGGTGCAGGTTCGACATTCAAAATCTTCACCACCGCCGCCGCCTTGGACATGGGAATGGGCATCAATGCCCAATTGGACGTGCCGGGGCAGTTCCAGGCGAAGGGCCTTGGCAGCAGCGACACCCCCGGCTGTCCGAAAGAAACCTGGTGCGTGAAGAACGCGGGCGGGTATCGCGGCGCGATGAATGTCACCGACGCCCTCGCCACCTCGCCGAACACCGCGTTTGCGAAACTGATCTCGCAGGTCGGCGTGCAGCGGTCGGTGGACATGGCAGTCAAGCTCGGCCTGCGGTCCTATGCGCTGCCCGGCACGGCCCGCGACTACGATCCGGAGAGCAACGAAAGCCTCGCCGACTTCGTGAAAAGGCAGAACCTGGGGTCGTTCACCCTGGGCCCGATAGAGGTCAACGCGCTCGAGTTCTCCAACGTCGCGGCGACCCTGGCGTCCGGCGGCGTGTGGTGCCCGCCGAATCCGATCGACAAGGTCTTCGACCGTCGCGGCCAAGAGGTTTCGGTGACCACCGAGACCTGTGAACAGGTGGTTCCCGAGGGTCTGGCGAACACGCTGGCCAATGCCATGAGCAAGGACGACCAAGGGGGAGGCACAGCCGCCGGGTCGGCCGGTTCCGCGGGCTGGGACCTGCCGATGTCCGGAAAGACGGGCACCACCGAGGCGCATCGCTCGTCGGCATTCCTGGGGTTCACCAATACGTTGGCGGCCGCCAACTACATCTATGACGACTCCACCTCGCCGGGCGAGCTGTGCTCGTTCCCGTTGCGTCAGTGCGGATCCGGTGACCTGTTCGGTGGCAATGAGCCGGCACGCACCTGGTTCACCGCAATGAAGCCGATCGCCAATAACTTCGGCGAGGTCAAGCTGCCGCCGACCGATCCACGCTACGTCGACGGTGCCCCGGGCTCGAAGGTGCCCAGCGTTTCGGGCATGGACCAGAATCTGGCACGCCAGCGGCTCAAAGAGGCCGGCTTCCAGGTCGCCGACCAGGCCAACACGGTCAACAGCGCCTCGTCCTACGGCACAGTGGTCGGGACGTCACCGTCGGGCCAGACCGTGCCAGGCTCGATCATCACCATTCAGATCAGCAACGGCATCCCGCCACCACCGCCGCCACCGCCTGCGGGTGCGATCCCTGGACTGCCACCGATTGCCGGCTCGACGGTGGTCGAGATCCCGGGCTTGCCGCCGATCACGGTTCCCATACTCGGGCCGCCGCCGCCTGCGGCGCCACCGCCTCCGTAAACCGTGTGGTCGCGGTAACGCACCGCGGGTGAGAGCGGTACGGGCATCCGACTGGCAGTAGGCTGCCTTGCATGCCCGCCGCTTCGACCCTGAAGAAATCCGCCGCTGTGGCCGCAGGCACTCTCGCGGCCGGTATCGGCTACGCGTCGGTCATCGAGCGGAATGCGTTCGTGACCCGCGAGATCACCATGCCGCTGCTGACCCCCGGTTCAACGCCGTTGCGGGTGCTGCACATCAGCGACATCCATATGCGGCCGAACCAGCGACGCAAGCAGGCGTGGCTGCGTGAGCTGGCTAGTCTGCAGCCGGATCTGGTGGTCAACACAGGTGACAATCTGGCTCACCCGAAGGCGGTGCCCGCCGTCGTACAGCCGTTGGGCGACCTGCTCTCGGTGCCTGGCGTTTTCGTGTTCGGCAGCAACGACTACTTCGGACCGCGGTTGAAGAACCCGGCCAACTACCTGACCAACCCGTCGCACCGCTCGTTCGGTCAGCCGCTGCCGTGGCAGGATCTGCGGGCAGCGTTCACCGAGCGCGGCTGGCTCGACATGACTCACACGCGCCGCGACGTCGAGGTCGCCGGGTTGCGGATCGCCGCCGCAGGCGTGGACGACCCGCACCTGAAGCGCGACCGCTACGAGACCATCGCGGGCCCCGCCGATCCGACCGCGAACTTGCGGCTGGGCGTCACGCATTCGCCGGAGCCCCGCGTGCTCGACCGGTTCGCCACCGACGGCTACCAGTTGGTGATGGCAGGCCACACCCACGGCGGCCAGCTCTGCCTACCGTTCTACGGTGCCATCGTCACCAACTGCGACCTGGACCGGTCGCGGGCCAAGGGGGCGTCGCGCTGGGGCGCCAACATGGCACTGCACGTCTCCGCAGGCATCGGCACGTCGCCGTTCGCCCCGCTGCGGTTCTGCTGCAGGCCGGAGGCGACGCTGTTGACGTTGGTGGCCGCCCCGACCGGCGGTCGTGACGCCGGCACGCGGGTGGGGCAATCTCATCCGACCGCTTCGGTGCGGTGAAAGACGCGCCGTCGAGTGCGACTCGCAGCCGGCCACGCGCGTGGGTGGACAACGCCGTTCGGTTGATCGAGGCCGACGCCCGGCGCAGCGCTGATACCCACCTTCTGCGCTATCCGCTGCCGTGCGCCTGGTGCGACGGCGTCGACGTCGCGCTGTATCTGAAGGACGAGTCCACCCACATCACCGGCAGCCTCAAGCACCGGCTGGCGCGGTCGCTGTTCCTGTATGCGCTGTGCAACGGCTGGATCGGTGAGAACACCACCGTCATCGAAGCGTCGTCGGGTTCGACGGCGGTTTCCGAAGCCTATTTCGCGGCGCTGCTGGGTCTGCCGTTCATCGCGGTGATGCCGTCGTCGACGAGTGTATCGAAGATCAAGCTCATCGAATCACAAGGTGGCCGTTGTCATTTCGTCGCGGAATCATCTCAGGTGTACACCGAGGCCGAGAGGCTGGCGACGGAGACCGGCGGGCACTACCTGGACCAGTTCACCAACGCCGAACGGGCCACCGACTGGCGCGGCAACAACAACATCGCCGAGTCCATCTACCTGCAGATGGGGCAGGAGGCCCATCCGATACCGGAGTGGATCGTCGTCGGCGCGGGCACCGGAGGGACCAGCGCGACCATCGGTCGCTACATCCGATACCGGCGCTACGCCACTCGGATGTGCGTGGTGGACCCGGAGAACTCGGCGTTTTTTCCGGCCTATGCGCAGGGGCGCGGCGACGTCGTCACCGGGATGTCGTCACGGATCGAGGGAATCGGCAGGCCACGGGTCGAGCCGTCATTCCTGCCGGATGTCGTCGACCGGATGCTGACGGTGCCCGACGCCGCGTCGGTCGCCGCCGCACATCACGTCAGCACGGTGCTGGGCCGTCGGGTGGGGCCGTCGACCGGCACCAACTTATGGGGAGCGTTTCACGTGCTGGCGGAGATGGTCGCCGAAGGGCGCAGCGGGTCGGTCGTCACGCTGATCGCCGACAGTGGCGATCGCTACGCCGACACCTATTTCAGTGCCGAATGGCTGGACAGCGCCGGGCTTGACCCGTCAGCCGCCGCCGGTGAGCTCGTGGAGTTCGAGCGGTCCGGCCGCCTGCGCTGATCGTCGGGGTCCCGGGTGAGGGGCCCGTCGGATGTCAGAAACAGCCACAGCGCAGCCAGGACGAAGAAACCCACGTAAATGGACGCTCCCAATCCAGTCATCTCGCGCCTGCCTTAAACCGATGTGCGGCTTCCTGCCGTCATTGTGCATAACGACACCGACAATCAAGTTCCATCCCCGCGGCGTGGCGTGACATGCGTCACTCGATCGCGTCATTCCAGCCACCACTTCGCGCATATCGGCCCGTGCCATATCGATTTGGCAGCGCACCTGGCCGGTGCGATACGCTGTCGTGGCTTCACGCGGGGTGTGGCGCAGCTTGGTAGCGCGCTTCGTTCGGGACGAAGAGGTCGTGGGTTCGAATCCCGCCACCCCGACTCGTGTCATCGCAAGTGAGAGGCCCTGACTGGTCATCCTGGTCGGGGCCTTTTTCTGTGCCAGTCCGCAGCTGGTCCGCAGTACGGGCCTCTAGGACGGTTGGAATTCCCATAGCGCGGGAGAATCGTCGCGACCCTTGGGGACAGGAATGTAGCTGTGGTGTGTCGTTGGGTCCAGAGCCAGTGAATGCGCCCCGTCGGCCAGAAAGGCCGAACCCCGCAGCGTCAGGTGGCCGCGGTCATGATCGAAAACGCTGATCCAGCCGCTTTCGGCGGCGACGTAGACGCGCTTAGCGCCAGCATCGTAAGCCAAAACGTCGGGCGTCTCGCCGACTGCATGATGGTCAATCACGTTTCGGTTCACCAAGTCAACCGTCACCATGCTGGCGTTGGCTTCACAGCCGACGAACATCACCTGGTCTGTGATATCAAGCGCCTGGCCGTGCGGATGATCGCAGCCCGGTGTTGGAATCCGCTCCGTCACCGTAGAACTGTCCGGGTCCATAATGGCGAGGTCGTTACGGCCCTGCACCGCGACCACCATCTGGTCGAGAAACGAGTCGTAGACCACGTTCCCTACCTCACCGCCCAGCGGAATCGTTGCCCGCACTGCGCCGGTCTCAGCGTCGATCACCGTTTCGGTGCCCGCATTCTCGTTGGTCGTCCACACCGTGCGCCGAACCGGGTCGTAGGCCAGCCCGTCTGGATAGGTGCCAGTCGGCGCGCGGAACACGACCGCTCCGGACTCTTCGTCGATGGCGACTAACTGGTTGTTTCCGGTCGCGGTCGCGTAGACCCGATGCGTGTCGGGAACGACGATGACCCCATGGATGTCGGGCAGGTCAGGCAATGTCCGCACGACGGCGTGGGCGCGTATGTCAACGTCGATGAGTTCACTGGCACCCATGTGGGCGATGAAGAGCCGTCCGCGTTCGGCATCCAGCGCGGTGTAGTCGAACCGAACCGGACCACCACTGAGTGGCGTCTCGGACACCTGCCGCAGCGGTAACTCAGTCGACCGCGGTGATGTCGAGCATCCCGCCACGGCAACCGTCAAGACCGCCCCGGCCAGCAGCCCTGTCCATTCATGCACCGCCATCGCCCTTACTGCACTCGCCCACGGTTCAGTGCGCTGGCTTTCGACCGTACCCGCCGCCTTGCGACTGAGTTCTCCGTTGTCAAGGGGGCGCCCTAATCGCCTGCCGCTACCAGAGGCCTATTATCTATGAATGAATGCAGATAAGGGAGCTTGTGCTCGTCGGCTTCCGGACGACCAGGTGGACCTGGTGGTCGAAGTGTTTCGAATGCTGGCGGATGCCACCCGCGTCCAGGTGTTGTGGGCGCTGGTAAGCCGTGAGATGTCGGTCAACGACCTGGCCACTCATGTCGGAAAACCCGCGCCGTCGGTATCCCAGCACCTGGCGAAGCTGCGGATGGCGCGGTTGGTCCGCACACGTCGCGTGGGCACCACCATCTTCTACAGCCTCGACAACGACCACATTCGGCAACTGGTCACCGACGCGGTCTTCAACGCCGAACACGCCGGACCCGGCGTGCCCGGCCACCACCGCGACGCCGCCGAACTAGCGACCCTGCATCCCGACACCGTCAACGCCGAGCTGAACGCGGCCCGAGCGAAGGGACGACCCGCGTGACGCACGAGAGCCGTCAGGACGCCGTCGACGGACACGATCATGGGACTGATCACAGTCATGGCCACAGCGACGGACACGTCCACGGCGGACGCGGCGGCAAGCTCGGTGCCGCGCTGCGGGAAGTATTCGCCCCGCATAGCCACGACGCCTCCGACAGCATCGACGGTGCCTTGGAGTCCAGCGCCGCCGGAATCCGGGCGGTGAAGATCAGCCTTCTCGCACTGGGTGCCACGTCGGTCGCTCAATTGGTCATCGTGATGGTCTCGGGATCGGTTGCGCTGCTCGCCGACACCGTGCACAACTTCTCCGACGCCCTGACTGCTATTCCGTTGTGGATCGCGTTTGCACTCGGAACCAAGGCCGCGACGCGGCGCTACACCTACGGGTTCGGTCGTGCCGAAGACATCGCGGGACTGTTCGTGATCGCAATGATCACCATGTCAGCCATCATCGCCGGATTCGAATCGATCCGACGCCTGATCAACCCGGTGCCGATACAGCATGTCGGCTGGGTCGCGGCCGCCGGTCTAGTCGGGTTCATCGGAAACGAACTCGTCGCCGTCTACCGAATCCGCGTCGGGCGTCGTATCGGCTCAGCCGCCCTTGTCGCCGACGGATTACACGCCCGCACAGACGGATTCACCTCGCTGGCCGTTCTCTTCGGAGCAGGCGGCGTCGCCCTGGGTTTCCCCCTGGCCGACCCCATCATCGG
>NZ_JAVHWR010000032.1:0-55396 GCF_032159565.1 Mycobacterium sp.
AACGCTCGGCGCCCGCCAGGTACCGCTGCCACAGGTCGTCGTCGGAGGGTCTGGCGATGGCGACGGTGCATTCGGCGTCGGAGTCCCACCAGCTCATCAGTGCGCCGTCGACGTTGGTCGGGGCGAATGCGCGGGGCAGTTCGATGACTGTCATGGTGTCTCCCATCAGGCTGAAAACGTCACCGCTCCGGCGCTTCTGCTGCTCGCACAAACGCAAAGTGGTGCAGATTCAGCAATCTAACAAGCAAACCTCGATACCGCCAATGAACAGTAATAAGTACCGAGTAGCTAATATTTCGCGAAGATCTGAGCGACAATTCAACAGATCGGTGGTTAAGCCTGCTAATTACGCCTGCGGTCGCGGTCACGGCATCATCGCGTCATCCGTGCGCTAATCATGCGGGCCAGTGTGTTGACGGGCGTGGGCAACCTCGTCATCGAAGACGCCCCATGCCGTCGCCCGCCCACGTGACGGCGGACCTGCCGCCCTCAAGCCGGTCGTGATTCCGAACGCTTGACATTGACTCGAACATAGGTTCGAATTAATGGCATGCGGTGGGACGGTCAAGGCGTCAGCGTCGACGACGGCGCACTGCCCGGCCTGCAGCGCATCGGATTCGTCCGCAGCGTGCGCACGCCGCAATTCGAAGGCATCACCTTCCACGAAGTTCTGTGCAAGAGCGCGCTGAACAAGGTGCCCAACGCGTCCATGCTGCCGTTCCGGTACACCGTCAACGGCTACCGCGGGTGTTCGCATGCCTGCCGGTACTGCTTCGCCCGTCCCACCCATGAGTACCTCGACATGGACTGCGGCACGGACTTCGACTCCCAGGTCGTGGTCAAGACCAACGTCGTCGAGGTGCTCCGGCGTGAACTGCACCGGAAGTCGTGGCAGCGCGAGACCGTCGCGCTCGGCACCAACACCGATCCGTATCAACGCGCGGAAGGCCGCTACGCGCTGATGCCGGGAATCATCGAGGCGCTGGCGGACTCCGGCACACCGTTTTCCATTCTCACCAAGGGCACGCTGCTGAGGCGTGACCTTCCGCTGATCGCCGACGCGGCCAAGCGGGTCGACGTCAGTGTCGCGGTGTCGCTCGCGGTGGGAGACCCCGCGCTGCACAGGGACGTCGAGCCGGGAACGCCTACGCCGCAGGCGCGGCTGGGCCTGATCACCGCGATCCGCGATGCCGGCCTTGACTGCCATGTGATGGTCGCGCCGGTGCTGCCGAAGCTGACCGACACGGTCGAGCATCTCGACAATCTGCTCAACCAGATCGCCGCTGCGGGCGCGACCGGCGTGACGGTGTTCGGGCTGCATCTGCGGGGATCGACAAGGGGCTGGTTCATGTCGTGGCTGGCGCACTCGCACCCCGAGCTGGTCGCCGACTACCGGCACCTGTACCGGCGCGGCGCCTACCTGCCAGCCGAGTACCGAGACATGTTGCGCGACAGGGCGACCCCGCTCATCAACAAGCACGGTCTTGCGCCTGGCCGGCGATCGTTTCGAACGAGGGAGGCGTCCGCGGCCTTGACGGCCGACGTGGCTCAGCCCACTCTGTTCTGATTTCAGACTCGACGATCAGACTCGACGATGGAACTCAGCGCTTGTTGCGTTTGACCTCTTTGAACGGCACGCCGCGGTCGGCGGCCGCCTCGCGCGGGAACCCGAGCACCCGTTCACCGATGATGTTGCGGGCGATCTCGGTCGTGCCGCCACCGAGCGCGGCCGTCTGCCTCGACAGGTAGCGCTCACCGAACCGGAGCAGATCGTCGTCGCCTTCGACGACGCCGGCGCTGCCCGCAAGCGCGACCGCGGTGTCGAATCCCACCTGATGGGTCTCAGCGTGGGTTATCCGGATGATGGATCCCGCCGCCGGCGGCAACGAGCCGTCGAGCACGCCGTGGTAGACGTGGTCGATCAGGCGTTCCTGGACCGCCTTGTGCACGATCGCCCGACCGGCCCGCTCGCGGGCCCGCTCATTATCGGCCTGGCCCGTCGCCTCGAGAAGCCCGACCCAGTCGATCGGCACGTCGGTCTTGCCCTCGGCGCCGATCCCGCTGGCGAACTCCGAACCGCCGCCGACCGCGCGCCGCTCGTGATACAGCTGCCGGGACGCCACGTGCCAGCCCTCGTTGACTTCGCCGACGACGGCGTCGTCACCGAGTTCGAGGTTGTCGAAGAACTCCTCACAGAACTCGACCGAGCCGTTCACCTGTTTGATCCGGCGCAAGGTGATACCGGGACTGTTGATCGGAACCAGGAACATCGTCAGGCCCTCGTGCTTGGGCACGTCCCAATTGGTTCGGGCCAGCATCAGCCCGTAGTCGGCGGCGAAAGCACTTGTGCTCCAGGTCTTTGCGCCGTTGATCACCCATCTGTCGCCGTGTCGGTCGGCGCGGGTGATCACACCTGCAAGATCGGATCCGCCACTGGGCTCCGACAGAAGTTGCACGAGCACCTCGTCACCGCGCAGCGCGCCGGAGATGTGCTCTTTCTTCTGTTCTTCGCTGCCGGTGTCGAGAATCGTGGCGGCACAGATGGTGAACGTCGGTGTGTTGAGGATCATCGGCAGCTCGTAGGTCCGCGAGGCTTCGTCGAACGCCCGCTGATACTCGATGGGCAGTCCGAGCCCGCCGTATTCGCGCGGGAAACAGATGCCTGCGAACCCGCCGTCATAGAGCTTGCGTTGGAGTTCGCGGGCCCGCAGCCACGGCGCTTCCTCGCCGCGATCCGCGTCTGGCGGATCGGCCGGGTCGATGAGCGGCATGTTCTCGGCGAGCCAGATCCGTGCCCGATCGGCGAATTCACGGACGGATTCGGTTGTGGCGGGCGCCGACGTCGTCTCGGTCATGTCGGCTCCTCGCGCAAGCGCTCGTCGGTCATGTCGGCTCCTCGCGCAAGCGCTCGTCGGTCATCATGCGCTACTCGCGTCCGCGGTGAGCGCGTAGACGCGCAGATTGTGGTCCTCGGGTGTGCCGAACATCGAGCGGTCGAGCATGACCCGGCGCAAGTACAGATGCAGGTCGTGCTCCCAGGTGACGCCGATGCCGCCGTGCAACTGGACGCAGTCCTGCAGCATGGCCGGTGCATATTCGCCCACATAGGATTTCGCGACGCTGACGGCCATCTCCGCGTCGGGGGAGCGCCTGGCCACCTCCGCCACAGCTGCATTGGTGGCGGCCTTGCACGCCTCGAACCAGATCTTCAGGTCGGCGTAGCGGTGCTTGAGCACCTGATACGAGCCGAGCGGCCGGCCGAACGAGTGCCGGTCGAAGCCCCACTGGAGGGTGAACGTCAGCACGGCGTCGAGGATGCCGACGACCTCGGCGCACTGAAGTATCTGCGCGATCTGGGCCTGCCGGGAGATCATCTCCGCCGTCTGCTCCGCCGCGCCGACGGCCGCCGTGGCATCGATCTCGACGCCATCGAAATGCACACGGGCATAGCTCTTCACGAGGTCGACCGACCGCTGCGGTTCGACACGAACGCCTGGCGCATCCGTCGCCACGAGAAACTGCCTGACCGTGCCGTCGCAGTCCGCCACCACCAGAAGCACCGCGCTTTCGGCGGCCGCCTCGACGCGGTCCTTCGCGCCGTCGAGCCGGAATCCGGACTCGGTGGGCGTCGCTGTCACACCGGGATTCAACGGCGCCCATGGCTTGCCCGGTTCGTACACTGCCCACGATGCGACAAGCTCGCCGCTCACCAGCGATCCGATTGCGGCCTCGTGGTTTTCGGGCGCCTCGACGAGTCCGGCCAGCACGGTGCTGACCGGATGCAGCGGTCCTGGCGCGACGGTTCTGCCTGCGAGTTCGGCCACCACCGCCAGATCCTTCACGCCATTGCCCGACACGGAACCGCCGCCAAGCGATTCGGGTACGAGAAGGCTCGTCCAGCCGAGCTCGGCCGCCCGCCGCCACCAGGCGGCGTCGAAGGCGATACCGGCAGCGTGCAGTTCACGCAGCCGGCTCAGCGACGCTTCCTTCTCCAGGAACGACTGGGTGGTCGAGGCGAATAGCAGGACCTCGGGATTCGCGGCTTCGGTCACGGCTCGGTCAGGTCAGAACGAGGGCCGGCACGTCTGGCTTGTGAACGACCTCGTTCGGAATCTTGAAGAGGTCGATCATGTTGCCACCCATCACCTTTCGCTGACCCTCCTCGTCGAGGCCCTGCAGGTCGTCGACGAGCTTCGTCGGCTCCGCCAGGCCCTCGGGGTGGGGCCAGTCGGAACCGAAGATCACGCGGTCGACACCGCACAGGTCGGCCATCTGGGCGAAGTCGTCCTCCCAGAACGGCGCGACGTAGACGCAGCGACGGAAGGCCTCGATCGGATCCTCGAGGAAACCCTGCGGCATCTTCGAGTAGACACTCTTGAACTGCTTCAGCAGATAGGGCACCCAGTCCGCGCCGTTCTCGATCGACAGGATGCGCAGATCCGGGTTGCGGGTCAGCGCACCATGGCAAACCAGCGCCGCCATGGTGTCCTCGATGGGACGCTTGCCCATCGCGACCATCCGGAACGAGGTCGGCGCGAACGGCTTGAACTCATCGCCGGGCTCCCAGTCGTTCAGATACTCCGAATATCCGCTGTCTGAGGCGTGCATTGACACTGGGATCCCCGCATTGACGCAGGCGGCCCAGAACGGGTCGAACTCTTCCAGGCCCAGCGAGCGGGTGCCCCGGTAGCCGGGTACCGGCGCAGGCCGGACGAGCACGGTCTTGGCGCCGCGCTCCAGGCACCAGTCCAGTTCCTCGAGGGCGCGGTCGACGACGCCGAGGTTGATGACCGGCGTGGAGAAGATCCGGTTTTCGTAGTTGAACTGCCACGTCTCGTACATCCATTCGTTCAGCGCGTGAACGATGTCGAGGATCAGGTCGGGATCGTCTTTGAGGCGCTCCTCGACAAGGCTGGCCAGCGTCGGGAACATCAATGTGTAGTCGAGGCCGAGTGCGTCCAGGGCCTCCAGCCGCGCAGCGGGATCGCGGAATGCGGGGATCGCCTTCATCGGCTTGCCCATCACCTCGCGATAGCTCTTGCCGCCGCTGCCGTGCCGGAAATATTCCTCTTGAGCGCCGGGCCGGGCGACGACCTCGAACGTCGGGTTGGGGATGTAATCGCTGACCACGTTGCGGACCATGATCTTGGTGCGGCCACGGACGTCGATGTAGTCGATGACGCCCTTGCGGTGATCCGGCAGGAACTGCGTGAGCGCCTCTTTGGGCTCGTAGAAGTGGTTGTCGGCGTCGAACACCGGATACGGGAGCTGGCGGGCCGGCATATTCGCCTCCTGGAAGGCTCGTTGGGCTGGAGTGGTAATGACATTACCACTTTACGACCAGCGAAAACACTGCCCCTCGAGAAGGGCCCTTCTCGGCAGGTCAGGCGGGGTCGGCCGCGCCGAGGGCGGCCGCGCAGAAGTCGTAGATGTGGTCGGCTTCGACGGGAACGCCGCTCAGTTCGGCGCCGAGAAGGTGCAGGCGCATCGCACCGAGCGCCGACTGCATGATCAGGGCCGCCGTGGCGTCGACATCGACGTCCTTGCGAAACGACTCGTCGGCGATGCCGCGGTTGATGATGTCCTTGATCAGTTCGTGCACGGGGGAGAGCACGCGCGCGTACTCGCGCGGCAGCGCCTCGGCCAGGTGGTCGTTGTAGTAGGTGAGGCCGCGGTTGACCTTGTCCTGGGTTGTCGATTCCGCAGGCGTGCAAATCCGGTCGATCAGCATCCGCAGCGCGGCAACGGGCGGTAGGTCGGTGGTGTCCTCGCGCCATTTGCGCGTCGACTCGGACATGATCTTGTCGATCAGCGCGAGCAGCAACTCGTCCTTCGTGGAGAAGTGCTGGTAGAAGGACCGCAGCGACGTCTTCGAGCGTTCGACGACCTCGAGCACGGTGAAGTCGGTGCGGCCCGTTTCACCGAGGATCGCCAGCGCCGAGCGCATGAAGCGTCGCTCGCGGGGTTCGGTTTCGGCGCCGACCGCCTGACTCGGCCGCCCGCTGGACTTCGCCATGGTAATGACGTTACCGGTTCCGCGGGCGCTCGGTTACTGTTCCGTCCCATGACGACAGACTCAGCGCAGACGCAATGGACGGTGCAGGCACTGCTCGACCTGTTCGACGTGGCACCCGACGGTGAGAACCGCTTCATCGCCCAGACCGGTCCCGCAGGCGAAGACCAGCGTCAGGTCGTCGAGGGCACTCAGGTGCTTGCGCAGATGATCGTCGCCGCGGCCAAGCGATTCGCGGAAAAATCGGTGCGTTCTGTCTATGCGGTGTTCGGGCGCGCGGTGATAGTCGGAGCAGGGCCCCTCGAGTTGGAAATCGACGTTGTGGGTGAAGGCCGTTCGACCGCGACCGCGGTGCTGTCGGCGAAGCAGAACGGCAAGCGCTGCATCACCGCGACGATCCTCGCCGACGTGCCCACCGAAGACGTGATCCGGCATCACCTGCCCCGCCCCCAGGTGGCGGCACCCGCGGAGGCGAACGTTGCGGAGATGCCGATGGCGGGACGCCAATTGCGGTTGGTCGACGTCGTGGACGTGAACAGTCCCGACGAGGTGGGGCCGCCGGAGTTGTACGCCTGGCTGCACTACGACCCGATCCCGGACCGCGACGACCTCGCCAAGGCGCTGATCGCGTATTTCACTGGCCATCTTGGGATTTCGACGACGATGCGTGCGCACGAGGGCATCGGCACCAGCCAGGCACACCTGACGGTGTCGACCGCACCGATGACGGTGTCGGTCTCCTTTCACGAACCGGTCCGCTGGGACGGCTGGATCCTGTACACGCACGAGAGCACGCAGGTCGGCGCTGGCATGTCCTATGTCCGCGGCGCCGTGCACACCGAGGAGGGTGAGCTCATCGCGTCGTTCACCCAGGACGCGCTGATCCGGCCACTGCGTACCACGGACACCTCCATCAAGGAGCAGTCGCGGCTGTAACACGCGCAAAGCAGACCTTTACATATTCTCGTAGAAATGTCACGCTGTGGTGAGTCGCAGCCCGGACACCCGCTCGTCGAGATTGGACCCGCTATGTCGCCGCAGACTTACCGCACGCTCAAGCGCAACGATCCGAGATCGCAGTCGGCGCCACGGTCACCGGCGCGCGCCGGCACGGTGTTGCGGCACGAGATGACCGTCGTTGCATCCAGCGTCGCCGACGTCGTGACATCGGCAGGCGGTTGGCTGTACGACCGAAGGATGGCCGGCTGGCAGGTGAACGTTCTGGTCGCCGACCGCACCGGTGCACGCGCCCTGCAGATTCTCGGAGCGCAGGTGCTCGACCTTGGCGGAGACCTCGAGGCGATCACCGACGATCCCGACCGGGCCGCCACCGTCGCGGTCGCCGCCGACGTGTACTGCAGCGACGAACGGGTCCGGCGCTTCGTCACCACCTCGGACCGCCGTCGCGCCGAAGTGGCGCTGTGGGGCGACGCCGGGTCGCTCGGCGAGAACGTCAGCGCGGTCTCCTACCGGCTGACTACCGCCGCAAGGGTATTCAAGGCGCAGGCGTTGTTGGCCGCAGGCATCGGGGACGAACCGGTCTCGGCGACGGAACCGCTGTTCCGGTGCGGTGTCACCGCCCTGGCCCCCGTGGCCGCTAGATCTTGAGATAGCCCTTCTCCGCGGGGATTTGCGCCGCGGTCACCAGCGACGAGGCGTCGCTGGCCAGCCATACCACGATTTCGGAAACGAGATCCGGTGCTGCCAGCGAGTCGGTGGGCAGCGCGCCGGGCGAGAAGCTGTGGATGAAGTTCGGATGGTCGGCGAACATCTGCCACATCGACGCATCGTTGCCCATCGGGGTGTCGGTGCCGTACGGGTGCACCGAGTTGACCCGGATTGCGAACTCGCCCAACTCAACCGCGAGCGAGTTGGTCAGCCCGACGACGCCGAACTTGCTGGCGCAGTAGTGCCCGCAGCCGGGCACGGCCTTGACACCCGCAGCGGAGCTGATCGTGATGATGGACCCGCCGTTGCCAGCCTCGATCATCGGCGGCACCACCGCTTTGACGGTGTTCCACAACCCGGTCAGGTTGACGTCGATGACGTCCTGCCACTGCTGCGCTGAAATCTCCCACAGCCGACCCCAATTGAGCACACCGGCGTTGGCGACCACGATGTCGAGACGGCCGAACTGTTCGATTGCGCCGGAAACCACCCGCTGCTGGCCGGCGAGATCGCGGATGTCGACCTCCTCGGCGCGAACCTTGCGGCCTTCGCCCTCGACGAGGTTCACCGTCTCGGCGAGGTCGGCCGGTTCGGCAGGCGGGTAGCCGTTGTGCTCGGCGACCGGGCCGCAGGCGTCGACCGCGATGATGTCGGCGCCGGCACGGGCGAGCCGCACGCAATGAGAACGTCCCTGCCCGCGGGCGGCACCGGTCACATAGGCGACCTTCCCCGCCAGCGGCTTGTGTTCAGCCATGGTCGACATCGTGCGCGTGGTGAACGATGTCGTGCAAGTGGTAGACCGCGATCGACGCGACTGTGAACTGACTGCCGTTGCTTCGAAGTCCGCGCCGCGACCATGCGTCGAAGGGAACATGATCGTAGGTGTCCGCCACGGCCGCCGCCGCATCGGCGAGTTCCGATGTGACGACGGCCGGGTCTTGCGAGCGGTAGTCGTCCTCGATCGCGGTCGCGTCCTGATCCCAGTTGGCAAAACGCGGCTCGTCCTCGGTGAGCATGAGCCGGACGCGATCGTGAAAGATCCGGTGCACATCGCGGATGTGGCAGCCGTACTCCAGCGCCGACCACACCTCTGGCCGTGGCCGCACTCCGACATCGGCAGCGCTGAGCCGCCGCCGCCATTCGCCCGCGTCGGCGCGAATGCGGCCTGCGACATCGGTGTGGCTGACCAGCGAGGTGTCGAATCCGCATTCGGGACACTGGCGCGTGATGACCCAGGTCCAGTCCTTGGTATCGGGCTCGATCATGGCGTCAGTGTGACAGCCGCCTCACGGATCCGATCACCCGCGCCGGTGTCGATGGGGTCGCCGTGCCCGAAGCACGCCGTCGCAACGTCCAGCGCCGCCAAGCGCTTGAACGATGCGACCGCGCGCGCCCGATCCTGGTTGAAAACCCCGAGCAGAACCGATCCGACGTTGGCGATGGTGTCGCCCGCGAACAGCACCCCGTGTTCGGGTAAGTGCACCGCGATGCTGCCCTCGGTGTGCCCGGGTATCGCGAGGACGTGTGCACCGCCACCGAAGTCCAGCACGTCGCCGTCATTCAGCTCCAGGTCTACCGGGACGGGAGGAGCGACGGCAGGCAGGTCCGCCGAAACCCGTTCGTGGACGGGGACTTCCCAGTCTTCGAACGCGGGTGGCGGCATGGCGGCTTCGCCGCGGATGACGGCAGCATCTCCTGTGCCAGCCATCACAAGTGCCCCGGTCGACTCACGCAGTTCTGCGGCCGAACCGGTGTGGTCGACGTGGCCGTGCGTCAACACGATTCGGTCGATGCCGGGCACGGCGGCCGCGATTTCGGTGCCAGAGCCAGGCGCTCCGGTGTCGATCAGCGTGGCATTGTCGCCGTCGCGCCAGACGTACAGCTGCCAGCCGTTGACGCGCAGCATGGTCAGGTTCGCGGTGACGGTAAGTGATTCCATCTCTCAACGCTAGGTCAAGGGAACACACTGGGTCGGCGACTTCGCCCTCGGCGAACTTCGCTGTTGCAAAACAGATTTCGGCACCGACGTCTCTGCGAGCAAAATGCGCATAAGTCGGTGAATAGCGGTTATGCGGGTTGTGCGCACAAGCGAGCCACCGCGCCGTGAGAACCATAGCTTCGGTGCTACCAGTAACAGACACACACAGGAGCACACAGGAGCTTTAAATGAACACCAACACATCTCGTGGCCTTATCGGCTTCGTCGCCGCCCCCGTCACCGCCGCGGCCGTCATGGCGGGCGCATTGGGATTCGCCAATGTCGCCCATGCCGGCGTCACACCCGGCCTCAATGTGCACGCGTCCCGGATGATGCTGTCGCGGGAGTCCCTTGCGCAGCAGAAGCAGGTGCACGGTAAGAGCGCGGCTCCGTTGGATCAGCAGAGGCAGCAGGAGGAAAAGCAGTCCGATAGTCCCGCCAAGCAGGAAGCTTCCGAACTCAAGGGCGATCCGAAGGCTGAGCAGGTGAAGCAGACGGCGCTCAAGACGGTCGAGTCGCTGGCGAATGTCCAGCCGGCCGAGCCCAAGGCGCATACGTATGCGCTGAAGTCTCCGATCCACAAGCCGGTGAGTCTGATGCGCGCCGGCTTCTCACAGATGGCTCGATGAGAGCGCGCGACTCAGGTTTCCGACAGCGCCGCCCTGAGCACGTCGAGCGGCAGGCCGCCCAGATCCAATGCGCGGCGGTGGAACTCCTTCAACGAGGTTCCGCGACCTACCAAGTCGTCACGCAGCTGTTGCCAGATCCGCTGGCCGACCGCATATGACGGCGCCTGGCCCGGCCAGCCGAGGTAGCGGTCCAGCTCGAAGCGGAGGTTGGCCTCCTTCATCGCACTGTGCGCCTGCAGGAACACCCATGCCTTGTCGGCGTCCCATGTGCCACCGTCGGGGGCGGTCATACCGCAGTGCACGCCGATGTCGATGACCACGCGGGCGGCGCGGAATCGTTGAGCGTCAAGCATTCCCATGCGGTTGCCTGCGTCGTCGAGCCAGCCGAGCTCCGCCATCAGCCGCTCCGCATACAACGCCCAACCCTCGCCATGACCCGACACCCAGCAGCCCAGCCGACGCCAGCGGTTCAGCTGGTCGGCCAGCACGACGGCACGACCGATCTGCAGGTGATGGCCGGGAACGCCTTCATGGAAGACCGTGGTGGTTTCCTGCCAGGTGTGGAAGGTGTCGACGCCCGGCGGAACCGACCACCACATCCGTCCCGGCCGGATGAGGTCCTCTGACGGGCCGGTGTAGTAGATACCGCCGGTGTGGGTCGGTGCGATCATGCACTCGAGATTGCGCAGCGGCTCAGCGATCTCGAAGTGCGTGTGGGCCAGCGCATCGACGACGCGATCGGACAGTTCCTGCATCCACGCCTTCAGTGTGTCGGTACCCTCCACGACGTACCGCGGTTCCTCGTCGAGTCGGCTCAGCGCCTCGGCCACCGACGAACCGGGGTAGAGCCGATGGGCGATCGACTCTTGTTCGGCCACAATCGCTTCCAGCTGGCGCAGGCCCCATTCGTAGGTCTCGTCGAAATCCACCGCCGCGCCGAGATAGAGCCGGGAGTACAGCCGGTAGGCGTCGCGGCCGAACGCATCCTCGCCACGGGCATGCGGGCCGACGTCGTCGCGCAGCACGGCCGCGAGCCTGCTGTACGCGTCGGCGGCCGCCGACGCCCGCGCTTGCAGGTCGGCGTGCAGGACCTCGTTGCCGGGCGCCGCCTCGGCCACCATGTCGCAGAACAGCTGCTGGATCTGGCCCGCCTGCTGGATACCTCGGCCCACCTGTCGAACTGCGGGCGAATGGCCGGCCGCGACCGCTGCGCGAAGCGACTCGGCATAGCCCGCAACGCGATCGGGCACCCGGGACAGCCGCTCGGCGATCACCCTCCAATCGTCCTCGGTGTCAGTGGGCATCAGGTCGAACACGTCCCGCATCGACTGCAGCGGCGACGCGATCACGTTCAACTCACCGATGTCGAGGCCCGCATCGTGCAATTCGAGCTGGACTCCGAGTCGCTCCCGCATCGCGGCGAGTGTCACGACGTCGACGTCGTCATCCGCCGTGACGCCATCGAGCTCACGCAGTGCGCTGCGGGCGGCATCGGCACGCGCCGTCACACCGTCGGGGGAGTAGTCGGTGATGTCGGTCTCGTAGTTGACGTCGTGGCCGACGATACCCATTTCCGTTGCCGCGCAGGGATCCAGCGCGGCATACGTCGCGAGATAGCGCTCAGCTACATCGTCGACTGCGGTAGTGCGCCTACCCAAGGTCGGCGGTGGCGAAAGTGTCGCAGTTGTTCGGATCGCCGGTCTGATATCCCACGGTAAACCAATGCTGCCGCTGCTCGGATGATCCGTGTGTCCATGACTCGGGGTTGACACGTCCGGTGGCCTGCTTCTGGATCCGGTCGTCGCCGACCGATGATGCGGCGGACAGCGCGTCGGCAATGTCCTTGTCGCTCAACGGCTCCAAGAACGGGACGTCAGTGCCCTCCTGCTTGGTTATCGACGCGTAATGCGCCCAGACGCCCGCGTAGCAGTCGGCCTGCAGTTCTGTGCGGACGCCGTTTCCCGTGGCTCCCTGTGCGCCCTGCTGGGCGCGGCCTAGCGTGCCCTGCAGATTCTGCACGTGGTGGCCGAATTCGTGGGCGACGACATACTCCTGGGCGAACGGTCCACCGCTGGAACCGAACTGGGTGCGCAGCACCTCGAAGAAGTCGGTGTCGAAATACGCCGTCTTGTCGACCGGGCAGTAGAAGGGTCCGACGTCGCTCGTCGCCGGACCGCAGCCCGTATTGGTTGAACCGCTGAACAACTGCACGCGTGGGCGTGTGTAGCCCTTCAGCAGTTGCTGCCACACCGCGTCGACGGAGTTGCCCGTCGCGACCACCCGGCACTGCACGATGTTGTTGGCGTCTTCGCCAGTGCGACACTGGTTCAGGTCGAAGCCGGGGGCGTCGTATCCCTGGTCGGCATACTGCCCTTGTTGCTGCGGGATCACCTCGCTGGGATTGACCCCGAGGAGCAGCGCGACAACAACGATCAGAAGGCCACCGAAACCGCCTCCGATCGCGATTCCACGGCCGGGACCGCGACCTCCTCCGCTGCTCGACGTGGTGCTGGTGTCGATCTGCATACCCTCGTTGAAGGTCATGGCTGCAAGCTTTGCACACTACGATTCGGGTGTGGCAGTTGTTGCCGGACATTACACCGTCGTGCACACCGAATCCGGTGCTCTGCGCGGCACGACAGAGGCCGCGGACGCGAGGAGCGCAAGAGGTCGGCGTGTCGCGGTGTGGCGTGGCGTCCCGTACGCCGAGCAACCGGTCGACGAACGACGGTTCCTGGCGCCTGCCCCGCTTCGGCCGTGGTCGGGAGTGCGCGATGCCGTCGAACACGGGCCGCTGCCTCCGCAGAGCAAGTCGTTCGTCGGCGGCGGCCGCGACGACCCGAAGGTGCGCGACGAGGCATGCCTGACGTTGACGGTGTGGTCGCCCGATACCAGCGCCTCGCTACCGGTGATGGTGTGGATCCCCGGCGGCGCCTTCGTGTTCGGTGCGGGTCAGTTCCAGCTGTACAACGGGTCACGGTTGGCGGCGAACGGCAACGTCGTCGTCGTCAACATCACCTACCGGATAGGCGTTTTCGGTGGGCTCGAACTCAGCGACCTCGGCGAAGGGTTCGACGACAACCTCGCCCTTCGGGACCAGATGGCCGCGCTGCGCTGGATCAAGGCGAACATCGCGGCCTTCGGCGGCGACGCCGAGCGGGTGACGGTGTTCGGCGAGTCAGCGGGCGGCACCTCCGTTCTGGCGCTGCTGGCCAGTCCGGCCGCTGACGGTCTGTTCCGCCGTGCGATCGCGCAGAGCCCCGCGCTGCCGCTGATCGCCGACCGCGAATTACGGGCGAAGCGTGCGCACGAGTTCCTGCAGCGGCTCGGGGTGAGCGCCGACAAGGTCAAGGCGCTGCCGCAGCGGCAACTGCGCCGGGCCGCAGGCCGGCTGCAGATGCAGAGCGCAGCCACCACGCCGACTCTGGCCTACGGGCTGACCTACGGGGTAGACCTGCTGCCCGCGCACCCGGTGGATGCGGCGCGCGCAGGCGCGCTGGCCAAGGTTCCGCTGATCATCGGCACCAACAGCCACGAGGCGTCGATGTTCGCCTGGACCAAGCCGCCGATGCTGCCGACGACGGCGGCGTCGATCGACGCGTACATCGAGCGGGCCGCGCCCGGCGCGCGGCAGCGACTGCTGGCGGCCTATCCCGCGTATCCGCGGCGACGGGAATTGATCGCGTTCGGCTCCGACGTGATGTTCGGCGCTCCGGCGTGGGCGTTCGCCGACGCCTACAGCGCGTACGCGCCGACCCACATGTATCGCTTCGACCACTTCGGCTTCAGCCTGCGGCTGCTCGGGCTCGGCGCCACCCACGGCAGCGAGATCGTGCACATTCAGCACAGCTACAGCTCGTTTCTCGGCCGCAAGATGCATCCGCTCGGACGGCGGCTGGCGCCCGCGGTCGGCAGACGCATGCAGCGGGCATGGCTCGACTTCTCGGCTCAAGGTTGGGAGACGGGTGAGATCGACT
This sequence comes from Mycobacterium sp., assembly GCF_032159565.1. GTDB lineage: Bacteria > Actinomycetota > Actinomycetes > Mycobacteriales > Mycobacteriaceae > Mycobacterium. The sequence continues at coordinate 14,266 of NZ_JAVHWR010000032.1, forward strand.
GGTCGAGCGGCCAGGACTGGCCGGTATACGACAGCGAGCGACGGTTGACCCGGATCATCCAGTCCTCCCGCGACCGGGTGGTCGCCGACCCCGATGGCGACCGCCGCGCGGCCTGGGCCGGCCTTTACTAGGCCGCCGCCGGGTATCGTTTGGATGCGTAGTCACGCAGGTTGTAGAGGAATTTCTCCGAACAGCCCCGACATCACCGGCCGGCCGAGGCTCATGCCAAGCAGCGCCGCCACACCCTGGGGCTTCATCGCCATCACCCAGGTCAGCCGGCAACCGGCGGCCGTGGGCTCAAGGCGGTAGTGTCGGCGAACGCCGCGATGCTTCCGCTCGACGCTTCGTTGAACCGAAACGCCGTGTGCGGGTTTGACGGAGACGCCGGTGTCCCGCAACAGATTCGCCAGCCGGTGTGCACCGGCCGACTCGGGCAACACCAGTCGAACGTCGGTGCGCAGCCGAACCCAGCCGTCGGGATGTGGCTCCGCCGAGAACCACACGACGGCGGGCACCACTTCCGACGACGGGCACAGCGGACCCACGCGCTCGATCTGCTCGACGCCGTTCTGCAGTGCGCACACCACCGTGCGGTCGTCGCAGAGCCGCGCCAGCCATCCCGACGCGTTTCGGTTCTGGGTGTCCTTGACCGCCAGCAACACCACGTCGACGGGTCCGTCGACGTCGGCGGGGTCGGTGTGCACTGGACCGGGTATGACGATCGGGTCCTTGTCGTCGGGCCTGACCTCCACCCGATCGCGCGGTGTGTGGCCGCACAGCAGCACATGATGACCTGCCGCGTGCAGTAGAGCCGCCATCGTCGAGCCGATCGCCCCCGGGGCCGACGACCGCAACGCTGGTACCCACAAGGCCAAGCTACCGGCGGATTCGCTGCCACTACACTGTTGCAGTCGTCTCGTCAGGCCATTCCCAGGGAGATTTCTCGTGCTGCGCAGCCATGCCGCCGGTTCGCTACGGGCCACCGATGCCGGTCAGAAGGTGACGTTGGCCGGCTGGGTTGCCCGGCGCCGCGACCACGGCGGCGTGATCTTCATCGACCTGCGCGACGCCTCCGGCGTTTCGCAGGTGGTCTTCCGCGAGGCCGACGTCCTGCAGGCGGCGCATCGGCTGCGCGCCGAGTTCTGCATCGCCGTCGAGGGCATCGTCGAGACCCGGCCCGAGGGCAATGCGAACCCGGAGATCGCCACCGGTGACATCGAGGTCAACGCGACGTCGCTGACCGTGCTGGGGGAGAGCGCGCCGCTGCCCTTCCAGCTCGACGAGACGGCGGGCGAGGAGGCCCGGCTGAAGTACCGCTACCTCGACCTGCGCCGCGAGGGTCCAGGTAATGCAATCCGGTTGCGGTCCAAGGTCAACGCGGCCGCGCGCGCTGTACTGGCTGCGCACGATTTCGTCGAGATCGAAACGCCGACAATGACCCGGTCCACCCCTGAGGGTGCCCGCGACTTCCTGGTCCCCGCCCGCCTGCAGCCGGGGTCGTTCTACGCGCTGCCGCAGAGCCCGCAGCTGTTCAAGCAGCTGCTGATGGTGGCAGGCATGGAGCGCTACTACCAGATCGCGCGGTGCTACCGCGACGAGGACTTCCGCGCCGACCGTCAGCCGGAATTCACCCAGCTCGACATGGAGATGAGCTTCGTCAGCACCGAGGACGTCATCGCGATCTCCGAAGAGATCATCACCGCGTTGTGGGCGCTGATCGGGTATGACGTGCCCACCCCTCTGCCACGGATGACCTACGCCGATGCGATGCGCCGCTTCGGCTCCGACAAGCCTGACCTCCGATTCGGCCTGGAACTCGTCGAGTGCACGGACTTCTTCGCCGACACGCCGTTCCGGGTGTTTCAGGCGCCCTACGTCGGCGCGGTCGTCATGCCGGGAGGGGCGTCGCAGCCACGCCGCACGCTCGACGCCTGGCAGGACTTCGCCAAACAGCGTGGACACCGCGGACTGGCCTACGTATTGGTGGGCGACGACGGGACGCTCGGCGGACCCGTCGCCAAGAACCTCTCGGATGCCGAACGCGACGGTCTCGCAGCACATGTCGGCGCATCACCCGGCGACTGCATCTTCTTCTCAGCGGGTCCGGCGAAGCCTTCGCGGGCCCTGCTCGGCGCCGTGCGCATCGAGGTCGCCAAGCGGCTGGACTTGATCGATCCCAACGCGTGGGCGTTCACGTGGGTGGTCGACCCGCCGCTGTTCGAGCCGGCCGACGAGGCGACCGCCGCGGGCGACGTCGCTGTGGGATCGGGTGCATGGACCGCCGTCCACCATGCGTTCACCGCACCCAAGCCGGAGTACGAGGCCGCTATCGACAGCGATCCGGGCAGCATCCTGGCCGACGCCTACGACATCGTGTGCAACGGCAACGAGATCGGCGGTGGGTCGATCCGTATCCATCGTCGCGACGTCCAGGAGCGGGTGTTCGCGGTGATGGGCCTCGATAAGGCGCAGGCCGAGGAGAAGTTCGGATTCCTGTTGGAGGCGTTCACCTTTGGCGCTCCGCCGCACGGCGGCATCGCGTTCGGCTGGGATCGCATCACCGCCCTGCTGGCCGGGATGGACTCGATCCGGGAGGTGATCGCCTTCCCCAAGTCCGGCGGCGGCGTCGACCCACTGACCGGCGCGCCCGCCCCGATCACGCCGCAGCAGCGCAAGGAATCCGGAATAGATGCCAAGCCGGAGAAGCTGGACAAGGCATGAGCGAAACCCCTGACGCTGACTTCATGCGGGAATTCAACAAGAACCTCATCGACGACTTTCGCGCCAACGGCGGCAAGGTCGGCGGCCCATTCGCCGACGCCGATCTGCTGTTGCTGACCACCACGGGAGCCAAGTCGGGTCAGCCGCGGCTGGCGCCGTTGGCGTACTTCACGGTCGACGGCAAGCTGATCATCATCGGTTCCAAAGCGGGCGCCGATACCAATCCCGACTGGGTGCACAATCTGCGGGCCAACCCGCAGGCGCACATCGAGGTCGGCACGGATGCCTACGACGTCACCAGTCGCGAGTTACCGCGTGCCGAGCGCGACGAACTCTTCGACAAGGTGGTTGCCGCTGCACCCGGTTTCGCCGAATACCAGTCGAAGACGTCGCGCATCATTCCGCTGTTCGAGCTGACCCGGGTCTGAAGATTGCACTCAGGGTCGTGAAAGGCACGGGATCACGACCATGAGTGCAATCGCAGGGGACAAGCCTTACAACCGCTCGATGATGGTGGCGTTGGCCATGCCGCCCGCCTCACACATCGTCTGAAGCGCATAGCGCCCGCCGCGCTGCTCCAACGCGTTGACCATCGTGGTCATGATCCGCACGCCGCTGGCGCCGAGCGGATGGCCGATCGCGATCGCGCCTCCGTTGACGTTCGTCTTCGCCAGATCGGCGCCGGTGTCGTGAGCCCACGCCAGCACCACCGGAGCGAATGCCTCGTTGACCTCGAACAGGTCGATGTCGGCGAGGGCGAGCGCGGCGCGCTGCAGCACCTTCTCGGTGGCCGGGATGACGCCGGTCAGCATGTACAGCGGGTCCGACCCGACCACGGTGGCCGTGTGGATGCGGGCCAGCGGACGCAGGCCCAGGCGCTTGGCGACCTCCGACGTCGTGATGAGCACCGCAGCGCTGCCGTCCGACAACGGTGACGAGTTTCCCGCGGTGATCGACCAAGTGATCTGCGGGAATCGCGCCTCGTAGGCCGGGTTGTAGAACGCCGGTTTGAGGGCCGCCAGCGTCTCGACCGTCGTACCGGGACGGATGATTTCGTCGGTCGCGAGCCCGGCGATGGGTGTCAGCTCGTTGTCGAACCGCCCCTCTTTGGTTGCCGTTGCGGCCTTTTCGTGACTGCCTGCCGAGAATTCGTCGAGCTGCTGCCTCGAGAATCCCCACTTTGCCGCGATCAGTTCCGCGCTGATGCCCTGCGGCACAAGGCCGTCGGGATAGCGCTGCGCCATCGCGCCGAACGGATCGCTACCCGGCAAGACGCTGGAGCCCATCGGGACCCGGCCCATCGACTCCACGCCCGCGGCGACCACGATGTCATACGCGCCGGAAACCACGCCCTGGGCGGCGAAGCTGATAGCCTGCTGGCTGCTGCCGCACTGGCGGTCGACGGTCGTCCCCGGTACCGATTCAGGAAAACCGGCGCCCAGCAATGCATTACGGGCGATGTTGACCGCCTGGTCGCCGACCTGCGTGACGGCGCCCGCGATCACGTCGTCGATCTCCGAAGGGCCGATGCCCGTTCGATCCAGGAGCTCCTTCAGGCTGTGGGCGAGCAGGTCGACCGGCAGCACGTCGTGCAGTGCGCCGCTGGCCTTGCCCTTCCCGATAGGGGTGCGTACCGCTCCGACGATGACCGCGTCCCGGCCTACATAACCGGCCATTTCTGCCTCCTGCGACTCGACGCTAAGTAAAGCTGTCTATACCCAGCTATACCACCTGGGTATACTTAGAACAACTCAGAAGCGAGGTGAATTCCATGACAGTGCTGCAAGGCAGGCTGGCCGATCGAGACGCCTGGTCAGCGGTGGGCGAATGTCCGATCGAGAAGACGATGACGCTGCTCGGCACCAAGTCGGCGATGCTGATCCTGCGGGAGGCGTACTACGGCACAACGCGGTTCGACGACTTCTGCACCCGGGTCGGCATCACCAAGGCGGCGGCCTCCGCCCGGCTCAACGAGCTGGTGGACGCCGGGCTGATGACCAAACGGCCCTACCGCGAGCCGGGCCAGCGAGCCCGCGAGGAATACGTGCTGACGTCCTCGGGCGCCGAGTTCATGCCGGTGGTGTGGGCGATGTTCGAGTGGGGTCGCAAGCACCTGCCGAACCGAACGCCGCTGCGGCTGGCGCACGCGGGCTGCGGCGCCGAAGCCGGCGTCGAGATCCGCTGCGCTAAGGGGCATCACGTACCGGCCGATGAGCTCGTCGTGCGCGCAGGCGGCCGATGACGATCAGGTGGTGAAGCAGTACGAGTCGCTCGACGCGTCACCGCCCTGCAGCCGGGTCTGGTGCACGCGAAGTCCGCGGAAGTCGTCTCCGTGCGGGAAGAACCCGACGTCGGTGTCGAGCCCACCGCTCGCGACGTCGGCGTCGAGCTTGGCCATCCACGAGCCGACGCCGTCGGGGTAGAAGACCTCGTCCCAGGACGCGTAGAGGGAGTTGGTGACATAGACGCGCTTGCCGTCGCGGCTGATCTCGACCATCTGCGGACCGCCGCCCAGGGGTTGGCCCGGAAATGCAGGGTGAGCTTCGCGCCTGACTATCCCGCCAAGCCTCACCGACGCCGTCTCCCGCGGGTGAAACGGATCGCTGACGTCAAATTGTTTGAGTTCTCCTGTGCCCCAACATGATATGTACAGCCACCGGTCGTCGACAGACAAGTCGATGTCGCTGACCAGCGGCGGTACCGCGCCGAACCCCTTCAGGAGGGGCGGCAGGTCGGCGGCGTCGGCGGGCTCAGCCGGGATGACGATCACCTTCTGGACCGCCCACTGATCGCCGTCCCTGTGCCACAACCAGATCGATGCCGACAGATCCTCGACACTGATGACGACGCTTGCAAACCCGTAGGACTTGGACGGGTCATGGGCCGGGCGCAGCTCCAACACCATTTGATGCTCGTCGCCGAGGTCTATTCGCTGGCTGAGCTTTCGCTCCGACATGCTCCAGAAGTTCAGGTGGTGGCCGAATCTGCGGCCCAGCAGATTTTCGGGGTCTAGACCATTCTCGATCATCGACGGCGACGCCCATTCGGAGGTCACCACAGTGTCCTGCTGTAGGTGCCACCAGAAGTCGTAGGCGAAGAACTGTTCCCCCCGGTCTTTCTCCCACGGTTCGAGCACTTCAAACGTGTCGTGGTCGAGGAGCGCGATGCCGCCGGGCCCGTCCTCGCCGTTCGCGCCACCCAGAGCAGACATGAAGATGCCCCCGGGCCCGCAATGCACGGTGTGCGGACGGGAATAGCCCGCCTTGGCTGCCAGCTCACCGGCCTCAATGGTGTGCTTCAACACCGGATTACATGGATCGGGCTTGGTATCGAGGACATAGGTGGTCGACGACCTGATTCCCGGCACGAGAAGGTAGCGCCGCTCCAGACCGTTGTGATGGTCATGGCCTTCGTGGCACAACGCGCTCGAGCATGCGTTCCAACCGAAATGATGAAGCTCGTTTCCGGCCGTCGGCAATTCGCTCCATCCGACCACGCCGCCGTAGCCGGCCGAGGCGGGGTCGCAATCAACCACCGCTATCGCGTCCTTGACCCGGCCGGCGGCGTCGAAGGCGGCAACGTAGGCGAGTTCCTCGGGGGCGGCGGTCGCGGCGGCGCCCGGTGTGCGGTAAAAGGTGGGGTCTGTCGCAGGCATGGTTCAAATGATCCTCCGGCGCGGAGTCAGGAGGTTCTGTTCGCCAGAAACGCCTTGACGAGTGTCTTCGGCGACTGCGCCGGCCACGCGTCGGCGACGATGCGGGCCACGTCCGGGAAGGACGCCACGTCTCAGCAGCTGGTGGTGATGTCGAACGTCGCCGTCGTGCTCTGGTTGGGCTTGTCGGCGAAGGCGCCTTGGGCCTCACCACTGATGGAGAACTTGTTCTGGCTCACCTTCGCCTGGGCCTTGCCGAGATTGTCGTCCCAGTAGATGCCGGTGAAATTACCCAGGTTTCGGATGTCGACCGCCTGAGCGGTCACCGTGTCACCCAGCCGGATCGTCGCCGTGAATCCCGGCTCCTTGTCGAGTGTCTCGATGGTGTAGCTCTGGCCGGTCTGGTAGCAGGTCACCGGTTGCGGCGCGTTGGTGGCCTTACCGTCGATGATCACCTTGGCGTCACGGGTGCCCAGTGCCGCGGGAGGACTCGAGCAGCCCGCCACGCCGACTGCGACGAAGAGTGCGGCTGCTAGGGGAAACCGGCGCTTCATGAAAGTGACATTAGAGCAGCGGCCGTCGGCGAAGGGCTAGTGTCGCTGAAAATGCTGCATTTACGGGTCATCACACCGGCTGCGTTGCGCGATGCCGTGATCGATGCGCTGACCGACAATCCCGGCGTGGCACACATTGTGGTCCATCGCGACGCCGCGCTGGACCCCCCAGGTGACGAGATCACCGCCGACATCGCGCGGGAATCCGCCAACGACGTCATCGAGGCCCTGAAGGCCCTGGGAGTAAAGGAGCGCGGGGCGATCACGCTGGACGTCGTCGACACCGTGCTGTCGACACGGGCCTACCGCGCCGAGGAGGAAGCGGCCGGTGATCCGGCCGATGCGGTGGTTTGGGACGAGTTGGCCGGACGAACCCGGGAAGAGTCCACACTCAACGTCACGTTCTTGACGTTCCTCTGCCTGGCGTGCCTGATCGCGGCGGTCGGTGTGGTGACCGACTCGCCCGTCACCGTCGTCGGCGCGATGGTGGTCGGCCCCGAGTTCGGGCCGTTGGCGGCGCTGGCCGTGGCTTTGGTGCGACGCAAGACGTATCTGGCGCGTCGGGCGGCGCTCGCGCTGCTGGTCGGTTTCCCGGTTGCGATGGCCGTCACCGCGATCGGCGTATTCGCAGGTGAGGCGGTGGGCTGGATCGAAGTCACCAGCCTCCGCCAGCTGGAACAAGTGGATTTCATCTTCCGCGTCGGCCCTCTGTCGTTCGTCGTGGCGCTGTTCGCAGGCGCCGCGGGAATGCTGTCGTTGGTCTCCGCGAAGTCAGCAGCCCTGGTCGGGGTGTTCATCTCGGTGACGACCGTGCCCGCGGCCGGCTTCGCCGTGGTCGCCGCGACGGTGGGTGACTGGGACGTCGCCGCCGAGTCCGCCGTCCAACTCGTTGTCAACCTGGTCGGTATCGTGCTCGCCGGAATTCTGGTGCTGTGGTTGCGAGGGGTCGCCGATCGACGGCACTGGCACACCGTCAGCTGAGGCCTGAACTGCGCGGTTCCGTCCGTTGTGATGGGATCAGCGGATGGGCATCAAGGTGGCGCTGGAGCATCGCACCAGCTACACATTCGACCGGCTGGTGGAGGTGTTTCCGCATGTCGTCCGCTTGCGCCCGGCACCGCACTCGCGCACCCCGATCGAGGCCTACTCGCTGCAGGTCGAGCCGGCCGACCACTTCGTCAACTGGCAGCAGGACGCGTTCGGCAACTTCCTGGCCCGGCTCGTCTTCCCGGATCGTGCGCGCAGCTTGACGATCACGGTAGGGCTGATCGCGGACCTGAAGGTCGTCAACCCGTTCGACTTCTTCATCGAGGACTGGGCCGAGCAGATCGGTTTCGCGTACCCCAAGGCGCTCGCCGAAGACCTCGAGCCGTATCTGCGGCCCGTCGACGAAGCCGATGAGGGCACGGGACCCGGCGATCTCACCGCGGAGTGGGTGCGAAATTTCGCCGTCGCGCCCGACACCCGCACCATCGATTTCCTGGTCGCGCTGAACCGCGCGGTGAACGCCGACGTCGGATACAGCGTGCGGATGGAACCGGGGGTCCAGACACCGGATCACACCCTGCGCACCGGGATCGGCTCGTGCCGGGACTCGGCGTGGCTACTGGTGTCGATTCTGCGGCAGCTCGGCTTGGCGGCCCGCTTCGTGTCGGGCTACCTGGTGCAGCTGACCTCCGACGTGGAAGCGCTCGACGGGCCGTCCGGACCGGCCGCCGACTTCACGGATCTGCACGCGTGGACCGAGGTCTACATCCCCGGCGCGGGGTGGATCGGCCTCGACCCGACGTCGGGCCTGTTCGCGGGTGAAGGGCACATCCCGCTGTCGGCGACGCCGCATCCGAACTCGGCTGCCCCGATCACCGGATCGACGGAGCCCTGCGAGACGACCCTCGAGTTCTCCAACGTCGTCACCCGGATGCACGAGGACCCACGGGTGACGCTGCCCTACACCGAGGCGGCGTGGGGTGCGATCAATGCACTCGGCGGCCGCGTCGACGATCGGCTGGCCGCTGGTGACGTGCGGCTCACCGTCGGCGGCGAACCCACGTTCGTCTCGATCGACAACCAGGTCGACCCCGAATGGACCACTGACGCCGACGGGCCGCACAAGCGCCAGCGGGCGTCGGCCCTTGCGGCACGGTTGAAGCGGATGTGGGCGCCGGGCGGGCTGCTTCAGTACAGCCAGGGTAAGTGGTATCCGGGAGAACGGTTGCCGCGCTGGCAGATTGGGCTTTACTGGCGCACCGACGGCGAGCCGCTGTGGTCTGAAGGCGCGTTGCTCGCCGACCCGTGGCCCACGCGACCGCAGGCGATTGCGGTGGCACCCGACGCCGGAGCGCAGCTGCTCGACGCCGTCGCCGGCGGCCTCGGCCTGCCGTCATCCCAGGTGCGGGCCGCCTACGAGGATCCGCTGAGCCGGCTGATTTCGGCCGTGCGACGGCCTGCGGGTGACCCCGTCGCGGCCGGCGACGATCTGGAGGCCGACACCGCCGACCGCCGCGCCGCACTGCTGGCCGGCCTCGACCAGTCGGTCACCGAGCCGGCCGCCCACGTGCTCCCTCTGCACCGCCGCGACGACGACTCCGGCTGGGCCAGCGCCGACTGGCAGTTGCGGCGCGGCCGCATCGTGCTACTCCCGGGTGACTCACCCGCGGGCCTGCGGCTGCCGCTCGACTCGATCAGCTGGCGGCCGCCGCGAACTACGCATCCGGCCGACCCGCTGGCACGCCGAGGCGAATTGCCCGCCGACGCGGAACCCGACGCGGTCGTCGAGGACGACGACTCCGCACCCACGTCGGCACTTGTCGCCGAGATTCGCGATGGGCTGCTGCGGGTATTCCTGCCTCCCACCGACGAACTCGAGCACTTCGTCGATCTGGTCAGCCGTATTCAGGCCGCGGCTGCCAAGGTCGACTGCCCGGTGGTGATCGAGGGTTACGGCCCGCCGTCGGACCCACGCATCACGTCCATGAATATCACGCCCGACCCCGGAGTGATCGAGGTCAACGTGGCCCCGACAGTGAGCTTCGCCGAGCAGCGGGACCAACTTCGCACGCTGTACGACGAGGCGCGGCAGGCCCGGTTGTCGACCGAGTCGTTCGACGTCGACGGCACCCACGGCGGAACCGGTGGGGGCAACCACATCACGCTGGGCGGCCTCACGCCCGCCGACTCGCCCCTGCTGCGCAGGCCCGATCTGCTGGTCTCGATGCTGACCTACTGGCAGCGTCATCCATCGCTGTCCTTTCTGTTCGCTGGGCGCTTCATCGGCACCACATCGCAGGCGCCGCGGGTCGACGAGGGCCGTGCCGAGGCGCTCTACGAGCTCGAGATCGCGTTCGCCGAGATCGCCCGACTGGCAGCCGGCGCGGGTTCTGCCAAGCCGTGGGTGACCGACCGCGCGCTGCGGCACCTGCTGACCGACATCACCGGCAACACCCACCGCGCCGAGTTCTGCATCGACAAGCTCTACAGCCCTGACAGCGCGCGCGGCAGGCTCGGCCTGCTGGAACTGCGCGGCTTCGAGATGCCGCCGCATTTCCAGATGGCGATGGTCCAGTCGCTGCTGGTGCGCTCGCTGGTCGCGTGGTTCTGGGACGAACCGCTTCGCGCGCCGCTCATCCGTCACGGTGCCAACCTGCACGGCCGGTACCTGTTGCCGCACTTTCTTATTCACGACATCGCCGACGTCGCCGCCGATCTCCGCGCCCATGAAATCAACTTCGACACCAGCTGGCTCGACCCATTCACCGAGTTCCGATTCCCGCGCATCGGCACCGCGGTGTTCGACGGCGTCGAGATCGAATTGCGTGGCGCCATCGAGCCGTGGAACGTGCTCGGCGAGGAGTCCACCGCGGGCGGCATGACGCGCTATGTGGACTCGTCGGTCGAGCGCATCCAGGTGCGCACTATCGGCGCCGACCGGCAGCGTTACGTCGTGACGGTCAACGGCTATCCGCTGCCGCTGCTGGCCACCGACAACCCGGACGTGCAGGTCGGCGGCGTGCGGTTCCGCGCGTGGCAGCCGCCGAGCGCGCTGCACCCGACCATCACCGTCGACGGACCGCTTCGCTTCGAGCTCGTCGACATGGCCACCGGTACCTCCCGCGGCGGCTGCACCTATCACGTCTCCCACCCCGGCGGCCGGTCCTACGACACGCCGCCCGTCAACGCGGTCGAGGCGGAGTCCCGCCGCGGCCGACGGTTTGAGGCGACCGGGTTCACCCCCGGTCGCGTCGACACCTCCGACATCCGGGAGAAGCAGGCGCGGCAATCCACCGACGTAGGCGCGCCGGGCATCCTGGATCTGCGCCGGGTGCGTACCGTTCTGCACTGATGGCACTCCCGACGGCGAATCCGCACGACATCGACAACCTGCTGGCCGGCTATCGCACGGCGCGGGCGCAGCAGGCGCTGTTCGACCCGCGTGGTGGCGCCGTCACCGGATACGACGAATTCGTCGATGCGGCAGGCAATGTCCGGCCGTCCTGGCTCGAGCTGGCCGAATGCGTCGGCGAACGCGGGCGCGGCGGCCTCGAGCAACTGCGCGCCGTGGTGCGCAACCTCGTCGACAACGACGGCATCACCTATATCCAGCTCGACACGTCGGGTGAAGCCGTCGTCAACGGTGACGGCGGCGCTGCGCCGGGGCCCTGGCATCTCGACGCCCTGCCGCTGGTGATCTCGGCGACCGACTGGGACACGCTGGAGTCCGGACTTGTGCAGCGCTCGCGGCTGCTCGACGCGGTCCTTGCCGACCTGTACGGCGCGCGCCGCTGCGTCACCGGCGGCGTGTTTCCCGCGCAACTGCTGTTCGCCCATCCCGGCTACATCCGGGCCGCACAGGGGATCGAGGTGCCGGGCAGACATCAGCTGTTCATGCATGCCTGCGACGTCAGCCGTGCCGTCGGCGGCGCCTTCAATGTCAACGCCGACTGGACGCAGGCGCCGTCGGGCGCGGGCTACGCACTGGCCGATCGCCGCGTCGTCGCACACGCCGTCCCGGATCTCTACGAGCGCATCGGACCCCGCCCGGCGTCGCCGTGGGCCCAGGCGTTGCGGCTGGCGTTGATCGACGCCGCGCCGGAGTCGGCCGAGGAGCCGGTGGTGGTGGTGCTCAGCCCGGGCATCCACTCCCAGACCGCGTTCGACCAGGCTTACCTGGCCGGCGTGCTCGGATTCCCGTTGGTGGAGAGTGCCGACCTGGTGGTCCGTGACGGCAAGCTGTGGATGCGGTCGCTCGGCACCCTCAAGCGGGTCGACGTGGTGCTGCGGCGGGTGGACGCCGACTACGCCGATCCTCTTGACCTGCGTGCGGACTCGCGGCTGGGTGTGGTGGGACTGGTCGAGGTGTTGCGCAGGGGGGCGGTGACGGTGGTGAACACACTCGGCAGCGGAATCCTGGAAAGCCCTGGGCTGCTTCGTTTTCTGCCGGAAGTCGCTGCGGCGTTGCTCGGCGAGACGCCGCTGCTGGACACGGCGCCGGTGTACTGGGGCGGCATCAATGTCGAGCGTTCACACCTGCTGACCAAGCTGGGGTCGCTGTTGATCAAGCCGGCGACCGGTGGGGCCACCATCGTGGGGCCGGCACTGACGGCGACGCAGCGCAAGGATCTCGGTGCCCGCATCGAGGCCGATCCGTGGCAGTGGGTCGGCCAGGAGCTGCCGCAGTTCTCTTCGGCCCCGAGCGACTTGCAGCCGGGCGGACTTTCCTCGGCCAGCGTGGGTATGAGGCTGTTCACGGTGGCCCAGCGGGGCGGCTATGCACCGATGGTCGGCGGCCTCGGTTATCTGCTGGCACCGGGTAACGCTGCCTATACGATGAAAACCGTAGCGGCCAAAGATGTCTGGGTCCGTACGCCGACACGCGTCACCGCCGAGCGGATTCTGACGTCGCCGCCTGTCGAGCTTCCGGTGATGACGCCAAGTCCAACCCGCGCCGTCAGCTCGCCGCGTGTGCTGTCCGACTTGTTCTGGATGGGGCGCTACGCCGAGCGTGCGGAGAACACCGCGAGGCTGTTGATCGTCACCCGTGAGCGGTATCACGAGTTTCGGTACCGGCAGGACATGGAGGGCAGCGAGTGTGTGCCGGTGCTGCTTTCCGCGCTGGGCCGGATCACCGGAACCGACACCGGCGAAACCGGTGACTCTCACGAGATGATCGCGATCGCTCCGACGACGCTGTGGTCGCTGACGGCCGACCGGCAACGCCCCGGCGCGCTGGCGCAATCGGTCGAGCGGCTCGGGCTGGTGGCCCGCGCGGTGCGCGACCAGATGTCCAACGACACCTGGATGGTGTTGGCCGCGGTGGAACGTGCGGTGCTCCAGCGTGGCGGGTTGCTGCCGGAGTCGCATACCGAAGGTGAGGCGTATCTGGTTGCCGCACATCGCGGAACGCTGGCCGGGATGCTGGCGCTGTCGGGACTGGCAGCCGAATCCATGGTGCAGGACGTCGGCTGGACGATGATGGACATCGGCAAACGGATCGAGCGCGGGCTCGCCCTTACGGCACTGCTCAGCGCGACGCTGACGACGGTGCGCAGCCCGGACGCCGAACAGACCGTCACCGAATCAACGTTGGTGGCCTGCGAGTCCTCGGTCATCTTCCGCAGGCGCAACCTCGGCGCGGTGAACATCTCCGCGGTGGCGGACCTGTTGCTGCTGGACGCCGAGAACCCGCGGTCGCTGGTCTATCAGTTCGAGCGCCTCCGCGCTGACCTCAAGGCGCTCGGCTTGGCACGGCCGGAGCGAATGGTCGACGAGATCGGCACCAGGCTGCGCCGAATCGACCCGGACGACCTCGAGGCCGTCGGCGCCGACGGCAGGCGACGCGAACTTGCCGAACTGCTCGACGGGCTGCACGCCGATCTGCGTGAGCTGTCCGGTGTGATCACCGCAACGCATCTGTCGCTGCCCGGCGGCATGCAGCCGCTGTGGGGGCCCGATGAGCGCAGGGAGATGCCGTGAGTACCCGAAGGCGAGCGCCGCAGCGAAGCGAGCGAACGGAAGCCGAGGCATGAGTAGTCGCCGATATCACGTATCTCACCGCACGATTTACGGGTACTCCGACGTGGTGACCAGCTCCTACGGCCGTGGTTTCCTCACGCCCCGCAACACCGACCGGCAGCGCTGCCTCTCTCATGCGCTGCACATCGACCCCGAACCGACCGACAGTTCCACGAGCCGGGACGCGTATGGAAACGTCAGCTCGTACTTCCACGTGACCGAACGCCACCGCGAACTGTCGATCACCAGCGAGTCCATCGTCGAGGTGGATCCACCGCCACCGGATGAATGTGGCTCCGGGTCCGCGCTCGCGCCGTGGGAGATTGCGCGTCCGGTCGGCCCCGACGGCGCGTTGGCGACCGAATTCATCCTCGACCTGCAACCGCCGGAGATCACCGACGAGGTGCGGGATTACGCCGCGCCGAGTTTTGTGCCGGGCCGACCGCTGATCGAGGTGCTACGAAACCTCACGTCGCGGATCTATGAGGACTTCACCTACCGGTCGGGGTCGACGACGGTCTCCACCGGAGTCAACGACGTACTGGCCGCCGGAGAAGGGGTCTGCCAAGACTTCGCCCGGCTGGGGATCGCCTGCCTGCGTGCCAACGGCCTTGCCGCAAGCTACGTTTCCGGCTATCTGGCCACCGACCCGCCGCCCGGTAAGCAACGAATGGTCGGCGTCGACGCCACCCACGCCTGGGCGTCGGTGTGGACGCCGCAGAACCAATGGCTCGGTCTGGATCCGACCAACGACCAGATGGTGGACGAGCGCTACATCGTCGTGGCCTGGGGTAGGGACTATGCCGATGTGCCGCCGCTGCGCGGCATCATCTACACCGACTCCGAGAGCAGCGTCATCGACGTGTCGGTCGACGTGGCGCCATTCGAAGGAGAAGTGGTTCATGCGTGACTTCATCTGCCCGAAGTGTGGTCAGCACCTGGCATTCGAGAACTCGGTGTGCCTGTCGTGCGACAGCCCGTTGGGTTTCTCGCTGGACGACATGGCGCTGTTGGTCATCGCATCGGGGGAGGAGAGCTCGCAGCCGGGCTTCGTCGACGCCGACAAGTACGAGCTGTGCGCCAATCTGCATCTGGCGGAATGCAACTGGCTCGTCGAGAAAGAGCCGATCAGGAAGCTGTGCACGTCGTGCACGCTGACCCGCACCAGGCCCAACGACGCCGACATCAAAGCGCTGGCGGCCTTCGCCGAGTCGGAGAAGGCCAAACGCCGGTTGATCGCAGAACTACACGAGCTGAAGTTGCCGATCGTAGGCCGCGACGAAGACCCCGACTACGGGTTGGCGTTCGACCTGCTTTCCAGTGAGAACGAGAAGGTGTTCACCGGCCACGACAACGGCGTGATCACGCTGGACCTCGCCGAGGGCGACGACGTGCACCGCGAGCAGTTGCGCATATCGATGGACGAGCCGTATCGCACCTTGCTCGGCCATTTCCGCCACGAGATCGGCCACTACTACTACTACCGGCTCGTCGACTCGGTGCCGGCCTACAAGAAGACGTTCCAGGGACTGTTCGGCGATCCCGACGCCGACTATCAGGAGGCGCTGGACCGTCACTACCAGGACGGCCCACCGGCGGACTGGGAAGAGAACTACGTGTCGTCCTACGCCACGATGCACGCTGCCGAAGATTGGGCGGAGACCTTCGCGCACTATCTGCACATCCGCGACACCTTGGACACGGCCGCATCGTTCAGCTTCGCCCCGGCTGCAGCCACGTTCGAACGAAAACTACTCGGCCCCAGCGGTTTCGACCAGATCATCGATATGTGGCTGCCGTTGTCGTGGTCGCTCAATATGATCAACAGGTCGATGGGCAAGCAGGACCTGTACCCGTTTGTGCTGCCGCCGGCGGTGCTGGAGAAAATGCGGTTCATCCACACCGTCGTCGAGGAAACGACCAACTGATCACTTACCGGCGTACATCAATCGTTCAGCCGTGATCGCGACGGCGAGGGTGATCAGTTGCTTCGGGTCGTTGACGTTGATGTCGAGCAACCTGGATATCTGGTCGAGTCGGTAGTACAGGGATTGGCGCCGCACATGGAGGCGCTTCGCGGCTTCGGCTTTGCTGCCTCCGCAGGCCGCCAGCACCTCGAGGGTGTGTGAAAGTTGGCTGTTCTTCGCGGAATCGGCTCTTGTGAGGGCGCCGATCTGATCCTCCACGAACTGCCGGGTGGCGTCCGGGTCGCCGTGCGTGGCCAGCAGGCGCTCGAGAGCGAGCGCCTGGACGCTGATCACCGCTTCGTTCATGTGAAGCTCTTGTCCGAGACCGAGCGTGGCACGCGTCTCCGACATGGCCCTTCCCAAGTCTGCGATGTCGCGAACCGTGCGGCTGACCGTTGCGCACAGACGTGACTGTGACCCCAGTTCGGCCAAAGCCGTGTGGCGGGCCAGCTGTGCGAGGTTCGGTGTCGTGGTGGAGGCCGGCCCGGCCACCACACCGCACAGCACTCCGTCGATGAGGCCGAAAACCCCGCTGCCCGCCCGACGCACGATCACGTCCACGATGTGCGCCGCCGACTCGACGCGCGTGGGGTCCACCGCGATGCAGGCGTACTGGTGATCCGCCACGGCGACACCCGCGGCGCGCAGTTGGGCCTCGAGGACGGTCCGGTCAGCGCGATCGTTGTCGACGAGGTGGTGAAGGAGGACCTGTTGTGCGCGCAGACCGCCCGCGACGTCCTTCTGTTCACGGATCAGGCAGAGACCGAGCACCGTCGGAGCCCGATCCATGATCGCCTCGACGAGGACGCGTGGGATTCCGGTCGTGCCCACGGTCAGCCGACCCCATGCCACGCCCTCGACCAGGACGGGCGCCTCCGAAGTCGGCGCTTCCTCATCGAGGACCGGCTGGCCTGCGTCCACGACGATCCTGCCTGCGTAATCGCTGAGGCGGGCCCAGGTGCCGAGCGTGGCGGCGACCCGTTCGATCAGCTCGGTCAACGACGCGCCGCGGGCAAGCGCCTCGGAGAGGGCACGCGAGATCTCGTCGGCATGGCGCAGCCGGGCCACCGACCTGTCGATGAGCTCACTGTTGACCGCCTCGGCCACCTCGGTGAAGCGAAGCACCGGCTGCAACTCGACGATGGGCAGGCCCACGTCGACGGCTTCCTCGACCATCTCCGTCGGCACTTCGGCGAACGTCCTGCCGACCTCGAAACACAGCCCGGCGACGCCACTTTCGGCAAGTCGGCGGACGTAGAGCCGACGTGCGGTCTCATCGACACCGATCAGGCCGACGCCGTTGGTCAGCAGCATCTCGTCGCCGCGCAAAAGTGGCGCGATGTCGTAGAGGTCGGCGCTGTGCACCCACCGGACGGCGTGATCGAGGTGATCGTGGCCGCTGAGTACCGAGGGCTGCGCGCGGCGCAACAGCGGATGTTCGAGCACATGCCGCAGGATCAAGCTCATGGGACATTGTGACTCATAAAAAGTGTCAAACACCTGACATTGCGTCTGTTGCCGCAGGCGACGAGCGGTTGCATTCTGAGTCGACGCCGACCCTCGAGGAGCGCACATGACCACTTTGGTGACGGGTGGGCGCGGATTCGTCGGGCGCCACCTGGTGGATCAACTGATCACCGAAGGCGGCAAGGTCGTCAGCTACAACCGCGACTTCTCGGCCGATGAGCGCGACGGCCTGACCGTCGTTCAAGGCGAGCTGTTCGACATCCCGCGCCTGATAGAGACGCTGCGCCGGTACAACGTCGAC
Source organism: Mycobacterium sp. (assembly GCF_032159565.1). Lineage (GTDB taxonomy): Bacteria > Actinomycetota > Actinomycetes > Mycobacteriales > Mycobacteriaceae > Mycobacterium. Next base: position 31,936 of record NZ_JAVHWR010000032.1, read on the forward strand.
CGGATCATCCACACTGCGGGCCAAAGCCATCCCGGTGTGTCCATCGAACTGCCGTGGACGACGTTCAAGGCGAACGCCGAGGGCACCCTCGCCGTGTATGAAGCCGCGCGCGCCACGGGTGTGCGCCGGGTCGTCAACTTCTCGTCCGAATGCGCAGTCGGCAACACGCCGCTCGGCGCCAAGGCGACCGAGAATGTCACGCCGGGTCCCACAACGCCCTACGGGGTGACGAAGGTGGCAGGCGAGCTGTTCGGAACCGTCTACAACTCGCTCTACGACATGGAGGTCGTCTCCCTGCGCATCACGGAGGTGTACGGGCCCGGCCTTTGGATGCCGAGTCTGCTCGGTGACATGATCCGCGCCGGATTGCGCGGCGACCCTTTCGTTCTCGAGACCGGTGGCGAGCACCCGTTCCAATTCGTCTATGTCGACGACGTCGCTACCGCGGCCCGGTTGGCGTCCACCTCGACGACGCTGTCCCAGCCGGTCTACAACGTGTCGGGCGGACGCCAGGTCACCGTCAACGAGACCGCGCGGTTGCTCGAGCAGCACATCCCCGGCAGCCGCTACGCGATCGGGCCGGGTCTGCTGCCGAACTGGGACAGTCAGGGGCCCTACGATTTGACGGCGTCGAGGCGGGACCTCGGCTACACGCCTGCCTGGAGCCTGGAGTTGGGCATCGTGAAGCAGATCGACTGGCTCAGGAACGACCATGCCTGAGATGGGCGGTCGCACCGCGTTGGTGACGGGTGCGGCCTCGGGGATCGGATTGGCCAGCGCGGAAGCGCTTGCCCGAGAGGGCGCCCACGTGGCGCTTCTGTCCCGGCCCGATGACGACCTGGACGCCGCGGCGCATCGGGTGCGCGCGCACGGAGGCAAGGTGATGACGGTCGGTGCCGACGTCGCGGACTCGGCCGCGGTTATCGATGCATTCCAGCGCGTCGAATCCGAACTGGGCCCGCTCGACGCCGTCCACAACAATGCCGGCATTTCGATCGTCAGCCCGCTGGCGGACACCACCGACGAGGTCTTCCGGCGGCTGGTGGACGTCAACCTCGCCGGGTCGTTCTACGTCCTGCGGGAGGCCGCGCGCGTCATGCAACCCCGTCGCACGGGCGCGATCGTCAACACCGCCTCGGAATTGGCGATCATCGGCCAAGCCGGCTACGTCGCCTACACGGCCACCAAGGGCGCGATCCTGGCCATGACCCGAAGCGCGGCCGCCGAACTCGCGTCGTGGGGCATCCGCGTCAACGCCGTCTGTCCGGGCACCACGAAGACACCGATGTTCCTCGCGGAGTTCGACGGCGCCGCCGACCCGGCGGCCGAACTGGCAGACAACGCGGCCAGCGTGGCCATGCAGCGCATCGCCGAGCCCTCCGAGATCGCCGAAGCCGTCGTGTTCCTGCTGTCGGACCGCGCCGGCTACATCACCGGCACACACCTGATCGCCGACGGAGGCCGCACCGCCTGTGTGGCCGCCGGATCCATCGGCGTCGCAACACCATCGCCCACCACCACCGGAGGACTCCCATGACCGAACCCGTGTCAGCGCCGCCTTCGCAGTCCCGTCTCGAACAGCTCGGCTACTCCCAGCAACTCGTGCGGCGGCTGAACATCCCCGAAGTGGTCGGTCTCGCCATGGCCGACGTGTCGCCGACCATGGCGGTGCTGTTTCTGTCCGCCGGAGTGTTCGTCATCGGCGGCACGTTCTCGATCGGGGCCGGCCTGATCCTTTCGGTCGTCGTGGTGCTCATCTCGCTGTGCCTGGCCGAGCTGGCGGGCATGTTCCCGATCGCAGGCGGCATGTACTCGCTGGTGCGCCAGGTTCTACCGGGGCCGTTCTCCTGGATCACGATGTTCAACTACCTGATCCAGGGCATCGTGATTCCGGCCAGCATCGCGCTGGGCATGGTCGGGTTTCTCCGAGATCTGTTCCCGGGCCTCGGTTTTCCCGACACCGTGATCGCGATCGTGTTGCTGGCGCTGGCCACCGGTATCGCACTGACGAAGATCGAGGTCGGCGCGTGGGCCACCGCCACGATGGTGATCGTCGAGTGCATCGTGCTCGGCATCGTGACGGTCGCGGCGTTGGCGCATCCGCACCAGAACCTGGCGGAGGTCACCTTTCATCCCACGGTCCTGAGCAACGGCGAACTGGTCGCGGTCGGTTTCGCGGTGATGCTCGCGACGCTGGCCCCCGCATTCAACGTCATCAACGGCTATGACGCGGCGCTGGGTTTCTCCGAAGAGCTCAAGGGCGGCGAGCGCAATATCGCCAAGGCGGTCATCATCTCCGCGGTGCTTGCGTGTGTGCTGATCATGGTTCCCCTCATCTCGGCGGTGGTCGCCGCACCCGACCTGAAGGAGTTCTTCTCCGATCCTGCTCCCGTCGTCTACTCAGTGCAGGCATCGCTGGGCGACAAGGCCCGCGTCATCGTCGACGTCGGCGTGAGCATCGCGCTGTTCAACGCGATGCTGTCGCTGTTGATGTACTTCGGGCGCGGCGTCTACACCACCGGCCGCGACGGCATGTGGCCCGCGGCGGTGAACCGGGCCGTCGGCTCCATCAACAGGTTTCGGGTCCCGGGTGTCGGCATTCTGTGCCTTGCCGTGCCCGCGGCTGTGCTGGTGTTCACGTCCGCGCTGAACTTCCTCATCATCTTCGCGGGCACGGTGATCGCCGCGGTGTATTTCTGTATCGGCTTGGCGGCATTCTGGAGTCGCAGGTCGATGCCCGACGAGCCAAGGCCATACAAGATGCCGCTGTGGCCGTTGCCGCCACTGGTGGTGATCGTCTTCACCGGCATCGCGCTCGCCACCCAGGAAACGCAGTACCTGGTCGCCGAAGTGATTCTGATCGTCCTCGCGTTGTTGGCATGGGCGGGTTCCAAGAAGTGGTCTCCGCGGCCCGCGCCATCGGGTTCGGAGGAACCCGGGACACGACCGCTCGACCCGATCTCCTGAGCGCTACCGAAGGGTCGACCTTTCATGTACGCCGACTACCGTCTGCGGCGCGGGACCTGATGGACACGTGGCGGGTTCCCGTCGTCGTCGAGATCTTCGACGGCTCCCAAAGCCGGTCACAGGAGGGAAGTTTGGTATGAGCACCGACACCGACCCGCGGGTCTATCAGGACATGACCTGGGAAGAGATCTCGGCCGCCGCGAGAAACGACGTCCCGATCGTGATACCCATCGGCGCCACCGAGCAGCACGGCCGCCACCTGCCGGTGTGCACCGATTGGGTGCTGCCTCAGCGGGTGCTCTGCGACGCCGCCCGTGTCCGCGACATCGTGGTCGGGCCATTCCTGCCCTTCGGGTACCGCAGCCGACCGGGCAGCGGCGGCGGGCAGCACTTCCCCGGCACGGTGTCGCTGCGGGCGACCACCTTCATGAGTGTGCTCGAGGACGTCCTGAGCGAACTCAAGCGTGGCGGCTTCCGCAACATCGTGCTGTACAACTGGCACTACGAGAACAGCGGATTCATCTACGAGCCGGCTTTTCTTGTCTCCGAACACAATCCCGAGCTCAAGATCGTCGTCGTCGAGGACGTCTTTCCCGAGTTCACCGACGAGCGAAAGAAGGCGATCTGGCCGGCCGGCTTTCCCGGCCTTGCGCTCGAACACGCCGCGGTGATCGAGACGTCGCTGTGGATGTACCACGACGAATCGGCGGTGCGGACCGATCGGATGGCGCCCGACGCGCCGCAGCGCGTGGTCAACCACGATGTCGTGCCGATCGACACCCGCATGTCAACGGCGAGCGGTTCCCTGTCTTCGCCGATGGCAGCAAGCGCCGAGGTGGGGAAGCTGCTGAACGAGTGGCTGGTGCAACGAGTGGTTGCCATCGTCGATGACGAGTTCTCGCAACGGCAATCAGCTCGGGACGGCCAGCAGGTCTCTCGCGCGTAGCGCCAGCCAGAACTCGGCGAGCGTCGCGGTGTCGGTCACCTTGCGACCAGTGATCTCCTCGACGCGCTGTATCCGGTAGACCACCGTCTGCCGGTGAATGCCGAGTTCCCTCGCCGTCCGCAGCCACGACCGTTCACACCGCAGATAGGCATCGAGCGTCGAAACCATGTTGCCGGAATGCGTTTCGTCGTAGGCGATGAGCCGGCCCAGCACCCTGTCGACCACGACACGCGCCTCTTCGGGATCGCGCAACACCGAGAACATCGTCGCGTCCGCGAACCGGGCGGTCCGGCGCGAGGTCGTGACGGCGACGCGCGCCGCCCACGTCGCCTCGCGCACCGCACCCGGCGCGCGCGACGGCCGCGACAGCGGCTCGCTGATGCCCAGCGTGGCCTGGCTGCCCAGCCGCTGACCGAGCACATCGAGAGCCCACTCCGTCACTGGCATGAGGGCATAGAGCAGCGTCGCCCGGCGCAACAGCAGGTGTGGCACCGAACGCCTGCCGAGACCGAGGTGCAGTTGACGCTCGCTCGCCGCCGATACGCCGTCCGCCGCCACCACGCAGCAGGTCGCCGCAATTAACCCGCGCTCGCCGAGCTCCCTGTCGCCTTCGCGGTCACTCATCCGGCCGTCGCACAACTGGCCCATCACCTCGGCTCCGATGCGCCGCTCGTGCTCGCGGCGCGCATTCTGCTGTGCCAGCAGCACGGCGACCGCGGACGCCAGGTGCTGTAGATGAACCACATCGGTCGTCGGCCCACGGAACGCGTATGTCGCGAGCACCGTCGGCTCTTCGTCGGGCACCTCGACGACGAGCGCCCTCTGGGCCCCGGTTGACACATGCAGCACTCCAGGAATCGCACCCCGCCTGCCGGAGATCTCGGTGGTGATGACGCGGCGCAGCTCCTCCGGCGGCGGGTCGGACGCCTCCAGTGCCACCGTGCCGGTGGACGCGTCGAGGACAGCGATCCGGCACGACAGGTCGCGTTCCAGTTGGGCGAGGACGTTGGCCGGTCCGGGAGTGGTCACCGACTGCCGGATGACGTTGTACACCCGCTCGGTCACCGCAACGCGCCCGCTGCCGGCGGCATCGGCAACGGCGCGACCGATCACGGAGAAGCCAACGGAGTAGGGGACCACCATGATGGGGAAGCCCAGGGTGTCGGCGATATCGAGCGCGGCCGGAGTGAGCGCAGGGGTGGCCGCGTCCAACCCGATCACCATGCCGCACATGCCGTTCTCCGCAACGCCGCGGATCAGTGCGGTCTGACCGCGCGCCGACTCCGGCAGTGTCTGTCCGTTCTTCATCAGCAGTTCGCCGCCCGCCAGATAGGACCACGGCTCTTGGAGGTCGGACGTCTGCGCCCAGGTCACCGGCTTGTCCAGGCCTTGGCTGCCGCCTTTCAGGGTCAGCCGAAGGTGGGGTGTTTCCAGGAGGTCGCGGACCCGATACGCCATCAGTCACCTGTTCGAAACACGTGGTTACACCGCTGCCTTGCGACGGCGGCCGGCCTAAAGCGGCAGTTCCCGGCCATCAGGGCGTGCGCCTCGCCATCCGATTCCTTCCCGACACGGCTCGACCCTAGATGATCGTACGAATCAACGCATCAAGTTCAGATGTTGGGCGTATTCCGTTTTGCCGACCGCCGGGACGACAGTTGCCCCTGGTGAGACCTCCAGCGACGGGAGCCGACATGGCCGAATCGATCGACACCAGCACCGTTTCCGAACCCGCTCCGGAGCGGCTGCAGCGTGGCTTCAGCTTTCGCTCGGCGCTGTCGCTGGCCTTCGCCGACGTGTCACCGATCGCCGCGGTGTACGCGATCTTCACGCTCGGGCTGTTCGCCGCGGGGCCGAAGTTCTTCTGGGCGTTCCCGATCGTGCTCATCGGACAGCTGATGGTGGCGGCGGTGTTCGGCGAGCTGGCATCGCGCTGGCCGTACGCCGGCAGCGTCTACCAGTGGTCGCGTCACGTCCAGGGCACCACGTGGGGCTGGGTGGCCGCATGGGCCTACATGTGGGGGCTGACGCTCGCGCTCGGCACGCTGTCGTATGCGGCCGCCGGCTTCCTGCTCAACATCTTCGGCGTCGGCGAACCCAACCGTTGGCAGATCGCGTCGGTCGCGATCGCGATCGTCCTTGTCGGCACCGCGGTGAACATGGTGGGCCGGAGAGTCTTGAAGATCATGGTGGCCATCAGCATCACGTGCGAGGTCGTCGGCTCGCTGGGCCTCGGTCTGGTGCTGCTGCTGTTCTACCGGGAGAACCCGTTCTCGGTGCTGTTCTCCAGCGCGGGTATACCCGACGCCGCCTCGTGGGCGTCCGGCCCGATGCTGCTGGCCATCGCGTACGTCGGCTGGTCGTTTCTCGGGTTCGAGGCGGCCGGATCGGTGGCCGAGGAGGTCGACGAGCCGGAACGCAATGTGCCCAAGGCGATCATCCTTGCGCTGCTCCTCGTCGGGCTCGTGGTGATGTTCTCCGCTGCGGCGCTTATCCTTTCGATTCCCGACCTGCCCGGTGTCGTCGCCGCGCAGTCCGGCGACGTCGTGGCCGACACCCTCACCACGCATCTCGGCGAGGGCGTGACCAAACCGCTACTCGCCATGTTCGTGATCGGCTTCGTGTCGAGCTTCCTTGCCGTGCAGGCGGCGGTATCCCGGTGCATCTGGGGTGCGGCGCGCGATCGCAGCCTGCCGGGCTCGAAGGTGCTTGGCGGACTGGCCGGACCCGAGCGGTTGCCGGTCAACGCCATCGCGCTGACGGCAATCGTCGCGATCGTGTTCGTTCTGCTGGCGGGCACGCAGTTCTACAGCATCCTGGTGAACTTCAACATCATCGGCTTCTACATCGCCTTCGGCGTGCCGGTGATCGGCGCCGCCCTCGCCCGCCTGACCGGCAAATGGCGACCCGGACCGTTCAACCTCCGTCGGTGGGGTGCACCGATCACCTACATCGCCTCTCTGTGGATCATCTTCGAGACGGTCAACGTCGCATGGCCGCGCACCCAACCCGACCAGCCCTGGTTCATCAACTGGGCCAGCGTGCTGACGACCGTGGCGCTGGCGGTGGTCGGCGGCCTGATCTACCTGTCGGTGCGCCGCGGCATTCAGGCGCCGATCGCCGAACGCCTCGCCGGCACACCGCCTCCGCAATGACCGGCGTCGCCGTAGTCACCGGATCGTCGTCGGGCATCGGTGCTGCCATCGCCGCGGTGCTCGAGCAGGACGGCTACCGCGTTGCGGGACTTGATCTCAACGATGCCGCACCGTATGTCGTCGACATCGCCGACCCCGCCGCCGTCGCTGCGGCCCTGCAGAAGATCGCAGGAGACCTCGGCCCCGTCGACGTGGCGGTCAGTGCGGCGGGACATTACGAGACCACGCCGATAGCCGACATCACGCACGAGCAACTGCACCGCATGCTGCGGGTACACGTCGGTGGCCTCCGCAATGTCGCGACTGCCGTACTGCCGTCGATGATCGCGCGCCGCCGCGGATCCATCGTCGCCGTCACCTCCGAGTTGGCCGTGGGCGGTGGCGAAGGCGGGGCTCACTACGCCGCCGCCAAGGGCGCCATCATCGGAGTCGTGCGCAGCCTCGCCGTCGAAGTCGCCGAGCACGGCATCCGGGTAAACGCCGTCGCACCGGGACCCACCGACACGCCGCTGCTCGCACCCGACTCACCATGGCGGGCAGCCGATTACCTGGCGACGCTGCCTGCACGGCGGCTGGCGCGGCCCGGCGAGATCGCAGAAGTGGTGCGCTATCTGGTCAGTGACGACGCAGGGTTCTGCACCGGCGAGGTGCTGTCGCCGAACAGCGGCGCGGTGATCTGACATGCCGCAAGGACACCATGGCGGACGCATCGCCTTGGTCACCGGCGCGACCCAGGGCATCGGCGCGGCCATCGCCGAGAGGTTGGCCGACGAGGGCGCGGCCGTCGGAGTCAACGGACGGGTCCGCGATCACAGGATGGATGGGGTGGTCGCCGCCACAGGCGGATTCCCCGCTGCGGCAGACGTTTCGGATCCCGACGCCGTCGCCGGCATGGTTGCCGACGTCGAGCGCACCCGCGGGCCGGTGGACATCCTGGTGTGCAATGCGGCCTACATGACCATGGCGCCGTTCACCGATCACGCCGACGAGGACTGGTGGAAGATCCTCGACACCAACCTGTCCGGCACGGTTTACCTGGTGCAGGCCGTTCTCGCCGGCATGCGGCAGCGAGGTGGTGGCAACATCGTCATCATCGCATCCGAATGGGGTGTGGTCGGGTGGCCGAATGCCACCGCGTACGCCGGGTCCAAGGCCGGTCTGATCGCGTTGACGAAATCACTCGGGCGCGAGCTGGCGCCCGAGCACATCACGGTCAACGGAATCGCCCCCGGGATCGTCGACACCCCGCAGCTTCAGGTCGACGCCGACGACGCGGGTCTCACCCTCGCCGAGATGCACAGGGAGTACGAGCGCGCGATACCGCTCGGCCGCATCGGGAAGCCGAAGGAGATCGCCGCGGCGGTCTCCCTGTTGGCCCGCCGAGACCTCGGTGCGTTCGTCGGCCAGACCATCCAGATCAACGGAGGGACGACACGATGTCGGGCATGAGCGACAATCAGCCGGTCCAGCCGGTCGACGGCACCGTCGTTCCGCGCTATGCCGGCTTCTCCACGTTCGCGCGGCTGCCCCGCATCGGCGACGTGCCGAGCTACGACGTCGCGGTCGTCGGAGTTCCGTTCGACACAGGTGTCAGCTACCGGCCGGGTGCGCGGTTCGGCCCGGCCCATGTCCGGCAGTGCTCACGCGTGCTGCGGCCATACCACCCCCAGATGCAGGTTTCGCCGTTCGCCACCCAGCAGGTGGTCGACGCGGGCGACATCGCTTGTACGCCATACGACATCGCCAAGGCGGTCCAGCAGGTCGAGGAGCAGGCGTCGGCACTGATGGCCGACGGCGCACGCCTCATCACGATCGGTGGCGATCATACGATCGCGTATCCCCTGCTGCGGGCACATCATCGCAGCTACGGTCCGGTGGCACTCGTGCACTTCGACGCGCACCTCGACACCTGGGACACCTACTTCGATGCGCCGCTCACACACGGCACACCGTTCCGCCGCGCCGCGGAGGAGGGTCTCTTCGTATCGGGGCACAGCGCGCACGTCGGCATCCGCGGTTCTCTCTATTCGCCCGACGACCTGTCGTCCGACGCCGAACTCGGGTTCACCATCATCCATTGCCGCGAGTTCCAAACACGTACTGTCGCAGATGTGGTCGCGCAGCTGAGGGACGCCATCGGCGATCATCCGCTCTACGTGTCGATCGACATCGACGTGCTCGACCCGGCCCATGCCCCCGGCACCGGCACACCCGAGATCGGCGGCCTGACCAGCCGTGAACTCCTCGAAGTGGTACGCGGGTTCGAGGGCCTCAACCTCGTCGGGGCCGACATCGTCGAGGTGGCGCCCGCCTACGACCACGCGGAGCTGACCGGTATCGCCGCCGCGTACCTGGCATACGAGTTCCTCGCTCTGCTGGCCGGTGCGCGGAGGCGGTCGTGAGCGTGCCACCGGTTCCGTGGCCGAACGGCGCCCGTTGCGCGGCGTCGTTCTCGTTCGACGTCGACGCGGAGTCGGCGTTGCTGGGTGTCGATGCCTCACACGCCGACCGGATGTCCGCGATCAGCCACCAGGCCTACGGTCCGCTCACCGGGGTGCCCAGGCTGCTGAAAGTCCTTGCCAAGCATGACGTCACGTCGACGTTCTTCGTTCCCGGCTACACCGCCGTGCGCTATCCGGACGTGATCCGCTCGATCGTCCACCACGGCCACGAGATCGCGCACCATGGTTACCTGCACGAGCCCATGCGCGGCAAGACCGAGCAGGAGGAGGCGGTCATCCTCGACCGGGCCTCAGAGGTGCTGGAGTCGGTGACCGGCTCGCGTCCGACGGGCTATCGTGCGCCGATGTGGGAGTTGAACTGGCACTCGCCGAAGTTGCTGCGCGACAGGGGATTTCTCTACGACAGCAGCCTGATGGATACCGACCACCCCTATGAGCTGGAGGTCGCCGGCGGCGGGCCGCTGGTGGAGATTCCGATTCAGTGGGCGCTCGACGACTGGGAACAGTACTGCTACGTGCCCGAGTTCAGCGGCAGCGGCCTGATCGAAAGCCCTGTCAAGGCAATCGAGATGTGGAAGCTGGAGTTCGACGCGATGCGCGCCGAGGGCGGCGCGTATGTGCTGACCAATCATCCGTTTCTGTCGGGGCGGCCGTCGAGGGCACAGGCTCTGGATTCGCTCATCGAGTATGTGTGTTCGCACGACGACGTGTGGGTCACCGGCCTGGGAATGATCGCGACGCATGTGCGGGGTCTCGGTCTGACGCCGCGCTCGGTTGCCCGGCCGAACCCCGCGGACTTCTAGGACGCGTCCAGATATGCGCGGCCGCGCGGTGAGATTCGGTACCCGACGTCGAGGCTGATGGTCAGGCCGAGCCCCTTGAGCTGGCGCACCCTGCGCTTGAACCGCGCTGTCTCCAAGCCGACGCGGGAGGCCAGTTCGGGAGCGCGAACCGCTTCGTTGGCGGCGATGAGCTCGAGATACATCCGCGTCCACGGTGCTTCACCGGCGGCGTCCCATCGCTGCAGGCGCGCGCTGATGGTGTCGACGTCGGACTCGCTGAGGCGGTCATCGGCGGCCAGTTGCGGGCGTTCGTCGGGCGCGAGGTAGGACACCTCGATCGCGTAGGTGTGCCGCGCGGTCCTGCGGTCGAGATCTGCCTGTGCGGATTTCGCATCGGGATAGCCTGCCGCGCGCGCCTGCGCGGCGGTCACCCGATGGGAGCCCGGGTATTCGGTGACGGCGTCGATGCAGATCGTGCCCGCCGGTGTCCGTTGTGTGCCACCGGGCTTGGCGCGCGCAGCATCCCAGCGGCGCAACACAAGCGTGACCTTTCCGTTGGCGATTCCCTCGGCCGTGTCGCGGTTCAGCAGCACGGGTGTGACCCTACGATCACCCGGTGGCTGACCGCTATGGCACGGATGTCCTCGCCGACAACCCGCACAGAAAACCCCGATCCACCGAGGTGCCTCTCGAGATGGGCATGGTGGTGGAGGACGCGCAGACCGGCTATGTGGGCGCGGTGGTCCGTATCGAGTACGGCCGAATCGAACTCGAGGACAGGCGCGGTCGCCGCAAGCCGTTTCCCGTCGGTCCCGGTTACCTGATCGACGGCAAGCCGGTGATCCTGGCCGCGCCGCAGCGGGCGGCGGCGGCGTCGAGCACCCGCACGGCGTCCGGATCGGTTGCGGTGCCGGGCGCAAAGGCGAGGGTGGCGCTGTCGAGCCGCATCCACGTCGAGGGCCGACATGACGCTGAACTGGTCGAGCAGGTATGGGGAGACGATCTGCGGATAGAGGGCGTGGTCGTCGAATACCTCGGCGGGGTCGACGATCTGGCTGGCATCGTCGAGGAGTTCCGACCAGGGCCGGCGCGCAGGCTGGGCGTGCTGGTCGATCACTTGGTCCCCGGCTCCAAGGAGGCGCGCATCGCCGACGCGGTGCGGCGGAGCTCAGGGGGTCCGCACACGCTCGTCGTAGGCCACCCGTTCATCGATATCTGGCAGGCGGTCAAGCCGGACAGGCTCGGCATCGCGGCGTGGCCGTCGATCCCTCGCGGTGTGGACTGGAAGCACGGGGTGTGCGATGCACTCGGCTGGCCGCATGCCCAACAGGCGGACATCGCCAGGGCATGGAAGCGGATCCGCGGCCAGGTGCGCGACTGGAATGACCTGGAACCCGTGCTCATCGGCCGCGTCGAGGAACTGATCGACTTCGTCACGCAATGCGAGTCGTAGCGGCGTGGTAAGCAGAGAGCGTGTCCGACGGTCTGTTTGACGTCCCAGGCGAGCCGACCTCGACGGGAACCGCGTTGGGGCCCGTGGGTGCGTCGAGCCCGCTGGCGGTGCGGATGCGCCCTGCCTCGCTCGACGAAGTCCTCGGCCAGGATCACCTGCTGCAGCCGAACTCGCCGATGCGCCGCCTGGTAGAGGGATCGGGCGCGGCGTCGGTCATCCTCTACGGCCCGCCCGGCACCGGCAAGACCACGCTGGCGTCGCTGATCTCGCAGTCGACGGGCCGCCGGTTCGAGGCGCTCTCCGCGCTGTCGGCCGGGGTGAAGGAAGTCCGCGCCGTGATAGAAAAGGCACGCGTCGCGCTCCTCCGGCACGGCGAGCAGACGGTGTTGTTCATCGACGAGGTGCACCGATTCTCCAAGACCCAGCAGGACGCGCTGCTGTCGGCCGTCGAGAACCGGGTGGTGCTGCTGGTCGCCGCCACCACGGAGAACCCTTCGTTCTCGGTCGTCGCTCCGTTGCTGTCGCGGTCGCTGATCCTTCAGTTGCAGCCCCTGACCCCCGACGATGTCCGGGTATTGGTCACCCGTGCCATCGAGGATCCCCGCGGGCTCGGCGGAAAGGTCAAGGTCACCGACGAGGCGGTGGAACTGCTGGTGCAGCTGTCGGCTGGCGATGCCAGGAGAGCGCTGACCGCGCTCGAGGTTGCGTCGGAGGCGGGGGAACAGGTCACCGTCGAGACAATCGAGCAGTCGCTCGACAAGGCCGCGGTTCGCTACGACCGTGACGGCGATCAGCACTACGACGTGATCAGCGCGTTCATCAAATCCGTCCGCGGGTCCGACGTCGACGCCGCGCTGCACTATCTGGCCCGGATGCTGGTCGCGGGGGAGGATCCGCGGTTCGTCGCCCGCAGGCTGATGATCTTGGCCAGCGAGGACATCGGGATGGCGGATCCGACGGCACTGCAGACCGCCGTCGCCGCCGCGCAGACGGTGGCGCTGATCGGTATGCCGGAAGCGCAACTCACGCTCGCGCACGCCACCGTTCATCTCGCGACGGCGCCGAAGTCCAACGCCGTGACCACGGCGCTCGGCGCGGCGATGAGCGACGTCAGGCAGGGCAAGGCAGGGCTGGTTCCGCCGCATCTGCGCGACGGGCACTACTCCGGCGCCGAGGCCCTCGGCAACGCGGTCGGTTACAAGTACGCACATGACGACCCAGATGGCGTTGTGCCGCAACAGTATCCGCCCGACGAGCTGATTGGCGCGAACTACTACCGGCCGACCAACCACGGCGCCGAACGGGAGATCGCGGGCCGCCTGGACAAGCTACGGGCGATCATCCGCCGCAAGCGCTGACCACTGGCTCTTCAGCGAAAACCGACTTCTGTAGCGCGTTACTCGCACTTTCCCTGCAAATGTCGGATCCGTCGCGAGGCGACCCCTTGACATCGCACATGCCGACTTCTATTTTGTAATCAACCAATTCATTGATAAAGCAGAAGGTTGATAAGTGCGGAGCGACGGAGATGCCGACGCACGGATGGACCGCGCCTTCATGGCGCTTGCCGATCCGGTCAGACGCGCCATCGTTGCGCGACTGTCCCGCGGGCCTGCCACCGTCAATGAGTTGGCCGAACCGTTCGAAATCACGAAACAAGCGGTGTCCAAACACATTCAGGTGCTCGAGCAGGCCGGGCTGGTCACCAGGACCCGCGATGCGCAGCGCCGTCCGGTCCATCTCGACGCGGCAGCGCTGGAGGAGCTGACGGCATGGATCGACCGATATCGGCTTGACGCCGAACGCAATTACCGCCGGCTTGACGCTCTGCTGGCGGACCTCACCGAACCGCGAAAGAAGGAGAGAAAGCAATGACGAACGCACTCATTCTGCAAGCCCCGGTCGACACCTTGGCGATGGAATTCACCCGCGAGTTCGACGCCCCGGTGCAGGCGCTGTACCGCGCGCACGCCGAATCGGATCTGGTCAAACAGTGGCTTGGTCCACACGATCTGCAGATGCGGATCGAGGAGTGGGACTTCAGAACCCATGGCGGCTACCGCTACGTCCACTCGAACGAACATGGCGACTTTCGCTTCAACGGAACGTTTCACACCGTGCGCGAGAACGCTCTCATCATCCAGACCTTCGAATTCGACGGCGCACCCGACATGGTGAACATCGAGTTCATGTGGTTCGAGGACCTCGGCGATGGCCGTAGCCGGTTGCGTGGTCGGTCCGTCTGCCCGAACACCGAGGCTCGCGACGCGCTGCTGTCCTCGGGCATGGAGGGCGGCATGACCGAGGGTTACGACAAGCTCGACGAACTACTGAGAACTCTGTGAACGCACGCGAGCCCGGCAGCCGGGGGAAGCCGCCGGGCTCGTGACAGGAAATGCGGTTACCGGAACAAGCTGGAACGCCTGCGCCCTCCCGTGACGCCGGTACGCCTGCGTCCCATCATCGCCGAGACCAGTGCGACACCGAGGGCTGCGACGATCACCTGCACCAGCAGCTCCAACCAGTCGATGCCGTTGGTCACAGTGGGGATGCCGAGTGCTCGGGCGATGGCCGTACCGAGGAAGGCGCCGACGATGCCGATCAGAACCGTCACGAGCATGCCGATGGGCTGCCTGCCCGGTACCAGCAGCCGGCCGAGCACGCCGACTACGATGCCGATGAGTATTGCGGTGATAACGCCGGTGATGGTCATCTCTACTCCTCCAGGGCGGTAAGTGGTGCAGAGGAAATACCCTCGGCCTCGGAGAAATAAACGCCAGCGTCAATCCACCGGCGAGTTGGTTTGGTGGTCATGTCGGCGGGTAGCCCCGCGCGCATGACGGATGCAAAGCTTGCCCTGATCACCGGTGCCTCCAGTGGAATTGGGCTCGAACTGGCCAAACTGTTCGCAGAGAACGGCTACGACCTGGTCGTCGCGGCCGAAGACGACGGAATCCTCGGCGTGCCGCAGAAGCTGTCTGAGTTCAGCGCGGAGATTCATCCCGTGCAGGTGGACCTGCGGACCTCCGAGGGCGTCGACCACCTCTATCAGAGCACCATCGAGGGCGGACGGGCGATCGACGTGGCCGCCCTCAACGCCGGAGTGGGGAAGGGAGGGATGTTCCTCGAAACCGAGCTTTCCGACGATCTGGCTGTTGTCGACCTGAACGTTCGCTCGACGGTTCATCTTGCCAAGTTGGTGTTGCGTGACATGGCCAACCGCGAACAGGGCAAGGTGTTGTTCACTTCATCGGTGGCATCGATGATGCCCGGCTCGTACCAGACCGTTTACAACGCGTCGAAGTCGTTCATCCAGTCGTTCGCCGAAGCGCTGCAGGACGAACTGCGCGATACCGCCATCACAATCACGTCTTTGATGCCGGGTCCCACCGACACGAACTTCTTCGCGCGCGCCGGAATGTTGAACACGCTCGTCGGCAAGATGCCCAAGGACGACCCGGCACAGGTTGCGCGTCAGGGATTCGAGGCGTTGATGAGCGGCGACAAGAACGTTGTCGGTGGATCCGTGTCGTCGAAGGTCATCGGGACTGTGAGCCGCGTGCTGCCCGACACGGTGAAGGCAGTCGGCAGCCGGTTGATCTCCATGCCTCGCGGCAGCTAACGCCTACCCGTCGGCGTCAGCGGTGGCCAGCAGATCAGAACGTTCTGATGATCATTCCGACTAGTGCCAGCAGCGCGTCGATAGCGAAGAAAATCGGCACGATGGCAGGGTCATAAAAGAACTGGTCGAGCGTGAACAACATACGCAATGATCCCAACTCAGCACACTTCAGACAAGCCCTTTCAACGTGTCTAACTGAGGAAACCCTAGACGTGGGGTATTCGAGTTACATTTCGCTTCGGCAGCGGAGTTCGTCGCAGCGAGTGCCTGATGCGGTCGGAAAGCGTGGCGCCGGTAGAGCACATCGCGGCACCCTCGCCGTTTCGTGAGAGCTGACCGGCGCGCGGCATACTGAGAACGAAGCTGTACGTTTGCTGAAGATTGAATTCGTTTCGTGGATGACCGGCTGGTGGTGCAATTTCGGTCAATCCTCGTCGCCGCCTGACCCGCAATATGTGCAGTTGCGCTGGCATTTCGTTGGAAATGGACCTCACCGCCGCCAATTTTTATTTGTCCCGTGAAGTAACTGGCGCAAGTTTGCCATCGAGATCTGCGCCGTAGCTGTCCGTCCATTTACGCTCGGCTCACCACGAAGGTGCTGAGAGCGGCCTGTGCACCGGGCGCGCGCTCAGCCGACACCATCCGGAAGGACCACATGAGCAAAGAAACGACACCCTCCCCGAAGGCCAAACGCGCCGTCGCCGCGGTTGGTATCGGCGCCGCCGCGCTCGGCGCCGTCG
Source organism: Mycobacterium sp. (assembly GCF_032159565.1). Classification (GTDB taxonomy): domain Bacteria; phylum Actinomycetota; class Actinomycetes; order Mycobacteriales; family Mycobacteriaceae; genus Mycobacterium. The sequence continues at coordinate 48,063 of NZ_JAVHWR010000032.1, forward strand.
CGCTCGGGATCGTCAGTGCGCCGACAGCCGCGGCCAGCGCCCTGCCCCGTCGTCTGTCGAAGCCGACTACATCGGTCTCCTCGACGCCAATGGCATGCACATCCACGGGCAGGACGCGAACGAGCTGAAGCTTGGCTACCTGCTCTGTGCGCTGAGCCAGCGCAATGGGATACCACCTGCCGGCGCCGCGGCGTACATGACCGCCGCGAGAAACTCCAAACTCTGCTACTACGTGTCGACTACCGGCGGACCGACCGGAGCTGAAGTTCAGCAGGGTCTTGACTTATGGCAGCAACAGCAGAATCAGCCGGGTATCGACGCCTGGAACGACACCGATCAGGACAACGACGGCATCAGCGATGCCGACGACAACGCCGAATATGACCCCGGTCACTACTGAGAAGCCGAAGTACCACAGGTTTTTCGTGGATCGAGCGACCACCGCCTAACCGTCGAGCGGGTTGGCCGCCATTCGCGGGAACTCCTCTGGCCGCCCGCCGAAGACGTCCCAGCCGGTAGCTCGTCGTCAAGGTGCGTGCAGAGATTCAAGATTGCTAGGTCAACCGGTTCCGGCACGGACTCCATCACTCAGACCCCTGGCGGACTCCTGCTCGTACGCTCGAATTCATGGAAACCGATCTACTCGACGTCGACACCGCGAAGCGGCGCATCGTCGACCTGACCGACCAAGTCCGTTCTTTCTGCGCTGGTCACCGGGATGGCCTCTGCAACGTCTTCGTGCCGCATGCCACCGCAGGCGTGGCGATCATCGAAACCGGCGCGGGCTCCGACGACGACCTCGTCGAAACTCTGGAGAACCTGCTGCCCCGCGATGACCGTTACCGCCACGCCCACGGCTCGCCAGGCCACGGCGCCGACCATGTGCTGCCCGCTCTTGTGGCGCCCTCGGTGACGGTGCCGGTGCAGGGCGGCCAACCTCTGCTGGGAACTTGGCAGAGCGTCGTTCTCGTTGACTTGAACAGGGACAACCCGCGCCGATCCGTACGGTTGAGCTTCATAAACGGCTGATGAAGGCGCGACAAAACTGACCGGTACTGTAGTGCGGTCGGTTGATCTCATGGACATGAGCGAGTACCACACCCAAAACACAGAGGACAGCGGGAAGTGCAGACACACGAGATCAGGAAGCGATTCCTCGATCACTTCGTGAACGCGGGTCACACGGAGGTGCCCAGCGCCTCTGTGATCCTCGACGATCCCAACCTGCTGTTCGTCAACGCGGGCATGGTGCAGTTCGTGCCGTACTTCCTCGGCCAGCGCACCGCACCGTGGAAGCGTGCGACCAGTATTCAGAAGTGCATCCGCACGCCCGACATCGACGAGGTCGGCATCACCACCCGACACAACACGTTCTTTCAGATGGCGGGGAACTTCTCGTTCGGCGACTACTTCAAGAAGGGCGCCATCGAACTGGCTTGGACGCTGCTGACGAACCCCGTCGACCAGGGTGGCTATGGCTTTGATCCCGAAAAGATCTGGGCCACGGTCTATCTCGACGATGACGAGGCTGCCGATCTGTGGCAGGAGGTCGCCGGCATACCGGCCGAGCGGATCCAGCGACGCGGAATGGCGGACAACTATTGGTCGATGGGCATCCCGGGACCGTGCGGCCCGTCGTCTGAGATTTATTACGACCGCGGCCCCGAGTACGGCATCGAGGGTGGCCCGGCGGCCAACGAGGACCGCTACATCGAGATCTGGAATCTCGTGTTCATGCAGAACGTGCGCGGTGAGGGCACCTCGAAGGACAACTTCGAGATCCTCGGACCGCTGCCGCGCAAGAACATCGACACCGGCATGGGCATCGAACGCGTCGCCTGCCTGCTTCAGGGCGTCGACAACGTCTACGAGACGGACCTGCTGCGGCCGGTGATAGACCTCGTCGCGGGCAAGGCGCCGCGTGGATACGGCGAGGGCAGTCACGACGACGACGTCCGCTACCGGATCATCGCCGACCACAGCCGCACCGCGGCGATCATCATCGCCGACGGCGTGAGCCCCGGCAACGACGGTCGCGGCTATGTGCTGCGCCGCCTGCTGCGCCGCGTGATCAGGTCCGCCAAGCTGCTTGGCATCAACGAGCCGATCGTCGGCGACATCATGGTCACGGTGCGCGACGCGATGGGGTCGTCCTATCCGGAACTGGTCAACGACTTCGACCGGATCCAGCGCATCGCGGTGGCTGAGGAGACGGCGTTCAACCGCACGCTGGCATCGGGTTCACGGCTCTTCGACGACGCCGCCCGTGCGACGAAGCAGGCGGGTACCGCCGTGCTGTCCGGAACCGATGCGTTCACCTTGCACGACACGTACGGCTTTCCGCTCGAGCTGACCCTCGAGATGGCCGCCGAAGCCGGCCTGAGCGTCGACGAAGAGGGCTTCCGCGGCCTGATGGCGCAGCAGCGGCAGCGCGCGAAGGCCGACGCCGCTGCCCGCAAGCAGGCGCACACCGACCTGTCGGCCTACCGCGAGCTGGTCGACGCCGGCCCGACCGAGTTCACCGGGTTCGACGAATTGACAACCGAGGCAAGAATTCTCGGCATCTTCGTCGACGGCAGACGGGTGCCGGTCGTGTCGCACGACTGCCACCAGGCCGAGCGCGTCGAGCTGATCCTCGACCGCACGCCGTTCTACGCCGAGTCCGGCGGCCAGATCGCCGACGAGGGCAGCATCACCGGTACGGCCGCATCCGGCACGGCGAAGGCGGCCGTCACCGACGTGCAGAAGATCGCCAAGACACTGTGGGCGCATCGCATCAACATGGAGTCAGGGGAGTTCGTCGAGGGTGACACGGTCGTCGCCACCGTGGACCCGCGATGGCGGCATGGCGCCACCCAGGGCCACTCCGGCACCCACATGGTGCATGCCGCGCTGCGACAAGTGCTGGGCCCCAACGCTGTTCAGGCCGGCTCGCTGAACCGTCCCGGATACCTGCGGTTCGACTTCAACTGGCAGGGTTCGTTGTCCGAGGATCAGCGCACCCAGATCGAAGAGGTCACCAACGAGGCCGTCGAAGCCGACTTCGAAGTGCACAGTTTCACCACCGACCTCGAGAAGGCCAAGGCGATGGGCGCGATGGCGCTGTTCGGCGAGGCCTATCCCGACGAGGTGCGGGTGGTCGAGATCGGCGGCCCGTTCTCGCTCGAGCTGTGCGGCGGCACGCACGTCCGCAACTCCGCGCAGATCGGCCCCGTCACGATCCTCGGTGAATCGTCGGTCGGCTCGGGTGTGCGGCGAGTGGAGGCCTACGTCGGCCTCGACTCGTTCCGCCATCTCGCCAAGGAACGAGCATTGATGGCGGGCCTGGCGTCGTCGCTGAAGGTGCCCTCGGAAGAGGTGCCCGCACGGGTGGCCCAGCTGGTGGATCGGTTGAAGACCGCCGAGAAGGAACTCGACAAGATGCGGCTGGCCGGTGCGAGGGCAGCCGCAGTGAATGCCGCAGCGGGAGCCGAGCGGATCGGTCGGGTCCGTGTCGTGGCGCAGCGGATGGCCGGTGGCACATCGGCAGGGGACCTGCGCAGTCTCGTCGGCGACATCCGCGGCAAGATCGGCTCCGAGCCTGCGGTGATCGCGCTGATCGCGGAGGGCGACAACGACGCCGTGCCGTTCGTGGTGGCCGTCAACCCGGCCGCCCAGGACCTCGGGCTGAAGGCCAACGAGCTGGTCAAGGAGCTGGGTGCGGCGGTGAACGGCCGCGGCGGCGGCAAGGCGGACCTGGCTCAGGGCTCCGGCAAGGGAGCCGCAGGCATCGACGCCGCGCTCGCCGCGCTGCGCGCGGAGATAGGCCGGAGCTAACCACGTGCCGAACCCAGAAAACCGTCCGCCGGATCGGCCTGGAGGCGATGATCCCGGACGGGGACGACGGGTGGGTATCGACGTCGGAAGTGTTCGGATCGGCGTCGCGGTGAGCGACCCTGACTGCATCCTCGCCACACCGGTGGAGACCGTCCGCCGTGACAGAACGGACCGCCATATGCGACGGCTGACCCAACTCGTCAACGAATTGGACGCTGTTGAAGTGGTGGTCGGACTGCCGCGCACACTCGCCGATCGGACCGGTCCGTCGGCCGAAGACGCCATCTCTCTCGCGGAGGATCTGGCGCGTCGCGTTTCGCCCACTCCGGTGCGGATGGCCGACGAACGGCTGACCACTGTCAGCGCGCAACGCTCACTGCGGGAAGCCGGTGTCCGGGCCAGGGGACAGAAGGCGATGATCGACCAGGCCGCAGCGGTCGGAATACTGCAGAGCTGGCTGGATCAGCGGCGGGTCGCACTCAACGAGGTCGGCAATGCCTGACGCCTGGGAGCGCGAACGTCCGCAGCCGGTAGCGGTGGGCCCGCCGCGGCGTCGAATGAGCCGCGCCGACCGGATGCGCGAAGCCCGGCGTCGCCGCAGACATCGGTTGGTCCGCAGTGTCACGCTCTGCGTGCTCATCGTCATCGTGATCGGCGCCGTTTTCCTCGGCTCCCGGTTGTGGCACAACGTCTTCGGGGCAAGCTCCGACTATTCCGGCGAAGGCAGGTCGGACGTCGTCATCCAGGTCCACGAGGGTGACTCGACCACGACCATCGGCAAGACGCTCGAAGACCAGAAGGTGGTCGCGACATCGCGGGCATTCGTCAACGCCGCTCAGGACAACGCCGCGATCCAGGCCATCCAGCCCGGTTTCTACAAGCTGCGCACCGAGATACCCGCGTCGGGCGCCGTTGCCCGGTTGGCGGATCCGCAGAACCGCGTCGGCAAACTGGTCATTCCCGAAGGCCGCCAGCTCGACGACATCCAGGACGTCAAGACCAACGATGTCACCGACGGTATCTTCACCCTGATTTCCAACGCGACCTGTGTGGACCTCGACGGAGACCGGCGCTGTGTTTCGGCCGACGACCTTCGCGACGCGGCGGCCTCCGCATCGCTGTCGGAGTTGGCTGTGCCGGACTGGGCGACCAAGCCGGTGCAAGCCATGGGTGAGGACCATCGCAGGCTGGAAGGCTTGATTGCGCCGGGGTCGTGGGACGTCGATCCCTCCGCGTCGCCGAAGGACATCCTGTCGACGCTCGTCGGCCAAAGCGCCTATCAATACGCGCAGGGTGGGCTGCTGGATACCGCGAAGTCGTTGAGCATGACGCCGTATCAGATTCTGACCGTCGCTTCGTTGGTGCAGCGGGAAGCCAAACCGCAGGACTTCGACAAGGTGGCGCGCGTCATCTACAACCGCTTGGTTGCACCGGATCACCGCAGGCTGGAGTTCGACTCCACGGTGAACTACTCGCTGGACCGCCAGGAGGTCGCGACCACCGACGCCGACCGCGCGAAAGCGACCCCGTGGAACACCTATGTGCGCGACGGGCTTCCAGCCACGCCGATCTGCTCGCCGGGCTCGGAAGCGCTGGCCGCCGCCGAACGCCCCGCGGACGGGGATTGGCTGTACTTCGTCACCATCGATCTGCAGGGCACGACGCTCTTCACCCGGGATTATCCGCAGCACCTGGCGAACATCGAACTCGCGAAGCGCAACGGTGTCCTCGACAGCGCCCGATAGCGCACGCAAGGCGGGCGTACTTGGCTCGCCGATCGCCCACTCACGCTCGCCGCAGTTGCATATGGCGGCCTACCGGGCCTTGGGTCTCGACGACTGGACGTACGACCGCATCGATTGCACGGCGGACGAATTGCCTTCGGTCGTAAACGGTTTCGGCCCGGAATGGATCGGCGTGTCGGTGACGATGCCGGGTAAGTTCGCGGCGCTGCGGTTTGCCGACGAGCGCACCGGGCGCGCGGAGCTGGTCGGCGCGGCGAACACCCTCGTCCGTACGCCGACGGGATGGCGCGCCGACAACACCGATGTCGACGGGGTGACCGGCGCGCTGGGCGAAGCGTCGGGCCATGCCGTCGTGGTCGGTTCCGGCGGAACAGCGCCGGCCGTGGTGGTTGGATTGGCGGAGCTCGGCGTGCACCGGATCACCGTGGCCGCGCGAAACCGCGAGAAAGCGGCCGCTGTCGTGGATCTCGCAACCCGGCTGGGCGCCGAGACGGGCTGGCTCGACATCGATGGGCCCGAGCTGCCTTCCGTCGTCGCTGCGGTGTCCGTCGTCGTGAGCACGATTCCGGCCGAGGCGGCCGAGCGTTACGCTGCGGCGCTGTCGGGAACGCCGGTACTGCTCGACGCGATCTACGAACCGTGGCCGACGCCGCTTGCATCGGCAGTCGAGGCACAAGGCGGCAGAGTCATCAGCGGACTGCAGATGCTGCTGTACCAGGCCTATGCACAGGTCGAGCAGTTCACCGGGCTGCCGGCCCCGAAAGAGGCGATGAGAGCGGCAGTTCGGGGCGATTAGCATCATTGAATGGGGGCGAGGGCGGCCGGCGCCTGCGTGGTCGCATGGCTTGTGGTGCTGAGCGTGTACGACATCCGCGAGCGTCGCCTGCCGAACTGGCTGACGATGCCGGGCGCGCTGGCGATACTCGCAGCGGCCACCTCTGCGGGACGAGGCGTGCCCGCGTTGGTCGGAGCGATCAGTCTGGCGGTCCTGTATCTCGTCGTGCACGTGATCGCTCCCGCGGCGATGGGTGCCGGTGATGTGAAACTCGCCGTGGGGCTCGGTGGCCTGACGGGCGCCTTCGGATACGACGTGTGGGTGTTGGCAGCCATCGCTGCACCGCTGCTGACCGCCGCGTTGGCATGCGTCTCGGTGGTCTGTCGGCGCCCCGACGACACCGTGCCGCACGGCCCGTCGATGTGTGTGGCGACGCTGGTCGCAACGGCGCTCGTCATCGCTTAGCCGTCAGTTCGTAGAGTTCGGCGAGTAGTTCGTCCGGCCGATGTGCGAGGTTGATTTGGGGTGGGCCGGTGCCGTCGGTCCAGGCGAGTGTGCCGGTGTGCCAGGTAGTGGATTGAGTTGGCGGCGATCCGGATCAGGTCACGCATCGGGAGGGAACTCCCGCCGCCGATGTGGGCGGGCGGCGGCATGGCAACTACAGACCGAACGGGTGACGCTCCATACCGGGGATGCGCGGATTTCCGCAGGCAGACTGCGACGTGGGAAGATGGGACGCGTGTTGCGTTGGACCACTGCTGGTGAATCCCACGGCCGCGCGCTGGTGGCCGTGGTCGAGGGTATGGTTGCCGGCGTCGAAATCACCTCTGCGGAGATAGGCCGTCAGCTCGGCCGCCGCAGGCTGGGCTACGGCCGCGGCGCCCGGATGAAGTTCGAACAAGACGATGTCACCCTCCTGGCCGGGGTGCGGCACGGCATGACGCTCGGCGGGCCGATCGCGATCGAGATCGGCAACACCGAATGGCCCAAGTGGGAGA
>NZ_JAVHWR010000074.1:0-41846 GCF_032159565.1 Mycobacterium sp.
GGCGATACCCGATGCGGCGATGGCAATTACCAATCCGACGAGGCACCAGTACAGGCCGAGAAGCGGTGCCGCCGACCATGTTTCGGCAACCTTGACGTTGAACCACAGCACCACCACGATGACCAACGCACCCAGCAGCGGCAGCACGATGCCGGGCACCTTGCCCTTGCCGCCATGCACACTGAGGAACTTCGGTGAGCCGACGAACCATGCCGCGGCGATCTCGACGAGCAGGTAGCACACCATCAGGCACACCGAACCGGCGACGGCGAACAGGAAGTAGGTGTCGATCGCGTCGTTGCCGGTGCCCATGTCCGGCCAGCCGACGGCGGCGCAGATGAGGTTCACCACCAACGCGACGATGACGACCAGCCAGGTGGCGCGGCGCGGGCCGCCGGTGGCGGCGTGGATGTGCGCCAGCGCCTTCGGGCCGAAGCCGTCGCGGGCGAACGCGTAGAGCATTCGGCCCGAGGTCGCCGAAGTCGCCAGGTGGCAGCCGAATGCGGACACGATCGCGGTGAAGATGACGACAAGGCCGAACCACTGACCGACGTAGGAAGTGCCCAGGTCGCCCAACGTATTTCCCGAACTCTGGAAGGCATCGAGGCCGGCCTGGTCGGTGCCGAAACCGTTGACCTGTGCGAACATCACGACGACGAACAGCACGCCGGTCAGCAGCAGAGTGCCTGCCAGCGCCCGCGGGATGTTGCGGCCGGGGTCGTCGGTCTCCTCACCCATCGATGCGCACGCCTCGAAACCCGCCCAGGACAGGAACGCCGCGACGACGCCTGCGAGCACCGCCGAAGGTGTGACGCCGCCCCCAGAGAAGGAGAACACCGAGAAGTCGATACCCGTCGACGGCGCACCGCCTTTCGCGAAGATCACGATGACGAGGATGACCATGGCCAGGATCCCGATGCCCTCGATCGCGAGCAGGATCTTGGCGAGCAGCCTGATGTCGCGGCCGGACAGAAGGAACGAGACGACGGCGGCGATGACGACGATCACCACCCACGGCGCCTGGTATGGGTTGTCGCTGTCGGGCTGCAGCGCGGCGATGAACGCGTTGGTGAACGCCGCGGTCAACGCGAGCGTGCCGATGGAGAACGCCCAGTAGGCGCCGAGCATCGCGAAGCCGGCGAAGAACCCGGCCCTGGGTCCGATGGTGCCGCCGACCAGACCGTAGGACGACCCGGCGTGGTTGAGGTGTCGGGTCAGCCGCACGAAGCTGTAACCGACCAGTGAGACGCCGACCAGGCCGATCAAGAACACCAGCGGGATCGACTTCCCCACAGTGCCGATCAGGCCCTGGCCGTTGCCCGACATCGCGAGGGTAGGCCCGACAAGGGCCACCGACAGTGCGAGTGCGACCCAGAACGGCAGCTGCCGCCGCGGAATCTGGTCGACCTCGTCCGCCTGTCCTGCCGGTGTGTCCGTGGTCATCGATGTCTCCTTCTGTCGAAAAAAACGGGTCAACAGCTCCAGGCCAGTCGCAGTGCCTGGGCGGTTTCGGCCGATGGCCGGTCGCCGTAGGTGGTGATCTCGTAGCGCCGGACCGCGACAAGGCCTTCGATGACCGCCGGTGTCAGCAATTCGGCGGCGACCGGCGACGCCTCGAGGGCCTTGATCACCGTCTGCTGGTCGGTCTGCAGCATCGGCGGTGGCAGCGCGGCCGTCGATGGGTCCTTCGGCACCTCGGCGGGCAGGTCCAGCCGTTGGTCGATGCCGCGCAGAGCGCTGCCGACGAACGCCACCGTGGCCAGATAGGGGTTAGCGCTGGGGTCGATGAGCTTGAGCTCGATGTTGGCGCCGTGCGGCGTGCCCGGCGTGGCCGCCACGAATCGCGCTGCCGCTTCCCGGTTCTCCAGTCCCCAGCACTGCGCCGCGCCCGCCCAGTTGCCCGGCTTCAACCGGGCCGACGACAGCACCGAACCCGCGTAGACGCCGAGCAGGTCGGGCAGTGTCTGCAGCACCCCCGCGATCGCGGACTCACCCGCGGGCCGCATGCCATACGGGCCTTGGCCACCGGAGAACAGCGGCCCGTCTTCATCGGCCAGCGACAGGTGTAGATGCGCGCCGTTGCCGGCTTCACCCTCGAACGGCACGGGCGAGAACGAGATGCGCAAGCCATGCCGTGCGGCGGCACGCCCGATGACGATGCGTGCCGCCGCGACGGCGTCGGCGGCGGCGACAGGAGTAGTCGGTGCCAGCGATACCTCGAGCTGGTCGTGGCCGTACTCGGTATGGATCTGCTCGACGGGCAGGTCGGCCCGCTCGGCGGCGGCCGCCAGGTCGACGAGGAATGCTGAGCGCTCCAACGACGTGCGCACACCATAGGGCGACCACGGATCAGCAGACGCATGGCCTGCGTCGGGGGCCAGCATCGTGCACTCGAGCTCGGCGCCGACCAAGGCTGTCAAACCGTGTGCGGTCAATCCGGATTCGATGCCCTTGAGCAGCGAGCGCGTGCACAGCGCCGCAGCGTCGCCCTGCTGGTCGGTGAGATCACCCGGTGCCCACGCCACCCCATCTTCGACCAGCCGAAGATCGGCGGGATCGATACGGATCCGGAGGTCCCCGTCCACGCCGATGTTCGGGGTGAACGCGATACCGCTGTCGACACAGAAGACGCTCCACGACGGGGAAACACCCATGCCGGAGCGTTGGAATGCAGCCAGGCGGCTCAACGGCACGTACTTCGCGCGGGTCACGCCGGCCAGGTCGGTGATCGAACCGGCTATCAGGGCGACGCCGTCGGCGCGCAGTTCCTCCGCGGTGGGCAGCGGCATTGAACCTCCTCGCACGTCACGAGTCTGCGTGCCATTTATGTCATAAATGTTTCATAATCTCTAAGATCTGCGCTAGAGGAATCATTCATTAAATTTCGTGTCTTGTCCGTCGAAGGGGTGTTGCCATGTGCCGGCTGCTGGGAGTCGTCTCTGCCACCCCGGTGTCGGTGTCGCAGGCAGTCGGTGAGCATGTCCTGAAGGACTTCGTCGCCCTGACGAGAATCCACGGCGACGGCTGGGGGGTGGCGCGGGTCCGGTTGCCCGGGCAGCACCCGAAGACCGAGGTGTCGGCAGGCAGTGCGCTCGATGATCCGGACTTCGCCGCGGCGACGCACGACAAGCGGTCGGCGGCCAGCCTGGTCCACCTGCGTTGGGCGACGACTGGGATCGCCGTGCGGCCGGAGAACTCCCATCCGTTCCTGGCTGACCGAATCGCTATGGCGCACAACGGTTCCGTCAAGCCGATCGCCCGGCTCGAGAAGATGGTCACCCCGGAGATCGCGGCGACGCTTCGCGGCTCCACCGACAGCGAGCGCTATTTCGCTCTGATCCGCCAGCACCGCGCCTCGTCACCGAATCTGGCCGAGGCGGTCCGCAGAGCGGTGTCCCAGCTGCGCGAACTCTTTCCCGACGCCAGCCTCAACGCCTTGATCCTCGGCGAGGATCAATTGGTCGCCGTGCATGCGCACGCCCGCAGCCGGTTGCCCGACGAGGACATCGCCGAGATCACGGCGGCAGATCTGCCGGCGGAGCACCTCGAGGATTACTTCGGGATGCGCTGGGCACGTGTCGACGAGGATACGGTCGTGATCGCGTCGACCGGTTTCGGCGAACTCGCCTGGCGACCGCTCGAGTCGGAGAGCGTCACGACGATCTCGATGTGCGACCTGTCGATGACGACCCTGCCGCTCATGACGAACTCGACACCGTGACCGGCGAAACAGTCGCCGTGCGGGCGGGTTCGGCGTTGCCGGCACTCAGCAAGGCGGAGCGTCGGGTCGGTCGGGCGCTGCTCGCGGACTATCCGAGCGCCGGTCTGGCCAGCGCAGCCCGGCTGGCCGAACGCGCCGAGGTCAGTCCGCCGACCGTGCTGCGGTTCGCGCAGTCGCTTGGCTACGACGGGTTCACCGACCTTCAGGTCGCGTTGCGGGCGGAGCTGACGGCCCAGTCGAACGGCCCGATCACCCGGTTGCCCGACGCGCAGCCCGCAGGCGGCCTTCTGGACCGGCTGCTGCAGCAGGCCCGGGCCCAGAACGAGCGGGCCGTGGAAACGCTTGCCGCGCTGCCGAATTCGGCGATCGAGGCCGCGGTCGCGCTGCTTTCCGATACCGGCCGGGCGGTCTATCTGCACGGCGGGCGCTTCTCGCACCTGCTTGCCGTGCACCTGGCCGCCCACCTCGAACAGCTGCGGCCCGGTGTGCGCTTGCTCGCCGATCCGGACGGAAGCGACATGGGTGCGATGCTCGAACTGTCGCGCGCCGACGTCGTCGTGTTGTTCGACTATCACCGCTACCAGCGCAGCGCCGCCGAGCTCGCCCTGCGTGTGCATCGGGCGGGGGCGACAGTGCTCCTCGTCACCGATGACCTGGCGTGTCCGGTCGCGCCCGACGCCGAGGTGGTGCTCGCCGCCTCCAGCACCGTGGGAACGACGTACCAGAGCATGGCTGCGGGATTTCTGCTGACCGAGCTCTTGATTCCGCTGGTGATGGACGCAATCGGCGAACCGGCGCGCACGCGGATGGCGCTGTGGGAGGAGCAGCGCCGAACCGAACTGCTGCCCTGACCCGGTATTCTGGACCGATGGCAGGTGGTACCAAACGGCTTCCGCGTGCCGTCCGGGAGCAGCAGATGCTGGACGCTGCGGTGCAGATGTTCTCGATCAACGGTTATCACGAGACGTCGATGGATGCGATTGCCGCGCAGGCGGAGATCTCCAAGCCGATGCTCTACCTCTACTACGGTTCCAAGGAGGAACTCTTCGGCGCGTGCCTGAATCGCGAACTGGGCCGGTTCGTCGAAACGGTGCGATCGGAGATCGACTTCAGCCGGAGCCCGAAGGATTTGTTGCGCAACGCGGTGCTGTCGTTCCTGAACTACATCGACACCAACCGCGCCTCGTGGATCGTGTTGTACAGCCAGGCCACGAGCTCGCAGGCGTTCGCGCACACGGTGCGCGAGGGTCGCGAACGGATCGTCGACCTGGTGGCGCGGCTGCTGGCGTCGGGCACCCGACACCCCGAGCCCGACGCCGATTTCAACATGATGGCCGTCGCCCTCGTCGGCGCGGGCGAGGCGGTGGCCACCCGGGTCAGCACGGGCGACGCCGACGTCGACGAGGCCGCCGAGCTGATGATCAACCTGTTCTGGCGAGGCCTGAAGGGCACGCCGAGCGACAAGGATGCCGCCTCCAGGGCCAGTGCGTCGAGGGCGACCGGCGGCTAGACCGCCCTGCCCTCGACCAGGCTGATCGGGGCGGCGGTCGGCACCACCCGTGTCATCTGAAAACCGGCTTGCTCGTACAGCTTTCGGTATTCGTCGGCAGTTCGCTCGCGGGCGCCGGCCTGAACCAGCATCTCCATGTCCGTCCACTTGCCGACGAATCCCTGGTTGTGCTCTGGAATCACGAACTCCGCGAGAAGCAGAGTGGTCCCCGGCTTGGCCGCCTTTCGGACGTTACTCAGGATCGCCACCGCCTCGGCGTCGCGCCAGTCGTGGATGACCGTCTTGAGCAAGTACGCGTCGCCGCCCTCCGGCACCGCTTCGAAGAACGACCCGCCTGCGGTGCGCACCCGGTCTGCCACCCCGTGCTTCCGCAGCAGTTCCGGCGCGCCCTCCACGACCTGCGGTAGGTCGTAGAGAACGCCCTCGGCTCCCGGGGTCGCCGCGATGATCGCCGCGAGTAACCGGCCGTGGCCGCCCCCGACGTCGATGATGGTCTGGTGTTGCGACCAGTCGTATCCCGCGACAAGAGGATCGACGGCCAACTCCGACATACTCGTCATCGCGTCGTTGAAGATGGCGGCGAGCTCCGGATGTTGTTCGATGTAATCCCAGGCGCTCATGCCGTACAGCTTGGGTGGCACGGCCTCGCCGGTCCTGACGGCATCGGCGAGATGGCTCCAGTGAGTGCGGTGTTCGGGTGAGCCGACGAGTCGGGCCATTCCCGAAACCGACATCGGACCGCCCGATCGCAGGGTATCTGCGAGGGCATTGAGCGCATAGCGTCCGTCGCGCCGCTGGGCGAAGACACCCTCGCCGATCAATGCCCGCAGTAACCGGGCCAGTGCGTCGGGATCAGCGTCGACGCGGCGGGCCAGCTCGTCGATCCGCAATGGACCGTCGGCGAGTGCGTCGGCGACCTTCAGCTGCGCGGCAGCCGCTATACCTTGCGCTCTCCAACCTCCCAAGATCATCTCCAGCATCGCCGCCGCGGGCGGTGCGCTGCGCTGGTGTGCGCGGCCGAGAACGTGACGGACACGTTCGACGACGCGGACCAGCTTGGCGGGCGGTACTTTCGGGGCGGTGGTCACCGCCCGACTCTAGGACAGGAAGGTGACGCTGCCCTTCAGATGAGGTTCGCTCTTCTTGAGGTCTCGCAGGTTCAGCTCCCAGCCGTCCGAAACACGGTCGACATTCAGGCCGGCGCTCGCAGGCAGCACCACCGGCTTGGCGAACCGCACCGAGTAGCGCACCGCGTCCGGCAGCTGGCCCTCGATATTCGCCAGCACCGCTGCGGCGCTGAACATGCCGTGCGCGATCACGGTCGGGAAGCCGAACAGCTTCGCGGCAATCGGGTTGGTGTGGATCGGGTTGTGGTCGCCGCCGACCGAGGCGTAGTGGCGGATCTGCCCGGGCGTGATGCGCAGCACCGCATTCGGCGGCCCGAGCTTAGGCTGCTTCTCCGGCGGCGGCTTGGGTTCATCCGACAGGCTGGTCCGCTGCTGGTGCAGGAACGTCGTCACCTGATGCCACGCGGTGTCGTTGCCGACCTTCACGTCGGTCACGATGTCGACCAACAGGCCCTTGCGGTGCTCGCGCAGGTTCTCCGCATGGACGGCGAAGCCGACGGTGTCGGTCACCGTGATCGGCCGGTGCTGGGTGATGTGATTCTCGATGTGCACCGAACCCATTGCGGCGAAAGGGAAGTCGAAGCCGGTCACCAACGCCATCACGGTCGGGAAGGTCAGCGCGAACGGATACGTCAGCGGGACCGTGTCGCCGAACCGGAGACCGGTGACATGGGCGTACGCGGCGACGTTGGCCGGATCGATCGCAAGCTCGTCGACGGTCAGGGTCCGGTCGGGGAGGGAGTCGCCGCGCGGAACGAACGGCAGCGCACCCGCGGCCGCGCGGAGCAGATTCGAAAGGCCAGACGGCTGTGTCACAGTGCTAACCCTAGGCGCCCAGCCAGGCCTGCCCGCAGACCCGGATGGTGTTGCCCGTGACCGCCACCGACGCGGGGCTCGCGAAGTAGGCGATGGTCTCGGCGACATCGACGGGCTTACCGCCCTGATACAGCGAGTTGAGCCGACGGCCCACCTCGCGGGTGGCCACCGGGATCGCCTCGGTCATCTTCGTCTCGATGAAGCCGGGCGCGACGGCGTTGACCGTGATGCCCATGTCGCCGAGCTTCGGCGCGAGCGCGTCGGTCAGGCCGATCATGCCCGCCTTGGTGGCCGCGTAATTGGTCTGGCCGCGGTTACCGGCGATACCCGCCATCGACGAAAGGCCGATCACCCGACCGCCCTCGCCAAGGGTGCCGTTGTCGACCAGGCCCTCGGTCAGCTGCAGCGGGGCAAGGAGGTTGACGGCGACGACAGAGTCCCACCGCGGCTCGTCCATGTTGGCCATCAGCTTGTCGCGGGTGATGCCTGCGTTGTTGACCAGGATGTCGAGGCGGCCGTCGTGGTGTTCGCGCACGTGCTCGGCGATGCGGTCGACGGCGTCGGCGGCGGTCACGTCGAGCGTGAGCGCGGTGCCACCGACCTTGGTCGCCGTCACTCCCAGCGGTTCGTGAGCTCCTTCGACGTCGACGCACACCACCTTCGCGCCGTCACGGGCGAACACCTCGGCGATGGTGGCGCCGATACCGCGTGCGGCACCGGTCACGACCGCGACCTTGCCGTCGAGCGGCTTGTCCCAGTCGGCGGGCGGGGCTGCGTCGGCCGCACCGACGCGGAACACCTGGCCGTCGACGTAGGCCGACTTGCCGGACAGGATGAACCGCATCGTCGACTCGAGTCCGGTCGCGGCGGGCTTCGCGTCGGGGGAGAGGTACACCAGCGCCACCGTGGCGCCGCGCCGCATCTCCTTGGCCAGCGATCGGGTGAAGCCCTCCAGCGCCCGCTGCGCGATCTGCTCGTGCGGGCTGCCCGCCTCCTCCGGCGTCGTGCCGACGACGACGACGCGGCCCGACGGCCCGATGTTGCGCAGCAGCGGCGTGAAGAAGTCGTAGAGGCCCTTCAGGCCGGCGGGCTCGGTGATGCCGGTGGCGTCGTACACCAGGCCGCCGAACGAGTCGGCCCAGCGTCCGCCGAGGTTGTTGGACACCACGTCGTAGTCCTCGGCCAGCGCGGTGCGCAGCGGTTCCACGACGCGGCCGTCACCACCGATGAGCAGGGAACCCGCCAGCGGAGGTTCTCCCGCTCGGTAGCGGCGCAGCGTCTCGGGCTGCGGGATGCCGAGCTGCTTGGCGAGGAAGTTTCCCGGCGCTGAATGAACGATTTGCGAGTACAGGTCGGTGGCCACGACACCGAACTTACTCTTGAGTAATAAGGGTGCGTAATATGGCCCCCATGGCCAACCAGTCGAGTCGCCGCGTTGCCGTTCTCGGCGGCAACCGGATCCCGTTCGCACGCTCCGACGGCGCGTACGCCAGCGCCTCCAACCAAGACATGTTCACCGCCGCGCTCGGCGGGCTGATCGACCGCTTCGATCTGGCGGGCGAGAGGCTCGGCGCCGTGATCGGCGGCGCGGTGCTCAAGCACAGCCGCGACTTCAACCTGATGCGCGAATGCGTGCTGGGCAGCGCGCTGTCGTCCTACACCGCCGCGTTCGACATCCAGCAGGCCTGCGGCACCGGCCTGCAGGCGACCATCGCCGCGGCCGACGGAATCGCCGCAGGGCGGTACGAGGTGGCGGCGGCCGGCGGTGTTGATACCGCCTCGGACGCACCGATCGCGTTCGGCGACGACCTGCGCCGGGTGCTGCTCGGGCTGCGCCGGTCGAAGTCCAACCTGGACCGCCTCAAGCTGGTCGGCAAGCTGCCCGCGTCGCTGGGTGTGGAGATCCCGGTCAACAGTGAACCGCGCACCGGTCTGTCGATGGGCGAACACCAGGCCATCACCGCCAAGCAGATGGGCATCAAGCGCACCGATCAGGACGAGCTGGCCGCCGCCAGCCACAACAACATGGCGGCCGCCTACGACCGCGGCTTCTTCGACGACCTGGTCACCCCGTTCCTCGGTGTCTACCGGGACAACAACCTGCGGGCCGACTCGTCGGCGGAGAAGCTGGCCAAGCTCAAGCCGGTGTTCGGCGTGAAGTCCGGCGACGCGACGATGACCGCGGGCAACTCCACTCCGCTGACCGACGGCGCCTCGGTGTCGCTGCTGGCCACCGAGGAGTGGGCGTCGGCACACGGCATCGAACCGCTGGCGTACTACGTCGACGCCGAGACGGCGGCGGTGGATTACGTCAACGGCAAGGATGGCCTGCTGATGGCGCCGACCTACGCGGTGCCGAGACTGCTGGCGCGAAACGGCTTGAGCCTGAAGGACTTTGACTTCTACGAGATCCACGAGGCGTTCGCATCGGTGGTGCTGGCGCACCTGCAGGCTTGGGAGTCCGAGGAGTATTGCAAGGAGCGGCTCGGCCTGGACAAGGCACTGGGCTCGATCGACCGGTCCAAGCTGAACGTGAACGGCTCGTCGCTGGCGGCGGGCCATCCGTTCGCCGCGACCGGCGGCCGGATCGTCGCGCAACTGGCCAAGCAGCTCGCCGAGAAGAAGAAGGAAAGCGGCAAGCCGGTGCGCGGCCTGATCTCCATCTGCGCTGCCGGTGGGCAGGGCGTCGCGGCCATTCTCGAGGCCTGACGGAGAAACTTCGACAGGGGTGTAACGGCCCGGCGGGAACCCCCGATACACGGGATAGCTCCGTGTTGTCGTCTGACCCCCCGACCCGACGGCAACACGGGGCGACTACTTCGGCGGGTCCTTGATCGCCTTGATCGGTCCCGCCTGCGGCGGCGGCGCAAACAGACTTCCGCCGACGCTGCCCCGAGCGGTCTGCACCGCGACCAACCCCCACGTACCCAGCAGCCCGGCATAGGCGATGACGGCGGCGACGCGGAATGCGGGCAGGCCGGTGTGGTTGGCCAGTTGCGTGGTGCCGGTGACGAATGTCCCGACGGGGAACGTCAAACTCCACCACGTCAGTGCGAACGGCATGCCGCGACGCAGAGTGCGAACGGTCAGCTGGCCGGCCAGCGTGATCCACAGCACCGCGAATCCCCATACCGGGACGCCGAAGAGGATTGCGAAGGCGTTCATCGCGCCTGCCAGTCCTGGCGAGACGGCCAACGCGGCGTTCGCACCGAGCAGGCCGGCCGCCGTGATGCCCTGGCCGAGCGGACCGAGGGCGATCCACAGTGTCGGCACCCGTGTCGTCCCAGACGTCCCGTAGAGCGCGAGCCTGCTCCAGATCATCGTGATGATGATGAGCCCAGCGATCAGCGAAAGGCCGAACATCGCATAGCAGCCGTACAGCATCGTGGTGCGCCCCGTGCCCGGCGCCATGTGCGGTATCAGCAGGGCGCCGGTCGCCGCCGAAACCATCGGTGGCACGACCGGCATCAGCCAGCCGCCGAACGCCGCATCGGGTTCGACGTTGAGCTGGGTGAACATCAGGAACGGGATCGTCGCGGCGGTGAACAGGCCGCCAAGGGTGCCTGCGCTCCACAACACCCAGGCGAGGTCGACGGCGATCCGCTCGCCGATCAGGTCCCTGCCCGTCAACAGGGCACCGGCGCCCACCGTCATCAGTGCCATCGGCGCGGCGCCGTAGAAGTGCGTCATCTGCGGGTTGCGCACATGGCTGCGCGCCACCGTGGGATGGCGCGCCCACTGAATTGTCACCGCGACGATGAGCACCACCAGCAGCGCCGCGGCGACCACCCACACGATGTGTGAAAACCCGCGCAGCCCGGGCACGTGCACTGGAAGCGTGACGCCCGCCGTGGCGACGATGCCGGTGCCCATCACCGACGCGAACCAATTCGGCCCGAAGTTCTGCAGCCGCGCCAATTCCGTTGTCATGGGTGCACATCGTTTCACGCGCGTGCTTCGATGGAGGTCATGCGGATCAGCCTCAATCTCGCCATGGCCGTCGGTACATCGCCGATCGATTCGATAGTGAAGGCGCTTGCGAAGTTGCGTGACGAGGGTTTCCGCAGAGTGTGGATGGCGCAGATGCCAAACGACGGCGACCTGTTGACCGTGCTGGCGGTGGCGATGCGCGAAGTCGACCGCATCGAGGTTGGTTCCGCTGTGCTACCGATCCAGAACCAGCACCCGATGTTGCTCGCCCAGCGGGCCCTGACGCTCAACTCGATCGCGGGTGGCCGGTTCATCCTCGGCCTCGGCCTGACGCATCAGGCGGTAGCGGAGGGGATGTGGGGGATCCCCTATGACAAGCCGGTGCGCCGGATGCGCGAATACCTCGACGCCTTGCAGCCGTTGCTCGCCGGGCAGGCCGTCAACGCGGTCGGTGAGACCGTGACGGCACGCGGGGCCCTGCAGATATCCGGCGCTCCGGAGCCCGAGGTGTATCTCGCCGCGCTGGGGCCGCAGATGCTGAAGCTGTGCGGACGGCGCACGGCAGGCACGCTGACGTGGATGTGCGGACCGAAGACGTTGGGCGAACACATCGGCCCGACGCTGCGTGCGGCGGCCGAGGAAGCAGGGCGGCCGCCGACCGCGGTTCGAGTGGTGGCGGGCCTGCCCATCAGCGTCACCGACGACGTCGCCGGTGCGCGCGCGCAGGCTTCCGAGCAGTTCGGGAACTACGGAAGCCTGCCGGCTTATCGCGCGATGCTGGACCGGGAGGGCTACGCGAATCCCGAGGATGCGGCCATCATCGGCGACGAGAAGACGGTGTCCGATCGGCTCGACGAGCTGGCTGCGCTCGGCGTCGACGAGGTCTCCGCCGTCGTCTTCGACACCTCGCCTGAGGTGCGCGAACGCACCCGTGCGCTGCTGCTGTCGAAGGACGCGTGACGGCCGGAATTTCGCTCTGGTGTGACTGTTGTCACAGGCGTACAGTCGAGCGCACGACGGGTTCGGGAGTGACCGATCCAAAGAGTCGGCAAGAGGTGAAAGCCGGCCGCGCGAGACCAATGTGACGCACCTCGTATGTCCTCCCGAACCCGCCCTTTTTATTGCCCGGTCAGGAACGCGACGATGCCCGCAGTGATGGCGTCGGCGTAGCGCTGACGCCCGTCTGCAGTCTCCATCTGAGCCGCGTCGTCCGGGTTGCGCATATTGCCGGTCTCCACGAGGGCAGCGGGATACTCGGCGAGGTTGAGACCGGCGAGGTCGGCGCGTCCGTACATGCCGTTGGAGCCGATGTACGTCGACGGCTGCAGCCCGGTGGCGATCAGCGAGTCGCGGATGGTGGCGGCCAATTGCATGGCCGGCCCACTCTGCGCGGCGTTCAGCGGGGGTGCCGAATAGTTGACGTGGAAACCGCGTCCGGAGCCTGGTCCGCCGTCGGCGTGGATGCTGACGTCCGCGTCGGGATGCATCTGATTGGCCGCCGCCGCCCGCTGGTCGATGCACGGCGCGACGGAGCTGTCGTCGGCCCGCGACATCTCGGTGTGGACGCCCATCTGCACGAGTGCGGCGCGCACGCGTGTTGCGACATCCCAGTTGAAGGTGTGTTCGGGATATCCGTCAGCGGTTGAGGTGCCCGACGTGTCGCAGTCCTTCGTGCCGCCTCGGCCGTTGGGCACCTGTCTGGTCATCGACGCATCGCTCGGGACTCCGCTGTGGCCGGGGTCGAGGAAGACCGACATACCCTCGATCGGCGACGCCTGTGCGGCCCCGGCCCCGACAATCGGGAGGGCCGACGCCAGCACCACGATGGCGGCGGCAATGAGTCCGCTTCGTTGCATCACCACAAGTAAACCCGCGCGCTCTGCCCTCCGGTGCACGTGATCCATTCGTCCCCGGTGTACTGCTGGCACTTCATCAGGAGTCGGAGCCGTTGCCGAATTGCGCCCAGTACGCCCTCAACACGCTGTCGGTGAAGAAACATGACGTCTCGGGTGTGCCGCGGCCGGCGTGAGTGCCGAAGCCGTCGCGGGCAGGCAGCGTGAAACCGTGGTCATGCGCCGTTACGCCATCGGCGGTGCCAGTTCGGTGCGGGGCACCGGACACCGCATTGCAGTCAGGGTCGTCGAGCGGGTAGCGATCCGCGCCGCAACAAAAAGCCCCCGGGGAAGAGTCCCGGGGGCTTTTTGGTCGAAGCGGCTCCAGAAGGCTTTAGAAGGCCGCCTCGTCCAGTTCCATGATGTCGTTGTCGACGGTCTCGATCACCGCACGCGTGCTGGTGAGCAGCGGCAGCATGTTCTTGGCGAAGAACGACGCCACCGCGACCTTGCCCTCGTAGAAGGCGCGGTCATCCGCTCCGGATCCGGTGCTGGATGTCGCCGGCCCTCCGGCTCCGGCGTCGAGCGCCTCGATCGCCACGGCGGCCTGCTGCGCGAGCAGCCAGCCGATGACCAGGTCGCCGACGCTCATCAGGAAGCGCACCGAACCCAGGCCGACCTTGTACAGGTTCTCTGGGTTCTCCTGCGCCGACATTAGATAGCCGGTCAGCGTGGCGGCCATGCCCTGGACATCCTCCAGCGCGGTCGCCAGCAGCACCCGCTCGGCCTTCAGCCGGCCGTTGCCCGACTCGTTCTTGACGAACTGCTCGATCTGACCGGCCACGTGCGCCAGAGCCACACCCTTGTCGCGGACGATCTTGCGGAAGAAGAAGTCCTGCGCCTGGATGGCCGTGGTGCCCTCGTAGAGCGAGTCGATCTTCGCGTCGCGGATGTACTGCTCGATCGGGTAGTCCTGCAGGAAGCCGGAGCCACCGAAGGTCTGCAGGCTCTCGGTCAGCTTGGCGTACGCCTGCTCCGAGCCGACACCCTTGACGATCGGCAGCATCAGGTCGTTGACCTTCACCGCCAGCTCGGCGTCGACGCCGTGCAGCGCCTCGGCCACGGCGGCGTCCTGATAGGTCGACGTGAACAGGTACAGCGCGCGCAGACCCTCGGCGTAGGCCTTCTGGGTCATCAGCGACCGGCGCACGTCGGGGTGATGCGTGATGGTCACACGCGGCGCGGTCTTGTCGGTCATCTGCGTCATGTCGGCGCCCTGCACGCGATTCTTCGCGTAGTCGAGCGCGTTGAGGTAACCGGTGGACAGGGTCGCGATGGCCTTGGTGCCCACCATCATCCTGGCCTGCTCGATGACGTCGAACATCTGCGCGATGCCCTCGTGAGTCTCGCCGACCAGCCAGCCCTTGGCGGGTTTGTCGTGCTGACCGAGCGACAGCTCACAGGTGGCCGAGACCTTCAGCCCCATCTTGTGCTCGACGTTGGTGACGTACACGCCGTTGCGCTCGCCGATCTCGCCGGTCTCGAAGTCGAAAAGGAATTTCGGCACGAAGAACAGCGACAGACCCTTGGTGCCGGGGCCTGCGCCCTCGGGGCGGGCCAGCACCAGGTGGAAGATGTTCTCGAACAGGTCGCCGGAGTCACCCGAGGTGATGAAGCGCTTGACGCCGTCGATGTGCCAGGAACCGTCGTCCTGCTTGACGGCCTTGGTCCGGCCCGCGCCGACGTCGGAACCCGCATCGGGCTCGGTCAGCACCATCGTCGAGCCCCAGCCGCGCTCTGCGGCGATCGTGGCCCACTTCTTCTGCTCGTCGGTGCCGAGGTGATAGAGGATGTTGGCGAAGCCTGCGCCACCGCCGTACATCCACACTGCAGGGTTGGCGCCGAGGATGTGCTCGTGCAGCGCCCACATGAGCGCCTTGGGCGCGGGCACGCCGCCGAGTTCCTCGTCCAGGCCGACGCGGTCCCAGCCGCCGTCGAGCATGGCGCGCACCGACTTCTTGAACGGCTCGGGCAGCGTGACCGAAAACGTCTTGGGATCGAAGGTCGGGGGATTGCGATCACTGTCGGCGAACGATTCGGCGACGGGTCCCTCGGCCAGCCGGGCGATCTCGCCCAGCATCTCGCGGGCGGTGTCGGCGTCGAGATCTGCGTACTCGCCCTGGCCGAGCGCCTTGTCGAGACCGAACACCTCGAATAGGTTGAATACCTGGTCACGGACGTTGCTCTTGTAGTGGCTCACGTTGTCCTCCTCGATGAGAATGCCACATAGGTTGGGTACTTTTGGCTAAGTTACCCACCAGTAACTACGGCCCAATATACCCGCTGGTAACTTCAACGCAAAGCCGCCGGGAGCAATTTCCATGAGCTAAGTAACCAGGCGGTTGGTCGGGCCCCGATCTACCGGCCAAAACGGTGAATGAGCTGCGGATACGCCAGGTTGTGATACTTGCCACAGCGTCGTCACACCCACCACTAAAGTGAACGAATGCAACAACGCGTGGTGGTGTGGGGGACGGGCAATATGGGGTCGACGGCCATCCGGTCGGCGCTGGCATTTCCCGGCCTGGGGCTGTGCGGCATCATCACGTCGTCCGAGTCGAAAGAGGGCATGGACGCGGCCGAGTTCGTCGGCCTCGACAGCCCGACGGGAGTCGCGGCGACGACCGACGTCGACGCTGCCCTCGCCGACTGCGATGCCGTCGCCTACATGGCCTCGGGCGACATCCGGCCCGACGAGGCCGTCAACGACATCGAGCGCTGCCTGCGCGCGGGCAGGCACGTCGTCACGCCGTCGCTGTACTCGCTCTACGACCCGCGGTCCGCGCCGCCGGAATGGGTCGAGCGGCTGACCGCGGCCGCGGAAGAGGGAGGGTCGACGCTGCTCGTCAGCGGGGTGGACCCGGGATGGGGAAACGACGCACTCGCGGTGATCGCCGCGGGCCTGTGCACCCGGATCCGGTCGATTCACTGCCAGGAGATCTTCGACTACTCGACCTACAACCAGCCGCACGCGGTGAAGGTGTTGTGCGGGTTCGGCGGCTCGATGGACGAGACGCCGATGATGCTGCTGCCGTCGATACCGACCATGGTGTGGGGCGGCAACCTCCGGCTGATCGGCCGTGGTCTCGGCCTCGAGATCGAGGAGATCACCGAAGATGTGCAGCGCCGGCCACTGGAAACGCCGGTCGACACCGTGATGGGCCGGTTCGACGAGGGCACCCAGGGTGCCTTCTGGCTGAAGGTGATCGGAAAGGTGGGCGGGCGCGAGCGCATCGTCATCGACCACATCACCCGCATCCACCCCTCGTGTGCGCCGGACTGGCCGCAGCCCGACCAGGGCGCGGGCGACCACCGCGTCATCGTGCACGGCGATCCCGAGCTCACCCTGGTCAGCAGGGCCGACGTGGCGGGTGGCACGCGGGCGGACGGCGGCAACACCACGGCTGCGAACCGGCTACTCGGCGCCATCGGGTGGCTGGCGACGCAGAAGCCGGGCATCTACGACGGACTCGACGTGCCGATCCACCCGCCGCTGCCTCCCGAAGTGGAGGCACAGCGGTGGACCAGCGATTAGTCGGCGCTCGCGACGGACTCCACCTCACCCTCCTGCGGCGGCGATTCCGCGTCGGGCAGCTGACCCACGAGGTACTCGGCGAGGCCCCCGATGGTCGGATAGTCGAATACCGCGGTCGCGTTGATCGTGAACGCGCCGCCGAACTGACTGTGCAACCGGTTGCGGAGTTCGATCGCCATCAGTGAATCCGTGCCCAGGTCGAGGAACCGGCTGGTTGCGGCGGGCGGTTGCGCGAGCCGCAGGAAGTTCTGCACCTCGCGCTGAAGGAATTCGGTCACGAAACCGGCGCGCTGCGCCACCGGCACCTCCTGCAGCTGCCGAAGCAACTCGCTGTCACCGGTCACCTCCCCGACGGCACTGGGCAACACGAGGTCGAGAATCGGTGGACGAGAACTGCCAAGCACCTTTGCCGCACGCTGCCAGTTGGCCTTGATGACGGCTGCCTGGCCGGTTCCGTTCGCGACGACCTCGGCGAGGGCGCCCAGCGCTGCCGACGGTTCCAGCGGAACCAGGCCCTGGGCACTGATATTGGCGGTCGCGGCCTCCGAAGACGCCATGCCACCTTGGGCCCATGGACCGAAGTTGACACCGGTCGCAGGCAGGCCCTGCGCCCTTCTATGCGCGACCAGTCCGTCGAGCAGTGCGTTGGCAGTCGCGTAGTTGGACTGACCGGGCGGACCGAACAAGCTGGACACCGAGGAGGACACGATGAAGAAGTCCAGATCGTCGTCCTTCGTCAGGCGGTCCAAGTGGTAGGCGCCGAACGCCTTGGGCGCCAGCGTCGTTCGGAATCGCTCCAGGCTCTGCTGTGACAGCAGCGCATCGTCGAGCACGCCGGCCAGATGGGCCACCCCGGCGAGCGGCGGCAACTCCGCGCGGATCCGCTCCAGCAGTTTCGCGACCGCTGACTCGTCGCTGACATCGGCCGCGAAGGTGTGGATCCGGCACCGATAGCGCTCGGTGATGTCGTCGATCGCCTTCTGTGCGTCCGCATCGGGCGCGCGCCTGCTGGTCAGCACGATGTCACCGGCGCCGAGTTGGGCCAGATGCGACGCCGTGTGGAGACCGATCGCGCCGAGCCCGCCGGTGACCAGATAGCTCCGATCCCCTTGTGGCTGGAGGGGTTTCGGTATCTGCAGGACGATCTTGCCGATGTGCCGCGCCTGCTGCATGCGCCGGAACGCGGCCCTCGCCTCGGTGAGCGGGTAGATTTCGGCGGGCAGTGGTGTCCACTCGCCGCTCGCCATCCCGTCCGACACTTCGGTCAGCAACCGCTTGATGTGCTCGGGGTTCTGCAGGGTTGTCGCATCCAGCGCGACGATCTCGTAGGCGATATCGGGACGGGCCGCCGCCATCTGCTCCGGTGTCCAGATGTCGCGCTTGGCGATCTCGGCGAAACGGCCGTTCTGGGCGGTGGCCCGCACGGTCGCTTCGAGGAATCCCTCGTTGGTCAGGCTGTTGAGCACCACGTCGACGCCCGCGCCGTCGGTGTCGGCGAGGATCTGGTCGGCGAACTCCGTTGTGCGCGAGTCGTAGACATATTTCACACCCATTTTGCGCAGCGTCGCGCGCTTGTAGGTGCTCGCAGTCGCGAAGACGGTGGCGCCGTGCTGCTGTGCCATCTGGATGGCGGCAAGCCCGACGCCGCCGCTGGCGGCGTGGATGAGCACGCGATCATCGGGCTGCAACTGCGCCCAGTCGAATGCGAGTCGGGCCGTGAGAGCCGCAGCGGGGATGGTGGCCGCCGCCACCGCGCCTGTCCCGTCGGGTACTGGCGCGACCAACTGGACCGGCACATTGAACCGGCTGGAAAACGCGCCCTGCATGAAGCCGTAGACGCGCTGGCCCACCTCGAGCCCGGTGACGCCGCTACCCAACTGCGTGACGATGCCGGCGAAGTCCCCGCCGATCGGCCCGGGGTCGCCCGGGTAGAGACCGAGCACGTTGAGCACATCCCGGAAGTTGAGGCCAGCGGCGTCCACCCGGACCTGCACGTAGCCCTCATCCGGCGTCGGCACGTCCGTCTCCGTCAGACGCAGATTGTCGATCGCCCCTCGTTCGGTGGGCGCCAGGACGTAGTCGGTCGAGCGCGGGACCGTCAGATGACCGCTGCGCGCCCATGGCAACAACCGCGATGCCAGCAACTTTCCTTGCCGCAGTGCAAGTTCCGGCTCATCGACCGGTGTTGCCAGTAGGTTGGTCAGCGCCTGCACAGCCTGCGCTGATCCGTCGCAGTCGACCAGTTTGCAGCGCAGCGCCGGTTCCTCGTTGATCGTGGTGCGCCCGAATCCCCACAGCGCCGCCTGCACCGGGTCGACCGGTTCGCCGGACTCGGTGGCCACGGCGTGGTCGGTGACGATCCACAGGCCGCCGGGCAGCTTCACCTCGCCGCCTTGCACGGTGTGCACGGCGCTGAGCAGGTTGGCGATCTCGGCCTCGAGCCGCGCGGCGATTTTGGCGCTCGACTCAGCTGCGCCGGGTGCACTGGCGCGCCAAACGACGCCTGCAAACGGCAGACCGCGCTCGTGGGCCTGTTCCAACAGCTGTCCCAACGGCTCCGGATCGGTGATCCCGTCGAACGGGATGCAGCCAGGCACGTTGGCGGCCAGTTCGTCGAATCCGGCAATCAGCCAGGTGCCGTTCACACTTGCGGTGTCGTCACTCGACGCCGGTGGCGGCACCTCGTGCCAGCCCAGGGTGTACAGCAGCCTGGTGGCGTCGCCACCGAGGCCGCGCAGCAACGCTTCGCGCGGTGCGCGTTTGACCGTGAACTCGCGGATCCCGCCGAGGTGGCGGCCATCCCGCTCGACGAAATCGAGGTCGAAGACCTGGATCTCGCTGTCGAGTTCGCTGGTGTGCCATCTCGCGCGGCAGTAGAACCGCCGAGGCATCTTCTCCCGCAGCATCACTTGCCCGTACCGCAACGGCAAGAACAGATCGTTGACGCCCTGTTCGGCCGCGAGAAGTGCCGGAAACGCAGGGAAGGCGACTCCGGTGCACAGGTCCATCAGCACCGGGTGCATCGGCTCCGTGCCGAGTTGTTCGGCGAGTTCTTCGCCGACGATGATGTCGCCGATCGCCTCACCGTCGCCGAGCCACAGCGACTTAAGGGAACCTGACCAGTTGGGCCCCCATGCAAGTTCCATGTCGGCGAAGGTCTCGAACAGCTCCTGCGGACGCATGCGGTTCAACCGCTCGACTGCCGCGTCGATGGAGTCCGCAGGATCCGCGGGTGCCGGCTCGTCATCGACACCGCTGACCACATTGCCATCGGCGTTCAACGCCCACTCGGCGCCGCGTTCACCGTATGGGCGGCTGTGCACCTGGAAGCTCCACTCACCGCTGTTCTCGAGCGGGTGCAATGTCAGCTGCACTTCGCGCGAGGCCTTCTCGGGCAGGATGATCGGCTCGTAGAAGAAGACGTCTTTCACGCGCGCCGGTGGACCGACTGCGGCCAACGCCATCGCGGCATACGTCGCCCCGGGAACGACGACGGTGCCATAGATGACGTGGTCGGAAAGCCACGGCTGCGATTTGACGGACAACCTGCTGGTGTAGACGGAGTCACCGGAGGCGAGGTCTTTCGCATTGCCCAGGATTCCCGACACCGCCTGACCCTGGAAACCGGAGTCGGTGATTCCAGAAGTTCTCGGCCAGAAGCGACGGCGCTGAAATGGATAGGTGGGCAGATCCAGTCTGCGACGGGGCTGACGGTGCACCGCAGCGAAATCGGGTCGGTGACCGCCGACGTAGGCCGCGGCCAGTGCGTCGGCCATCTGGCGCCGGTCACCAACGCCTTTACGCAGCGAGACGATCGCCCGCGGCGCCGCCAAGTGCTCCGGCCAGACCTGCACCGCGGCCCCGGTTAGCACCGGTTGCGGACCGATCTCCATCAGCACTGAGCACCCCAATGCCGCTACGGTGCGCACACTTTCGGCGAATTGTACCGGCTGGCGGGAGTGCCGCCGCCAGTAGCCGGCGTCGAGCGGGGTCTGGGACGTGAGCACGGCGCCGGTGCGGTTGCAGACCAGTGGCAGCGTTGGGACGGCGAACTGCAACTGCGCTGCGTACGACTCGAATACGCCGAGCACTGGATCAAGCAACTCTGAATGGAAGGCATGACTGGTCTGCAGCCAGGTGCAGCGGATGCCTTCGTCACCGAATCTGGCGACTATCTGTTCCAGGTCCTCACCCGGCCCCGAAAGCACGGTGTTGGGTCCGTTGTAGGCGCCGACCGACACCCGCGGGAACTCTCCTGCGACCTCCTCGACCCGCTTGGCGTCGGCGAACACCGCCACCATTCGGCCCCCTTCGGGCAGGCTGCCGAACAGCCGGCCGCGTTCGGCCATCAGCCGCACGCCGTCCTCGAGGCTGAAAACTCCTGCCACACATGCTGCTGCGTACTGCCCGACGCTGTGTCCGAGCACCACGTCGGGTTCGACGCCCCACGACTGCCACAGCCGGGCCAGACCCATCTCGACGGCGAAAAGTGCTGGCTGCGCAAATGACGTGTGCCGCAGAGCTTCTCCGGCCTCGACGTCGTTGGCGAACAGCACTTCAAGTAACGGGCGCGCCACGAGCTCATTGACCACGTCCGCGCAGTGCGTCACGGTCTCGGCGAAAACCGGCTCCGCGTCGAACAACTCGCGGGCCATCCGCGGGTACTGGCTGCCCTGCCCGGTGAACAACCACGCCGTTGTCGGCCGGTTGGTGTGCTGGCCGCGCAACACACCCGGTCGCTGCCGGTTCTCGGCGAGGTCGGCCAGGCCATCGCGGGCGGCACTGACCGAGTCCACGACCAGCGCGGCCCGATGTTCGAAATGCGAACGGGCGGTCCCGGCGGTCAGGCATACGTCGGCGAGATCGACATCCGGGTGGTTCTCCAACCAGTTCTCATAACGCCGCGCCAAGGCCACCAGTGCTTCCGGTGACCGGGCGGACAGCGGCAGCACATCGACATGTTGCTTGTCAGTGTCCTGTTCCGACTGGCCGTCGGCGGTCACCGGTTGGGGTGGTGCCTCTTCGATCAGCAGGTGCGCGTTCGTGCCGGTGAACCCGAACGAACTCACGCCGGCGCGCCGCGGCCTGCCGTTGGTCTGCCACGGAATGGCCTTGTCCACGACCCGCACCGGCAGCGAATCCCACGGGATGTGCGGCGACGGCTTGTCGAAGTGCAGGCTCTGGGGCAGCACTTCGTGCTGGAGCGACAACACGACCTTGATCAGACCTGCTGCACCGGAGGCGGACTCGAGGTGGCCGATGTTGGTCTTCACAGATCCCATCAGCAACGGGCGGTCCGCGTCACGCGAGGCACCGTAGGCGGCCGCGGCCGCCTGCACCTCGATCGGGTCACCCAGCGGTGTGCCCGTCCCGTGCGCCTCGAGGTAGTCGACGTCTCCGCCTGCCAAACCGGCGCGGGCCAGCGCCGTTCCGATAAGTCGTTGCTGTGCACCGCCGTTGGGCACCGTCAAACCACTGGACGCGCCGTCCTGGTTGACCGCGCTGCTAGTGATGACCGCGCGAATCTGGTCGCCGTCGCGCACCGCATCGCTCAGCCTCTTGAGCACCACAATCCCGCAGCCTTCACTGCGCACGTAGCCGTCGGCGGAGGCGTCGAAGGTCTTGCATCGCCCGACGGGGGAAAGCATCCTGGCGCGAGATGCAGCGACGACTGTCACCGGACTCAGCAGGACATTCACACCGCCGGCCAACGCCATGTCGCAGTCACCGGAGCGCAATCCCTGGCAGGCTTGATGGACGGCCACCAACGCCGAGCTGCATGCGGTATCCACCGCCACTGCCGGTCCTTCGAGTCCGAACGCGAAGGCGACCCGACCGGAGATGGCATTGAGCGCATTGCCGGTGATGAAGTGCGGTTCGATTTTGTCGATCGACTCAGACGACAGCAGATGCGCGTACTCGTTGGCGGCCACCCCGACGAAGACTCCGGTTAGGCTGCCGCGCAAGGCCGCTGGCGAGTAGCCGGCCCTTTCGATACCCTCCCATGCCGTTTCGAGCATCAGCCGCTGCTGGGGTTCGATCCACACAGCCTCGCGCGGGGAGATGCCGAAGAATTCGGGATCGAATCCGTCGATTCCGTCCAGGAATCCGCCGAAGCGCGTGTAGGTCTTGCCGGGAGTCTCTGGATCCGGGTCGTAGAACTCGTCGATGTCGTATCGGTCCTCCGGGACTTCCCGGATCGCATCGACGCCGCCGGACAGCACCTCCCAGAAAGCTTCCGGGTCGGGCGCGCCCGGGAACCGGCACGACACCGCGATGATTGCGATCGCTTCGTCCGTGCGCGTCGTCACCACTGACGGCGGCTGATGCCCTGTTTTGTCGGATTCCTGCTCGCGCAGGCCGAGCACCTCGCCGAGCAGGTATTCGGCCGCGTCGGACAGCCGGGGGTGATCCATCACCAGGGTGACCGGAATCTCCTTGCCGATTCCCTGTTCGATGCGGCGCCGCAACTCGACGGCCATCAACGAATCCATGCCGAGGTCGAAAAACCCCGCCTCCTCGCGGATCTCCGCGGGATCCACGCGCGTCACCTCTGCTACCGCGTCGCGCAGGTAGTCGGTCACGAGCTTCCTGCGCTGCTGCACCGGAGCGTCGGTGAGCCGCTCGACGAACGCGGTTTTCCCCGACAGAGTTGCAGGCGGTGCCACTCCCGCCGGCTGGGTGGGGACCTCGCGCTCCAACTCCGCCAGGAATGCCCGCCTGCCCGCCTGCTGATACAGCGGAAGGAAACGGGCCCAGTCGATCCGGGCCACGACGCCCTGTGCTGCCGAGCCCGTCATGAGGTCGGCCAGACCCGCCAATGCATCGGCGGGTGACAGTGTCCGGACTCCGCGCTGATCGAGGCGCGCACGGGACTCCTCGTCGGCCATGCCTGCCGACCAGGGGCCGAAGTTGACGCTGATCCCGGAGATGCCCTGCTCCCGCAGCCGCCAGGCCAGGCCGTCGAGGAAGGCGTTGGCTGCGCCGTAGGCGGTCTGACCGAATCCGCCCCAAACCGAGGCGATCGACGAGGTGCTGATGAAGAAGTCGAGCTGCAGGTCAGCTGCTGCTTCGCTCAAATGCCAAGCACCCCAGACCTTTCCCGCGAAGACGCGATCAACCTCGGCATCGTCCAGGTTGCTCAGTGGGGTGGTACCGATCTCGCCCGCCGCATGGACGATGCCGGCCAACGGCGGTAGCTCGGTCCGCACGGTGGCCAGCAGGCGTGCGACGTCGTGCGCGTCGGCGACATCGGCGGTGACGACGCGGAATTCACAGCCGTGTTGTTCGCCGAGCGCATCGATGCGCTGTTGCACGGCATCGCTGGGCGCGTGTCGGCTGGTCAGCACGAGATGGTTGGCGCCGCGGGCGGCCAGGTATCCGGCGATCTCCAGTCCGATCGAGCCCAGGCCGCCGGTCACCAAATACGATGCGTCATCGCGCAGTTCCACCGGTTTCGTATTCGGCTGGCCAACCCGTCGAACCAACCGCGGAACATAGACCGCTTGACCGCGAAGCGCGATCTGGTCTTCCCGGATGGCCGAACTGCGCGGCGGCGTGATCCGGTTGATGAACGAGGCCCATTCGTCGGCAGTGCCGCCGGCCAGATCCGCCAGTCCGCCCCACACCTGCGGAAGCTCCAGCGCTGCGGCCCGACCGAATCCCCATAGGCAACTCTGATCCGGCGACACGGTGTCTGCGTCAGTGACTCGTTGAGCGCCCCTGGTCACCACCCAGATGGGTGTACGCAGTTCGGCGGCTACGGCGGCACGGAAGAGCCGCCGAGTTCCGCCCAGGATCCGGTGTTGCATCTGCAACAGAGACCTCATCGATGGTGCGGTTTCGGAGTCGAGGGCCGCGACATGCACGATACGTAGCGCCGGATCGTCTGCTGCCGCGGCGCGCAGCGCGTCTGCGAGTTCTTCCTCGTCGGCGTCGGACACCGGCAACCCGAGGATCCGGTACCGGTGGCCTCGTGCAGTCAGCACGTCGACCAACGGCTGGACCGCGTCGGGCCCATCGCCGACAAGGATCCACGCGGGATCCTCGCCGGCGTCCGCGCCGGAGGTTGGAACAGTGGATTTCTGCCAGCGGAACTCGTAGCGGTCGTCGGCGAGGGACTGGTTCGTCCGTTGTTGGTTGTGTTGTGCGGCAAGCTTGGTCAGCACATCCAAGGTCTGACGGTCGCCGCTCGCACCGTCGAGCAAGGCCGCGAGTTCTTCGATCCGGCCGTCCTCGAGCAGGCGGACGGCTTCGGTACGCGGTCCGTCGAGGTGCTGTTGCCGGGTGGCCCGCTCCCGATTGTCGCTGTACCAGTACTGGCGACGCTCGAACGGATAGGTCGGTAGGTCGAGCTTTCGCGCGTGCGCCTGCCGGAATGCACCGAAGTCGGGCAGATGGCCCAAGACATATGCGTCGGCAACGGCTTCGGTGATCTGTCGCTGGTCGGAGGTTTTCCGGCGCAGGGACGCGATCGCCCGCGGTGCGGTGGCCGGGTCAGGCCATGCCCGCAGAGCTGCGGCGGTGAGCACCGGCTGTGGGCCGATCTCGAGCAACACTTTGCAATTCAGTTCGGCAAGGGTGCGCACGCTCTTGGCGAATTCCACCGGCTGGCGCGCGTGACGGCGCCAATAGGAGCC
This sequence comes from Mycobacterium sp., assembly GCF_032159565.1. Classification (GTDB taxonomy): domain Bacteria; phylum Actinomycetota; class Actinomycetes; order Mycobacteriales; family Mycobacteriaceae; genus Mycobacterium. The sequence goes on from NZ_JAVHWR010000074.1 coordinate 25,171, forward strand.
ATCGAGTTTCACGCTCCTGCCGAGCGTGCCGCCAGTGCGGTTGTCGATGAGAATCCGTTGTGGCGTCTTGTAACTCAAGCGCTCGGCATACGACTCGAATTCGTCGAGGATCGGGTCCAGCAGCGCCGAGTGGAACGCGTGGCTGGTGTCCAGCCAGTCACACCGGACACCGTCGGACGTCAACGCGGCCACCGCCCGGTCCAAATCGTCAGCGGGTCCCGACAGCACGGTGTTGGCGCCGTTGTAAGCGGCGACCGACAGACTCGGGAACTCGTCGGTGAGGGTCTCGACGCGCTCGGCGGCGGCGAACACCGCGACCATCCGGCCGCCCGCAGGCAAACTGCCGAAGAGGCGGCCGCGCTCGGCCATCAGCAGCGCGCCGTCCTCGAGACCGAATACACCCGCGACACACGCCGCCGAATACTGGCCGACGCTGTGGCCCAGCACCACGTCGGGTTCGAAGCCCCACGACTGCCAGAGGCGGGCCAGGCCCATCTCCACCGCGAACAAGGCGGGCTGCGCGTAGGAGGTTTGCCGCAGCGCCTCTTCGCTGTCCGGGCCATCAACATCGAAAATGACATCCAGCAAAGGCTTTTCGAGAATGTTGGCCACCACTGAGGCGCAGCGATTCACCGTCTCGGCGAACACCGGCTCGGTGTCGAACAACTCTCGGGCCATGCCGGGGTACTGGCTGCCCTGACCGGTGAACAGCCACGCCGTCTTCGGTGTGTCATGGGATTCTCCGCGAGCCAAACCGAGCGCCGGGCGGTCGTCGGCAAGCGCGCCGAGCAGCTCGACGGCAGACTCTGTCGAATTGATCACCAACGCGGCCCGGTGCTCGAGGTGTGCTCGCCCCACACCGGCAGTGAAGGAAACGTCCGCCAGGGTGGCCTCGGGGTGCTTGCTCAACCAGCTGCGGTATTGGTCGGCGACCTGCACCAATGCTGCTGGCGTCCGCGCCGAGAGGGGAAGAATGCTGAACCGGGGAGCCGCAGCGGCGGCGACATCCAACCGGGGAGCCGCAGCAGCGGCGACATCCAGGCCCGGAGCCGCAGCGGCGGCGACATCCAACCCGGGAGCCGCAGCGGGCGCTACCGCTTCCTCGGGGGCTTCCTCGAGGATGACGTGAGCGTTGGTGCCGGCGAACCCGAACGAGCTGACTCCCGCGATGCGCGGCCGACCGTTGCGTTCCCAGGCGGTGGCCTCCTTGACCACCTGCACCGCAAGCCGGTCCCAGGGAATGTGGGGTGACGGGTTCTCAAAGTGGAGATGACGGGGCAGCAACTCGTTCTCGAGCGACAGGACGACCTTGATGACGCCCGCGATACCCGCCGCCGCTTCCAGGTGTCCGATGTTCGTCTTCACCGAACCCATCAACAGCGGCTGGCCGGCCTCGCGTCCGGCGCCGAACGCCGCACCCGCGGCCTGGGCCTCGATCGGGTCGCCAAGCGATGTCCCGGTGCCGTGTGCCTCCAGGTACCCGACATCGCTGGGTACTAGGTCGGAGCGCTGCAGCGCATCGGCGATAACCCGTTGCTGGGCAATGCCATTCGGCACCGTCAATCCACCCGACGCGCCGTCCTGGTTGATCGCGCTGCCGCGGATCACGGCCCGGATCCGGTCGCCGTCGCGAATCGCGTCCTCGAGGCGCTTGATGACGATCACACCGCAACCCTCGCCGCGCACATAGCCGTCCGCGGCCGCATCGAAGGTCTTGCACCGGCCGTCGGGCGCAAGCATGTGCGCACTGGAAAACGTGATCATGGTCGCCGGTGTGAGCAGCGCGTTCGCGCCGCCGGCCAGCGCAAGGTCACATTCCCCAAGGCGCAGCGCCTGGCACGCCTGATGGATTGCCACCAGCGAAGAACTGCACGCCGTGTCGACGGCGACGGCGGGACCTTGCAGCCCCAACCGGTAGCTGATTCGTCCCGCTGCTGCGGCATTCGACGTGCCGATGGCCATATAGGCCTCGATCTCGGGGTATGTCAGCTCGTCGGATGCCATTCCCAGGTAGTCGTGGGTGGCCAAGCCAACGAACACACCGGTGTTGCTGCCGGCCAACGCCGTTGGTGCGGTGCCCGAATGCTCCACCGCGGCCCACGCCGTCTCCAGCAAAAGCCGATGCTGCGGGTCCATCGACCTGACCTCGCGCGTCGACATACCGAAGAACGGCGCGTCGAACCCTGCCACGTCATCGACGAAACCCGCACGACGGGTGACAACCTTGCCGGCCGCACCGGGTTCAGGGTCGAAGAATTCGTCGACATCCCACCGGTCCTTGGGCACCTCCGATATCGCGTCGCGGCCCTCGCGCAGCACGTCCCAAAACTCTTCGGTATCCGGGGCTCCCGGAAAACGCGCTGCATAGCCGACGATTGCAAAACGGGGGGCCGGCTCGGTCGGACGTTCGGCGGATCCCATGCGGTTGTTCTCCTTGCTACCTGCCTCGACGGTCAGAGTGTGATCCTGAGAGAGTTGGCGCGGCAAAATCAGCGCCGTCGAAAACTATTGCACGCGAACCTGTGACACGCGAGGTTTCCGAGGGGTCGGCAGCGGGCGACGGCTATTGATTCGGAGGTATGTTTGACGCGCCACGAGTGATGCCGGACCGGAGCCGGCCAAGCCGGGAGGACGACGTTTTGCGCATCGGGAAAATAACTGTTGGCGCACTTGATGAATGGCCGTTGAATCCGGGCTCGGTCACGTCTTGGCACCCGACGGCCGCGGCTGCCGAAAAGGCTCGCCGAGCGCCGGTCAGTTCGGTGCCGGTGAGCTACATGCAGCGCCAGCATCTTCGCAACTACTGCGAACGGACGGCCGCGGGATTGAACTTCTCCCGGCAAATCATCGCCAGTTGTGAAGTGGCCGGCCAGTGTGATATCCCAGCCATGGATCACGCCGTCAATGCATACCTAAGGCGGCACGACACGTTCCGCAGTTGGTTCGCACCCTCCGATGATGGAGGGTTCATCCGGCATGCGATCAACGATCCAGCTGATATCGAGTTCGTGCCGGTCAATCACGGCACCATGACAATCGACGAGATACACGCACATGTCGTCGGCATACCGAATCCGTTGGAGTGGGGTTGCTTCACCTTCGGAATAGTCCAGAACGAAGGCCACTTTACCTTCTTCGCCGCCATGGATCATGTTCACGGGGACGCAACGTTGATTGGCACGACAATGTTGGAAGCCAACGGAATGTATTCGGCGCTGAGCGGAGGCGGCGACGCCCTCACGCTTCCCGATGCCGGTAGCTTCGACGACTTCTGTGTGCGCGAGCGCGAGCACACGTCGCAGTTAACTGTGGATGCACCCGCGGTGCAGGCGTGGACCGACTTCGCCGAGGCGAACAGCGGCGGCTTTCCCGAGTTCCCGCTTCCGCTTGGCAACCCCCTTGAGTCGACCAGCAGCGGCATGACCTCTGAAGTCTTGATGGACACGGCACAGACGGACCGGTTCGAATCGGCTTGCACGGCGGCAGGCGCGCGCTTCGTCGGCGGCTTGTTCGCCTGCCTTGCTCAGGTGGAGCACGAGTTAACGGGCGCTCTCACGTATTACGGGCTTACCCCAAGGGATTCACGCACCGCCACAGATAATTTCATGACACAGGGTTGGTTTACCGGCTTGATACCGATCACCGTCCCGATAGGCGCTGCCTCATTCGGTCACGCCGCATGGGCAGCGCAGGCTTCTTTCGACTCGGGTCTGAGCATGGCGAAAGTTCCGTATTACCGGGTGTTGGAATTGGCGCCATCGTTAAAATGGCCGCAGCCGAACTTTCCGGTGTCGAACTTCCTGCACGGCGGCGCCGCTCCGCTCAACGCCATTCTGGCGGCCGCCGACATGGGCCTTGCAAACAATATCGGTATCTATCCCGACGGCCGATTCTCCTACCAGCTGACCATCTACATATTTCGGTATGGCGAGGGCACGGTGATGGCAATCATGCATCCCGACAATCCGATCGCCAAGAAGTCGGTGGCCCGCTACATGAAGGCGATGAGGTCCACGACCGTGCTGGTGGCTGACAGTGGGCACTGGGGGCGCGTTGCCTAGCCAAAAAGCGAAAACGAGGTAGGGACGGTATGCGACGGCTCGCCGATCTTGTAGTGCGATGGCCCTGGGCGGTGATCGGGGTTTGGATCGCGATCGCGGTCGCGCTTCCGCTGACTTTCCCCAGCCTGAGCGAGATGGCCCAGAGGCATCCGCTGGCCATCCTGCCCAGCGACGCCCCGTCGAGCGTCGCCACCCGGCAGATGACCGAAGCGTTTCACGAATCGGGCTCGGACAATCTTCTGGTAGTCGCTTTTATCAACGACACGGGGCTCAAGCCCGTCGACGAAGCCACCTACCGCAAGGTGGTGGACGCGTTGCGCGACGACATGACCGATGTCGCGATGGTTCAGGACTTCATCACCACGCCGCAGTTGAGGCCGTTTTTGACGAGCAAGGACAAGACGACCTGGGTGCTGCCGGTAGGCCTTGCGGGTGAGTTGGGCACGCCGCGTGCCTACGAGGCCTACAACCGAGTTGCCGACATCATCAAGCACAACGCCGTCGCCGGCGGCCCACTCACCGTGCACGTCACCGGGCCCGCGGCCACCGTCGCCGACCTCACCGTCGCCGGCGAGCAGGACCGAATGCCCATCGAGATTGCGATCGGCGTCCTGGTACTCCTCGTTCTTCTATTGGTGTACCGCAACCCCGTCACCATGCTCCTGCCGTTGGCGGCCATCGGGATTTCCCTGGTGACAGCACAGGCCGTAGTGGCCGGGGTCTCGGAACTCTTCGGAATAGGTGTTTCGAACCAGTCTGTGATCTTTCTGAGCGCAATGATCGCGGGCGCGGGAACGGACTATGCGGTCTTTCTCATCAGCCGCTATCACGACTATCTGCGGCAAGGGGCAGCCCTCGATGACGCGGTGCGGCGGGCGTTGATCTCGATCGGCAAGGTGATCACCGCGTCAGCGGCCACCGTGGGAGTCACCTTCCTCGGGATCAGCTTCGCCCGGATGGGGGTGTTCTCGACGATCGGTGTGGCGTGCGCGATCGGGGTCGGGGTGGCCTTCCTTGCCGCGATCACGTTGCTGCCGGCGATCCTGGTGCTGGCCGGGCCGCGCGGCTGGGTCAAACCGCGGCGCGAACTGACTACGCGGTTCTGGCGACGTTCGGGGGTACGCATCGTGCGGCGGCCGAAGACCCATCTGGTTGCCAGCCTGCTCGTGCTGATCGTTCTGGCCAGCTGTGCAACCTTGGTGCGCTACAACTACGACGATCGCAAGGCCGTTGGACCATCGGCGGAGAGTTCGGTCGGGTACGCCGCGCTGGAACGTCATTTCCCCATCAGTCAGGCCGTGCCCGAATACATCCTCGTTCAGTCGCCGCGCGACCTGCGCACGCCGCAGGCCCTCGCGGACCTGGAGCAGATGGCACAGCGGATCAGCCAACTGCCGAACATCGGTCTCATCAGCGGCATCACCCGGCCCACCGGAAGCGTGCCGCCGGAGTTCAGAGCCACCTATCAAGCGGGCATTGTCGGTGATCGGATGGCCGCAGGCTCGGCCGTGATCAACGACAACACCAAAGATCTCAAGCGACTGACGAACGGGGCAGGCACGCTGGCCGACAGCCTCGGCGACGTGCGGGCTCAGATCAATCGGATCGCTCCCGGCATGCAACGTCTGATCGACGCCATATCGTCGATGCGAAGCCAACTGGGCGGTGACAAGTTGGTCAAAGACGTCCAAGCCGCCGCCCAACTCGTGCAGAGCATCAATGCACTCGGTAACGAAATGGGCGTGAACTTCTCCACCGTCAGGGACATGTTCGCCTGGGTGGGTCCGGTGTTGGCGGCGCTGAACGGTAACGCGATCTGCGATGCCAATCCGTCGTGCAGCGCCACCCGCATTCAGTTTCAGAAACTGGTCGACGCCCGGAATGACGGACGCCTCGACCAGATCAATACTCTGGCCGGGCAACTACAGGGGTTCGGAGACAAACAGACCCTCAACGCAACGGTGAAACAACTCAACGACACGCTCTCGAACTTCAGCTCGGCGGTGCGCTCCATGGGTCTCGATCGACCCGGAGGTCTGCAGGCGGGCCTGACCCAGGTCAGGCAGGGCGCGAATCGGCTGGCAGACGGCAGCAAGCAGGTGGCAGGCGGAGTGGACCAACTCGTCGGCCAAGTCAAGCTGATGGGCGCCGGCCTCGATGAGGCCGCCGCGTTTTTGTTGGCGATGCGGAATGAGGCGGCAGATCCGTCGATGGCGGGGTTCAACATTCCGGCCCAAATCCTCCAACTCGACGACTTCAAGAAGGCCGCCAAGATCTTCATCTCGCCGGACGGCCACACGGCCCGGTACCTGGTGCAAACCACACTCAACCCGTTCAGCTCCGAAGCGATGGATCAGGTCAACCAGATCAGTGACACCGCGCAAAGCGCCCAACCGAACACCCAACTGGCGGACGCCAAGATATCGATGGGTGGATTTCCCGCCTCGCTGCGGGACACGCGCGACTACTACGAGCACGACATTCGTTTCATCATCGTCGTGACCCTGGTCGTCGTTCTCCTCATCCTGATGGCGCTGTTGCGTGCGATCGTCGCGCCGCTCTATCTGATCGGCTCCGTAATCGTCTCGTACTTCGCCGCACTGGGTATCAGCGTGCTCACGTTTCAATACCTACTCGGCCAGCAATTGCATTGGAGCGTACCGCCATTGGCGTTCGTGGTTCTGGTTGCGGTGGGCGCCGACTACAACCTGCTCTTCGTATCGCGAATGCGCGACGAATCTCCGCACGGCATGCGTTACGGCGTCATTCGCACCCTGACGTCGACCGGCGGGGTGATCACTGCAGCTGGTTTGATCTTCGCCGCCTCGATGTGCGGTCTGCTGTTCTCCAGCATCACCACCGTGGTCCAGGGCGGATTCGTGATCGGTGTCGGCGTCCTGCTGGACACCTTCCTGGTGCGGACCGTCACGGTGCCCGCCATGGCGACGCTGGTGGGGCGGGCGAACTGGTGGCCCTCACGACTGAGCGACCAGCGGTCGCCGCGGGCAACAGCGGGCCAGGCGGAGTAATGTCGGGACCGCTACGGACGCGTAGCCAGCAGGCGGGAGCAGGGATGCGGAGACTGGTCGCAGTGGTCACTGCGCTGGTAACCGTCAGCGCCACAGGGTATTTCGGATCCGCGATCGCGGCAGCCGATGACAAGCAAGCCGGCTGGACGCCGGACCACGGCGCGCCGACCGACGGGCCGCCGCCCCTGGGGACGCCGGGCAGAGGTTACGCGCTGGGCGGTGCGCACGTTCTGGGCATTCCCTATGACGAGTACATAAAGCGCACCGGCGCCGACTGGTTCCCCGGACTGGACAGGCAGATCGTCGACTATCCCGCGGGTCAGGTCCAGGGGCACACCCTGGAACGGTTGTTTCCGGGCATCGGCCGGCTGGGTGACGGCTTTCCTGGCCTGGGCATCGACGGCCCCAGCATCGGTGAGTCGGTCGACGACGGCGAGGGCAACCTGGAAACGGCGATCCGCAACGGCGGTCCCGGCACCGCGATCGGGTTGTCCGAGGGAGCGATGGTGCTCGACGCCGTTCAGGCGAAGCTCGCAAACGATCCGACCGCGCCGCCACCGGATAAATTGAGCTTCGCGACGTATGGCGACCCGCTTGCCAGGCACGCCTTCGGCGAGAGCTTCCTGACCCAGATGTTCCCCGTCGGCAGCGTCGTGCCCTCGCTCGACTTCCGCATGCCGGCTCCGGTGGAAAGCCAGTACGACACCTACCAATTCGTCTCTGCGTACGACAGCATCGCCGACTGGCCGGACAGGCCGGACAATTGGATGTCCCTCGCCAACGCGGTCGTGGGTCTCGCGACCGGCCACACCGCGGTGGCCTTCACCAACCCGAGTAACGTGCCGCCGCAGAATATCAGGACGGCCGTCAACTCCAAGGGTGCGAAGACGACGACATACATGATTCCGGAGGAGCACCTCCCTCTGGTGCTGCCGTTCAAATACCTCGGGGTGGATGAAGGCACGCTGAATAAGCTTGACGGGGTGCTGAAGCCGATGGTGGATGCCGGGTATTCACGAAACGACGATCCGCTGACCGCTCCGATCACGGTGGATCCGGTACGCGGCTACGACCCGGCCGCCGTCACCGCACCGGCCACGCAGGCCGCCTTCGGCGGTGCGGCCGACCCTGTGTCGCAGTTGCTGTCCGGCTTCCAGTACGTGCTGAACCACAGCGGCGGCTGACAACGACTTCCAGCCCGATTAATTCGACTAGTTACTACGGACGTGATGTGACGCCTTCGCCTCAGTCTTCCATTCTCTCGATGCTGCACGGACGAGCCAGCCTGCGCCCCAATGACATTGCGTTCACGTTCACCGACTACGAAAAGGACTGGGCGGGCGTTCCCGAGAGTGTCACGTGGTCACAGTTATCCCGCCGAACAATGAATGTGGCACGCGAGCTCGGCCTTCATGCGTCGGTCGGAGACAGAGCGTTGATCCTGGCTCCGCAAAGCCTTGACTACGTTGCGGCATTCCTGGGATCCATGCAGGCTGGGCTGATCGCGGTTCCGCTCCCGCTGCCGCACCGCGGCTCGAGTGATGAGCGGGTAGGTGCAGTCCTGGCCGATACGTCGCCGTCGGTTGTTCTCACAACGTCTACGGCCGCGGAAGACGTCGGCGATTACGTTGATCAATCGCGGATGGACACCGCTCCGAAGATCGTCGAGATCGATTCGATGAATCTGGACGCCGATGGTGGACCGGGTATTTCGATAGCTGATTTCCCTAGCACGGCGTATTTGCAGTACAGCTCGGGTTCGACCCGACTGCCAACCGGGGTGATGATCTCGCACCGCAACCTCCAGGTGAACTTCGAGCAGCTGATGCGTAGCTTGTTCGCGGATGCGAACGCCAATTCCTCAACCGATGTCACGATCGTGTCGTGGCTGCCCTTCTACCACGACATGGGATTGGTGCTGGGCGTCTGCGCGCCCATCCTCGGTGGCTTTCCCGCAAAGCTGACGAGCCCGGTTGCGTTCCTTGAGAAGCCATCCAGGTGGATGCGCGCGCTGGCCGAGAACCCGCGTGCCTTTTCGGGGGCGCCCAACTTCGCCTTCGACCTGGCCGCCCGCAAGACCAGCGACAGCGACCTCGCCGGGCTCGATCTCGGTGGGGTGCGGGGCATCATCAACGGCGCCGAACGTGTCGATTCGGCGACGTTGGAACGCTTCGCAGATCGGTTTGCGCACTTCAATTTTCGGGACCACATGCTGCGTCCGTCATACGGCCTGGCGGAGGCAACGGTCTTCGTGACGAGTGGCACCTGGAGTGAATCGTCGGAGGCTGTCCGTTTCGATGTCGACGAATTGTCCGCGGGCCGCGCTCAGCGGTCTTTGGCAGGGGCAGGCACCGAGCTGGTCAAGTACAGGGTGCCGCAATCGCCCATGTTGCGGATTGTCGATTCCGACACAGACCGAGAGTGCCCGGACGGCGTAGTCGGCGAGATCTGGTTGCATGGCGACAATGTCGCGGCCGGCTACTGGAGCAGGCCACCGGAAGAGCAGCAGTGCTTCGGCGCGACGCTCGTCGACCCGTCACCGGGCGCGGCGGACGGACCCTGGCTGAGGACCGGCGACCTGGGCTTCATCTCCGACGCCGAGCTGTTCATTGTCGGCCGCATCAAGGATCTGCTGATCATCCGAGGACGTAATCACTATCCAGAGGACATCGAGGCGACCGTCCAGGTGATCACAGGTGGTCGGGTTGCCGCGATAGCGGTCCCGGTGAACAGCACCGAGAAGCTGGTCACCGTCATCGAGCTGAAGAAGCGGGCAGATTCCACGGGAGAGGCGATGCACTGGCTCACCGGGGTCAAGAGCGACGTCACCTCCGCGATTTCCAATGCGCACGGTGTGAATGTCGAGGATCTCGTTCTGGTACCGCCGGGATCGATTCCCACCACGACGAGCGGCAAGATCCGGCGGGCCGCCTGCGTCAAGCGGTACCGCCAGGACCAATTCACCCGGTTGGACGTCTGAGCCGTCACAGACCGGTGAGTCCCGCGCCTAGCAGCACGCAGCCGACCGCGGTCAGCAGAATGGTGACGCCACTGCGGCGGCGCGTTCGCAGCCAGTCCTGCAACGCCGACAGCGTTGCGCGGGTGCGGTCCGGGGCCAGCAGGTAGGAGATCAGCGGAATCTCCACGAACCCGAAGGCCACCACATTGAACATGAGCAGGGCGCCCATCTGGACCGATGCCGCGGCACCCGAGGCGACGATGAGGGCCAGCACGGCCAGGTAGTCGACGGACGGCAGCGCGATGCCAAGACCCGCGACACCCGCCGTCCACAGTGAACACCCGTTGAGGAGTTGTCGGACTCGCATCGCGAGCGGTTCGAATCGCCGTGAGGCCGGACCCGCAGAGCCGTCCCTGCGCTTGCCCACCACGCCCGTGGCCACCACCGCGGCGTTGATCAGCAGGAGCACGCCGACGACGATCTGCACCCGTGGCAGGGTGAAATGGGCCGACCCCAGGGCGGGCCGCAGAATGAACAGCACGATCACGCCCACCGCGATGCCCATCGCGAATCCGCCTGCGAGGAACGCGAGTAGCTGGAGCAACGGCCGAGGGCGGTTCATCATCAATATCGTCATGCCGATCCGAAACGGCTCCAGGCTGACGGCAACGGCCATTGCCAACAGCGTGATCCACATGACAGCGTCAGGTTACCGCCCGGCGCACGTGGCCGCCGGGCGCGGCAACGTGTGAAAATGGACCGGATATGAGCACGACTGATTTGAGCCCGACATCGCTACGCGAGGCGTTCGGTCACTTTCCGTCCGGAGTCATCGCCATCGCGGCGGAGGTGGACGGCACCCGTGTCGGGTTGGCCGCCAGCACCTTCGTTCCGGTGTCGCTCGATCCACCTCTGGTGTCATTCGCCGTGCAGAACACGTCGGAAACGTGGCCGAAGCTCAAGGACCTGCCTCGACTCGGGATCAGCGTGCTCGGGGAGGCCCACGACGAGGCTGCGCGCGCGCTCGCCGCGAAGACCGGTGACCGGTTCGCGGGCCTGTCGACGGTGTCGACGCAAAGTGGCGCGGTGTTCATCGAGGGCACCAGCGTCTGGGTGGAGAGCGCCGTCGAACAACTCGTCCCCGCGGGCGATCACACGATTGTCATTCTGCGGGTCGCCGAGATCACGGTGCATTCCGCCGTGCCGCCGATCGTGTTCCACCGCAGCACATTTCGGCGGTTGGGCGCCTGAAGGCGTTGAGCTAGGTCTTCTGGTCGAACTCCTCAACGCGGCTCGTGCCTCGCCGCTTGATCGTCGTCCGACTACGGCCGCGTGGCGAGCTCCTCGCGGTAGCCCTGGATGCGCTGCTCGAGTTCTGCTGCGTCGTCCGGCCTGCCCTCCCGGCGCGCCAGGTCGGCGCGGGCGGAAAGCTCACGGATGGCCGTGCGAATGTCGTTGATGCTGTGCGTCTCTGACATGGTGGCTGCCTTTCGTCGTTGATTGGCCGCTGACGAAAGGCTACCCGCGAAAGTCAGCGGCGGAACAACTTGTCGCCCAGCCACACGACCGGGTCGTACTTGCGGTCGGCGGCGCGCTCCTTCATCGGGATCAGCGCGTTGTCGGTGATCTTGATGTGCTCGGGGCACACCTCGGTGCAGCACTTGGTGATGTTGCAGTAGCCGAGGCCGTTCTCCTCCTGCGCCTGCTCGGGGCGGCGCTCCAGCGTGTCGAGCGGGTGCATGTCGAGCTCGGCCTGCCGCATCAGGTAGCGCGGGCCGGAGAACGAGTTCTTGTTCTCCTCGTGGTCACGCACCACGTGGCAGGTGTTCTGGCACAGGAAGCACTCGATGCACTTGCGGAATTCCTGCGACCGGTTCACATCCTCCTGCGCCATCCGGTACTCGCCGGGCTGCAAGTCCTTCGGCGGGGTGAACGACGGGATCTCCCTGGCCTTCTCGTAGTTGAAGGACACGTCGGTGACGAGGTCGCGGATGATCGGGAAGGTCCGCAGCGGCGTCACGGTGACGGTCTCGTCCTCGCCGAAGGTGGACATCCGGGTCATGCACATCAGCCGCGGCCTGCCGTTGACCTCCGCCGAGCACGATCCGCACTTGCCCGCCTTGCAGTTCCACCGCACGGCGAGGTCGGGGGTCTGGGTCTGCTGCAGGCGGTGGATGATGTCGAGCACCACCTCGCCCTCGTTCACCTCGACCGAGTAATCAACAAGCGCGCCGCCGTCGTCGTCGCCACGCCACACGCGCATGCTCGCCTGGTAGGCCATCTAGTTGCTCCGTTCTGGATGCTCGGCCAGCTCACCGTCGGTGAAGTACTTCTCGAGTTCGGACAGCTCGAAGAGGTCGAGCAGGTCCTGGCGCACCGGAATCTGGTCCTGCTTCGTGACGCTGACATCGGGCACCAACGCCTCGGGATCACCGTCGGTGCGGCAGACCAGCAGCGTCTTGCGCCAGTCGGACTCCATCGACGGGTGATCGTCGCGGGTGTGACCGCCGCGGCTCTCGGTGCGGGTCAGCGCGGCCTTGGCGATGCACTCGCTGACCAGCATCATGTTGCGCAGGTCGATCGCCAGGTGCCAGCCAGGGTTGAAGGGCCGGTTCCCGTCGATCCGGACCCGTTTGTACCGCTCCCGCAGCTCCGTCAGCTTGTCGAGCGCCTCGGTGACCTCTTCTTCCTTGCGGATGATGCCGACGAGGGTGTTCATCGTGTCCTGCAGGTCGAGCTGCAGCGTGTACGGATTCTCCGGCGAGTCCCCGTTCGACGCGGTCTCGAACGGCAGCAGGGCCCGCTTCACGGCGTCGTCTACGGCCTGGTCCGTCACCGCGGGGCGCTCGGAAAGCGCGCGCACATAATCCGAGGCGCCCAGCCCGGCGCGGCGGCCGAACACCAACAGGTCGGACAGCGAGTTGCCGCCGAGCCGGTTCGAGCCGTGCATGCCGCCCGCGCACTCACCCGCAGCGAACAGACCGGGTGTGGTGGCCGCCGCGGTGTCTGGATCGACCTCGACACCACCCATCACGTAGTGACAGGTGGGCCCGACTTCCATCGGTTCCTTGGTGATGTCCACCTCGGCCAGCTCCATGAATTGGTGGTACATCGATGGCAGCCTGCGCTTGATCTCCTCGGCGGGCAGCCGCGACGCGATGTCGAGGAACACGCCGCCGTGCGGTGAGTTGCGACCGGCCTTCACCTCGGAGTTGATGGCGCGGGCGACCTCGTCGCGGGGCAGCAGGTCGGGCGTGCGTCGTGCGGAGTCGTTGTCCTTGAGCCACTGGTCGGCCTCGTCGATGCTCTCGGCGTACTGGCCCTTGAACACCGGCGGGATGTAATCGAACATGAACCGGGTGCCTTCGGCGTTCTTCAGCACACCGCCGTCGCCGCGGACGCCCTCGGTGACGAGGATGCCCTTCACGCTCGGAGGCCAGACCATGCCGGTCGGGTGGAACTGGACGAACTCCATGTTGATCAGGGACGCGCCCGCCCGCAGTGCCAGTGCATGGCCGTCGCCGGTGTACTCCCACGAGTTCGACGTCACCTTGTAGGACTTGCCGATGCCGCCGGTGGCCAGCACCACTGCGGGCGTCTCGAACAGGATGAACTTGCCGGTCTCGCGCCAGTAGCCGAAGGCGCCTGCGATGCGGTCACCGTCCTTGATCAGGTCGGTGATCGTGCACTCGTGGAACACCCTGATGCGGGCCTCGTAGTCGCCGTATTCGGCCTTGTCCTCCTGCTGCAGCGACACGATCTTCTGTTGCAGCGTGCGGATGATCTCCAGGCCGGTGCGGTCACCGACGTGGGCCAGCCTCGGGTAGGTGTGCCCGCCGAAGTTGCGCTGGCTGATCCGGCCGTCCTTGGTGCGGTCAAACAGGGCCCCGTAGGTCTCCAGTTCCCACACCCGGTCGGGTGCCTCCTTGGCGTGCAATTCGGCCATCCGCCAGTTGTTGAGGAACTTGCCGCCGCGCATGGTGTCGCGGAAGTGGACCTGCCAGTTGTCCTTTGAGTTGGCGTTGCCCATCGACGCCGCGCAGCCACCCTCGGCCATCACGGTGTGGGCCTTACCGAACAACGACTTGGTGATGACTGCGACCTTCTGGCCCCGCTCACGGGCCTCGATCACGGCGCGCAATCCAGCGCCGCCTGCACCGATGACGACGACGTCGTATTGATGCCGTTCGACTTCCGATGAGCCGCTTGCGCGAAGAGCATCAGGTTCAGTCATGAATTCTCACTTGCTTTCTTGCCTGGGCTGTTCGAGAAGGGCTGTCAGCCAGCCGATCAGCCGATGAATCTGAGATCGGAAATGGTGCCGCTGGCCACCAGGGCGACGTAGAAGTCGGTCAGCATCAGCGTGCCGAGGGTGATCCACGCATACAACTTGTGCCGGGTGTTCAGACGACTCACCTGGGTCCACATCCAGTAGCGGACGGGGTGTTTCGAGAAGTGCTTGAGGCGGCCGCCGACGACGTGGCGGCAGGAGTGGCACGACAGGGTGTAGACCCACAGCATCACGACGTTGACGACGAGGATGACGTTGCCCAGCCCGAATCCGAAACCGGACGGCGAGTGGAAGGCCACGATCGCGTCGTAGGTGTTGATCACCGAGATGATGCCGGCGATGTAGAAGAAGTACCGGTGGGTGTTCTGGATGATCAGCGGAAGCTTGGTCTCGCCAGTGTATTTCGCGTGCGGCTCGGCCACGGCACAGGCGGTCGGAGACTGCCACACCGAGCGGTAGTAGGCGCCGCGGTAGTAGTAGCACGTCAGCCGGAACAGCAACAGGAACGGCAGTGACGCGGCCGCATACGGCAGGATCGGCCAGTCCGGCAGGATCTGCGGCCAGAATCCGCTCGCCTCCGGTGTGCAACCGGTGCTGATGCACGGCGAGTAGAACGGCGTGAGGTAGTGGTACTGCTCGACGAAGTAGTTGTTCTGCATGAACGCCCGCACCGTCGCGTAGATGACGAACGCGGCGAACCCCAGGTCGGTGAGGATGGGGGATTTCAGCCAGTTGTCGGTACGCAGTGTGCGCTGTGAAATCTGCGCGCGGCCAGGCGAGAAGACGCCGGTCGCTTTGCGGTCGGCGGTGGGTGCGCTCACGTTTGCCTTTCGATGCTGTTATGTCCCCCGAACACGTGCCGCCGAAGCAGGCACGCGGCGCTTATCGCGTCCCGCCGAGGCCTTCGTCGTCGACGCCGCGCCAGAAGTCCGTGTCGTACTGCGTGTCCGGGATCGCGATCCGCTCGCCGCTGTGGTGGTGTCCGCTGACCCCACGGGCGAGTTCCAGCTCTTCTGCGTCGATGTCGAGTCGGTCGATATCGTTGAGGATGCGTTCGGCGTCGTTGACGATGCGACGCGTACCTGGGCTATTCCCGTATCGGGAAGCCAGCGATGTGACGCATCGCCGGAGGTTTCCGATCAGGTCGTGCAGCTCGGCGAGTTCGGTGGTACTGGACAAGTGACCTCCTTGGGCTGAAGGGTGTCGGGCATCACATTACGCAATAGATGCTAGTCACAACACGAATGCAATGGTGAGACAGATCACGTTGATGAGTGGAGGAAACCCATGCCTGACGACCGCTTGAAGGGCCGCGCGGAGGCGCTGCTGGCACTGCACCAGCCCGGGAATCCGGTGATTCTGCCGACGGTGTGGGATGCGTGGTCAGCAAAGCTGGCCGTGGATGCCGGGTTCGCGGCGCTGACGGTGGGCAGCCACCCGGTGGCCGATTCGGTCGGAAAGCCAGACAACGAGGGCATGACGTTCGACGACTTGCTCACGCGGGTCGCGCAGATCACTGCGGCGGTCGACTTACCGATCTCGGTTGACATCGAATCCGGGTACGCGGAGGCGCCGTCTCGTCTGATCGAGGGCCTGTTGTCGGTCGGCGCGGTCGGCCTGAACATCGAGGACACAGTGCACAGTGAGGGTCGCCGGCTGCGATCGGCCGGCGAGCATGCCGAGCTGGTCGGCGCTTTACGCGCGGCGGCTGACGCGTCCGGCGTGCATGTGGTGGTCAACGCGCGCACCGACCTGTTCCTGCGCCAGGAGGGTGACGAAGCCGACCGGGCCGACCGCACGATCGACAGGTTGGTCCAGTGCGCCGAGGCGGGTGCCGACGTGCTGTATCCGGTCGGTCGCCACGAGCCGGACGTCTTGCGGCGGTTGACGTCGGAGCTCCCGCTACCGGTGAACGCGATCGCGCTCCCGGATCAGGACGACCCCGCGTCGTTTGGCCCGCTGGGCGTCGGGCGAATCAGCTTCGGCCCGTTCTTCCAGTTCGCGCTCGCGGCGCGGGCGAAAGAGATCCTCGCGCGCTGGGCCTAATGGGATCCGATCAGCGTGTCCTTCACGGGATCTAACCGGCGTGCACCTGGTTTCCACCGTTGCGTTTGGCGACGTACATCGCGGCGTCGGCCGCGGCGACGAGTTCCTCGATGAACGAGTCGGGGTCGCGACCACGCAGCCGTTCCAGGGGGGTGGCGTGTGTCCCGATGCTGGCGGTGACTCCGTCGGGCAGCTCGGCGATGGCGGCGCAGAATTGCTCGGCAAGAGCTTCTGAGCCACCGTGGCGAGTGACTATGGAGACCAGAAACTCCTCGCCTCCGGCGCGGCAG
>NZ_JAVHWR010000144.1:0-21332 GCF_032159565.1 Mycobacterium sp.
CCGGCAGTGGCTTCGTGGGCGCTCCGGTGGCGTCGGCGAGTTTGCGCACGTCGAGTTCGTCGACGGCGGTGAATGCGGTCCCGACGAATCGGGACCGAGCCCCCCGGCGGAGCAGCACGCACGGCGCTTTCGCATCGGTGCCGCGCAGCCGCAGCTCGTCGGGCGTGCGCAGAACGGTGTTGAAGCCGAATGCGCGGGCGAACGCCTCCGCGCGGTCCAGATCGGGCTTCTCGAACTCCAGCCAGGCGATGTCGGCGACTTTGATGACGGGATTGCGCGCCCGGCCGGGATGCTCGCCCGGCAACGCACCCTGCTCGCTATGCAACTCGTTGTGGGCGCCCACGGTGCCGCTCATCAGGAACCTCCTCATGAAGTTGACGAAATCGTCACATACTCGGCCGCGATTCGTCAACAGTTTCTGACGAAATCCTCAAAACTGACATATTCTGCTACCGTGAGGACGTGACCGACCCATCGGAGGCGCCTGTCAACCGCCTGACACGGCGCAAACAGCGCACCCGCGCCGCTCTGATCAAGGCCGCGCAGGGGTTCATCGCCGCGGGCAAGATGAACGTTCCGGTGCTGGAGATCACCCAGGCGGCCGACGTGGGAATGGGATCGTTCTACAACCACTTCCAGAGCAAGGAGCAGTTGTTCGATGCCGCCGTCGCCGAAGTGCTCGATACGCACGGCGCGCTGCTGGACCATCTGACCGCATCGCTCGACGACCCGGCCGAGACCTTTGCCTGCAGCTTCCGCCTCACCGGCCGGTTGTTCCGCAGGCGTCCGCAGGAAAGCCAGATCCTGCTCGCCAATGGAATTGAGCTGCTGTCCTCGGAACTCGGCCTCGCGCCGCGCGCGCTGCGCGATATCCGGGCGGGTGTCGAAGCGGGCCGGTTCACCGTCGACGATCCGGAGCTCGCACTGTCGGTGGCGGGCGGCGCGCTGCTCGGCCTTGGGAACCTGCTGCGCAACCAACCCGACCGCGACGACGCGGCGGCCGCCGACGCTGTGACCGAGGACGTTCTGCGGTTGTTCGGCCTGCCTGGCGACGAGGCGCGCGCCATCTGCGGGCGTCCGCTGCCCGATCTGGAGAGTTTCGCGCTGTCCGATACCGCATGACCCCCCTCTGACCACTCAACTTGCGCCCGGTCCGGCGTTGCGGCTTTTATGTCTAGTCATGCCTGAGTTGGATCGCCGCAGCATGATGTTCTTGTCGGGGATCGGCCTGCTTTCAGCGGTCGTCCCCGTTCCGCAAGCGCGGGCCGCCGGCCCCTACATCTTCGAGGACAACTTCGACGGACCTGCCGGTTCCGCGCCCGATCCGGCGAAGTGGGCCGTGTCCAAGGCCCGCGAGACGATGCAGGACCCGACCTTCTGGGAGCTGCCCGAAAACGTCGGCCAGTACCGCGACGACCGCAGGAACGTGTTCCTCGACGGGAAGTCCAACCTGGTCATCAAGGCGTTCAAGGACGGCAACACCTACTACGGCGGCAAGATCTACAGCCTGTGGGAGGGTGGCGTCGGCCACACATGGGAGGCCCGGGTCAAGTTCGACGGCCTGACGGCCGGGGCCTGGCCCGCCTACTGGCTGTCCAGCGATGCCAACGGCGAGATCGACGTCATCGAGTGGTACGGCAACGGCAAATGGCCGTCGGCCACCACGGTTCATGCCAAGGCGAACGGCTCTGAATGGCAGACGCAGAACGTGCCGCTCGACACCGCCTGGCACACCTGGCGAGTCCAATGGGACGCCGCGGGCATGCGTTTCTGGCAGGACTACAAGGACGGGGCGCAGCCGTACTTCACCGTCGCGGCGGATTCCATGGCGGACTGGCCGTTCAACGACCCCGGCTACAAGGTGTTCCCGATCTTCAACCTCGCGGTCGCCGGTTCCGGTGGCGGTGATCCCGGTTCGGGCACCTACCCGGTGAGCATGCTCGTCGACTACATCCGCGTCTGGTAGCCACCGCACTGCACGCGCGTCATACCTCCGGCACCTGAGCGGCGACGTCCGCGCGCGTGGCGTCGAAGCTGAAATAGCCCTTTATGAGCGAGGTTTCGGGCAGCGGCTGGTCGTAGCTCCAGGCAACATCCTCGACGACCGAGTCGCCGATCACCGCCGACCAGTAGGTGGCGTAGCCCTTGTAGTTGCAGTAGCTGCTCGTGGCCGAGCGCCGTAACAGGTCGGTGCGCACATGCGTGGGATCGACGTAGAGAAGGGGCTCGAGCGCCGTCTCGAAGACGATCATCGTGTCCGAGGTGTCGACCAGCGTCGTCCCGTCAACGACGACCCGCAGCCCGCGATTCGTCGGGCGGCAGTCGACCCGGTGATACGGGTTGGGCGGATAGTGGACGAGCGTGCGTCCCTCCTCGACCCAGGTGTCGACCGCGTCCCAGGGCACGGACACATAGCCCGGCGCCTGCGCGACAGGATCATGGGGCAATTCGCCGACCGCGTCGGCGGGAAACGCGAAGCGCAGCGGACGGCCTGCGCGGTGCACCAGCAGCGCCTTCTCGGTGTCGATCACCGGAATGCCACCGCGAAATGCCTGAACGCGCCGGGGATGCGGCTCGACGAACACCACG
Organism: Mycobacterium sp.; assembly: GCF_032159565.1. GTDB lineage: Bacteria > Actinomycetota > Actinomycetes > Mycobacteriales > Mycobacteriaceae > Mycobacterium. The sequence goes on from NZ_JAVHWR010000144.1 coordinate 2,590, forward strand.
CCGTCGGGTATCGGGGGCGAGAACCATCCGGCGGGATCCCCACTCAGCGGACCGCGTCCGGTAACGAGACTCATCCCCAAAGCTTTACAAACCGCTGGCCGACCGTCACGCGCCGGGCGGAACTTTCCCCGAAGTCGCCTGCCGGGGCGGCAGAAGGAGTCCAATGGCGGGTACACGGACCGGGGGGTCGTCGGCGAATGGGGTGGGTGTGAAACGACTCAACGGCGTGGACGCGTTGATGCTGTACATCGAGACGCCCGAAGTCCACATGCACACGTTGAAGATCGGCGTGCTGGACGTCTCGAAGATCGACGGGTACAACTTCGACGTGTTTCGCGCCGTCGCGTTCCCGCGACTGCAGGCCATGGCGCCGCTTCGCTATCAGCTCGTCGACATTCCGCTCAAGCTTCACCATCCGATGTGGGTGGTCAACGATGGAATCGACTTCGACTACCACGTCCGCGAGACACGGGTCCCCGCACCGGGTGGGCGTCGCGAGCTCGACCAGTTGATCGGCGAGATCGCCAGCACGCCGCTGGACCGCGGCCGCCCGCTCTGGGAGATGTACGTGGCCGAGGGCCTCGCCGACAACCGGATCGCGATCATCCACAAGGTCCATCACGTGCTCGCCGACGGCACGGCGTCTGCCAATCAGATGGCCAGGGCGATGGCGCCGCAGAGCCCCACCGAAGTCGTCGGCATGTTCGAAGAGCCCGACATCGAGCGGACCAGGACAGCCCTGCTCAAGGCGGCGGGGCGCGATCACGTCGGGCTCATTCGCAAGCTGCCCCGGCTGCTCAGCGAGACGGCGACCGGCGTATCGCGGGTGCGCCGCCGCTCCAAGGAGCGCGGCGAGCATCCCGACCTCGCCAAGAACTTCTCGCCCCCGGACTGCTTCATCAACCACGTCGTCACCCCCGGGCGTCGCTTCGCGACGGCACCGCTGGCGCTGGACGACGTGAGGGAGACCGCCAAGCATCTCGGTGTCACCATCAACGACATCGTGCTCGCGATGGCGTCGGGGGCGCTGCGCCGACTACTGCTTCGCTATGACGGTAAGGCCGACGCGCCGTTGATCGCCGGTGTGCCGGTGAGCACCGACCCGTCACCGGAACGGTTGGCAGGCAACGAGTTCACCTACATCACACCGTCGCTGCCCGTACACGTCTCCGACGCACTCCAACGAGTGAAGCTGATCTCGACGTCGACCGCCATCGCGAAGGAGAACCACCAGCTGCTCGGGCCGACACTGTTGCCGGCGTGGCTGTCCTACCTTCCGCCTGCGCTGGCGCCGCCGGTGTTTCGCAAGCAAGCACAGCGTCTCGAGTCGGCCAGCGTCATGAACTTGACCATCTCGAATGTGCGCGGCCCGCGCGAGCGCGGCCTCATCGAGGGGGCGACGGTCAGCGAGATCTACTCGGTCGGACCGGTGGTCGTGGGCAGCGGTATGAACATCACCGTGTGGAGCTACGTCGACCAGCTGGCCATTTCCGTGCTGACCGACGACCGCACGCTGGACGACCCGCATGAAGCTACCGACGCGATGCTAGAAGCGTTCAACGAGATTCGGGCGGCAGCAGGCATCACCGGCGATCTGACGCCCGTCGGCGCGGCCTTGCCGCTGGCTGCGGCGGCTACCTGACGGCTACCTGGTCCAGCCGCGGCGACGCAGCCACCAGTCTCGCGCGACGACACCGAGAACCAGCAGTGCGAAGACGATCACGAAGATGTCCTCGACGTGTCCGACGTGGTTGCCCCGCAGCATCGCCAAAATGAAGAGCGCGGAGACGATGCCGCCGATCTGGATGTACTTGTGATTCTCCTTGGACCAACCCCAAGCCGCCGACGGCACGTCTTCGACGTCGACACCGTCGGTCTTGTCCAACTCGGTGCTCACCACGGCTGCTCCTCACGGTCGGGCCAAGCGCTGCCGACATTCTTACATGCTCCTACTACGCACGGCCGTAGTGTGGTCCGTCATGGCAGGACAGTTCGACGGGAAAGTCGTCTTCATCACGGGCGCGGCGCGAGGTCAGGGCCGCAGCCACGCCGTCCGGTTCGCCGAGGAGGGCGCCGACGTCATCGCCGTCGACCTGTGCGGACCGATCGACAGCGTCGCCTATCCGATGGCCACCCGTGAGGACCTCGACGAGACGGTCAACCTCGTCGAGAAGACCGGTCGGCGCATCGTGGCCGGGCAGGTCGACGTCCGCGACTTCGACCGGCTCAAGGAATTCGTGGCCACCGGCGTGGCCGAACTCGGGCGGGTCGACTTCATCCTGGCCAATGCGGGCATCTTTCCGGCGGCAGGGAGGCAGCGGCTGGACATGGCCGCGTTCGTCGACGCCGTCGACGTCAACTTGAAGGGCGTGTACTTCACGATTGAGGCCGCGCTACCCGCGATGTTGGAGCGGGGTGAGGGCGGCGCCATCGTCATCACGAGTTCGGCGGCCGGCTTCAAGTCGGTCAGCACCACCTTCGCCACGATCAGTCACGGCGCGGCCGGCTACACCGCCGCCAAGCACGGCGTGATCGGCGTGATGCGACATTACGCAACATCATTGGCGGAGAAGGACATTCGCGTGAACTCGGTGCATCCGGGCGGGGTGGCGACACCGATGATCATCAACGAGGCGATGGGCATGCTGGTCGGCGACCAGCCGGCCTTCGGCGAGGCTCAGCAGCCCAAGCTCTCCATGCCGCCGATGGAGCCCGCCGAGGTCACCGATGCCATCGTCTACCTGTGCGGCCATTCCGGCCGGCACGTGACGGGTGTCGCGCTGCCCTTGGACGGCGGACTGACGCTCAAGTGATCGCGCTGTAGCGGCGCAGCGCTTCGGCGCGTTCGGCCTTGTGGTCGACGATCGGGTCCGGATAGTCGTCGGTGTCCAACTCGGGAATCCAGCGCCGGACGTATTCGCCGTCCGGATCGAACTTCTCACCCTGCGTCGTCGGGTTGAACACCCGGAAGTACGGCGCGGCGTCGGTGCCGGTGCCCGCGGCCCACTGCCAGCCGTGCTGGTTGTTGGCCATGTCGCCGTCGACCAACTGCTCGAGGAACCAGCGCGCGCCCCACTGCCACGGCAGGTGCAGATCCTTGACCAGAAACGAGGCCACGATCATCCGCACCCGGTTGTGCATCCAGCCGGTCTCGGAGAGCTGGCGCATGCCCGCATCGACGATGGGATAGCCGGTCCTACCGACTTTCCATGCCTCGAACACCTTCTTCGCGTCGGCGTCCTCGTCGACCTTCATCGTGTCGAAATTCCTGTTCCAGTTCCACCAAACACTCTCGGGCCACTCGTCGACCACCGCGGCGTAGAAGTCGCGAAAAGCCAACTCGCGCAAATACGCCTGCGCGCCCTTGCCGCGGCCGAGGTCGGTGACCATGGTGCGGGGGTGGATGGTTCCGAACTTGAGGTGTGCCGACATCCGGCTGGTGGCAGACAGGTCGGGCCGATTGCGGTCGTCGGCATAGCCCGCGAGATCGTCGCTGACGAACGACTTCCACTGCCGCAGTGCCGCCTGCTCGCCTGCGGGAAGATCGAGTTCGACTCCGGCATCGGGTATTTCGACAGCGCCGTTGAGGTCGGCCGGGTCGATCCATTTCGCCGACTTCGAGTCCGACTTGGCCGGTGCGCGCCAACCGTGTTTGCGCCATGCGTCGAAGAACGGGGTGAACACCTTGTAGGGTTCGCCGCTGTTCTTGACGACCCGGCCCGGCGAGACCAGATACGGCGATCCGGAGGCTTCCAGCGGTATGTCGCCGAGGGTGTCGCGAACGGCGTCGTCGCGTCGGCGGCTGAACGGCGTGAAGTCGGCCGAGACGTGCACCGCCGTCGCGCCGATGGATTTGGCCAGCGCGGGAATCTGCTCATCGGGCCGCCCACGCGCCACCATCAGACGTCCGTCGAGCGCCTTGTCGAGCTGGCGCAACGCGTCGTAGAGGTACTGCAGCCGCCGCGGTCCCGACGACGCACTCAGGCGCGGGTCGAGCACATAGCAGGCCAACACCTCGCCGTCGGGCTCCGCGGCGTTCAGCAGCGCAGGAAGATCGCGCAGCCGCAGATCCCGCCGGAACCACAACAGAGTCGGCATGCCATTGATGCTGCCCGAAATTCCGACTAAAGAAACAGGGAGCCTCGCTGACGGAAGGATGACGAAATGCAGTTCTGGTCGGGCACCGCCTTCATGGACCCGCTTGAGGCCGTTCCGGTCGCCAAGATGCTCGACGATGCCGGCTATGACGGCATCCTGTGCTCCGACCACATGATCTTTCCGCGCGAGCTGTCGTCGCCCTACCCCGATTCCGCTGACGGCAAGCCGGGATGGCAGCCGGAGACCGCATGGCCCGACCCCTGGGTCCTCATCGGCGCCATGGCCGCGGTGACGCGCCGACTGCGGTTCTCCAACGCGGTCTACGTCGCGCCGGCCCGTCCGCTGCTAGAGGTGGCGAAGCTGGTGGCGACCGCCTCCGTGCTGTCACGGGGGCGGGTATCGCTTGCGGCGGGCATCGGATGGATGCGTGAGGAATACCAGCTGATGGGCCAGGAGTTCGGCAACCGCGGCAGGCGGCTCGACGAGATGATTCCCGCGCTGCGGGAACTGTGGAAGGGCGGTTGGGTGTCTTGGAGCGGCGAGTATTACCAGGTGCCCGAGATGATGCTCGAACCGCATCCACCTGCGCCGGTGCCGATTCTGTGCGGCGGAGAGTCCGATGTGGCATTGCGCCGTGCGGCGCGGCTGTGCGACGGCTGGGTCGGATACGCGTACGCGTGGGATGAAGCCGTCGGTTACGCGCAGCGCCTGACGGCCCTGCGTCGGGAGTACGGACTCCAGGACAAGCCGTTCGAGATCGTGCTGGCCCTGCTCGAGCCACCGTCGGTGGACATCTATCGGCGGGCCGAAGACGCAGGCATCACCACGGTGATGTGCAGGCCGTGGTTGGGGCAGGCCGGCTCGCCCGGAGTCGAGAGTTACCGGAGACCGATCGAGCAGTTCGCGGAGAACATCATCGAAAAGTGCAGGTAGCACAGGCCGCACCAGTTTGAACGGACGGCCCTGCCGAAGGCGACGCGACGCTGAGGGTGAATGTGAGAACCGGCTCTGGCGACGTTTCGGTGCGACGAGCGGCGGGTCAATATGTCGAGAAGTAGAAGCGATCGGCCAGAAACAGATTCTCGATCGGGATGAGTCTTGCGAAACGCCTTGGTGGCGCCGCTTTCTGGTAGTAGTTCATCATCAAGACACCAGCTTTCGTGATCGGCACGATGACGGAGTATTCGTCGCGGATCGGCTCGTAAAAGAGCGTCCCGCTCTTGGCGTCGTATCGGAACTGCCAGTTCCAACCCTCCATGAAGTCGTCGATCGTGTCGTAGCCGAACCGGACATACTGGGGCAGAGGATGTTTCGCGGTGTTGATCAAGAGCTTCTGCATGTCCGCCTTGACTGCGGCCTTGCGACCGGCGTCGGTGCCAGGATCCTTCGCGAGCGCCATGCTCATCTGTTGGCCGAAGAACGAATGGTCGAGCTGACATTGGTACCGCCGCGGCGCATCGGTGTTGATATTGAAGACGGGCAGCCGGACGACGTTTCTGATTTCGTGGGGGTCCGTGGCCGGCGGCGGGTTGAACGGATTGGTCGGGAACCAGCGGGTGTCCTCGGGATTGTCGGGTATCCACGACGTCCACTGGGGCTTCGTCACCCATTTGCGGTCCTGCAGCATGTGCCGCCCGGGGATGCTGTTCGGATCTGCGGGATTCACCGCGGCCGCCTTCGCTTTGGTCGCCTCGGCGGTGGTGGCGGCGTCGAACGCGTTGACGATGTCCTGTTTCGTGCGAGCCTTCCTGGGCTTCGCCTTTGTGCCCGGCGGCAGCGAGGGCATGAAGACGCGGAACGCATACGCCATATAGGCGAGCTCTCCGGACATTTTGGTTCGGCCCGCCGCACCGCTGAAGCTGGCACCGACGAGCAGGTGGTGCGGCGCCGTCACCGCGATCTTGTTGCCCAGTGCTTCCTTCAGTTTCCTCATGAACGGCGCGACCCGACCGGCCGCGCACCCGAAAATGCGCATGCGCGGCGTAGGGCCGGCATTCCTGGCGCGCGGCGTCAGCAGGGCGACGTCCACCACGAGTGTCTTCTGCGCAACCGCATTCTCCAGATCCTCGTAAGTGACGGTGTCGGCGGCCCCGGCGGTCAGCGGAATACGGAATTGTCCGCTGAATCCGCTGGCGTGACTGGCGACGATCAGATCGCGAATCGGATTGGTAATCAATTCGCTTGTCGCGATTCCCTTGAGAAATCCCTGGAGGTCTGCCATCGATGGGGTTTTAACGGCATCGATGAGGATTGTTTGCGGCCGAACTCCGAGAAATTTGGCGATTCGCTTGTCGAACGGGGTCGACCCAGGGGCTATCGCGTAATCGCGGGAGTTCGTGTCGGCTTCGCGTTGCAGCGCCTGGACGCACTTCGTCGGCAGCGGGGCTTTGACAGTAACCATGTCGCCTGCCTTCAACGGCGTCGCGCCACCGCTGAGCGCGATCGGCTTTTTGTTCTTGCCGCGAGCGACGACGATGCCGTCAGTGGCCGCGAGAATCGGGACCCGCCATTGCTGCACGCCATTCGAACGGAGAAAGACATCAAGTCGCGTGTCATTCTTGACGACGAAGGCCACGGCCCGTCAGCTTAGGCCGACGAACCAAGTCGTATGGCGAAAGTTCATCACCGATACGGAAATGTTCGTCACCGCCTCAGCGCCGGGCTTCGGACGTATGCTTCGCAGCGCATTACTAATACCCGCGCGAACGAGTGTTGGGACCGTCTTATGGCCGAGCGGAAGAATGCACAGCGCGTCAGCTACAAAGCGACGTACAACCAAATCAGCCCCACCTCGGTGGTCAGAGATTCGGGCGCCGGCCCTAGGACCAAGATGCCGTTCCGGGCACTGGACAAGGCGGCTTTCGTCGCGTCCCTGAGTATCGTCCCGGCTGAGGTGCCCGTCTTGAAGAAGCGGGCTGCAGCCGGCGAGTCCGCCGCAACCCGCGCCCAGCTTCGCGCCGCGATGGGCGCTATCGAGCAATTGGTCAATGACCGGACCGCCTCGTCGACATTGACCAACGCAAGCGCCTTCGCCGGGATCGATCCGGCGGCACTGGTCGCCATTGCCAAAGAGCTGGCGGAACATCGGCAGAGCGTCGGCGACGCTGTCATGGGATCGGTTGCCAAGATCGTTAGTGCCTATCGCGACTCTCTGACGTCGGTTGCCGCCGTGCCGCCGGTCAAGCCGCCCCGCGGTCGTGCGCGGGCACGCGGCACCACCACGGCTTCGGAGACGACGGAGCTGGGGCTGGCCGTGGTCACCACCGCGGGCCCCGGGACCGCGGCGCGATCGACCGCCCGGACGGAAGTGCAGAATCTCAGTTTCCACACCACCATCGCGATGGACGAGTCCACATCGCCGGCCACGGGATACTCGGCGGTGCTGTCGGATGCGGCGCAGGCGGCTTACACACCGTCGGAGGCGACGGCCCTCGATTGGGCGAAGAAACACGAACCGGCCATGTTCTCCGCCCTGGCCCAACAACTTCAACCCTATCTCGGAGTTTCGGCCGATGAGCGGTTTGCGATCGGAGACGCCAGGGTGGTCCTCGACTACCTGCGTGACAGGTTCAGTCAGGTCTTCGATTCACCGGTCCTGGCGGGCGCAGTCACCGGGTTCGAGTCCAGGATGGCAATCGAGCCGATCGGCAACCTGCATCTGGAACGCATCGAGATGTATCCGGCGGGCGTGCAGCAGGGCGAACTGGTTCACTCCCTACCGCTTGCACCGGGCGAGATCGTCAACATCAGCCACAAAGAGTGGTCCGTCACCGAACGGGAATTCGAGGACATCGTCGAGGACTACTTCGAGGGATACAGCGAACAGGGCGTCGCTGAGAAGACAGACATCGCGATGTCGACGGACTCCCAGACCCAACACGCGACGGCGCTCAACCTGGGAGCGTCGCTGTCTGCGAGCTACTCGTCGATCACACTGTCGACGAACTTCGGCTACAACGCCACGACCAATGACTCCCGGTCGAAGAAAGACAGTCGCGACCACAGCATGGAGCTGACCAAGAAGGCGTCCGCGCGGACCAAGAAGGACCACAAGATGACCTTCAAGGTCACATCCGTCGCGGGAAGCGAGGACCAGTCGGTCCGCGTGATTGCCAACCCGAGCGATACCGACGCGATGCGCGTCGACTACATCCAGCTCGCCAGGAAGTGGAAGGTCGACCTGCTTCGCTATGGCCTGCGGATGACCTACGACATCGTGATCCCCAACCCGGGCGCAGGCATCGTCAAGCTCGTCGAGGATCTGAAGGTGCTCGACGCGAAGATCGGCACCCCGTTCGTGTTCCGGCTTCCGCTGACGGCGATCACGTACAACGCGTTGGCCACAGACCCGGGGCAGATCAGCAACTACGACAGGCTGGCCGCCCAGTACGACGCATCGGTGACACCGCCGCCAGACGCGCGCATCTGGGTGAATGTGCACAAGGAAACGCCGCAGCTGTCCGGAGACGATTACGAGAACGTGCATTTCGACTCGGTCGAGTTCGACATCGACGATGACTACTACGTCTACCAGGTCGATATGGAATACACCGGCCAGACCAAGAAGAACGAACCGCACTGGGTGCTCTCGATGATCGGTGGCGAGTCGCTGAATGCGGGCGCCGCCAAGCTGGTTGGCCGTTCCGGGCACCTGTCGCTCGACTTCATGTTCCAGAACATGTACAACGTCGCGCTCAACATCACGTTCGCATGTCGGCCCAAGGTTCAGGCGCTGCAGGCGTGGCGCCTCGAGGTGTGGAATCAGATCCGGCAGGCCGCAGAAGAGCAGTACAACAAGACCCTGCAGACCTACGAGGAACAGCGGGCCACGCTGCTTCAGCAAATCGCCGATTTCGATGCACTTACCCTGCGCCGTATGGAGCGCGAGGAGATCATGAAGGGCGTGCTGCGGTGGCTGCTCGGACCGCAGTTCTATTTGGTGCCCTTCGATTTGGCGAGTCTCTTCGGCCCCGACGCTACCGATCCCGATGCACACGACCTGCTCGATCCGAACCGGCTGACGGACGCCGAGTGGCTGCGGGTCATGGAGCACGGCGAGTTCATCAAATACGTGCACAACGCGATCGAGTGGGAGAACGTTCTCTATTTCACCTACCCCTACTTCTGGGACAACACCTCGCTGTGGAACTTCAAGAAGTTCCTGTATCACCCCGACTCCACCCACCGCACCTTCCTGCGATCCGGCGCCGCGCGGGTAGTGCTGACCATTCGCCCGGGGTTCGAGGCCAGCTTCACCAGCTTGGTCGAGTCGGGCGCATTCGACGGGCTGCCCGGCCCGCACCCGTACGTCACCATCGCCGAGGAGATCCAGAACTTCGCCAACACCAACTATCCCGGCTTCCCGCCCGCCAATCCGGAGCAGAACGCCCGACCGCTTGTCTATCTCGAACAGCAGCGCGTCTGGCGCGAGATGCAGTACATCATCCAGCTGCTGAATGCATGCAAGGTGGCGACCGGTGAATTCCCTTCGGACAACGGGACACAGACGTTGCCTGCCGCGGCCGTGGCGCCGTACCTCGACGGTCCCGTCGTCGTCAACGGGACGACGTACAACGGCATCAACGACTACAACGCCCAGGCCAACGCCAAGCAGCTCAGCCTGGACCCGGCGACACCGCAGGATGCACTGCTACCGACGTACAGCGCCGTTCCCACAAGTGACCTGGTATGGGGTAACGCGTATTTCTATCAATGCCCGGGAGACACAGGCGACTACGACCTGATCTCCCGCGGTGCCGACGGTCAGCCAGGCGGGGCGGACAAGGACGCCGATATCTCGGCCAATTGCGAAGCGTCGCTCACGTCCACCTGGTACGAGTACACACCGCTCAATGCATTGGACATAGGTATCACGATGAACCCACCGAATGCGGTTCCGCCCCAACCGAGTTCTGACCTCGCTTGACGGCTCACCGGCTAGCCGGCCGGGTCGAACCTGAACACCGCCAACTGTCCGGCGAGCGCCTCGAACTCGTCGGGCGTCCCCTGACGCACGAGCCCGGAGCGTTTGGCGAAGGCGACGCCGACGGGAACCTGCACCGGGAACGCACGCAGTATCGGCCGTGACTCGTCCGCGTTGAGCTCGACGATCCTGATCTCCCGCGACTTGCGCCCACGGGTAAGCGTGCCTGCACCCGCGGCCCGCGCGTTCGCCGCCCAGTCCGCACCGGGATATCCAGCGACGGTGTACAAGTCGCCGCGGTAGGTGAACGGTGTCATCGGGGTGCTGCGGGGCCTGCCGGTCTTCCTGCCGGGCACCGTGAGGATCATTGCCGGACCGGTGCGAACGCCCAGCCGCTGCATCGCCCTCACGACCCGGTTCATCGGCTTGAGGTAGCGCGGTGGCCGAAGTTCTGACATGTGTTCTCTCCTTTGTTAATCGGCGAACAGATCGCGGTGAGGTCGAATTGCGTCGGCGAAGGTCTGCGGAGGCCGGCCGAGGATCTTCTCCACCTCGTTGGTGACCAGCGCCGGCTTGGACACCGTCGCCTCGAGCAGCGCGATGTACCCGTCGGCGAACTCCGCCGAAAACCCGAGATCGATGAAGCGGCGGCGCACGAAATCGGGTGGCACCTCCTGATAGCGCAGCGGCCGACCGAGCACGTCGCCGATGACGCCGACGAGCTCGGTGTTGGTGAGGGCCTGCGGACCGGTCAGCGGAACCTTGCGCCCCAGCAGGTCGTCGCGCACCAGTGCGTGCACGGCCACCGCCGAGATGTCGGCGTCGACGATGGGCGCAGTCGAGGCCGACGCATACGGTCCGCTGACAACATCGCCTGCTCTGATCTGCGGAGCCCACATGCCGATGAAATTGGTGGCGAACACGGTCGGCCGCAGGCTGACCCACTCCAGACCTGAGTCGACGGCGTGCTGCTCGACCTCCTTGTTGCGGTCGCCGCGGAAGCGTGACGGCTGACGGGAGAAGTCGTCGTCTGCGTTGATGGCCGACAGCGCGACAAGCCGTCTGACGCCTGCGCGGCGGGCCAGTTCGACAACCGTCGCGAGCTCATCGCCCAGCGCCCGGGAGTTGAGAAACACCGCAGATGCGCCGCCGATGCCGGCGGCGGCCGATCCGACCACCTCGACGTCGACGGGAAACTGCGCGGAATCGGGTTGACGGGTCACGGCGCGCACGTGCACGCCTGCCTCCGCCAGCTGGTTGACCAGAGGGCGCCCGACGTTGCCGGTTGCGCCCGTGACAAGAATGGTGTTCATGCAACCAAGGACGGGGCGACGAGCGCAAAAGTTACGTCCGGCCTTGGTAACTTTTCGCGCCGCAACTTCGTCGTGAGTACATGACCGAATCACCGTCGGTGGAAGCCGCGTGGCGCAGCCATCGCCCCTACCTGGTGAACCTCGCCTACCAGATGCTCGGGGATGTCGGCGAGGCCGAGGACGTCGCGCAGGAGACGTTCCTGCGGCTGTCGCGAACAGACCTCGACGACATCGACGATGTTCGCGGCTGGCTCACGGTGGTCGCAGGGCGGCTGTGCCTCGACCAGCTGCGGTCGGCCCGCGCCCGCCACGAGCGCCCCGAGAACGTGGAATCGGACGACATGGTTGGGCCAAAGGCGCCGGATCCGGCCGACCGCGTCACGCTCGACGACGAGGTCCGCGAAGCGATGTTGGACCTGTTACGGCGGCTGTCGCCCGGTGAGCGCGTGACATTCGTGCTGCACGACGTCTTCCAGGTGCCGTTCGACGAGATCGCTACGACGGTCGGTCGGCCCGTGGGCACCTGCCGCCAACTCGCCCGACGCGCACGGAGCAAGTTCGCCGCGGCCTCACCGCGACTGACCGAAGTCGCCGATGCCGAACACCAACTCGTCACCGAGAAATTCATCACCGCGTGCGCCAACGGTGATCTCGATGCGCTGACGGCCGTGCTGGATCCCGCTGTGTGGGGGGTCGGCACCGTACTGGGCGAGGGAGCTCAGCCGCCTCAGGTCAACCATGGCCCGGACGACGTGGGCCGCAACCTGCTTCGCTACCTCGGACACGGCGCGACGCTTGTCAGTGGGCCGGTCGGGGAGCCGGTTCTGCTGGCCTTCGCCCAACGGCGACTGTTCGCCGTCATCGTGCTCACGCTGCGCGGCAACCGCGTGTTCAAAATCGAAGCGAGCGTCGACCCAACGGCAGCAGCCCGACCGTGATGATCGGTCGGGCTGCTCCGGCGTATTCTGTTGTGGTCTAAATCAATTCATCGGTGGCATCAACACGGTGTCGATCATGTACACCTGTGCGTTCGCCGTGGCGACTCCGCCGCACACCACCGAGGCGTCGTTGACCTTGAGGTTGCTGCCCATACCGGTCACCGTCAGATCGGCGCCCTGGACGGTCTTGTGCGTTCCGACTATTTGTGCCGGGCTGGCCTGGCCCGAAACCACGTGGTAGGTGAGGATGCTGGTGAGCAGGTCCGAGTCGGTTTTGAGCTTCTCGATCGTCGCCGGGTCGAGCTTGCCGAACGCATCGTCGGTTGGCGCGAAGACGGTGAACTCGCCGCTGTTGAGGGTGTCGACCAGGTTGACGTTCGGGTTGAGCTGGCCCGACACAGCCTTGGTCAGCGTGGTCAGCATCGGGTTGTTCGATGCCGCAACCGCGACGGGATCCATCGCCATCCCGGCCACTGAACCGGGGCCTGTCGGTACCTTCTCGGCGTAGGCGGTACATGACGGCCCAACCAGTTCGGCGGACGCGGTGCCCGTGAAGGTCAGCGACATGCCCATCGCCGCTGCCGCGGCCAGACCAGCAACCGCAATCGACTTCTTCATCTTCGTCATCTGTTTTCCACTTCCTGTATTTGAAGACAGCGCTCGCCGCCTCACCTCGTTGTGCTTCTCATCAGTCATTCGGAGCAGGTGCGTGCGCGGATGGGTGATGTGGGTGGAAACATCAGCCGTAGGTGAATGAAAACGCTTGCAGTCCTTTGCTCAACCGCACTTCAAGCTCTCCGCGTGTGACTGCGTCACCGGACACCAACTGATGCGACGTCGGCGCGCCGCTGATCGGCACGTTCATCGTCTCGTCGTTGCTCGTCACGGTCACATCGCCCTCGCCGCCGACGACGATGTAGACGTTCTTCGCGTTGTATCTCAATGAAATCCGCGAGTCGTCCGACTCCGCCGTCGCGCCCTGGAAGTCCAACTTCCAGCGTCCGCGGTAAGCGAAGCTGTCGTCGGCGAGTCTCCTCGGGTAGGTGAACTCCGCGGTGCCCTCGCTGTACGTGTCGGGACCGCCGTAGTTCACCATCTTGCCGACCCCGAAATACGTCTCGGGTGTCTGACCGGCAGCAGGCGTCTGGTCGGCGGAATCACTCGGCGGCGGCAACTGCACATCGGGGTTCGCGTCGACCAGCAGTTCTCTGATCAGGTTCTCGGTGACGTCGTAGTCGCCCTCGCCGAACTTTATATGGCGCACAGTGCCATTCGCGTCGATGAGGTATTCGGCAGGCCAGTAGCGATTGCGATAGTTGGTCCAGGTCGACAGGCTGTTGTCGAGAGCGACCGGGTAGGTGATGCCCAGATCCTCGGCAAGGCTGGCGACATTGCCCACGATCTTCTCGAATGCGTACTCGGGGCTGTGCACACCGACGACCTCCAGGCCGAGGTCTTTGTACTTGCCGTACCAGTCGACCACGTGCGGGATCGCACGCTGGCAGTTGATGCACGAGTACGCCCAGAAATCAACCAGAACCACCTTGCGGCGCAGCGATTTCAGGTCGACCGGAGCGCCATCCGGCGTGTTCAGCCAACCGGTGATTCCCTTGATATCCGGTGCCGTGCCGCAGCTTTCGAGCTTTGCGCCGCCGCTGCTGCATTTCGACAATTCCCGGTTCTGGTCGTTGACCAGGCCGCCGAGGTCGAGCCTCTCCTGAACCTCATCGGACGCGACGACCTTGTCCTGCAATGAGCCGGTGTAATCGGGAATTGCTCGTTGCAGCGTGGCGGGCACGTTGAACACCAGCGCGAGCGCAAACGCCAGCATCACCATGCCACCGACGACGCGAATGCGACGTTGGTGTCTGCGGAAGGTGCCGACCCGTTCGGCGACCCGCTGACCGGCCAGAGCGAAGAACAGCAGCGGCAGCGCGGCGCCGATGGCGAAGGAGATGGTCAACGCGACGGTGTCGATGCCGACGGCTCCCGTCGCACCGGCCACCACGATCGCGGCGAGAACCGGTCCGGCGCAGGGTACGTACAGCACGCCCAGCGCCAGTCCCAATCCGAAACCGCTTCTGCCCTCGCTCATTTGAAGCTGGGGAATGCGGCTGAACGGTTTCTCCAGAATCTCCTCGAAGCGAGGGAAGATCAGACCGAGGCCGATGACGGTCAGCGCGATGAGCCCGGCCCACCTGATCGCGTCCTGCGGAAGATGCAAAAGCGAAAGCAGCGAGGTCCCGATGAGCGTGACCAGGCTGAAGCTGAGTACCAGCCCGCCGATCACCCGGTACGGCCGAAGCCGCCCAGACAGTGCGGGTTTGGGCTTGACGGCGACGGCGATGCCGCCCTCAGACTCGGCGACCGGCTCTGAGCGTGTGCTCTGTGCGCCGGAGAAGAAGATCACCGGCAGCACCGGCAGTATGCATGGCGAGATGCCGGTGATCAGACCGCCGAGAAGGCCGATCAGTACAAGTGTGAACATGTCAGTTATTCGGAGCCACAACGCATTTGGATGGGTCTAGTTGTTCGCCGAGCAGACGCGGAATCGCACGAATCCCGAAGGATCCGTGCGATTCCGCGTCTTTTCGCACTAGCTGGCCGGCGGCATCAGCACGGTGTCGATCATGTACACCTGTGCATTGGCGGTCGAGACCCCTCCGCACACCAGCCCGGCGTCATTGGTCTTGAGGCCGTTGCCTTCACCGGTGACAGTGACCTCGCCGCCCTGCACGGTCTTGTGCGTTCCGACGACCTTCGACGGGCTCGCCTGGCCGGGCACCACATGGTAGGTCAGGATGCTCGTCAGCAGATCCGAGTCGGTCTTGAGCTTCTCGATCGTCGCCGGGTCGATCTTCGCGAACGCATCGTCGGTCGGGGCGAACACCGTGAACTCACCGCCGTTGAGGGTTTCGACCAGGTTGACGTTCGGGTTGAGCTTGCCGGACAACGCTTGGGTCAGCGTCTTGAGCATCGGGTTGTTCGACGCCGCCACCGTCACCGGATCCTGCGCCATGCCCGCCACCGAGCCCGGGCCCTCGGGCACCTGCTCGGCGTAGGCCGCGCAACCCGTTCCCACGAGATTCGCCGCCGGGTCCGCCTCGGCCTGCGTCGTGGCCGGCGCGGCGGATGACGTCGTTTCGGCGGCCGCCGACTGTTCAGAGGTCGAGCTGTCGGTGGAACACGCCGAAAGGCCGAGAACCGCGAGTGCCGCGATGGTGGCCGCCGTCAGTGTGCTGCGGTGAACATTTCTCATTGGTGCTCTGACTCCTTGGTGGGGGCGGGCAGGGCCGCCCATGGGCATGACAGCGGGGATTCGGCGTGACAGCGATCACGGATGGGCACGGCGCCGATGCGTCACTTTTGCGTCACGTCTCATGGCGAGCAGACGCGAAATCGCACATATCCGCCTCGATCTGTGCGAGTTTCCGTCTGCTCGGCGGAGAGCGGCACAATGGGACGGTGAGCACAGCGCACGCGAGGAGCACGACGGACTTCCGCCTGCGCGTGCTGATCCTCGGCAGCACCGGTTCGATCGGCACCCAGGCGCTCGACGTCATCGCGGCCAACAGGGACCGCTTCGAGGTGGTCGGATTGGCCGCAGGGGGCGGAAACCCCGATTTGCTGGTGCGCCAGCGCATGGAAACCGGCGTCACCAACATCGCAGTCGCCGATCCCGACGCCGCGGACAAAGTGGGCGACGTCACCTATGCGGGCCCGGACGCCGCGACTTCGCTTGTCGAGAACACCGAGGCCGACGTCGTGCTCAATGCATTGGTCGGCGCCCTGGGGCTGCAGCCGACCCTGGCCGCGCTGGCCAGCGGCGCGCGGCTGGCGCTGGCCAACAAGGAGTCGCTGATCGCAGGCGGACCGCTGGTCCTGAGGGCGGCGATGCCGGGTCAGATCGTGCCGGTCGACTCCGAGCATTCGGCGATCGCCCAGTGCCTGAGGGGCGGAACCCCCGACGAGGTGGCGAAAATCGTGCTGACGGCCTCCGGCGGGCCCTTCCGCGGCTGGACCGCCGACCGCCTCGAGGACGTCACGCCCGAGCAGGCCGGCGCGCATCCGACCTGGTCGATGGGTCCGATGAACACCCTGAACTCGGCATCGCTGGTCAACAAGGGCCTGGAGCTGATCGAGACCCACCTGCTGTTCGGCATTCCGTATGAGCGCATCGAGGTGGTGGTTCACCCGCAGTCGATCGTGCACTCGATGGTGACGTTCACCGACGGTTCGACGATCGCCCAGGCCAGCCCGCCGGACATGAAGCTGCCGATCGCGCTGGCGCTGGGCTGGCCGTCGCGGGTGCCCGCCGCCGCGCCGGCGTGCGACTTCAGCACCGCTTCGACCTGGGAGTTCGAGCCGCTGGACGCGGACGTCTTTCCGGCCGTCGAGCTGGCCAGGGAGGCAGGCAGGCGGGGCGGCTGCCTGACCGCGGTCTACAACGCGGCGAACGAAGAGGCCGCCGCGGCGTTCCTCGACGGCCGGATCGGTTTCCCCGCGATCGTGCGCACCATCGCCGACGTGCTGCGTGCTGCAGACCAGTGGGCCGCCGAACCCGCTACCGTGGAAGAAGTGCTTGACGCGCAACGCTGGGCCCGGGACAGGGCAAGGGGCGCGGTTTCTCGGGAGGTTGTCACCACAAAATGATGTGGGTCATCGGCGTAGTACTTTTCGCGCTGGGCATCTTGATATCGGTGGCGCTGCATGAGTGCGGGCACATGTGGGTGGCGCGTGCCACCGGGATGAAGGTGCGCCGTTACTTCGTCGGCTTTGGTCCGACGCTGTGGTCCACCCGGCGGCCCAACAAGCTGGGCTACACCGAATACGGCGTGAAGGCGATCCCGCTCGGTGGGTTCTGCGACATCGCCGGGATGACGTCGATCGACGAGATCGCCCCGGAAGACCTTCGGTATGCGATGTACAAGCAGAAGACGTGGAAACGCGCCGCCGTGCTGTTCGCCGGCCCAGGCATGAATTTCGTCGTCGGCCTGGTGATCCTCTACGCCATTGCGCTGCATTGGGGCCTACCCAACCTGAGCCCGCAGCCCGCGGCCTATGTCAGCCAGACCACTTGTGTCGCACCGGCGATCAGCAAGGACAAGATGGCCGACTGCACGGGTGAGGGGCCTGCTTCCGCCGCGGGCATCAAGCAGGGCGACGTCGTCGTCAAGGTGGGCAACACCGACGTGCACAACCCCGACGAGATGGTCGCCGCAGTCCGCAAGGCCAGCGGCCCGACACCGTTCGTCATCGAGCGCGACGGAAAGCAGATCACCACGGTCGTCGACGTCGTCGAGACGAAGCGCTACACGTCCGACACCGCTCAAACTCCGTCGACGGTCGGCGCAGTGGGCGTCGCCGCCGCTGAGCTCGGGCCCGTGGAGTACACGCACTACAACCCGGTCACCGCAATTCCCGGCACGGTGGCGTTCACCGGCGATCTGTCCGTCGAACTGGGCAAGTCGCTGGCGAAGATCCCGACCAAGATCGGGGCCCTGGTGCAGTCCATCGGTGGCGGCGAGCGCGATCCGGAAACTCCGATCAGCGTCGTGGGCGCTTCCCGTATCGGCGGCGACGCCTTCGAACGAGGGCTTTACCTCGCGTTCTGGTTCTTCCTCGCGCAACTGAACTTCGTGCTCGGCGCGGTCAACCTGGTGCCCCTGCTGCCGTTCGACGGCGGACACGTCGCGGTGGCGTGGTACGAGAAGATCCGCAATGTGATCCGCAGGGCCCGGGGCATGGCCGCCGCGGCGCCGGTGAACTACGTCAAGTTGATGCCCGCCACTTACGTGATCTTGGTGTTCGTGGTCGGTTACATGGCGCTGACCGTGACGGCCGACTTCGTCAACCCCATCAGACCCTTCGAGTAGGAGACCTCCATGTCCGTCGGCTTAGGGATGCCGGCACCTCCGGTGCCCACACTGGCTCCGCGGCGAAAAACCCGGCAGCTCATGGTCGGCGACGTCGGCATCGGCAGCGACCACCCGATCGCGGTGCAGTCGATGTGCACCACAAAGACCCACGATGTGAACACCACGCTGCAGCAGATCGCGGAGCTCACCGCGTCCGGCTGCGACATCGTCCGGGTAGCCTGCCCGCGACAGGAAGACGCCGACGCGCTTTCGGAGATCGCCAAGCACAGCCAGATTCCCGTCATCGCCGACATCCACTTCCAGCCGAAGTACATCTTCGCCGCGATCGACGCCGGCTGCGCCGCCGTCAGGGTGAACCCGGGCAACATCAAGGAATTCGACGGCCGGGTCAAGGAGGTCGCCAAGGCCGCAGGCGACGCGGGCATCCCGATCCGCATCGGCGTCAACGCAGGCTCGCTGGATGCACGGATGATGAAGAAGTACGGCAAGGCCACCCCGGAAGCACTCGTCGAGTCGGCGCTGTGGGAGGCATCGCTCTTCGAGGAGCACGGCTTCGGCGACATCAAGATCAGCGTCAAGCACAACGATCCCG